>RAZP01000001.1 GCA_004028745.1 Prosthecochloris sp.
TTTACATACCACCATATTCTACAATGCGGTGTTGTTGTTTGTTCCCAAACTTTTCTGACGGTATTGCATCCTCAGTTTGCAGCAGTCTTTCCGGTTTTCTGTATGGCACGGAGTATCGTTAGTCGGTCTCTGGCAGGGAAGCAGAGTTGCAAGTTTGTTCTTTTGTGTGGGTTTATTAACGTTAATGGATAGACGGAATATAAAACAGAAAACAGAAAATGGTTCATGGCAAATAAGGAAGCGAAACACCCGCAAAATGTCAGCGGGCCTTTTTACTGTACCGATCCAGAAAACCCGAATGGTGAGGGCTGCACCGCTTGCACGATCTGCTATGCTGCGGCACCTGATTTTTTTGTATCGGATGAAGAAGGCTATGCCTATGTCAGCAGGCAACCGGAAACTGATGAAGAATTTACTCTCTGCCTTGAACAGCTTGAAGAGTGCCCTCCTCAAGCTATAGGCAATGACGGGTAACCAGAGGTCGGGTCAAACTTCCTTAGATGCATATTAACAACATTTATTGTTGTGCAGCCTGACAAGCTGGTATGGCTTGTCCTTTCCATCACTGCTGCTCTTGCAATTCTTGTTTCATTGCTTTTGCATCAATGAGCACTTCGCCGACAGTTCTTCCTGTAGCGGGTTTTGCATTTCCACCGAATGCCTGTCTTATTTCCATGACCGCAAGGTAACCAACCAGCAAGCCAAGTTCCTCTTCTGAAAGTTTTTTGAACTGGTCGCTTTGTTCCTCCATTTGCTTGAGAGGGTCGGGGCCGAAGACAATATTTTTTGGATCTGGATCACCGCACCCTGTAAAAAGTGCGAACATCAAGACAAATGCAAAATTACGCATTGTTTCTCCTCAATGGTTGAGCCCGAAATTAGTCGAGCGGGTTTTCTGATATTTGCTATTCCATCTGCTTTATGGGCACCTCTATTGCAGATTCTCTGATAACGCAAGATAATATAATACATTATCGTCTATTATCGAAGCCTTTAGTGTGATTTGTTTGTAAGAAAGATGTGTTAATGAAGTTTTTATAGTTTCCTCTAAATTGAGGATCGTTTATACTGTTGATCTGCCGATCTCCATTTTCGGGTGATCTCGGCTAAGTTGTTACTCTTTTCGGAACAAGCTATAATTTCAAGTGTCTTACGGTATATACAAGTGTCGAAGACAACTCATTGTGTCTCGCTCCTGCAGCCATGCCTCGCATCCCCCTTATGATCCCCTTTGCAAGATGAATCAGTCCTAAGCCGCCTTTTTCCCTCCTGATGTTCTCCTCGCTGTAGATACAGTTATAGAAGGTATCGGGGATGAAGTTCGTATCCCTTCCAGCGCAGTGCAATACGAAAGAAATTAATATACGAGTTTAATAGTAATATAAAGAGCCAAATACACCAGTTAATATCACAATGGTTTAGGCCTGGAAGATATATAGAAATAATAAGGTTTTCGTCGGCTGTCAATGAAAAGCATGTTGAGGTTGTGCTCCGGGGAAAAATAGATCCTGAACCAAGTGAAAAATTCTTGAATCACTTAAAAAGGCGCCAATACTATAAGTTTATAAATGAAATAAAAACGTAGCGTATATTGTCTAAAAAAAGTAAAAGAGGCGATCGGGTTAGTTTTGTCTGAATCGAATAATGAGATACCGCATTCTGATATAATTTCATCAATAAAAAGAATTTCAGGGCATATTGATTATGAGTTTTCTGAAAAAAAATGGGTTTTGATAATATCAGATATGTTGGAAAATTTATCTATGACATCTTTTTATAAAAATGGTGAAGTGAGGATTCTTGATCCGGAAGGTGAGTTTTAATGATAAAAAGTATAAATGTGTTATCAGATTTTGATAAGGATACAAGAATTTATGTTATAGGTATGGGCTATATTTGGGATGGTACGGACGATTATAGAAAATATTTGGATCCTTTGAAATTATCAAGATTATTAATGTTTTGGCACAAATACTTTGAGGCTTCAAGTGCGATTGTTGGTGAAATAGGAGCCCCCTCTATGTTGGGTTCAATTAAATGAGATAAATATTTTCATTCCATTTATTAAATTATTCTTTTTTGATTTAACTCCAATCGTCAAAATAATCATCATCATATCTGTTCTCGGGATTGTTTTTTCTGTCATACATTTTTATATATTCTTTCCAGCATTTATCAATGAATGACACTAAGTCTGAATCTTTATACCAAAGCCTCGCAATTATTCTGGCACTTCTATAATAGCTGTTTGCTGAGTCTAATGTGTCGTTTAGATCGATATGGTCAGGGAAGTTATAACACCATTCTTCAAATAAGCAATTCAACTGTTCCTCATCATTTTGATGTCTATAATATATATCCATAAAAAAAGAATCATCAATTAAATGCGCTTTAATAAATGAATGTATGTTCATTTTCATTTTTGTGGTTTAGTTTTTTTGTGTCATTATGAATCTAGTTGTAGGTTTTTATTTGAGTTTTTCGATTACTTCTTTGGTTATGTAGTTGATTTCTGTTTTGTGTTTAATATTTTGGAAAAACCAAATAAAACTCAATAATACTAGTTTTGAAATACCTGCACTTATTAAAACGTTACGGTCCTTTCGAATTACGTGCGCAAGAGAGCCAATTGATATAGCAAGGCTCAGACAAGAAAGGACTGTGTCCAAAGAAATAGAATGTAGATCAATCATTGTTGTTAGAACATTCAATAATTTCGGCAAATTCTAATGTTGCGGGACCATTCTGATTCTTGAGAAAAATGCCAAAAGGAGACTCTTTACCATGTACGGATATTTGGATTACATTACGGTATGTTGTCTTTATGCGGGCAACTATTTGTCTATCTGATGGCATGGATATTGGATTTCCAATTAAACCTACAGCTTGATTTGGATCTTCGCCGATTCTTAGGATGCGTACAAGAACCAACCACTTCCAAAATTTGGAGATGAGTGATAAGTACAGTCAAGCGGTTTTGCGTTTGCAGTACTTAGCAAATTTATTCCTATTGTGCCTATGAGAGTGGCTATCAGCAGGCTGAAAATATTTTTCATTTTAGCTTTCTTTCTTTAGTGAGTTGTAACAGGAGAATGTTGTTTTTTCCGCTAGTGAAAAATAAGAAAAATGCCAGGTGTAGGCAAAAGGTATGAAACAAGACATTCAGTTAAGCCATCTGGTTCTTAAATTTGTGCACGATTTTTTCATTTTAGACACAATTCTAGACGTTGTAAAGGTATAAAGGGTGATAGGTTGTTATATGAAGGTTGTTTGAGACCTTGCTCGTTGAACGTTGAACAGTTTTCTGGGAGCCTGAGTGCATGTATTTTGCCGTATAAACCAGCGTCGAAGACAACTCATGGTGTCGTGCTCCTGCAGCCGTGCCTCGCATCCCCCTTATGATCCCTCTTGCAAGATGAATCAGTCCTAAGCCGCCTTTTTCCCTCCTGATGTTCTCTTCGCTGTAGATACAGTTATAGAAGGTATCGGGGATGAACGGTTGCATGGAGGTTATTTCCAGACCGTATCGTTTGAGCAGTTTGCCGAGTGTCGCAGGGTTGAAGTGGTAAAGGTGGCGGGGAGCATCCCAGGCGACCCAATGTTTGCCGTAGAGGGTTGCATCCAAGCTTCCGGCATTAGGCAATGCGATAACCATGACCCCGTTTTTGCCAAGATATTGTGCTGCTTTTTCCAGGGTTTCGTTGATCCGGTGAATATGTTCGAGCGTGTGCCAGAAGATTATGCGGTCAAACATTCCAGAGGGTGGGCTATCGTGGAAGTCAGCGGTTTGGACGTCAAAGCCGAAAGTTTTCCTTGCATGGGATGCTGAGCGGCTGTTTTTCTCGAAGCCGAGGCAATTTTCAGAAGGGAGGCCATTTCTTTGGCGAAGGGTTTCAAGAAGTTCACCGGAAGAACAGCCGACCTCAAGGAGTTTTGATGAGGCGGAAAGGGACGAACCACTATTCTCGATCAGCGATGCCTTTTTTTTGAGCACGACGTTGCGAAAAGCAAGGTAAAGTTTGTCTCGAAGTGTGCCTGCGTTTGCGACCGAAAGGTGTGGATCGTAAAAGGCTGAGGGATAGTAGGTTTCGATCTCTGCTTCATCAGGTCTTGGGGAGAGGTAGATCAGTTCCGAGTCAAGATCGCGAACCAGTTGCCATTGTTCAGAGCAATTCGAACCGAGCCGATCCGAAACCTTCAGGAAAGGAGCCGGAGAGGTGTTGCCGGTTATGGGGCTTTCAGGCCTTTCCATAATTGGTTATTGCCCGGCTTTTTCCTGCACTATTTCTTTTATGGTTTCCCGCAGCTGCTTGTAGAGACGGCGCATGTCATTGCTCAGCACTTTCGTTTCACCGATGACGGGCATGAAGTTTGTGTCGCCTTCCCAACGCGGAACAATGTGAAAATGGATGTGCGAATCGACACTGCCTCCGGCAACTTTCCCGACGTTGACGCCGAAATTGAATCCGTGCGGGTGAATCGTTCTGCGGAGAGCTTCCATACAAACATCGGCGAGCTGCATGATTTCAAGTTTTGTCACATCGTCCAGGTCGGAAAGCTCAGGGGTTTGCAGGTAAGGTATAACCATAAGGTGCCCGCAGTTGTAAGGAAAAAGGTTCATGATGATGAAGCTTTTTTCCGCGCGGTGCAGGACATAGCGTTCCTCGTCTTCTTCAGGAGGGATGTCTGTAAAAATTGTTTTTCCCGGATGAAAAGGATGGGCTTCGTCCTTGAAGGATTCCATGTAAACCTCTCTCCAGGGCGAATACATTTTCCGCATGCTGAACAGGTTTTGCTGTGCAGGGTTTTGGTACCAAAGGTGGGACTCGAACCCACACGGGCTATTCACCCACTGGATTTTGAGTCCAGCGCGTCTACCAGTTCCGCCACTTTGGCTTGGGGATGCCTCGAAAAACCTGCTTGGCATTCCGATAGCCGCGTTGAGCGGTGCTCGGAATCCTCATGTACTTTATGTACACTCCGGTTCCTGCGCTCCGTTCGCCTTGCTCTCGAAACGCCCGCGACGGTTTTTCGAGGCATCCGTTCTCGAGGTGCGAGAGAAGGGACTCGAACCCTTACGCCTTACGGCACTAGTTCCTAAGACTAGCGTGTATACCAATTTCACCACTCTCGCAATCCACAATAAAAAAAGAATATACGTGGTTTTTTCTTTTATAAAAACTATCTTCCGTGATAGCTATACTATTTTGTGCGTAACCTCTTTTTTGCTCCTTGTTTACTCCATGCCGCTCCATCGTTTTGCATCCCTGATATCCTGGGTAATCAGTCCTGTCTTTGTGGCGCCTGCAGCATATTTTTTTGTTGCCGTTTTAGGTTTCAAGGATGACCCGGCACGATGGGACTATCTCCTGGTCCTGTTTCTTGCGAGCACCATTGTTCCCATATTGCTGATATACGGGCTGAAAAAAATCGGCAAGGTGTCCGATTACAACATTACATTCCGCGAACAGCGTTTTTTGCCGTTGCTGGTGATGGTCGGTGTCAATTTCCTCGGATACGAGCTGATGCAGCAACTGGAAGCCCCTAGAATTTTTACCGGTATTTTACTGTTTAATGCTGTTAATACGGTGCTCATACTTTTGATCACACTGCAATGGAAGATCAGCATACACCTGCTGACACTTGCCTCTTCCATAGCCCTTCTCTATCTACAGTTTGGGGCGGTTGCATTTTGGCTTTTGTTCCTGGTGCCGGTGCTGATGTGGTCCAGAATCTATCTAAAAGCACACACGTTCATGCAGACTCTTGTTGGCGGCCTGATCGGTTTTCTGATCATGTATGCTGAATTAAAGTGGTGGGTTGGATTGTGAAGAAAAAAAAATACGCAGTTGTTATAGTTACATACGGTGAGGTTGAAAGATTAACGCTTCGAAACCTCTGGCCGAGTACCAGAAGAATCGTCAAGGTAATAACCCGCCAGATTGTCAAGGTGCCGAAACTCCTGATTTATCTGATTGCAGATTACAGGTCTACCCGGCACTACATAGACTGGAGACTGCATAACTATGAATCGACTCTTGTTGACACCAACAGGATGCAAACTATGTCGATTACGAATCTGATCAGCAGGAGCAGCCGTGAAATACTGTCTTCCGTGGAGGTGGATGTGTTTGATTCCTACTACTTTGTCCCACCGTACCTTGAAGATACACTCAGTGATATTCAGGCTGAATACGACGGAGTGGTTGTTGTGCCGATGATTCCCGTAGAGTCCGCTTTTTCATGTGGGGTGGCCTGCCAGATCGTGACGGATATTTACGGCGATCACAAGTTTGAAAAGGTTCGGTTGCTAAACAAGCTCTGGCAGGACGAGCAACTTCACCGGATCTATACCGACTATCTGTTTCAAAAGGTTGACAGAGCCTATGTGGATAAAGGTGTCAGAAAGGGACTTGTGCTGGTAATTCATGGTACTCTTGTACGGGATCGAGCCGGTAATCCTCCGAAGGTGTTTACAGGGTTGAACGAAACGGGTGAGTTTTTTGATATGATGAAGCAGCGAATCATGGATGACCCGCGAAATGTTTTTCATGATGTCAAACAAGGCTGCATGAACCATACTACAGGTGGAGAGTGGACAGCGGAAACCGTTCAGAAAGCGTTCGGTGAGTTCGAAGCAGAAGGTTATGACAGTGTGGTTATGTTTCCTTACGGTTTTTTTGCTGATAACAGCGAAACGGAGTATGAAGCACGGAGGTTGCTGGAGAAATCTCCGTTTTCTTACAAACAGTATATCAGGTGCATCAACGGTTTTCCACCTTTCGCTGAGTGGCTTGCTTCACGCATCATCGACCAGATAGCAAAACTCCATACTATTCAGGGTACATTTGAGCGGTTACAGAACACAAAACATGTCGAGGCGCATGCAGAAAATTGACAGGCTCGAGAAATCAGTCAGGGATGATCCTGACAATGCTGAAAAACAGTATGATCTTGCCCTTGTTTATATCAACGGCGCCCGTTACGGACAAGCGGTGGGAATACTGGACCGCTTGATTGAGAAAGACAGAAAAAATGTCAACGCTCTCTATTCAAGGGGGGTTGCCCATATGTCTACAGGCAATTACCGGCAGGCAGGGCAGGATTTTCTTCGTGCTGTTGCCCTGGACAGGACTTTTCTTCATGCGTACAAGAATCTCGGATTTGTGCAGCTTACGATGGGAAAAGAAGAGGCGGCGATCAGTACGCTTGAAAAAGCTCTGGAGATCGATCCCGGTTATGTTGATGCGTATTGTCTCCTGGGGGACGTGTATATTGATATCGGCCAGTACGACATGGCAAGGTCGATGATCGAGAAAGCTCTTGAGCTTGAACCTGACGGGGCCGAGCCTCACTGTAAAATGGCCATGTACTGTCTCTCTCAAGGCGACTTCAAAGGGCTCCGGAAACAGCATATGATACTGAAGCGCCTCGACCCTTCTCTCGCAACACAGATCGGAGGATTGTTTTTTGATGAAAATGAGTGAACAGAGAAAGCAATTGATGGTAAGGGGGCTGAAAGTCGTTTTTATCATTGCCTGGCTTCCGATACTATGGCTGCTTCTTTCCGCAACCTTCGGGAAAGTGCTTTATACAATTGTCGGAGTGACCTGGATTGTGCAGGCTGTTGTTATTGTTTGTTCACTACTGTTGATTTTTTATGCTCTCCGTTATCTCGCTGTTTTAAGCGAAAAAGTGTTTGGAGGAGAGTAGGTGTTTTTTGCTATGTGATTTGTTATGGTTTGAACAGCAATTTTTTTATATTGGGCGCACTTGATGAAAGCTCGTTAAAAAGTCTATCATGAGCCAGGAATATCAACGTCAAAAATACTGTTATGGATCAAACGTTGAGTGATTTCGGCACCGTTTTTGTTTTTCTTCTCCTCGGTATCATTTTTGTTGTCGGTGGCTATCTAACAGCCCGCCTTTTGCGACCCAGCAGACCCAATCCCGAAAAGCTTGCGATTTATGAGTGCGGTGAAGAAGCTGTGGGTTCAGCATGGATAAAATTCAATATACGTTTTTATGTCGTGGCCCTGATCTTCATCATTTTTGATGTTGAAGTTGTCTTTCTTTTTCCATGGGCAACGGTATTCAAGCAGCTTGGTGGTTTCGCTCTGATCGAAGCCCTTGTTTTTGCAGGCATTCTGATAATCGGTCTTGTGTATGCCTGGGTGAAAGGAGATCTGGACTGGGTAAGGCCGACACCCAACATCCCTGAAATGCCGGTTTTGGAGGAAAAGGAGCCCGGGGGATAACTTCCTGATACGAAGAACGTTTCAAGCATGACGAAGTATGGGTTTACTTGACGCAAAAATATCGAAGCATAATGTGCTCGTGACATCGGTTGACAATGTTATGAACTGGGCGCGCCTCTCTTCTCTCTGGCCAATGGGGTTCGGGCTTGCCTGTTGTGCTATCGAAATGATGGCAACCAATGCTTCAAACTACGACCTCGAACGTTTCGGTATTTTTCCCCGGGCGTCTCCACGCCAGTCCGATCTGATGATTGTTGCCGGAACGGTTACCATGAAAATGGCTGAAAGAGTGGTTCGTCTCTATGAACAGATGCCCGAGCCGCGGTATGTCCTTTCCATGGGAAGCTGTTCAAATTGCGGAGGCCCTTACTGGAAACATGGATATCATGTGTTGAAAGGTGTTGACAGGATCATACCGGTAGATGTTTATGTGCCCGGTTGTCCACCGAGGCCCGAGTCTCTTATCGGGGGATTGATGAAGATCCAGGAGCTTATCCGCATGGAGCAGATCGGTATTTCGCGTGCAGAAGCACTGAAAAAGCTTGAAGAAAAAAGTATCGATCCGGGTCAGCTGATTCAGGAGGCAAGGAAGGGTGCAAAGGCTTCGTAACACTAAAATCAAGCAAATTCCAGATGGAAGAGGCACAGGAAAATACATCGCAGTCACCTGAAGTCATTGAAGCAAAGGCTGTCTGGGATGTTCTGAAGGAAAAATTTGGGGATGCTATATCGGAGCTGGATGAAAATCCTTTCATGCCTTTTTTCGAGGTCTTGCAGCCTGAGCACTGGCTGAATATAGCGCTTTTCATGCGCGACAATCCGGAACTGCGTTTTAACTATATGGCATGTCTTTCCGGTGTCGATTATCCCGAAGAGGGAAAGCTCGGCATCGTGTGCAACCTCGAATCACTTGGGGAACTTGGCCATAAAATAGCAATAAAGGTGCGATGTAAGAGGGACAGTGGAGTCATTCCCTCTGTCTCCAGGGTGTGGAAAACAGCAGAGTGGCATGAGAGGGAAGCATTCGATATGTACGGTATGTCATTCAGTGGTCATCCCGACCTGAGACGAATACTTTGCCCGGAAGACTGGGAAGGGTATCCGCTTCGCAAGGATTACAAGGTACAGGAGACGTACCACGGAATTAAAGTACCGAATTAAAGGATCGGGTACACGTTTTAATTGTAAAAGCATTACACATGCAGGAGTTGGGGAAGGCGGAACATAAATCGGTCAGGGTTACTCCGAAAAGTGAAAACCGGGTGGTGATTGAAAAAGATCTCTCCAGTGAGGAGATGATTTTAAATATGGGGCCCCAGCACCCTTCGACTCACGGTGTGCTTCGGCTTGAATGCAAGACGGATGGCGAGGTTGTTATCGAAGCCGAGCCCTACCTGGGTTACCTTCACCGTTGTTTTGAAAAGCATGCTGAAATGGTTGATTATCCGGGTATTGTGCCTTTTGTGGATCGCATGGACTACCTGGCCTCGATGAACAACGATTTCGCTTTCTGCATTACCGTAGAAAAACTTCTTGACGTTGAAATTCCAAGGCGTGTCGAGTTCATGCGCGTCATCGTAGCCGAGATTAACAGAATCGCCTCTCACCTGGTTGCCATAGGTACCTACGCTATTGATCTTGGTGCATTCACCCCATTTCTTTTTTGCTTCAGGGACAGGGAGCATATGCTCAACCTTCTCGAGTGGACCTCGGGAGCGAGGATGTTGTATAATTATATTTTAATCGGTGGGATTGCTTACGATTTTCCGAAAGGTTTCAAGCAGCGTACCGCCGAGTTTGTCAAATATTTCAGGCCGAAAGCACTTGAATTGCAGAAATTGCTGACCGAAAACGAGATTTTCGTGAAGCGTACGAAAGGTGTCGGCATGATGCCCGCTGATGTCGCGGTTAATTATGGCTGGTCCGGCCCCATGTTGCGCGGTTCCGGAGTGGATTGGGATCTCAGAAAGGAGGATGCCTATTCCATTTATCCCGAACTTGATTTCAAGGTTTGTGTGCCCGACGGAAGATTTTCGAATATCGGTGACTGTCTTTCCCGCCACCTTGTCAGGGCGATGGAAATGGAAGAGAGCCTCAATATCATCGAGCAGTGCTTGGAAATGATGCCGGAAGAAGATGGTTTTGACCCGAAGGCAGCCATTCCCAAACGCATCAGACCGAAAGCGGGTGAAGTCTATGGTCGTGCGGAAAACCCGCGGGGTGAACTTGGGTTTTATATCCAGAGTGACGGGAAATCAACCAGGCCTCTGCGTTGCAAAGCCCGTTCATCCTGTTTCGTAAATCTCTCCGCCATGAAAGAACTTTCTCATGGGCAGCTTATTCCGGATCTTGTCTCAATCATAGGAAGCATCGATATTGTGCTCGGGGAGGTTGACCGATGAGTACCGGAGCCCTTCTGCCAAACAGTTTTCCTTTTGTTATGAGTACAAGCCTCAATACTTGGTCCGATGCACTTTCGGAACTGTACCTGTTCGGACTGCCTTTCGGGCTTATCATTATAGCTGCTATTCCTCTTGTCTTTATTGCTTTGTATGCTCTGACCTACGGCGTGTACGGTGAACGGAAAATATCAGCATTCATGCAGGATCGGCTCGGTCCGATGGAGGTCGGTAAGTGGGGTATTTTACAGACCCTTGCCGATATTCTCAAGTTGCTCCAGAAAGAGGATATCGTCAACAAGTCGGCTGACAAGTTTTTATTTGTCATCGGACCCGGAATACTTTTTGTGGGAGCTTTTCTTGCTTTTGCGGTTCTGCCTTTCGGACCGGCCTTTATCGGTGCCGATCTGAACGTCGGGCTGTTCTACGCAATAGGTATCGTTGCTCTCGAGGTTGTCGGTATTCTGGCTGCCGGGTGGGGTTCGAACAATAAATGGGCGCTTTATGGCGCCATCAGGAGTGTTGCACAGATTGTCAGCTATGAGATACCCGCAGCAATTGCCATTTTATGCGGTGCCATGATGGCCGGTACGTTGAGCATGCAGCAGTTCAACCTGCTGCAACAGGGTGAGTACGGGTTTTTACATTTCTTCCTGTTTCAGAACCCGATCGCATGGCTTCCGTTTATCATCTATTTCATTGCATCGCTTGCAGAGACGAACCGTGCACCTTTCGATATTCCCGAGGCCGAATCGGAACTTGTGGCCGGATATTTTACCGAGTATACCGGTATGAAATTCGCGGTTATTTTCCTTGCCGAGTACGGCAGTATGTTCATGGTTTCGGCGATCATTTCCATCGTTTTTCTCGGCGGCTGGAATTCACCGCTGCCGAATATCGGTCCGCTTTCTCTCAACGACTGGACAACCGGTCCGGTGTGGGGAGCTTTCTGGATTGTTATGAAGGGTTTCTTTTTCATCTTTGTCCAGATGTGGCTGCGGTGGACGCTGCCAAGGTTGAGGGTCGACCAGCTGATGCACCTTTGCTGGAAAGTACTTACTCCGTTTGCTTTTGTGGCATTTGTGCTGATCGCGGTATGGGAGGTTTATGTCAAATAGGACTTAGAGATAATCATGAGTGAGTATTTCAGGAATATAGGTTCCGGTATATCAACCATACTGACGGGAATGGGCATTACCCTGCGTCATTTTTTCAATGCTGTTAAACGGAAGGGCGATGCCGGTATCGATGAAGAGAACTACTTCAATCAGGTTGATGGTCTGGTGACCCTCCAGTATCCGAGGGAAGCTATCCCGACTCCTGAGATAGGCCGGTACCGCCTCTACAACGAAATTGACGACTGTATCGGATGCGGTCAATGTGCAAGGGCATGTCCTATTGATTGTATCACCATTGAAACTATCAAGGTTACCAAGGATGATCTTGCTGTCTGCGGCAAAACATCCGGCGGTCAGCAGAAGCGGTTCTGGGTTCCGGTTTTCGATATTGATATAGCGCAGTGCATGACCTGCGGCATCTGTTCGGCTGTCTGTCCTACTGAATGTCTCTACCATACACAGGTAAGTGATTTCTCCGAGTTCAACCGCGATAACATGATCTATCATTTTGGCAACCTGACGAAGCTGGAAGCAGAAGCGAAAGAGAAAAAGCTCGCTGAAGAGAAGAAAGCAGCCGCGGCGAAAAAAGAAGTATCGGAAAAAAGTGAGGGGTAAAAGCTTATGACCAGTACGACCTATACAGTAATTTTCTATCTGTTTGCTGCGATAACGGTCTTTTCCGCCGCTTTTGTGGTTTTTTCAAGAAACGTCATCTATTCGGCATTTTCGCTCCTGTTTACGTTTTTCGGCGTGGCCGCACTTTATGTTTTTCTGAGCGCCGATTTTATTGCTGTCACACAGATTATCGTTTATGTCGGCGGTATTCTGGTGTTGCTGCTGTTCGGTGTTATGTTTACCAACAAGATCATGATGACCGATCTCAAGACGGAGGTACTCAATATCGTCCCGGGTATTCTTTTGCTGGTTGTCGTTACCGGAGGCCTTATCTACACTTTTTTGACAAGGGCGGACTGGTTTACGACGGTTAACCAGCTGCAGGGAAGTGTAGTCGAAAAAATCGGTTTTGAAACCATGTCCCGTTACGTGCTTCCTTTTGAAATGGTATCGATTCTTCTGCTGCTTGCTCTTATCGGCGCAGCGTTTCTTGCTAGGTCTGACAAACCCCGGAAAATGAATGAAAAGTAAGTCACAATGGATTTTTTCAATACAATCGGTCTGAATCACTATCTGGTAATCTCCGCAATACTTTTCGGCCTGGGTCTTTTCGCTATCGTAACCCGTAAAAACGCGATCGTGGTGCTGATGGGGGTGGAGCTGGTTTTGAACGCCGCCAACATCAACCTGCTTGCCTTTTCCAAGTACAACGGGGGGATGGAGGGAGTGATGTTCGGTCTGTTCGTCATTGTTCTGGCTGCGGCGGAAGCCGCAATTGCACTGGCGATTGTCATCAATATGTATAAAACGTTCAATACTGTGGATGTATCCAGTATTGATTCAATGAAAGAGTAAGCTGTAACGGGAACGTTGTTCCATTGTTTCTGTAAAGGGTATCCAAGATATGATGCACAGTTTAATCCAGTTATCAATAATCGTACTGCTGCTTCCGCTGCTTTCGTTTGTACTGTTGATCTTTTTCAACCGTCGTCTGCCGCGAAACGGAGACTTTCTTGCCGTGGGTATCCTGGGGGCAACATTTGCCATTTCAGCCTGGATTTTCTGGGATGTCATTGTGATTGGTTATGATCCTTCGTTCAAGCTTGCCTGGAGCTTCAACTGGATTGATTTCGGAGATGTTCCGGGAGTAGGCCCATTACAGATCAAGATGGGGATCATGATCGATAACCTCACGGCAATCATGCTTGCCATGGTATCCCTTATTAGCTTTCTGGTGCATGTCTATTCCACAGGATATATGTCGGGAGACAAATATTACGGCCGTTATTTTGCCTATCTCGGTATTTTTACCTTCTCGATGCTCGGCATCGTGCTCTCGGACAACCTTTTCTCTATTTATATCTTCTGGGAGCTTGTCGGTTTGTCTTCCTACCTGCTTATCGGCTTTTTCTTTGAAAAGGATAGTGCGGCCGACGCCCAGAAAAAAGCGTTTCTTACCAACCGTGTGGGTGATATCGGCATGTGGCTGGGTATTCTTATTCTCTATTCCCAGTTTCACACCTTCGGTTTCGAAGAGATTTACGAACATATCAAGGCCGGCGATTTTCACATGTCACAGGCATGGCTGACTGCTGCGGGTATTCTGCTTTTCATGGGATGCGTCGGCAAATCCGCACAGTTCCCACTGCACGTCTGGCTTCCTGATGCGATGGAGGGCCCTACTCCGGTTTCAGCGCTTATCCATGCAGCAACCATGGTTGCCGCCGGTGTCTACTTTGTTGCAAGAATCTTTGTGATTCTTACGGTTGACGCCCTGCACGTCATAGCGTTTATCGGCGCGATTACCGCCTTCATGGCGGCAACGATCGCCATCACACAGCATGACATCAAGCGTGTGCTGGCATACTCGACGGTTTCCCAGCTTGGTTATATGGTTCTCGGCCTCGGTGTCGGAGCCTATTCAGCCGCCCTCTTCCATCTGCTCACACATGCGTTTTTCAAAGCATGTCTTTTCCTCGGCTCGGGGGCCATCATCCACGCCATGCATCATGAACAGGATATGCGGTGGATGGGCGGACTGAGCAAAAAAATGCCCTGGACATTTGTAACCTTCACGATTGCAACGCTTGCGCTTGCCGGTCTTCCTCTGACAAGCGGCTTTATGAGCAAGGACGCCATTCTTGCCGGTGCGCTGGGTTTTGCGGAAGTTGAAGGGGGCGGCATCTACTATCTGATTCCGATTCTCGGATTTTTCTCCGCCATGCTGACAGCGTTCTATATGGGGCGCCAGATCTGGCTGGTCTTTTTCGGCGAAAGCAGGACGCATCTCAAACCTGCAGATGAACATCACGGCCATGATGACCACGGGCACCATGAGGTTCACGAGGTGCCGTGGGCAATGAGAATGCCTCTTGTCGTTCTGGCGGCACTGTCGGTCTTTGCTGTATTTTCGCCCGACCCGCTTGACGGTGCCAAAGGCTGGTTCATGCACCTGGTGCAGACACCTGAGACTGTTGTGGCAGCAGATGTACAGCATGAAAACCTCAACAACGCTCATCATGATGCATCTGTAGCACAGGGTGAAAACAAGGGTGCGAGCGCGGAAACGGCTGCAGTTGAACATGTTTCCGATGCCGTACATGGTGCAGAACAGGAGAACGTTCATGCATCTGTTGCTGCTGCTGGTCATTCCGTTGTTGAGGAACATGCCGCGCCACATGCAACTGACGACCATGGTGATGAGCATCATGGCCCTGTGTTTAATGATCCGCGTCAGGCGGCCATTGCACATGCTGCCCATGAAAATCACGACCCGGCTATCATGTACTCGAGCATTGTGGTTGCACTGGGTATCGGTCTTGCGCTAATTGTCTATGTATTCGGCTTCATCAATCCGGAGAAAACCGCACAGCGCATCAGGCCGCTTTACCTCTATTCGTTCAACAAGTGGTACTGGGATGAAATTTACGATGCGACCGTCATCAAAGGTTCGCTGCTTATATCGAAGCTTCTTGCCTGGTTCGACAATAATATCGTCGACGGTATTGTCAACGGAGTCGGTGCCCTTGTCAGAAAATTCGGTACGGCAAGCGGCGGTTTCGACCAGTATGTTGTTGACGGTATGGTAAACTTCACCGCCTTTTTCGTGCAGACATCCGGTGCTGCGATGAAAAAACTTCAGACAGGAAAAGTACAGACCTATCTTGTGATGGCGCTTGTAGCTGTAACGGGATACATAGTTTACTATTTCGTACAAGTGATGTAAAAGCGAAGAGAGACTTTTATTTAATCTGAAACCAACAGATAACCGAAGATGCTGAGTTTAATTGTATTTCTGCCTATCATAGCCGGCCTGATAATTCTTGCAGTGCCATCATCGCAAAAGCAGATCATCAGAATCGTTACATTGCTTGCGGCGCTTGCACAGGGGGCGCTGGCGATTCTCATATGGCAGGGTTATGACCCCTCTCTTCCTGGCATCACCGCCGCCGCAGACGGTTCGCTTGAAGGCACATTCCAGTTTGTCGAAAGGCTTCCCTGGATTACCCTCGATCTGGGCAACTTCGGCACACTGAACATCGAGTACTTTCTCGGCGTGGACGGCCTGTCAATCACCATGGTACTTCTGACAGCGCTGATCTCCATTATCGCGGTTCTCTCAAGCTGGACCATACAGAAACAGGTTAAGGGCTACTTCATTCTGTTCAATCTTCTCAACACGGCGATGATGGGCTGTTTTGTGGCTCTTGATTTCTTCCTGTTCTATGTGTTCTGGGAGCTCATGCTTCTGCCGATGTATTTTCTTATC
The DNA here is from genome assembly GCA_004028745.1 of Prosthecochloris sp. Classification (GTDB taxonomy): domain Bacteria; phylum Bacteroidota; class Chlorobiia; order Chlorobiales; family Chlorobiaceae; genus Prosthecochloris. Next base: position 16,160 of record RAZP01000001.1, read on the forward strand.
GGTATCTGGGGCGGTCCGAACAGAGAGTATGCAGCAATCAAGTTTTTCCTTTATACTCTTTTCGGCTCGGTGTTCATGCTGCTGGTCATGATCGGTCTCTATTTCAGTGTTATCGATCCTGCTACCGGCGACCACACCTTCAGCCTTGTTGCAATGGCCAGTCAGGAAAATTATCTCCCCGGCTCGATTTTTGGGCCTGAAAGCGTCATGTGGCGCTATGCAGCGTTTATCGTACTCTTTATCGGTTTTGCTATCAAAGTTCCGATGTTTCCTTTTCATACCTGGCTTCCCGATGCTCATGTCGAGGCGCCGACACCGATTTCGGTTATTCTTGCCGGCGTTCTGCTGAAGCTCGGCACCTACGGTATGATGAGGATCAATTTTCCTTTCTTCCCGGAAGTGTTCCAGGCATCTCTTTACGTGATTGGTGTTTTCGGCGCAATCAATATCATTTACGGCGCTTTCTGTGCTCTGGCACAGTCGGATCTCAAAAAACTTGTTGCGTACTCATCGATCAGCCATATGGGATATGTGCTGCTCGGCCTCGCGGCCAACAACAGCGAGGGCATGACCGGTGCGCTTTACCAGATGTTCAATCACGGTACCATTACCGCTATGCTCTTCCTTCTGGTCGGTGTGATCTATGACCGTGCGCACACACGCCAAATTGACAAGTTTGGAGGTCTTGCTTCCTACATGCCTGTTTATACGGGAATTGTCACAGTTGCATGGTTTGCCTCTCTCGGTCTGCCTGGGCTCAGCGGATTTATCTCCGAAGCATTTGTCTTTGTAGGGGCTTTCAGTTCCGAGCTGACACGGAATATTGCTATCGTTTCCGTATTGGGCATCGTTTTCGGTGCGGCATACCTGCTCTGGTCGCTGCAAAGAATGTTTCTCGGGAAAAGAAACCCTGATGCGGTTTATGAGCTGCAGAAAGACGCTGAGGGCAATGAACACATTCATTTTCATGACTGGAAAGGCAAGAACGATCTTGACGGCAGGGAGCTTGCCATGCTCGTTCCGCTGGCGGCAATCGTCATTATCCTTGGAGTTTATCCAATGCCGGTACTTGGCTTGATAACCACAAGCATCAACAAACTTGTCGAAGTCCTTTCACCGGTTGTACTGACAGCGTTGAACTGATCCGAGGATACTGTAGGAGCAGGCCCTTGTGCCTGCCCGAATCCTGTTAACGAACAAGAATAAGGCTTTAAGAAAATTCACGTTACCAATATGTACGAGCTACCGTCCGGGGCTGAAATTCAGAATATCGTCACAGTACTGAAGTCCAGTGCTGCATATTATATCCCCGAGATATACCTGTCGGTTCTTTTTCTTGTGCTGATTCTGGCAGATCTGATATTCGGGCCGAAAAAGCATCATCTGCTTTCGGTTACATCGCTGATCGGGCTCGTCGGCAGTCTCTGGTTTATCTGGCAGCAGCACGCAATAGTCGGCCAGGAAATCTTCTTCGGCATGTATGTTGTCGATGAGTTCGCAATCTTCTTCAAGTATTTCTTTGTGCTTTCCGGTATTCTGACCGTGCTCCTCTCGATGTCGTCCGATGAGCTCAACAGCAGAGTATCGGGTTTGGGAGAGTACTATGTTCTCGTTGTCGGCATGGTTATCGGTATGGTTATGATGGCTTCATCTACAGACCTGGTTATGATCCTGGTTTCCATGGAACTTGTCAGTCTGGCCGCTTACGTTCTGACCGGCTACCTGAAACGCGAGAAGCGGTCGACGGAAGCCTCACTGAAATACCTTGTTTACGGTGCGGTATCGTCAGGTTTGATGATTTACGGTTTTTCAATTCTTTACGGCCTTACCGGTGAAACCAACATCTCGGAAATCAGCAGCGTGCTCTTATCGCGGGGTTACGATCCGGTAACGTTGATGATCGCATCGATCATGATTCTTGCCGGTATCGGGTACAAGGTCGGGGTTGTTCCTTTCCATTTCTGGAGCCCTGATGTGTACGAAGGCGCACCGATTCCGGTTACCGCGTTCCTGTCTGTTGCGTCCAAAGCGGCAGGATTTGCACTGCTTATACGATTTTTCTATGTAGCGGTTCCTCATGGTGCCGAAACCGGCGCGCTGACGCCCGGTTCAGAGTGGCTACTCCTGCTCATGATCCTCTCGGTTGCTTCCATGATCTACGGCAACGTTGTCGCGCTCTGGCAAAAAAACGTCAAGAGACTGCTGGCCTACTCTTCTATCGCTCATGGCGGTTACATCCTGCTCGGCATTATTGTCATGGATGAGCTTGGAACGCAGGCAACGCTTTTCTATCTTCTTTCTTACCTGTTCATGAACTTCGGGGCGTTTCTTGTTGCGGTAATCATCGCCAACAAGACCGGTAGTGAGAACATCGAGGACTACCGGGGTCTTGGCAGGAGAATGCCTCTTGCCGGAGCTGCCATGACAGTATTCCTGATTTCACTGGTCGGGCTCCCGCCGACGGTCGGTTTTATTGGTAAGCTGATGATTTTTTCGGCCCTTCTTGCAAAAGGCTCGGTGTTTGTCTGGCTGGCTCTTGTCGGTATCCTCACCAGTGTTATTTCACTGTACTATTACATGCTGATCCCGCTCAACATGTACCTGCGCGAATCGAAACAGCTGCTTCCCGATACCATCAAGACCGGTTTTCTGCCGCAACTGGTGACAGCGTGTCTCATGCTGCTGACACTCTACTTCGGTATCTTTTTTACTCCGCTCTCCGATTTCGCCCATTTCGCGGTGACGCTTTTCGGTAATCAGTTATACTGATCCTCCGGTTCAGCGGAGCCTACTTAAAAGCTGAAGCCCTGCGTGCTTTGAGAGCAGTAAGCTGGGCTTTTTTGTTTCTACTACTCCGTACTTTCCTGCCAGGCAATCACTGCCTTTGCAAAATCTTCGAAATCCGTGATATGATTCCGGACAATAGCAAATACAATCTCCCAGTTGATTGCCTCATAATCATGAACAGCAATATTGCGGAATCCAACAGCCTTTTTCATTCTCAGAGCCAAATCAGGATTGATAATTCCGACTGAAGACAATCCATCAAAAACCTTTCCCATAGTATCGGGCGTTGGGACATCAGTGTCTGCAATAAGATGTGCTCCAATATCGACACAAAATTGTACTGCTCTGGTTAAATTGAGCGTTATGATGTCCTGAGCATCAACATCCCTGGATAGCGTCTCCATATCATCAGGGCACTTTTGCACAACGCGGCGCAAGGATCTTCGCAGAGACTCCAACTTTTGATCGATCAACTGCCAATCCATGCTGCTCTCCTCTCACGAAGAATTCTTTGTTGATAAGGGGAAAAATCCGCACGGTTATAAACATGTTTGCTGATGAGAGATGCAAAAACCGTATCATCACCAAGAATTCGCTCTCCTTCTCTCAGAATCTGTCCAAGCAAAGGTTCTCCAACATGTGATAAATCAACAAGATCAACAGGGCGTCCTGTTACAGATGCAATCTGACCGATCAACAACATTTTTTCACGGGCAACCAAGCGATGATCCGCAAGTACCGCAACATCCACGTCACTCTCCATTCGGGCGTTGCCTTTCACAAGAGAGCCGAAAAGAATGGCACATACAATACCCGGATGTTCCTGTAACAGGATTTTGATATGTTCTGTCTCGGAATTCATCATCATCTTTCACACTGTTGCTGAAATATCCCTGCCTCCAATATATCAATTCATTTTCTCCGGTTCCAAAAGTGTCTGAGGTTTCCCCACCAGTAAAGCTAGGTGCCATCATCTTTCTTTAACAATATACGGTTCGATGGATGGAATCAGAGCTTCGGCGATAAGTATTTCGACTTTATGCGTCCTTACAAATCTTCGGGAAAGAAAGCTACACCCATAAAATTATCGAAGGAGCGTGCTTTTTCGCAGGAGTTTACTGCTTATGGTGAGGGGGGAGGGTTGTTTGTTCAGACAAGGTTCATCAAACAATGGTTGTTACTGCTGCTATCCTGAGACCTTATTTTTTACGGTCAATGTAAAATCGGCTACATTTTTTTTACTTTAAATAAAAATTTCTTTATTCTTCTGTATAATATACGTGCTATATACGCTGACGGTCATTAGTCCCTTTTCTCCTTCCTGCCTACGATGAGCACGCAACTCGACGACCGTCATTCCGCCACTTCACCCCTCCATAAGTCGCGGGATAAAAGCTTTCAGCTTTTAAAATCGCATTCTTATCTGATTTGCGATGTCATGTCCTGCGAGATTGTAACTGTTTTTGGTAAAGGGTTCAGGTCAGTTCTGTCACCGCCCTTCATATCCTGAAGAAGTGTTCTATGCCCTTTCTTTGCGGAACCTGCTTATTAAGTTTACAAATATTCTGAATTGTTTTTTTAATCGCTGAGAGTTTTTAAGGCGTGTTTGCCTTTGCCAGCAACAGTGAAACGGTCAGAGGACTCTTAAATTTTCTTAAAGGTACATAACTATCCAAGACAAAAGAGCTATACAATGTAAAATGGTTGTATGACATTGAAAAGATTTTATGAGTGATTGTTTTTTAAGCAAATTAGATACATGTCTTTATTAACAACCAAATGAAAAGAGATGGAAAGTGGACTACCATTAAATGAAAAATCTTCTGAAAAAAAAGAAAAACAAAATGGTGAAGAGAGTTCCGTTAAAAACATTCAAAATGATGAAAAAGATAGTTCAAAAATAAGAGATTTTAGAGAAGATTTTAAGGATACGGATAGAAAACATTACAATAAAATGGGATTTTACTGTGCTATACAGGCTAGTGGAGATCCATATACTGAATACAAGAAGCTAATTAATGAAATACAAGGTTTTTATTCTACAAAAGCCAAACAGTGTGATGAAAGATACCAACATACGATTGAGTATATTGATTATAAAATAACATTATTGAAAAATAGAATAAATGAAGAGAAAGAAAAATTAATTGATTATCATGAGGAGCCCGAAGAATTAGAAAAAGCAAGAAAAGAAGTTGAAAAAGAATTGGAAGAAATTAGCATAACAATAACCGATATTTATGTCAAACTTTCATATGAAAGAGATAAAATAATTGATGAACGTTTAGAAGAGAGATTAAAAGCAACAGAAAAAGAGTTGAATAAGTTGATTGATAATTATCAAATATTAGCGAATAAAAAGTATAAGATAAATCAAGAATTATATAAAGATAATAAACAAGTTTTTGATGAAAAAGTTAAAAGATTTTCAGATATCAAGCAAGAATTAGAAAAAATATATCAACCTCTTAGTAATAAAATTGGCCGATTAAGTGAAGTGGGTTTTACAGAGCAAAGTGCAAATTTTTTGATATTAGTTGGAACTGCTGCCATTTTTGCAGCTGGATGGTTTTATTCTGTGTTTTCTGCATCGAGAGAAATGAGCAGTGAAGATGTTCTTTCATTTTTAATGAAACGGTTTTTGACATTTGGCAGTTCTCAATTCAAAGAGGGATCACTTCTCATTAATCTTTTAGTGTTTGTTTTAGTTTGGCTTCTGCTTTTAGCGTTAATCAGCTTAGTTGTATGGATATGTCGAGAAATTATCAAGAAAAGCAATGCACCATGGAATAAAATAGATTTGTTGATCAGTTTTAATGAAGAAAAGCGCTTTGCTGCTACTCGAATAGAAAGCCGCTCAGTTTTTTCGATGTGGATGGAATTGTTGCCCATTCTGTTTGCGATTGGAGTTGGTTTTATTTTAATATCCATGTTTGGCTCAACTCACGAAGATCTTGATACGTTACTAAAGTCTCTTTCAGGTCAAATGATCGGAACACTAATCGCATTTGTGACTACCGGAATTATTATTCTTTATATTATCCTGGTTATCGAGCCACGATTGAAGTCTCAAAGCAATCAAATGGATACCACGACACCATTTTGGAAATGCAATTGGGAATTAACAGCTGCGTTAGTGGGGTTTTTAGTACTGATGGTTAGTATCGTTGCATATAGTTTCATTGTTCAGCCCGATCACGTTTCTCGCAATCTGGATTATCAACAATCAAAATCAGCTCAGCCCACAACAAATTTAAATCCTCTATTGGATAACCCGCCTTTAACCGATCTTCAGAAGCAAAGTTTAAATATATCATCAACTGCTTCAAGAATAGATCCTGGAATTGCACTTGCATCTTTTATTATTACAGTACTCTTTATCGGATTTACTTTGGGCTATGGAATAAGGCATCGTGGAATGTATCGAGAAAAGGAACGAATAGAAAACAGTATTAAAAATTTATCTCTTGCTATTGAGACAAATTCTCGCCCCAAATTGCTCGATTTACAAGCAATTCAAAAAGGTGTTTTTCAGGAAAAATTTGAGAAATGTCAATCTGAGTTTTTTGATATTATTAAAATGCGCAATGAGTTGGTTAAGGAAATGTTTAGTGATCAAATTGTGAAAAAAAATATTCTTATTTTTCAAAATCCTTTTAAATGGTTGCGTTATCGACAAAAAAATGATGAAATTATTCTAGAAGCCAAAGAAATAACATCGATTGAAGAAAAATATTTTCCTCATTATAAAAGAGAAATCGAGAATTTAAAATTAAGATGGCAACAAAAGAAAAGAGATTTAGGTGAATTGAATGCTAAAATAAAAAAGATCAAGAATCGTAAAAATGAATTGGAAAAAGAGATTATAAACAATATTGATAAATATAATTCTCAAATGGTTGACTACCATCAAGAAAAGTTGTCGTGTGAGCAACAGTGGCATAAATGTTGTAATGGTAATTTATTAGAACAACAGAAAAATGAGATTGCTTTTAAAGATGGATTTGGTTTAGGATTATGGTATAAGAATAAAGGTTTTGAATTATATTTTGCCGGTGAAAATGGAGGAAAATCATGAATGCACAAAGTTCTCCAAAACTAACGTCAATCGAAAGAATTAGAAAGAGTTTCAAAAAAGTTGCAAAATATTTTGTCGAGTTAATTCCTTTTTTCACACAAAAACACATCCCAAAAAGTAAAGCTAGAGTAAATGATGGAGATAATGCAAAAGCGCCAGAGTTTATCAACTTGATGGAAGATGATTCATTTGTTGATTTTCTGAAAAATCATGAATTATTAAGGCTGTTGATTTTAGATGTTAGTAATAGATTTTGGCATGGTGGTTGGAGAGATGGAAAAATTGCTCAAAGAAAAACTGAAATTTATGAGATAGCCAAGAATAAGGCTTTTATTATCCAAGACGAAATTAAAGCTACTTATAATGGAGAAGTGGCTCAACTTGAGACAGAAAATGATTTGAAAAAAGGTATTTATCAACATGCTGCTGAGGATTATGAGCTCCATAAAGATTATCAAAAATTAGTAACTGATAGATATCGTGCTAATCCCAGGAATTTTTCCGCCTTCCTGGCCATCCTATATTTGACGATTGCTATACTGTTAATATTTGCAGATATTCCTTTGGCACTTAAGCTAACCCAAACTGGTTTTGATCTCGATTCGGGAGCAGTTGCCATAAAGTACCTTTTTGTCAGTCCATGGGAAGTATTCCAACAGAACTGGGAGGTTTTTGTATTGGCTTTTGGTGTGGCACTATGTACAATTTATATTAAGATATATTATGATGAATTTTTGGGAAAACCACTTGCAAAAAGCATTACTCAGTTCAAGGAATTGAAAAAGGAGGGTGTACTGGAAGAAGAAATAAAAAAAGTTAAACAAATACATTTTGGCAGAGTAATATTCAAGACAATGATATTGTTTCTTGCTATTGGTACAATTTTTATGCTAGGTTTATTTCGGTTTGAGACTATAGAATATAAAAATCAACTTGATCAAATAGCGCAAAAAGAAAGCTTTGAGTCTAATTTAAAGATACTTTTAGATGAACAAACTGAGCCTAAGCAGGATGCAAATGTTCAGGTAACTCATTTAAATAATGATAATTTAAGAAAAAGGATTACCCAGATAACTTTTATTCTTATTACTCTTCTTTTTCCGATTGTTGGAGGAATTTGCGCTTCAATAGGTTTGAATTTGTGGCATAATCGCCGAGAGTTAAAGATCAGCAAAAAACTGCTTGAAAAATCAGAATTGGACCATCTGGTTGCCAATAGAGGATTTAAAAATTCTAAAAAGACAATGGAAAATAAAAAACATATTTTGGAGTGGGCGAAAGGAAGAGATTTTATTTTACATTGTACGAAATTGTTTTTGAATTATTATAATCATGGATATCAACGCGGATTAATGGAGCCAATAGATATAAATAATGATAAAGATATGTTTGATAGAGCAGAAGAGTTAAGGAATAAATTGGCAGCACGCAAAGCGTATGAAAATTTGCAAGGTATTATAACGGATACAAGTATTGATTTTGATGAAATAATTGAGAAAGAATTTGGATGAGAAAAATTGATTAATTTTTTGATGATATTTTAAAGATGCTTATGCTTCAAAAACAAATCAAGTTTTTACATGTATTATATCTTTTTTTGAGTACGTTATTGCTCTCATCATGTAATAATGAAGTTCAAAAAAAGATCGATATCGATAATCTTGAAAAAAAAGTGATTGCTGTTATTTTTTGTGATTTTACCACAAGAACCATTGGCGACTCAACAAGCATTAAAAAAGTGGCAGAGAATATTTCTAAGTTAGTCTATTCACTTCCTCCAAATTCGAAAATATTTATATGTCCAATTGACTCATCCCCCTTTGTGGAATTTATTGATGAATATGAAAAGCCTATAAGGTCAAGTAAACCCTCCGATATGCAAAAATATAAATTATGGAACACTAAAAAAGCAATAGATGTTGCTGCCAAAATAATCAATACGCATAAAAATGTATATTCAGATATGAAAATTCAAAAAAAATCTATAAGTTGTATAATTCGTACATTGAAGACTGCTGATGGGTTATTTTCTCAATACCGCAATAATAATGATAATAATGATTTTATCTATGAATTGATTTATTTTTCTGATATGATTGAAGAATGTAAAAATTCATCAGTTGGTCATATATCATTTCGACGCAATTTTTTCTCAAAAACTTTAAATAATTTACATAATTATAAGCCTGAATTTGATTTGAGTTATGCGGATGTGTCAGTTATTGTGACGGCAAAGCAGCCAGGGCAATATTCTGATTTTATTACTTCTGATCAATTAATGAATATATGGAAAGAAATCTTTATGAAAGTCGGGTTTTCAGAAAAACAATTTAGGGAATTTCATTTTTCCTCTACGATACCAGTCAGATTTCAAAGTAATTAACATTTTCAAGTAAAGATATGTTAGTTTCTTGTGTATGCTTTTATCTGTATTTTTATAGTGTTTTTAATTGTTTTTAATTGTTTTTAATTTGAGATGGATAATTTTGAATTCAAATCTGTGGTGTTGTTTGATTCGGTGGAAAATTTCAGGAGACAATCATCCCTGTATTATGCAAGTTTGAGAGCAGTTCAGTAAAAAGTAGCTATCCCGGTCGAAACAGCTCGGAATTTTTGACCGCTTGGGCAACGGAAACAGGAACCATGGTTTCCCAGCTTGGGTCGCCGGCCTCGATTTTTTCGGCAACTTTGCGTGACCAGATGTTCGCTACATTTGGATTGAAGTCTTTGATATCCTGGATGAAGTTGTTGTTTTTGAAATACTCCATAAGCGGTTTTACGGCCGTCGAGAGAGTTACCGAGTCAGATAAAAGCAGCGTGTCCTCATTATCGGCTTTTTCCGGATAAACATAGATCTGCGTGTTCTTGCCGAACATCGTTCCGAAAGCTTCCAGGAATCCTCCGTCCAGATCCTTGTAGTTTTCTTCATCGAAAATATCCTGCAAATTATGAACCCTGACGACAAAAGCCACGCGGCGTCGGCAGATGTCCGACAAGTAGTGACTAAGGGTATGGAAATGCTGGAAATGTGAAATCAGTACCGGCTGATTGATTGATGAAAGCATATCTATACGGGCAAGGAAGTCTGCGCTGTCGATCGCGCCCCTTTCGATCAACCTGTTCATGGAGATTTCCGCAAGCGTCACAACATTGTCGCCTTCGTCTTCAGGCAGATTGTTTTTGAACTGTTGAGCCCCTTTTTCAAGCATTTCCACGTTCAGCAAAGTAGGGGGCCGGAAACCGCTGCGCATTGCAACAATGTTTTTCTTGTAGAGTTCTTCGGAAGGCTGTACCACTTTCCCTTCAGAGTTGAACATAATAACATCGGTATAGCCGTTACGAACAAGCTCGAGGCTGAGCAAGCGGTCATCCATATGTTCGAATGCGGGACCGCTGACCTTGATAGCGTCAATCTGTATACGCTCGTTGGTAAGACTGTCCATGAGTGAGCGGACGAAGTTTGCCATGCTGTCGTTTGCATGATAACAACTGTGGATCAGGTTGACGCCAAAAGTTCCGATGGCTTCCTGCTGAAACAGGTTTTGACTGTCAAGAAGTTTTATATGGACAATGACCTGGCTTGGTTCGCTGCCTGGACTGTGCTGGAATTTTATCCCTGTCCAGCCATGGTAATTTCCTCCGCCGCGGTATCCCTTGGCGGTCACCGTATTTGCGTAAGTGAAAAAACGTGATTGTTCTCCGCGTTCTAAATTCAGGCGCTGCATTAATGTTGTGCATTCGGTTTTCAGCATACTGATCAACCGTTCTTCACTGACATAGCGGCTGCTTTCACCATACATGGCGTCCGACATGATCATATCATAGGCGGACATGGTTCTTGCGATGGTACCCGCGGCTCCTCCAGCCTGGAAAAAATGGCGTGCCACTTCCTGGCCGGCTCCGATTTCGGCAAAACTTCCGTAGATGGTTTCATCCAGGTTAACCTGCAGCGCTTTTTGGCGAGGTGATAAAACATTGTGTGGTGACATATGTGTTTTTTCAGTTAGCTGTAATCGGAATCGTGCGATTGTTCGATGCTTGCCGTAACAATAACTTATGTGACAGAAAAGCAGGACGGCTGGATAGCACTGTTGTAGGTAGTTGAAGATAATACTGTAATTGTCCGGTTCCGGCAAAAGAAAAAAGGGGAAGATCTTTTGGGGGTGAATTGTTAACAATTGTTAATTTAGGAAAAATTTTTTTTCTTTGAGTAATCCCCATTGACATAGGGGTGCCTTGAAAAATGCGTATATTTTTCAAGGTACCTGTAATTCTAACCATGCCGGGTTAAAGGGTTCGTGCTGCCAGCCCTCCGGGAAAGAAGGAGATAGGAATGGATAAACAGCAGACATACGCTGAGATTTTTAAAGCCCGCGGGTTGAGTCGCCGTGACTTTTTAAAATTCTGCGGTCTCACTTCAGTATCTCTTGGCCTTGCGCCCTCACTTCTGCCGAAAGTCATCCATGCAATGGAAACAAGCCCCAGAACTCCTGTCATATGGCTTCACGGTCTCGAGTGTACCTGCTGCACGGAATCTTTCATCCGGTCTTCTCATCCGGTCATGGGCGACATCGTCCTGAACATGATCTCTCTGGATTATGACGATACATTGAGCGCTGCTGCCGGACATCAGCTTGAGGAAGTCCGCAGAAAGATTATGAAGGATTACAAAGGGAAATACATCCTTGCCTGTGAGGGCAATGCTCCTGTCAAGGACGACGGTGTTTACTGTCTTGTTGCAGGTGATTCCTATCTGAATATCTTGAAAGAAACCGCTGCTGATGCCGCGGCGGTTATTGCATGGGGAGCATGTGCCACGTTCGGTTGTGTTCAAAACGCTGATCCCAACCCCACAGGCGCAGTCCCTGTTTCAGAGATCATCACTGACAAGCCGCTTGTCAATGTTCCGGGTTGTCCGCCGATTGCCGAGGTCATGACCGGCGTAATCACTCACTACCATACCTTCGGAACTCTTCCGGAACTCGACCGGATGAAGCGTCCCAAGGCTTTTTACGGTACGCGTATTCATGACAAGTGCTACCGAAGGGCATTTTACGATGCCGGTATGTTTGTCAGGGACTTCGATGACGAATCGACAAGAAAAGGATGGTGCCTCTACAAGATGGGCTGTAAAGGGCCGACAACATACAACGCCTGTTCGAAAACAGAATGGAACGATGGGATAAGCTTCCCGATCGGCTCCGGACATCCATGTTTCGGCTGCGCGGCACCGGGATACTGGGATGACGGTCCCTTCTATACAAGGCTTGCGGATGTATCGTTCCTGGGTATCGATTCGAACGCTGACAAGATCGGTGCGGTAGCAGTAGGTGCAGCGGCTGCAGGTGCGGCAGCGCATGCGGTGGTTACCGCGGTCAGGAAGAAAAAAGCAAATGGTGAAAACGAGCAACTTGAAGAATAAGGGGATCGAATTGCGGGAACAAATTTATAGAGGTGCCCATAAGTAACAGGAGAATCAATTATGGCTGAAAAAATAGTTGTCGACCCGATTCCGAGAATCGAGGGTCATTTGCGGATAGAAGCAAAGCTCGATGAAAACAACGTCATCGAAGATGCATTCAGTAGCGGCACGATGTGGCGTGGTATTGAGATCATTCTCAAGGGCAGGGACCCTCGTGATGCATGGGCCTTTGCCGAACGTATCTGTGGCGTATGTACGACTGTTCATGCTCTTGCGTCGGTAAGGTGCGTCGAAGATGCCCTTGGTATAGAAGTTCCGCTGAACGCGAGGATCATCAGAAACCTGATGAATGCAACCCAGCAGACCCAGGACCACCTTGTGCATTTCTACCATCTTCATGCCTTGGACTGGGTGGATGTTGTGAGCGCACTGAAAGCTGACCCGAAAGAAGCCTCCCGTATAGCCCAGAGTATTTCCCCCTGGCCGAAATCATCCCCAGGTTACTTCAAGGAGCTTCAACAGAAGCTTGTCGGCTTTGTTGAAAGCGGCCAGCTCGGCATTTTCTCCAACGGCTACTGGGGACACTCGGCCTACAAGCTGCCGCCGGAAGTCAACCTTATCGCGGTAGCCCATTATCTGGAAGCGCTTGATTTTCAGAAAGAGATCGTAAAGATTCACACCGTTTTTGGTGGTAAGAACCCTCATCCGAACTATCTTGTCGGCGGTATGGCCTGCGCGATCGACCCCAACCGAAATACAGCCATTAATATCGAGGTTCTCAGCATGGTCAAAAAGATCATTGATGAGACGATTACTTTCATTGAACAGGTTTACATTCCTGATCTTATAGCTATTGCCGGTTTTTACAAGGGCTGGCTGTACGGAGGAGGACTCGGCAATTACCTCTGCTACGGCGATTTTCCTGAAAACAGCATTGATGATGCCTCATCGCTGCTCTGGCCGAGAGGGGCGATTCTCAACAAGGATCTTTCGACGATTCACGATGTCGATCCACTTGACCTGAACCAGGTTACCGAAGAGGTTAGTCACAGCTGGTATACATACAGCAACGGGGATGACAAGGGACTCCATCCGTGGGAAGGTGAGACAAATCCCAAATACACCGGTCCGAAACCGCCGTTCGAGTTTTTGGATACGGACAAAAAATACAGTTGGCTGAAGACTCCGCGCTGGAAGAATAACCCAATGGAAGTAGGTCCTCTGGCAAGAGTTCTTCTGGCTTATGCCAAAGGCGACGCCATGATCAAGGATACCGTTGACATGGTGCTTGGTAGGCTCAATGTCGGCGCAGATGCGCTGTATTCAACACTGGGACGAACCGCTGCACGCGGCATCGAGTGCCTGCAGACCGCTGGTTTCATGAAGCATTTCTATGAACAGCTTATTGACAATGTAAAAGCAGGTGATTACAGGACGGCAAACACTGAACTATGGGACCCTTCGAGATGGCCGAAGGAAGCTAAAGGGTTTGGTTATACCGAAGCCCCTCGTGGAGCTCTCGGCCACTGGATTCATATAAAAGATGGCAAGATCGAGGACTACCAGATTGTCGTTCCTTCAACCTGGAACGCTTCTCCGCGTGACGCAAGCGGGGCGGTCGGGGCTTACGAGTCAGCTCTCAAGGGAACTCCGATGGCCGACCCGGAAAAGCCGCTTGAGATCCTCAGAACCGTACATTCGTTCGATCCTTGTCTCGCCTGTGCATCTCATGTATTTGACATGAACGGAAACGAGATTATAAAGGTCACCATCGTTTAAGCGGAGGATATCATGGGCAAAATTATTGAGGAAATTTATGTATGGAAGCTGCCGGTCAGGATGTATCACTGGATCAACGCCCTGTGTATAACCGTGCTGTTTGTCACCGGCTTCTACATTGCCTCTCCTTATCTGAACCCTCCGATCGGGGAGGCCGTTTGGTTCAAGCAGATGTCGGTGTTCCGTTTTATACACTTTGCGACGGCTTTTGTCTTTATCGCCAATTATCTTTTCCGCATGTACTGGGCGTTGTTCGGTCACGACAGGTACGCTCGCTTCGCGGGTTTCAGGCCGTGGTCTCCAAAATGGTGGGGCAAACCTTTCAGAGAGCAGATGGCTTCTTACCTTTTTTTGCGACCGGACGAGCCGAGCCATGTTGGCCACAACCCCGTTGCGGCGCTGACCTATTTCATTTTCATTTTCTGCGGCTCGCTTTTCATGATCCTTACGGGCCTTGCAATGTACGGTGAGAACAATCCAGGCGGATTTACCGATACGTGGTTTGGCTGGCTGATTCCCCTGTTCGGCGGCAGCTATAATCTGCATATCGTCCACCACAGTGTTGCCTGGATCTTTCCGTTTTACGTGATCTTGCATCTGTACGCTATTTTCCGTCATGATATTGTTGACCGTTCAAGCGTGACGTCATCGATTATTACGGGGTATAAGCATAGGGTAGAGGACGAAGCTTCGCTTGACTGAGCTACGCTCAGTCAAGAGTGACCAAATGACGCCGCTGCCCGATGAATTGGGCTTGGTGACGAGTGACAGGTTATCCAGCCATCAAGCAATTCTGCTATCCAGCCATAGTCACTAAAGAAAATGAAAAAAATCAACGTTATCGGTCTTGGCAACATTCTATTCGGAGATGAGGGGTTTGGCGTGGAAGCGGTCAAGCGGCTTGAAAAAGAATGTGTCGGGTTTCCGGATACCGTTCAGTTCATTGATGGCGGCACACAGGGCATCTACCTGCTCGACTATATCGAATCGGTGGATGCGCTGCTGATTTATGATGCAATCATTCCTTCGGAATTCGACCGGCAGGTTTATATATACCGAAATGATGAGCTTCCGGCGTTTATCCACCGTAAAATGTCCTCTCACCAGATGGGGCTCAGTGAGCTCCTGTCGGTTGCTCGTCTTCATGCAAAAGTCCCCGATGACATTGTTCTCATTGGGGTGCCGCCGAAGAACCTTGAACTCGGCAGCGGCATAAGTCCGGTTGTTGAGAAATTGCTTAGGGAAGCTGTCGATAAAGGGAAACAGATTCTTACCGCCTTTCTCAACGGTTGATCAGACGTAGAAACTCGCTTCGCGTGGACTGGGAGGACAGAAACTCGCCGGACATCGCGGATGTTGTTGTGATTGAATTTTGTTTTTCCACGCCCCTCATAACCATGCACATGTGCTTTGCCTCGATCACAACACCCACACCTTTCGGGCTCAGGACATCATGAATAATATCCCGTATCTGCTGTGTCAAGCGTTCCTGTACCTGCAGGCGGCGTGCATACACCTCAACCACCCGGGCAAGCTTGGAAATACCGACGATTTTTCCATCAGGAATGTAAGCAACATGAGCTTTGCCGAAAAACGGCAGCATGTGGTGTTCACACATCGAAAAAAGCTCAATATCCTTGACCAGCACCATCTCGTCATAGGATTCGGAAAAGACGGCTTTTTTCAACATTTCTTCCGCGTCCTGCCGATATCCTTTCGTGAGAAAGCGCATGGCCCTTGCCACTCTTTCAGGCGTTTTCAACAGCCCTTCGCGTTCAGGATTTTCACCGATGCCTTCAAGTATGCTATAGACAGCGTCAGACATACTGGCGATAACCCCGAGGTCGGAGTTGTGGATATCGTCAAAACATTCATCATCCGCGCATGAACTGTATCCGGAATATGATGCAGTGTTATTCGCCAAGGTATCTGACAGAGTTTTTTCTTGTTTCATGGATTTTGACTTCATGAAGGGTTATCTCTTTTTTGGTGTAATGTTGCAATGCATCGGTCAGAATGTCCCAAACAGTAACGGCAAGTACCTCTGTACTCGGGACCGCATCCCTGAGTTCTTCGACATCGAAGTTGAGGTGTTTGTGGTCGAACCGTTTCATAATCTCCTGTTCAAGGATATTTTTCAACTCTTTCATATCCAGGAGAAACCCTGTATTACGATCAACAACTCCGCTTATGGTGATTTCCAGCTCGTAATTATGTCCATGACCGTGAGTATTGCTGCACTTCCCATAAATTTTCCTGTTTTCATCGTCCGAAAAGCCAGGATTGTACAGCCGGTGCGCAGCGTTAAACTCGACGGTGCGCGTAACGTAAACTTTTCTGGGTTTCTTCAGAACATCATTCATTATTCATCATAAGGTAAATAAATGCGCGGTAAAAAAAGAGTATGTCAAGAGGTGGATTTTTTGTTCATTGTTGGAAGCAACCCCAAGGGTTTTTGATTGAGGATTGCAAGAAGACAATTATCAATGCGGATTACACAAGATTACTTACGAAAAGTTAACTTTCACCTTTGTCAATAAGTTTCAGCCGGTTGGAAATATCCTGTATTCATGAGGGTACCTCTACTATTTATTGTCATGAATCCCGACCTCTCGGGATGCAAGGCGAACGGAGCCCCGACCTGTCGGGACCAACGAAGCAGTCGCATGGCGGAATAGATTTTTAGAGGTGCCCGTAATGTTATCACGAGAGGAACGTTCCAAAAGAGGGAGTCGGGAATGAATTTTTGAAAAAAAGTATTATACCTCAGAAATGACATACACAACATGCAATGCTATAGATTATGGTGAAAAAATCATTTGACCAGCTAATACAGGAAACCGAAAAACCTGTTTTTGTGGATTTCTGGGCTGCATGGTGTGGCCCGTGTACCTCGATTGCGCCTTCGGTCAAGCAGCTTGCGGAAGAATTTCGCGGAAAGCTGACTGTTGTTAAGATCAATGTTGATGAACAGCCGGAAGTAGCCGCTAAATACCAGGTGCAGGGTATTCCCGCTCTGATGCTTTTTGACAAAGGTATGATAAAATGGCGGGCAACAGGTGCTTTGCCTTACGAGAGCATCAGGGCCGAGGTAATAAAGGCTATGGGATGGTAGGGGAGGAAAGTTATGGCGAAAGAGATAATCAGGGAAATCATAGAGGTTGAGGAGGAGGTTCAGCAGAAGCTGGAGCTTGAAAAGAATCGTGGGCAGGAAAAGATCGAGAACGCTGAAAAAACCGCAGAGAAGGAGATCCGGGAAGAAAAAGAACGTCTGGATGCATCTTTGAACAAGGCGGTTGAGGAAGCCCGACATGAGGCGGAAAAAGTGATTGGGGAGATGCTCCAGCAAACCAATAGCCGGGCTGAGTTGTTGAAAAACATGGAGGATGCGAAGCTTGAAGCGGTTATAGAAAAGCATATCGGTACGATCCTGCCGGAGGGGTAGTATGATTACTCGCATGGCCAAAGTTGAGGTAGCCGGGCCACAAAATCTGCTGGATAAAACGCTCACGTTTTTTCAGGAAGAAGGTGTGCTGCAGATAGAGGACTGCAGCCGTTGTCATATTGGAACTATCAAGAGAGCAAAAATAACACCGGCCTATACGGATAAGGAAGTACTCTCTGAAAAGCTGTTTCTTGAAAAGCTTGTAAAGGAGATTGGCAGGCTGTTTTCATATCTCCCTGGAATTTCTGACAACGGTGCAGGTTTCGACAGAGTTACGGGGGTGGAAAAAATTGCAGCCAAGCTGGAAAAAGATGCTGCCCTGTGCAAAGAACTGTTTGAAAAAAAACAGCGGCTGGAGAACGAACAGGCTGAGCTGGAGCACTACAGGTACCTGTTTGAGGCTCTGAGGTCTGTAACAGGAACGCTCAAGGAGACGCCTGATCTTGATTTTATTGGATTGACGATCAAGGATCCGGGAGTAATCGATTCTCTTCGAATGATTCTTTCTGAGATAACCGAGAATAATTTTGAGCTTAAAGCAGTCACAACCGATGACGGGAAATGTTTCGGGCTGATCGTTACTCTTGCAGGCTTCTCGGAAAAAGTAAGAAAGAGCCTTCATCAGCAGGAAGTTCCCGAACTTGCCTTTCCTCAAAGCATTCGCGAACTCTCATTCGCCGATAAAATCGGGCATATTACTTTCAGACTCTCCACTCTTGCTCCTGAGCTGGACAGCCTGCAGCAAAAGCTTCAAGCTTTTGCCGATAAGAGAGGGGGGTATTACGCAAGCTTGAGAAAATGGGCTGAAAACAGATTGTCTGTGCTGAAGGTGACAGCTTCGGTTTACGAGACAGATATGTGTTTCGTGCTTTATGGCTGGATGCCCGAGGAATCCGTTGATGTGGAGAGGCAAAAACTTGAGGAACTGTACGGTGGAAGAGTTGTTATCAACGAACTTGATATTCTTGAAAAAGAGCTTGACAGTGTTCCTGTTTTGTTGAGAAACCCGGCCTATTTTAGACCTTTTGAGCTGTTTACAAGGTTTATTCCGCTGCCGCTGTACACTTCTTATGATCCTACACTGTTTATCGGCATTTTTTTCCCTGTTTTTTTTGGCATGATCCTTGGCGATGCAGGCTATGGCCTGATCATTTTGCTGGTTGGGGTTTTGCTGTACAAAAAGTTTAAAAGCAGGAGGATCATACATGATGCCTCACTGATTCTGATGGTCTGCTCTGCTTACGCGATACTTTTTGGTCTGCTGTTCGGCGAGATTTTCGGAGATATCGGTCATACCGCGCTGGGCCTCGAACCCCTGCTCTTTGACAGGAGGACAGCTATTTTACCCTTTATTTACTTTGCTCTTACTGTAGGAACCATGCACATTCTTCTGGGGGTTTTGCTTGGTGCCGTCAATGCATTGAAAACAAAGAGCGGGAAACTTGCCGTGCACAGGTTGCTTAACCTTTTCATGATAGTCTCCATTTTAGCGCTTGTTGCCTCATTTCTCGGACTGCTGCCTGAAGCATCAAGGCGACCTGTGCTGATCGTGATAGCTTTCCTTGCTCCTTTCTTTTTGTTTACCGGAGGCTTTCTGGCTCCTCTGGAGCTTATTAAAAGCATCGGGAATATCATTTCCTATGCACGCATGATGGCCATCGGTCTTACTTCTGTATACCTTGCCTACGTTGCCAACAAGATTGCCGGAATGGCCGGTAATATTGCCGTCGGTATAATAGCTGCCGGACTTTTGCATCTCTTCAACCTGATTCTCGGCGTTTTTTCGCCGACCATTCACTCGATCAGGCTGCACTTCGTTGAGTTTTTTTCCAAGTTTTTGACCCAGGGGGGGAGAGCGTTTGAGCCGTTGAAAAAAGAGTAACTATACTCCACCGGAAAACGGGCGATGAATGTACTGGCATTTCAAATTGTGCTGGATGTGCATAACTGTAAAGAAAGAAATATATTAATCAGGACTCACAACAGTTAATATAGGTGCCCTGAAGTGAGCAAAACAAAAAAGACACGCGGTTTGAAACTCCGACTTTGCCGGAAAATGCGAAGCCGGCGTACTCGAACAATCGCATAATTTAGTTTTCTTTATACTTGGTTCAAGAAGTGGTTTTATTGATGTCCAAAAAGGAGGAGTACACATGGAACAGGTTCTAATCGCATTCGCGGCAGCTCTTGCTATCGGTCTTTCTGCTTTGGCAACGGCTTGGGCTCAGTCCAAAATCGGTTCAGCGGGGGTTGGTGGAATTGCTGAAAAACCGGAGATCAGCGGAACGGTCATCATCATGCTTGCAATACCGGAAACACTGGTTATCCTTGGTTTTGTAGTGGCAATGCTGATACTCTTTTCTGCGTAGGCACTATGGCGAGGGAACAACTGATCGAGTCTCTGCGCAGAGAGTGCGGGGAGAAAATTATGACGCTTCACGAGGATGTCAGGTTGAAAGTTGAGAGCATAGGACGGGAAAAGCAAAGCAGGGTTGAAAGCCTCAGAGAGGAGCATGGCAGAAAGAAAGAGCTGGTAACCAGGGAACAAAAAGAGCGTATAATGACGGGTCTGTCCGTGAAAGAGCGGCGGCTTGTCATGTTGCCTGCTGAAAATGTTTTGGGTGAGCGCTTATACGCTTTGGCGGGTGCCATGCTGTCTCGGCTGCGCTACCCTGAAAGCTACCCGCTTGTATTCAAAGCGCTTGCTGCCGAGCTTCCGGAAACTCCCTGGGCAAAGGTTACGGTAAATCCTGAGGACGAGATGCTCGCTGCCGAATGTTTTCCACAATCCTCAATCCTGACATCCATGTCAATAAGCGGCGGGATGCTGGTTCAGTCGGAAGATGGAGCGGTCGAGGTTGACAATACTTTCGAAAAAAGGCTGCAACGCTCATGGACACAGCTGCTTCCGAGCCTTATGAACGAGATTCGAGGGAGGCTGCCAGATGGAGGCGGTAATCGGGATCGATAAGGAGAGAGGGTTTCCTCCGGATTATCTTCTGGCAAGACTAAGCGTAAGAAAAAGCAAGCTTTTTTCGCCGGAGCAGGAATCAGTCCTGTCAGGGTATTCTCCCTCTGACATCCAGGAGCTTTATTTCAGGGAATACCGATGGGTGTTTCTACAGCTGGATGCGCACATGCAAAAAGTTTTTTTACCGTTTTTTGTCTACTTGGAGCTGAAGACTCTTATTACATGTGTCCGTTTCAGGCATGCTGAAAAAGGTGCACAGGTGCTTGAAAATCTTTTTCTACGGAGTTTGATCGCAAAGCCGCTGAAAAAGAGAATAAGGAAAGTGAAAACTGTGTCTGCTTTGACCAGCGTAATTATCGCTGCTGTTCTGGACAACCCGAAAACCGGGCAAACAGTTGAAAGGGATTACAGAAAAAGTGGAATGAGAGCACTCGAAAAGAGCCTTGTCGAACAGTTTCTTTTGCAGATAATGAAACAAAAGCAGGCTCCTGTTATCCGGGAATTTTTCAAAATAGCAATTGACAACAGAAACAGAACCGCACTTTTTGAGCATCTTCGCTGGGGAATTTCCACAGATCCTGTTTTCCTCGACGGAGGAACCCTCAAGCCTTCGGTTCTTTACCGGTTCTTTTACGAAGAGGGGCCTGCGGCAATGGTTCCTTTGTTTAAAGCTTCGGGAGATGTCTTCCGCAAGAATCCCGATGCCAGAGGTTTTGAGCAGGCTCAGTTTGCAGAAACGGAGCGTTCGATAAAGAAGCTCTGTGGTAAGTTTCCCGACAGGGGGGCGATCCTGGATTATCTCTGGCGTTGTTATGTGGTCTTCGGAGACCTCGCTATTGTTAAATACGGGAAAGAGATACATAGAGACTTGATGTATTTCACGGGATAGCGGATGAAAAAAATCATGTTTATTACGACAACCGATGCTGAGTATGGATTCAGGCTTGGCGGAGTACTGCAACAGGTCGCATCGGCTGAAGATGTCGGCAGAAAGCTCCAGGATGTCTGCGATGATCCCGATTATGGGCTGGTTGTTATTGATGAACCGCTCCTGCAGGCAATCGATGAGGATACGATACAGTCGATAGAGCGGCAGTGGGACGGAATTCTGCTTACTCTTCCTGCACACGAGGCAACCAGGGAAGAGATTGAAGCTTACATGGCAAGTCTTCTGAGAAAAACCATCGGTTATCACATAAAGCTGAATGTATGAGTGGAAAGATTACAGGAATATCAGGCCCGGTCGTTACAACGGATATGCAGGGGCTCAAGCTCAATGAGAAAGTCTCGGTAGGCTGTGGGAAGCTGACAGGAGAAGCAATCCGCATCGAGAAAGCGCAGGCGGTGATTCAGGTTTATGAGGATACCAGGGGGGTTGGCTTGCATGAACCGGTCACTGCTACCGGTATGCCGCTGCATGTCAGGCTTGGGCCTGGTATGCTTTCCGAGATGTACGATGGGTTGCAGAGGCCCTTGGAGCGGCTGCTTGCAGAGCAGGGGCCGTTTTTAATAGCAGGCAAGGAGGTTGATGTCCTCGATTATTCCCGCACATGGAAGCACGTTCCTCTCAAGAGCGAAGGCGATACCCTTTTGCAGGGCGAATTTTTCGGTTATGTCGAAGAAGGTTCATTCCGGCATTACCTTGCCTATCCTACGTCCAGTCAATCTTCCCGTGGTGACGGAAAAAGGCCGTCAAAACGGAGAATTGCATCCATAAAGGAAGGTGCGTTTACTCTGGGCGAGCCTTTGGGAACGCTTGATGACGGGACCGAATTTTTCGCGTGGCATGACTGGCCGGTGAGGATTCCAAAGCCGTTCAAGAAAAAAGCCACCTCCAATGAGCCACTGATAACCGGGCAGCGCAGTATTGATCTCATGTTTCCCATTGCCAGGGGTGGCACTGCGGTTATGCCGGGCGGTTTTGGTACCGGAAAAACCGTTCTCGAGCAATCCATTGCGAAATATGCGGATGTTGATATCGTCATCTATGTGGGGTGCGGTGAGCGAGGCAATGAAATGGCCGATCTTATTGAAGAGTTCAGGGTGCTGAGTGATCCTTGGGCCAGCAAGCCCCTTATGGAAAGAACCGTGCTTGTGGTCAATACTTCGAATATGCCGGTTGCAGCCCGTGAGGCTTCTATCTATACCGCGGTGACAATCGCCGAGTACTATAGAGATATGGGGTTTCATGTCCTGCTGCTTGCCGACAGTCTTTCTCGCTGGGCGGAAGCGATGAGAGAAATATCCGCTTCACTTGAAGAGATGCCGGGTGAAGAAGGGTATCCGACCTACCTCTCCTCAAGGCTGGCTGGTTTTTTTGAAAGGGCGGGTGTGGTTGAAACTATCAGCGGGCGAAACGGCTCTCTCACTATGATCCTTTCCGTTTCACCCGCCGGAGCCGATTTTACCGAACCGGTCACTCAGGCTTGCCTCAGAGCTACAGGTGCCTCCCTGATACTTGACACCTCTCTTGCTTATAGCCGTCACTATCCGGCAATAAACTGGAACCAGAGCTACTCTCTTTATACCACGGAGCTCTCGGAATATTTTAAGGAAAAAGTCGCAGAACAATGGCCGGCTTTGCAGGTACGGTGCAGGGAGATACTGCAGAAAGAAGAGTCGCTCAAGGAAGTCATCGAAATTATAGGAGTTTCCGGGCTCCAGGACGATGACAGGTTACTGATTACAATAGCTGAGAAAATAAGAACAGAACTGCTCAGTCAGAATGCGTTTTCCGATGACGCTTTTTCACCCCCTGAAAAAACATTCTCGATCATGGAAAGAATTATCCGTTTTTACGATATGGCTGAAAGCCGCTTGAAAAACGGGGAGCCGCTTGAAGATGTTTTGAAGGAGGGGGGAACAGCGGTATGAGGCTTTCGGAACACTCCTACAGGACTGTAACATCCCTTGCAGGGCCGATACTTTTTCTGGAAAACGTCCGGAACGCGAAGATAGGCGAGGTGGTCAACGTAAAGACAGGGGAAGGACGGAACATTGAGGGAGAAGTCCTGAGCATAGACCGGGGAAAAGTACTGATTGAAGTTTATGGTGAGAGCCAGGGGCTGGATCTTGGGCATACATCGGTTGTTTTTACCGATTCGGTTAAAAAGATTCCGCTTTCCCGTGATATTGTAGGGCGTTCGTTTAACGGTTCATTTGAGCCGATTGACGGATTGCCGATGTATATCCCGGATCGCTATGAGGCAATTACGGGAGTTCCTATAAATCCGGCCTCACGTTCAGGTCCCGAAGAATTTATCAGCACCGGTCTCTCGGTCATTGACGGGCTCAATACGCTTGTCAAAGGACAGAAACTCCCCGTGTTTTCGGCTTCCGGCTTGCCTTCCAGGGAAGTTGTGGCATTTATCCTGAAACATGCCACGACACTTGCTGCCGAGAAAAACTTCATGGTAATATTTGCCGCTCTCGGTCTGAGTTTTCATGACTACTCCTTTTATATGGAGACTCTTCAGCAGATGGCGTCCGGTTACACCGCGTTTATCACCATGGCCGATGATCCGGTTATGGAGCGGCTGCTGGCTCCACGCTATGCGTTGACCGTTGCCGAATATCTGGCTTTTGAGCATGACATGGATGTCCTGGTGATCATGACCGACATGACCAACTATTGTGATGCATTGCGGGAGATAGCCACCGCACGAAAAGAACTGCCAGGCAGAAGAGGGTACCCGGGCTACATGTACTCCGACCTTGCTTCTCTGTACGAACGGGCGGGACGTGTTAACGGCAAGAGCGGTTCGGTAACCATGCTGCCGGTGCTGACCATGCCGGAGGATGATATTACCCACCCTATTCCCGACTTAACGGGCTATATTACTGAAGGTCAGATTGTCTTGAGCAGGGAGCTGCACCAGAAAAGCATTTTTCCTCCCGTTGATGCTCTGCCGTGTCTGTCGAGACTGATGAACAGCGGGATCGGCAAAGGCAAGACAAGAGAAGATCACCGTATTGTTGCCAACCTTTTGTATAAGTACTATGCAAAAGGCAGGAAGCTCAGAAAGCTTGAGGCGATCATAGGAAGGGAGGGTCTGTCAAGCGATGACAGGGTGATGCTGGATTTTGCCGATGGGTTTGAAAAACATTTTATCCATCAGGGGGAAAAGCCGAGAGATATCTTTCAGACGCTTGACGAAGGCAGAAACATTCTTGCTCAATTTTCACTTGACCTGCCGTGATAAACCCTACAAGAATAAACCTGCTTTCTCTGAAAGAAAAGGCCAGGTCTGTCGTGAACAGCATCGGTATTCTAAAAGCCAAACGGCAGGCGCTCATCAGGGAATTTATACAGACAACCGAACCTTTTTTGCGGTCCAGGGAAGATATCCGTAAACTTTACGGCAGAGCCGTTGACGAATTGAAAGTCAGTCTGGGCAGAGAAGGCAGCGACTATGTCGGTTCCCTTGCGGCAATTACTTCCGTGGATTTAAAAGTGGATGTAACAGTGAACTCCATCTGGGGCATCGAATACAGGGAGATGGTGCCTTCAGAAAACCCGGTCAGGTCGCCGGAGGAGAGAGGATATGACTATTACGCAACCTCACCTCATCTCGAAGAATGCATAGCGATGTTCGAACGTCTTGTCGAGGCAATGCTTAATATCGCAACCTTTGAGAGCAAATTAAAGCGTCTCGGCGAAGAAATAAAAATTACCACCCGTCGAATAAGGGTGCTGGAAGAAAGAGTTTTTCCCGGTATAAAGGCAGATGTAAAATTTATCTCGGAATATATCGCTGAACGGGAGCGGGAGTCCTACTACCGGCTGAAGCGGTTTAAAGAAATGAAATTATAGAGGTTGATACTGAGCTGGGCACAAAACCGGTAGACTGTTTTTTACAGATCCTTCAAAGTCGGTTGCAGTAAAATCGCTATATTTTCAAAGGTATCCCATTACCACAACCTACAAACATCCAACCGGCCCATAGGGAAAAAGCATGAAAGAGAGCGGTTATGATTACCAAATTGTGCGATGGTTCACTTTTTCCGCGTTGTTCTGGTTGATTGTTGGTTTGATTGTGGGCCTCTGGATAGCAATTGAGATGTTCAATCCGGCGCTCAATCTTACCCCCTGGCTGAGTTTCGGGCGTCTGAGGGTGATTCATACCAATGGCCTTGGTCTTGGTTTCGGACTTGCCGGTATTTTTGCTTCTTCTTACTACATCCTTCAGAAACTGGCACGAGCGCCTCTTGTTTTTCCGCGTCTTGCCAAAGTACACTTTTACCTCTTCAATGCCATTATTGCGCTGGCTGCCCTCAGCCTTTTTGCCGGGATGAATACATCCAAAGAGTACGCCGAGCTTGAGTGGCCGCTCGATATTGCAGTGGTTGTTATGTGGGTCATCTTTGCGGTAAACGTTTTCGCAACCCTGATCAAGCGTCAGGAAAAACAGATGTATGTCTCTCTTTGGTATATCATTGCCATGACCGTCACGATAGCTGTCCTGTATATCGTCAACAACCTCGAGGTACCGGTCAATCTGTTTAAATCCTATCCGGTCTATGCAGGTGTAAACGACGCAAATGTTCAGTGGTGGTACGGGCACAATATCGTTGGTTTTATTTTTACCGTGCCGATTCTGGCGATGTTTTACTACTTTCTCCCGGTTTCCACAGGGTTACCTCTGTTCAGCCACAGACTTTCGATCATCTCTTTCTGGTCACTTATTTTTGCTTACCTCTGGACAGGTGCTCACCACCTTATGCTTACCCCGCTGCCTGAATGGATTCAGACTGTCGGTATAGCATTCAGCATTTTCCTGATAGCTCCTTCATGGGGTTCCGTGATTAACGGGTATTATACGCTCCGGGGAAACTGGGAGCAGATGCGTTCCAATTACCTGGTGAAATTCTTTATTGTCGGTATTACCTTTTACGGCTTGCAGACAATACAGGGGCCTACGCAGGGCCTGAGGACCCTCACATCGTTCTTTCATTACACTGACTGGGTTATCGGTCATGTTCATATGGGGACCATGGGATGGGTAACCATGACCATTTCGGCGGCTTTCTATTACATGATTCCGAAGATCGCCGGAACCGGGTTATACAGTATCAGGGCTGCCAATGTTCACTTCTGGCTGATCCTCGTCGGGCAGCTGGTCTGGACGGTTACCATGTGGGTAGGAGGGATCCAGCAGGGGGCCATGTGGAAAGCTACCGACCCTGATGGTTCGCTGACATACAATTTCCTCGATTCCATTGCGTCACTCTACCCCTACTATAAAATCCGGTTTGCAGCGGGTATAGTGTACTTTGCAGGGATCGTTCTGTTTGCATGGAACCTTGTTATGACGATAAGAAAGTCACAGGAAGTCAAAAACCAACCTCTGAACAGATAAATGGAGGCAGGATATGGGTGTGTATTCAAAACCGGTTGTTTTTGCCATCCTTTCGGCTGTTGTCATTCTTATAGGCACTGTGGTCACGGTCTTTATCCCGATGTTAATGCCTTCTACCCAGCCGGTGAGCGGCTATGTCAAGCCTTATACAGCTGTTGAGCTGGAGGGCAGGGACATTTATATCCGTGAAGGATGTAACAACTGTCATACTCAGACTGTCCGGCCTTTGAGAACCGAGGTATTGCGATACGGGGAGTACTCGAAACCTGAAGAGTTTGCATATGACCGGCCATTTCTCTGGGGGTCGAGACGTACCGGTCCTGACCTGAACAGGGTAGGGGGGAAATACCCCGACTCATGGCATTACAAGCATATGGCTGATCCACAAAGCATGTTCGGGAAATCCAATATGCCGCCCTATGCCTGGATGGCTCAAAACCGGCTCGATACGCGCTATTCAGTCAAGAAAATCAGGATTCTCGATTACGGATATACAGAAGAGGAAGTTGCCGCACAGATCGCTGATTACAGGGCTAAAGTTACCAGCCCGTCATATAACTCAAAAAGGGCAAGAAATGGGGTGACGCCGAAAGAACTTCAAAATGAGCTGACCGAGATGGATGCTGTCATAGCCTATCTACAGAAACTCGGCAGGGATGTAAAAAAACTGGAGGCGGGGAATTGAGTTTTGCAGCATGGGCATATATTCTTTTTACGTTATTACTGGTTGTTGTCTTTGCGTACATCATTTTTCATTACTATAACCCCCGGCGTAAAAAAGAAGTTGAGGCCCCGAAACACAGAATGCTGGACGATGATGATGAGAGCCGGTAAAATCTGCAAAGGAGGTTTCCATGAACGAACATGAAAATCCGACGGAAAGCAGCAATAAAGTGCCTAAGGGCATGACTGCCTTTTTTATTCTCGCCATCATTTTTGTTGTCGGCTACGTCGTCCTTTACACCCCGGCAATTTCCGGATGGTCGTACTATAAGATTTTTGAGAAAAAAATGGCCGATGCACAAGCGGTTGCTTCAAGTGAAGATGCCAGAGAGAAAAAATCATTCAGTGGCGACGAGGCAGCTATTGCCGAGGGTGCGAAGATCTATGCCTCAAGCTGTGCAGTATGCCACAAAAAAGACGGAACCGGAGGAATGGGAAGCGATCTTACCGCCGAACTGCAATTCGGGGCAACTCCCGAAGACATCTATAAGTCTATAGCAAACGGAAGGGAGGGCGGCATGCCGCCCTTCAAGCAGCAGCTAAGCAAGACGAAAATTCTGAAAGTGATGGCTTTTATGGAAACGCTCCGAAAATGAAGGTAGAGCATTTTGTGGCGTAGATTCAGAAGAGCAGCGGGGCTCTTGCAAGCCTTGCTGATTACCGGCCTGCCTTTCCTTGTCATCAATGGGCAAAGTGCCCTGCGGTTCGATATCCCTCAGCTCAAGCTTTATTTTTTCGGCTCGGTCATCTGGATAAAAGAGTTGTATCTGATTCTCTTCGCTGTCCTTTTTTTCCTTCTTTTCATCATTTCAATAACGGCTGTTTTCGGTCGTATCTGGTGCGGCTGGCTTTGTCCGCAAACCGTTCTGCTCGACCTTTCGGAAAGCATTTCGCGGCTGTTCGGTGGATTGCCTCGGAGGTGGTTACAGCGCATCGTGCTCCTGCCTTTTTCAGCACTGGTCTCATTGACCATCCTATGGTATTTTGTGCCTCCGGTGAAAACCATGCAGTCGCTTTTTTCCGATGCGCTCATTACCGGTTTTTTTCTTGTGCAATGGGCGGTGATCTACGCTGAACTTGCCTTCATGGGGCGAAAATTCTGTACGACAATCTGTCCTTATGCAATGATGCAGAACGCTCTTTTCGATAGAGACACGCTGGTCATCGAGTATGACAGGTCGCGGGAAGACGAATGCATGAAGTGTCATGACTGCGTGAAAGCCTGCCCGGTTGGTATCGATATAAAAGAGGGGCTGCAAACCGACTGCATAGCTTGCGCGGAATGCATCGACGCCTGTGTGGCTGTGACGGTGGAAAGGAATATGAACCCTTTTCCCGGCTACAAAGGAAAGCTGCTTCGCCCGAAGGCATTCTGGCTCGGAGGGGCGACCCTGCTGGCTGGTGTGATTCTTGTCGTCATGGTTTATTCGAGGCCGGAGGTTACTTTTTTGATAACGAGGGACCCTGAGCAGCTTCCGCAGCGGATCAACCGCTACTCCTGGTCTCTCTACAACAACACCGATAAGCTGCAATCATTTGAACTTTCTGTTGAGGGTGACTTTATTATCATTGGCGAAACAGCATTGTTGCTGGAGCCTTATTCGTTTAAAAAAGGAAAGGTGCTGGTACGGTCAGAAGGTGGTAAGGATGTTGTGGTTTTCACTCTTGAGGGAGATGGACTGACGATTGAGAAACAAGCGGGTTTTTTATAGGGTTCTTGAAAAGGAACCAATAATCAGTCATTGCGGTATATATCTTGATATACATCAAATAGCCCATTATATTACTTTATGCCAACTACAGCTAAAATATTTATGTCCGGTCGAAGCCAGGCCATA
Organism: Prosthecochloris sp.; assembly: GCA_004028745.1. GTDB lineage: Bacteria > Bacteroidota > Chlorobiia > Chlorobiales > Chlorobiaceae > Prosthecochloris. The sequence continues at coordinate 45,562 of RAZP01000001.1, forward strand.
CGGCTGCCGAAAGAGTTTCGTTTTGAGGGAACAGAGGTATACATACGCCGAGATCCGCTTACCGGCGATATAATCCTGTCCCGTAAACCTGAGTCATGGGATGGTTTGTTTGCTCTCGACGAGAAGACAGATGTTCCTGCTGACTTTATGGGGACGAAAGACAGGGAACAAAACAGTCAAACTCGCGATCCATTTGAGGATTGGAAAGAATGAGACGCTACATGCTGGACACAAGCATTGCCAGTCACGTTATCAAGGGAGACATTCCCCGGATTCGTGAAAAGCTGATATCCTTTCCGATAGAAAGCATCGTCATTTCATCAGTGACTCAGGCGGAGTTGCTTTATGGTCTTGCTAAACGCTCCTATCCCAAAGGATTGTCTGCGCGGGTACACGAGTTTCTCATACGTGTCGACGTCCTGCCTTGGGACCACGAAGTTGCATCCGTGTACGGCGGCCTCCGTGCAAAATGTGAAGCATCCGGCATATCGCTTTCACCTCTCGACATGATGATTGCCGCTCACGCAAAAACCGTTAACGCTGTTCTGGTCACACGAGACAAGGTATTCAGCCGCATTCCTGATGGATTGAGAGTTGAGAGTTGGGATCAGGATTGAAGGTGAGTGCCTATGGTTCCTAGTGCTCTTGGGTGTGGTGAGAAATTACAGTACTTTTTTGTAAGGCAGATAATCTGTGGTATGTATAGCATATAATGTTCTTAAATGCGAGAAATTGAGAGATGAAACATGAAATAAAAATATTTGCAATAGTCGGATTAATTGCAACTATCTGTGTTACCTCGGTGTCATTATATGCCATTTCAAAAAATGCAGAGTGGGCTAATATCGGAATTATTGTTGGTATTGTCTGCGCTACTTTAACAGCCATTATTCCTGTGACTCAGCATATTCTTTTCCGATTTAAAAGTGGCTCTGATGGAAGCAAAGAATTTGGCGTTGATATAGCTCAAAAGAATGCTGCTCAAGACGTTGATAATAAGGAAGAAGGTGCCGGAAAAACAATAATTAGTGAAAAGGAAGCAGAAAAATTACTAGTTCAACTAGTGTTAGAACAGCAGAATATATTCGTAAGGAAGAGCTACGGAGAATCTGCAGCTGAATGTTTTACTTGGGATGATCTAGATCGTTTTAAACAGGAAAATACAATAGCTAGAATCCAAAGGAATCTCAAAGAAAATAATAAGTTTAGTGATCTTGTGAAGATGCTCACGGGATTACCAGAAAGGAAGCAAAAAGATATATTTCAAAAAGGAAGATATACATTTAAAAAAACTTGGGCAGAGTTAGGAGAAATAACAATTGCCGGACAGACGGTTGCAGGGCAAAGAGCGGAGAAGATGATTGCAGACACTATTGTTGAATTAGCGAAAGAGCAAGTTGTATTAAAATCATGATCAAATTAGATCAAACTAGGGCATTAAGGGGTGACGGCAAAAAGTCGCCGTACCTTATACTTGTCATTATACAAATAATGGCAATGAACCGATTCACAGACATTGTTGCAAAGGTTTCGAAAGGTTATTTAGGAACATTTTGAATACATTAAAAATAATAATCTACTGGAGCAATGAAGATGGGGTCTACATCGCAGACGTTCCGGAACTCCAGGGATGTATGGCGCATGGAGATACATATGAATCTGCATTGGAAAACATCAAGTCTGCAATAGAATTATGGGTCGAAACAGCTAAAGAATTTAATGATCCTATTCCAGAACCTAAAGGTCGTCGATTAGCCTTTGCCTGACGATTTACCGGCCCAGCTCCCTCAATCTGACACTCGTTCCTCACACGGCTTAGGAGCAGAGTTCTTCTCAGTTGCTAACTTGCTAAGATAAAAGATAAGGTATTATCACTGGGTTGGGTTTTCTAAAAAGTAGTTCTTCAGCATAGTCTTGACATATTCGTTACGCTCATGAAAATATTTCTTTATGCTTTGTACACAGTGTTTCTTTTTGCCATGGGGACGGGATTTTATGTTGCGTTCAAGGGGTTTGAAGGGCTTGTTGAAGAGAACTACTATGAAAAGGCCTCTGGTTATTTTACGACAAAAGAACTTGAGGATTCTCTCGGCCTGAAAATCGTCCTTCCAGATTCGCTAAAAAGGGGAAACAATGCTGTTGAGGTTACTGTTTTTATGCAAGGTGAGCCTCTCCGGCAGGCGGAGATGACCTTTTTTGCGGGAAGCGTATCGCAGAGCGGTTATGATTCGGAATATGCGATGCGGGAGGGGCCGCCGGGTGTCTATAGTGCGGAAGTTTCGGTGCCTTTTTCCGGCACATGGCTTATGAGAGTCGATCTTTCAACCTCAACGATCAAAACAGGCAGAAAGTGGTTTATGGAAATCAAGTGAAAAAAGTGTTGCTATACAGCTTTTCAATTTTTCTCGTACTGTTTCTTTTCGGCTGTTCATCGGGAACGGAAGCAACAGCGGACTGTGATCCTCATGCAGGGCCTTGTACGAAAGAGGTGGACGGTTATACGGTTACGCTCGATATCAGCCCTAAACCTGTTCGTCACATGAAGGAGCTGACATTCGGTGTTGTGTTTTCGGGCGGCTCTCCGGCTCTTTTTTCGGATTCTTTACTGCTCGATCTATCCATGCCCGGTATGGAAATGGGAAAAAATCAGGTGGTACTTAAAAAAGCAGGGGATAATCGATATACCGGAAAGGGTATCATCGTAAAATGTCTCAGCGGCAGGACTCTGTGGCGGGCGACCCTTTTGATTTCAGAAACCCTCGAGCCGACCTTCACCTTTAATGTCAGGGACTGAAAGCCCAAACGCAGACGTTATCCGTTGTGATCACTGTCTGCTGGAGATGAACCCCGGATCAGCCGTAACCGCCGATTTCAACGGAGAGACAAAATATTTCTGCTGTCACGGCTGCCTGGGGGTCTACGGGTTGATTCACAGGGAGTCTCTCGATACATTCTACAACAACCGTTGCGGCTGGACTCCCGGCCCGCCTGAGAAGTCAAAAATTAACACAGGGGCATTCAGGGATTCCATCAAAAAGGCCGATGAAGCCTTATCGGTGGAGATAGTGCTCTCCGGTATTCGATGCGCTTCATGTGTCTGGCTCATAGAGAAGTTCCTGTTGAGAATGGAGGGTGTTCTTTCTGCAAGGGTAAACTATGCCACACACAGGCTCGCTATACAATGGGATGAGAACAAAATATCATTGCGGGATATTCTCGAAGGCATCCTTTCGATAGGGTATGTTCCTCATCCATACCGCCAGACGGCCTTCAGTGAAACCCTCCGGCGCGAAAAAGACGACCTTTTGCTCAGATTCGGCACGGCGGTGTTCTTTTCCATGCAGCTCATGCTGTTTATCACCGCCCTCTATGCCGGTTTTTTTCAGGGCATTGAAGAGCAGTACAAACAAACGTTTCAGCTTATTTCCTGGGCGCTTGCCACACCGGTTCTTTTTTATTCAGGATATCCTTTCCTGAAAAACGCTGTCCGGTCAGTGCTGAAACTTGCCCTCAACATGGATGTGCTTATTGCACTCGGATCGTTTTCCGCTTATGCGTACAGTATTGCAATGATTTTCCGGGGGGGAGAAGTGTATTTCGACACTTCAGCAATGATTGTCACGTTTATTCTCCTCGGCCGTTTTCTTGAAGCCGGATCCAGGTTGAAAGCCGGCAACGCCCTGACCTCACTCATTGAAATGCAGCCTAAAGAGGCGCGGCTTGTTACGCAGACTCATGAAACCAGAGTTGTTTCGCTTGATGAGATTCACAGTGGTGACACAATCGAAGTGCTGGCAGGAGAAAGAATTCCACTTGACGGCACAATCCTCGATGGAGAAGCAGAAATCAACGAGTCCATGCTGACAGGGGAGTCCAGACCTGCTTTCAAATCAACAGGCAAAGAAGTTTTTGCCGGGACAATTTCACTCAATGGCAGGCTTGCTGTTCGGGTTACAGGCACACAGAAGGATACCGTGCTCTCGAAGATCATACAAACCGTCGAGGATGCCCAGTCAAGGAAAGCGCCGATTCAGGCAATTGCAGACAGGGCTGCCGGTTATTTCGTTCCGGTTGTTATTTTTTTGGCGGTGTCGGCCTTTCTCTACTGGAAGTTCAATACGACGGATACAGCCGTTGCTCTTATGAATGCGGTATCCGTGCTTGTTGTGGCTTGTCCGTGTGCTCTCGGGCTTGCAACGCCTTTGGCTATTCTTCTCGGGACAAGCTCGGCTGCGAAAAAAGGGATACTGGTCAAGGGCGGTGATATTTTTGAAACTGTTTCTGGAACAAACTGTGTTGTTCTGGATAAAACCGGCACGATAACCAGCGGAACCCCTTCGGTAACTGAGGTTGTAAGCATGACCACCAGGGATGAATTGTTACAATATGCAGCATCCCTCGAAAAATTTTCCGAACATCCGGCAGGGAAAGCCATTGTTAAGGCATACGATGGAGAGTTGCTTGAAGTGGCAGGTTTCCGGGTCATCCCCGGCAAGGGAGTTTCCGGCAGTATAGACGGCAAAACATGTCTTGCCGGAAACAGGGTTTTCATGATGGAAAACAACGTTTTGCTCTCTCCAGATGTGGAAGAAATCTGTGAACAGCTTACACGCAATGGAAAAACAGTGGTTTTCTTGACCATTGACAACAAGCTTCTCGGGTTGGTTGGTATGATTGACGATGTGCGGGACGATGCAGCAGGTCTGGTCGGCAAACTCAAGAGAGACAAGATAAAGGTCAGGATGCTTACCGGAGATGCTCCGAATGTTGCAAGATATGTGGCTTCGAAGTGCGGCATAGACGACATTGATGCCGGTTTAAACCCTGTTGAGAAAGCCGCGGTTATTCAATCCATGAGATCACAAGGCAATAATGTCATCATGGTAGGCGATGGCATCAATGATGCCCCCGCGCTTACCGAAGCCGATACCGGAGTATCTTTTGGCCATGCGAGTGATATTGCACTGGAAAGTGCCGGTGTGGTCATCATTCAGGATAGTCTCAATCTTATTTCAATACTCATCGAAGGTTCCAGGCGCTGTTTTTCAATCATACGCCAGAACCTTTTTTGGGCTTTTTCCTATAACCTTGTTGCGCTGCCGCTTGCTATCGGCGGGTTTCTACATCCGATTTTTTCAGCCCTGCTGATGGCTTCCAGTTCGCTGGTTGTGGTGGGGAATGCGTTGCGATTGAGAAAATTCTGAAACAGTGACAAGTAACGAATAAGTTATCGTACTCGTACTCAGCGAAGCGGTACTCGTAATCGAAGAAAAGTAGAGCAGTATTTTCTTTTCAGTCGTTTACAGCTCAAGCCTTAAGATAACTGAAAGTAAGAAGGAAGAGGTTTCGATTACGAGTACGAGCACGATTACGATGAGTATAGAGTGTCGCGATTATTAGTTTCTATGCTTTTGTATTCAGCTATCGAGCTATCCAGCTTTTTGACTTTTAACTTTTGATTTTTGACTTTTCTCCATGTACACCACTTACTTCCTGATATTTATCGTGTTTTTTCTGGGTTTCGCCGCATGGCTTTTGTTTGTCTGGGCTGTGAAAAGCGGGCAGTTCGAAGACCCTGAAGCTCCGAAATATCGTATGCTGGACGATGAGGATGATCAATTACCTGGACGCAAAGGTTCTGCGGAAGCTGTCGATAATCGTGAAACACAACCAAAAGAGTAACCGGTTATGGCGGAAAGTACCCTGATTGTGATGTTGCTGACCGGTCTTGCCGGAGGTTTTGGCCATTGCATCGGTATGTGCGGGCCGGTTGTAGCGGCATACTCTCTCGGTGAGCGGAACCTGCGTTACCTGCACCATATCCTCTACAACCTCGGCAGGATTACAACCTACATGTTCATGGGTGCGGTTGTCGGGCTGACCGGTTCATTTCTTGTTCTTACTTCTTCAATCGAGAAAATACAGACCGCAATTATGGTACTGGCTGGAATCTCGATCATCGTCATGGGCATTGTGATTGGTGGGTGGATACCGTTAAGGAGACCCTCCAAAAACAGTTCCTGGCTGTCATCGATCATTCAGAAAACCATGGAGTTTTTCAAAGGGCCGCGCACTGCAGGAACCTATTACCCAATGGGTATCGTGCTCGGATTTCTGCCTTGCGGGTTGACTTACACGGCTCTGTTGGCCGCTGCAAGAGCTTCCATGGAGGCAGAAAACCACCTTGCAGGTATGCTTCAGGGAGTGTTCATGCTGCTTTTTTTCGGTCTTGGCACTGCTCCGGCCCTGCTGCTTGCAGGGAAGGTTATTGACGTCATTGGTGCGAAAGCCCGTGAAAGGCTCTACAAGCTTGCCAGCCTTATCATGATTCTGACCGGCGTGTATTTTGTCGTCAAGGTGTTGTAGGGGAATAGATGAATGTCTGCCGGATGGTGGGGATGTAGGGGCGAAAAATTTTTCGCCCCTACGAGATATGAAAACAGTAGATTGAAGACGGGCTGCAAGTTTATAAGCGTAAAAAGTGACCAAGCTCAAGAATGGCAATGTTTACCCATAGGCTTTTACAGGAAAAGGATCTACAAAGCATCTGTACGTTCCCACAGTCAGCAGAAGAGATGTTTTACATGTTTCCAAAAGCAACTCATCCGCTGACTCCTAAACAGTTGCTTGGTGTTGCCGAGAACAGGCATGATCCGACTGTCGTTTTGGTAAACGGAGTTGTTGCAGGATATGGAAATTTCATAGAGGTACATGAAAGGGACTATTGCTCGATAGGGAACCTTATCATCAAGCCTGCGGAAAGAGGAAAGGGCGCGGCTTCATATCTCATAAGGGTATTTGTGGATATGGCTTTTCAGCGATATTCGGCCAGCTATGTCCGTATATCCTGTTTTAATCATAATACGGCAGGGCTTTTGCTGTATTACAAACTGGGATTCAGGCCTGTGGATATGGAGGAACGGGAAACACCGGATGGGCGGCGTGTGGCATTGATTCATATGCATCTGTGCCGTGACGTCATCTACTGATTTTCTGCTTGTCCAACCCCTACATCAACTCCCTGAAGTCGTGGATGGTAGGAAAATGTTCGGTTTTTTTCGGGTCGCTCATTGAGCTGGCTTTTGCCTTGAACAGCAGGTGCTTTATCCCGTAATCCCGTGCTGTTTTCAACACATCTTCCGTGTCGTCTATAAACAAGGAGTGCTCTTTGTCGAACTGCAATTTTTTCTCCGCTTTGTGCCAAAAGGCGATATCCTCCTTCGGATGTCCTACGTGAAAGGAGCTCAGCACCGAATCGAAGTACTTTCCTATTTGTGTTTTCCTGAATTTTATATTGACGGCCTTGAAATGTGCATTGGTGAGGAGAAAGATCTTTTTTTCCTGTTTGCGCATGAGTGTCAAAAAATCGATCACATGGGGGTGTACATCAATAAGGTGCTTGATCTGTTCTTTAAGGGCGGGAATGTCAAGATGAAGCTCTCTGGACCAGAAATCGATATCACACCAGTTGAGCGTTTTTTCGTGGGACTTGTACTTTGCGTATAATTTCTCCTTGGCGCCTCCTAACGGAATGTTATGCTTTTCCGCATATTTTTCAGGTACATGATGGCCCCAGAAATAATCATCGAAATACAGGTCAAGCAAAGTGCCATCCATATCGAGCAGGATGTGCGTGATCTCCTGCATCGGGATATGCGTATGCGTCATAGCCATCTCTTTCCTATGCTTCTCTGTTTTCCCATCTCTACATCCTCGCCATCCGGCTGACAAGCTAACGAGCCATCCAGCTCTTAGATAATCCTTACCGCCAAAACCCCTTTAATCATTTTGATTTTATCCGCAATGTCCCTGTCTACTTCGGTCCCAAGATCGAGCAGGTTGTAGGCGATATCTCCGCGGGATTTATTCAACATGTCGACAATGTTGATCCCGGAATCGGCAAGTACCGAAGTGATCTGGCCAACCATATTGGGGACATTCGAGTTGGAAATAGCTATTCTTGATGCACCGGCTCTTGGCATCTTCATTTCAGGAAAGTTCACCGAGTTGGTAATGTTGCCGTTTTCAAGATAGTCTTGGAGCTGGTCGGCAGCCATGACCGCACAGTTTTCTTCCGCCTCGAACGTTGATGCTCCAAGATGCGGCAGGGAGACCACGCGGGGGTGGTTTTTGTTCTCGTTTGTAGGGAAGTCGTTTATGTAAGCGTATAGTTTTTTCTCGTCCAGTGCCTTTATGACCGCCGCGTCATCGACAATTCCTTCGCGTGCAAAGTTCAGAACAATGGCATTCTGCTTCATGTGTTTGATGCGTTCGGCATTGAGCATCTTTTTGGTGGCATCGATGAGAGGAACATGGAACGTTATGTAGTCTGCTTCGGAGAGCAGCTCTTCAAAACTGAGAGCACGCTGCACTTCGGCAGAAAGATTCCATGCATGCTGGATCGTAACGGTCGGGTCGTAGCCGATGACTTTCATGCCGAGAGCGATAACCGCATTGGCAATCCGGCCGCCGATAGCCCCGAGACCAATTACTCCAAGTGTTTTGCCGGGCAACTCGGTACCGACATATTTTTTCTTTCCTGCTTCGACAGCTTTTGCAATCGTGGCATCATCCCCTTCGAGGTTTCGGGCATAATCCCAAGCCTGGGTAAGGTTACGGCTGGCCATCAGCAACGCAGCAACAACCAGCTCTTTGACGGCATTTGCATTGGCGCCTGGGGTGTTAAATACAGGAATCCCCATACCGGTCAACTTGTCGACAGGAATATTGTTGACGCCGGCACCGGCTCGGCCTACGGCTTTGAGCGTTTCCGGAATTTCCATATCGTGCATCTTGAACGAGCGCAGCAGTATGGCATCCGGGTGAACAATCTCGGAAGCAATCTCGTAATTGTTGCGCGGAAGCCGGTCGAGTCCGGCAACGGAAATATTGTTTAACGTTAGAATCTTGAACATGTCGTGTGGATGTTAACCGTGTTTTTTTTCAAATTCCTGCATGTAGGAGATCAATATATCGACGCCTTCCTCCGGCATGGCATTATAAATGCTTGCCCGCATTCCGCCGACAGAGCGATGCCCTTTCAACGTCAGCAGCCCTTGCTCTGCAGCGCCGGAAAGGAATGCTGCGTCCAGACTGGAATCACTAAGCGTGAACGGGATATTCATCCAGGAACGGGCATTTTCGGCTACCGGATTTGAGTAAAAACCGGAGTTGTCGATTGCAGTATATAATTTGGTGGCTTTGCGCCGGTTTATTTCCGCCAGTGCAGGAAGCCCACCCTGCTCCTTGATCCATTCAAAAACAAGGCCGGCAATATACCAGTTGTAGGTAGGCGGGGTGTTGTACATGGAGCCGGAATCAGAATGGGTGGCATAGTTGAACATCGTCGGTATGCCGTCGGCGGGGTGGCCAATCAAGTCTTCACGGATGATAACAATCGTCAGCCCCGACGGACCGATATTTTTCTGTGCACCGGCATAAATTACTCCGAATTTCGAGACATCTATGGGACGGGAGAGGATGGTTGAGGACATATCTGCAACCAGAGGAACATCTCCGGTTTCCGGGATGTAGCCGAACTCGACCCCGCCGATTGTCTCATTAGGAGTATAATGAGCATAGGCAGCCTCAGGGTTGAGGTTCAAAGTATTTTGAGAGGGAACAGTCGTGAAATTACCTTCGGAAGTATCACCTGCCAGATTTACATCGCAGAAACGCTTGGCTTCCGCAATGGCTTTTTTGGACCACATGCCGGTATTGAGATAGTCCGCATTCTTTTTGTCTTTCAACAGGTTGAGCGGAACCATTGCAAACTGGCTCGAGGCGCCGCCTTGAAGGAAGAGCACCTTGTAATTGTCAGGGATCGCCAGAATTTCACGCAGGTCCGCTTCAGCCTTTTCCGCAATAGAGACAAATTCCTTGCCTCTGTGGCTCATTTCCATTACAGACATCCCTGAACCGTTCCAGTCCAGCATCTCCTCACGGGCGCGATCGATTACTGCTGTAGGCAGCATCGCCGGGCCTGCACTGAAGTTGAAGTTTCTTGCCATGCTTCGGTGTTTCTTCTGTTTATTAAAACCGCACCTCAGGGAATTTATCGCTCCCTGACATGCCATTACCAGGTCATTTTCATGTGCGGGAGGAATGAATGACAATCCAGGCCGCAGAAATGGAATGCTGTAATTTAAAAACATTCAATAATTTTCAGTATGGAATCTTGATGAATTGAAGAAGTTAAGGGATATATGAAACTGGTGCTAATGAACAAAGATCAATTAGTTGTGACAGTCAAAGAGCTTCCGCCGACAGAAAAATTCAAGACATATAAGGCAGATCTTTATCGTGACAAACAATCAGAGGATAAAGTCAGAATAGAGCGGGCAAATTGTGAGCTGGCATTGATGCGGCAGAGCAGGTTTATCGGAATAAACGGTGTTGTGCATCATTATCATGTTTCAGGGCCTCAGGATGCAGAGGAAACGATGCTGCTGGTTCATGGATGGGACTGCTAGTGGGTGTTTCTGATGGCACGTTGTTTCAATAGTGTCGACAAAATCGGGGAGTGAAGAATGCCGGAGGAAAACCGTTTTGAAGAAAGATACGCAAGGGGAGAAACTCCCTGGGACTTGGGCCGGGCTGACGCCAATCTTGTGGAGCTGGTTGAGAAAAGGCCGATAAAAAACTGCCGTGCTCTCGATATCGGGTGCGGGACCGGTGATAATTCCTTATGGCTTGTCCGGAAAACATTCCAGGTTACAGGAGTTGATATTTCAGCAGTTGCAATTGAAAAAGCACGCAAAAAGGCTTTGCAAAATAATGTCGAGTGCAGGTTTCTTGTGGCTGATTTTCTGAAAAAGCGGATTGATCGAACCCCTTTCGGTTTTGCCTTCGACAGAGGCTGTTTTCATTCTCTTGATTCCGGACAAGAGCGGGTAATGTTTGCTCGCAACGTTGCAGAGCATCTTGGCAAAGACGGGCTATGGCTGAGCCTTATCGCCAGTAAGGATGCGCCGCAACGGGACCCTGGCCCTCCCAGACTTTCCGCAGGTGAGGTCACGGCGGCAGTGGAGCCTTTTTTCGAAATATTGTCTCTTGTTTCAGGTCACCTGGATTCCAACCGTCCTGATCCGGTTCGATGCTGGGTATGTGTGATGAAGAAGAGAGGATAATAGGGTTATTGTTGATTTGTCAAACTGTTGATTTGTTGCATTGTTTGGGTTTTGTGGGTTGGATTGTGCGATGGCGAGATAGCCGGAGTGCAGAAATCGGTCAGCAGTATGCAATTGACAATGTTAACAATTAGTGGGAAATAGGAGTCATCTTCGGGCCTGAGCCGGAGATCAATTGCCTATATCGGTTATTACTATGGATGCCGCATCACCCTTGTGTAATATTCTTTGTTATTACACGGGAGGCATGACTATCTTTTCCTACGAACTACGAACTACGAACTACGAACTACGAACTACGAACTACGAACTACGAACTACGAACTACGAACTACGAACTACGAACTACGAACTACGAACTACGAACTACGAACTACGAACTACGAACTACGAACTACGAACTACGAACTACGAACTACGAACTACGAACTACGAACTACGAACTACGAACTACGAACTACGAACTACGAACTACGAACTACGAACTACGAACTACGAACTACGAACTACGAACTACGAACTACGAACTACGAACTACGAATCACTTGACTTTGACAATAATAAGGCTAACTTATATCTGTTTTTTCAAAAAGATGAGATTACCATGAATAACGACTTCAAGATATACAAAGAAGGGGACAGATTTGTATTTGAAAGAGTTGTCTTTCCCAGGCTTAAAGGGTTGATATCGAAAACCGTTACCGAGAATCCTTTCAGTAACCCTGACACCTGCTCAACCGAGGATGAGGATCCGGCACAAGATGTTTGCCTCGCAGAGGAAGTGGAGCTGTTGGAAGAGTGCACCGACGAATCTGCTATAGACAATGCCATCAAAGAGGCGGGAGAGTATATTATCGGCTATTTCTTCAACACAAAGGAATTAAAGTAAATAACCCTTGTTTCCAAGTCGACGTTTTTGGCCTTAAAAGCAGCGTATTTACCAGGCGACTGGGTTCGGCAGGCGGTTCCCGCATGAAGCCGTTGCCCATTGTGCCTATTGCTTTGGTTCCCAGTAGCAGCGTTTGGGAGAGACTATAAGCTCTTCCTCTTTCAGGGCCTTCATGGCTTTGTCCACTTTCTTACGGTCCAAGCCGCTGACTTCGGTGATTTGACCGGCACTCATAGGTTTGCCTTCTTTTTTCATGACTTCAAGGACAATGTTTTTTTCTTCCATGTTATGATTTCTTTTGGGTTAATGAAATGCGGCTCGATCTGTCCCGGAAAGAGCGGCCCACCGGAATGATGTTTGCTACTAACAGGAAATGCGCTGAAATAGTGTCCGGTCGCCCTATCTTTTTTTATCTTATGGCATCATGTATTGCCAACCTTAACCGTTTTTCATGATGAAGCGTTCAATGCACCATTCGCTGCTTGCGGTAATGACCGTTTTCCTGATGTTTTCAGCAGGATGTACAAAAGAAGAGCCAGCTGTGCCGAAAGCAGGTGAGCCGGTGACAGATGTTGACGGAAATGAATATAAAACAGTGCAGATCGGCGGCCAAATCTGGATGGCGCAAAACCTTGACGTCTCACATTACCGCAACGGAGACCCAATTCCACAGGTTACCAGTGAGGAGGAGTGGGTGAAGCTTGAAACCGGCGCATGGTGTTACTATAACAACGACCCCGAAACGGGTGCCGTTTACGGTAAACTGTATAATTGGTACGCTGTCAATGATCCCCGCGGCCTTGCGCCTGAAGGCTGGCATATACCGACCGATGAAGAGTGGGTGGAGATGGAAAAGCAGCTCGGGATGCTTAGCGCCGAGGCAAAAGAGGTGGAATTTCGTGGGAGAGAAGAGAATGTCGGCAGCAAATTGAAGGAGACCGGGACCGACCACTGGAAAGAACCCAACAGTGGCGCAACCAATGAAACCGGTTTTTCAGCGCTTGCCGGCGGTTATCGTGATAACGACGGTCCCTTCTGTTTTTTCGGCGAATATGGCTCTTTCTGGACCGCATCCAAAGCTGATGACGGTAAGCGTGTCCTGTTCCGCGGATTGACCACTACCGACCCGGGTGTTTACCGCTTTAGTTTCAACCGGAAGTGTGGTTTTTCCGTCCGTTGCGTGAAAGACGTCGAAGTGGAAGAATAACTTCAGGATGTCTCTTTCCACAGGGGAGGTCCGGTTATGGCTGCTATAAGTCAGGTTCCGAAAAGAGTGCATCAACACTTGATGCAGCGAACGGAGTAACCGCATTCGACTGCTCCACCGGTATGGAGAACCTTTGAGTCGAAGTATCCCAGGACCCTTATCCAGGCACAGTTCTTGCCATAAGGAGTCGAAGACCAGTAATAACCGTAACAACCGAGATGATCAAAGTCTCCGTAAAGACTGCGAAAACCACCGGGCATGGCAGAAAAACCACTGCTGTTCGATGCGCCTGCATTGGGTCTTTTCCAGTGATTCGAGCTGCTGTGTTTCAACGCGCCGCCCGCTAAATCAGAGCCGCCAAGAAAATCGACAAGATCCTGCCAGTCCTTGTCTTCGGGGACGCGCCATCCTTCTGGCGCCAGACCTCTCGGGTCATTGACCGCATACCAGTTATACAAACAGCCGAAGACATGTCCGTGCTGACTTTCTCCTTCATACCAGCACATGGAACCTGTAGTGGAGTTTCTCCACTCACGAATGTCATTGACCTGCCGGATCAAATCACCATTGCGATAGTGGGTCACTTGTAGATTTGAACCCATCCACTCCTGCGGGCCGATAACCACAGAAGGATAATCTGTCGATGTCTGTTCTTGCATGCTGTTTCTAATACCTTCGAGCGGTTTCTTGCTTTGCTATGCTATGCTGGAGAAAGAAAGACTGCTATAGCTCCTGGTGCAGGCTGGGGAGGAGCATCTACTTAATGATTATATATAAATATAAGCGATAAGTAAGAACTTTCCTGTTCTTACAAAGGATACTAATTTATTTTATTATTTCGGTAACATTTGACGACAAAAAGACATATGCTTTTTGAATAAGGTTTATAAAAGGACTAAGAAAAAATGATGATTTTTGTCGAAAAGAACAGCCTCAATCAAGTGAACTGTTTGTAAAATATTTCGTTTCGAGATGATATCACCACATAGAAAGGTCGTCTGACACTGCAAAGCCAATCCAAGAAACCAAGGCAGAAACCGGCGAATCATCAATTGTGATAACTGCCCATGTGACATTCACTTTTGACTGAAAATTCTTGAGCTGACACTGCCATTCCACACACCGATGCGGAATTCATGGAGAGGGGATGTAAGAAGTACAGTCATATAGTCCGCTTTGACAGTTTGTCCAGAGCAGTGGCCAGATTTTCCACCTGCTTTTCCAGCCCTTCCATTTGCCCTGAGCGGCAACTCCGCTCCAAAGCCTCAGCGGCTTGTTGTACAGCTTCCGCACCGCAAAGTGCTGCGCTTCCCTTCAGCTTATGTGCTTGTTCCCGCAGGTTGTCGATATTACGACTTTCCAGGGCGTTGCGCATAGCGGTTGGGGCGTCACGAAACTCATCGAGGAGCGTCCTGATAAGATTTTTCATGTCGACCTCTTGCAGGCCGTACGATGTCACAGAAACGGCGGGATTCATCTGGTGTGATGTGACATCTGTTTGCTGCTCTGTGGGCGACGAAGCCAGCAACTTCCCGATGGAGGCGAGCAGAAGACTCGGACTGTCGGTTTTGAGCTGGAAGTCATCCATTCCCGCCGCTCTCGCGGCCTCCTCCTCCACGGTGCCGCTCAGGCCGATGACCGGCAGATGATGCAGACGCACCTTATCGCTGGCACGGAGCTGGCGGGTCAGTTCCAGACCATCCATTTCAGGCATCTGGATATCGGTTATCAACAGATCAAACTCCTGTTTCTGCAGCATATTCCAGCCTTCCACTCCATTGCCTGCCACCGCTACCTGAAGGCCAGCTTCAGTCAGGCTCATGGCAAAAAGGTCTCGGTTCAAAGCTGAATCATCGACAAGCAATACCCGCCTGCCGGGAAGTATAGTGGTTTTGGGTTGTCTGTACAGCTCTGTGTCGAGAACTGCGCGCAGCGCGTTGATCAACTCAGTTTGGCTGCATGGCTTGGCTAACAGTGTTTGCATCCCGGCCTTCTCTGACATGGTTTGAGCTATATAGGCAGGCTCTGCGCTGTGGGCGATTATGGGGGTTGCGCGTGCTTCGGCTCCAGCTTCGCCGCGACGCAGCCGTTCGGCAGCTTCATAGCCATTCATCAGCGGCATGTTTAGATCCATAATAATGAGATCGTAATGATTCTTGGCCGTCCGTTCCAGGGCCTCGCGGCCATTCGCCGCCTCATCGATTTTTACCTTTAGAGGGGACAGATACTCTCTGACTGTCATGCGGTAGAGACGGTCATCATCGACAATCAACAACCGCTTTCCGTGAAAATCTGGCAGTGCGCTTGCAATAACACGGGCATTGTAATCGGTCAGCTCTTTTGAATCCACAACTGGAAAGGCTAAAGTGAACTCGGTGTATTTTCCCTTCACCGAGTCACAGTGGATATCCCCGCCAAAAGCCATCATTACCCGTTTGCAGTAAGCTAGCCCAAGGCCGGTGCCTCCCCCTTTGCCGCTGGTATGAAAACTGTCGAAGATGTACGGCAGGTCCTCTTTGGCAATGCCCGGTCCGGTATCATGAAAAAAGAGATAGTTGTATGGGCGCCCGTTCTTCAGCCGAATCCGGATCTCGCTGCTGGCATGACTCTTGAGATAGTAAAGAGCATTCTTCAGCAGGTTGAAAAGGACAAAGACAAAAAGGGTTTCGTCAATACGAAAGGTAAACGTTTCACGTGTATCCAGATGAACTCTCCTGCGCTCACTCTCCGAGTCATAACTATACTCATCGAGTGCTTTCCGGGTGATCCGTGCGGCGGAGAGATAGGTAAAATTGTTTGGGTTGATAGGTTTTTCCCGAATCTCGCCGAGAACCATATCGATCACCTGCACACCGCGCTTCACTGCCATCTGCCCATGCGCCACTCTATCATAGATGCGGCCGAGTGACTCCTCGCTGAGTTGCTCTGTGGCCTGCTCCGGATGAAAAGGCGGCAACAGGTTCTGGATGCTGTTCAGACATTGGCGGATTTGTCCGAGCGGGTTACGTATCTCATGGGCTATGCTGCCGGCAAGGGATTGCAGAACCCGGTTTCTCTCCTGGGCCTTTGCACCTTTATTGTTTGTATAACTGATTACCAAGCCAAGCAAGATGGCTACAGGGATCGACACGAAGTATTCAATGATTTCCTTTGTGATGATCAGATGGTTTCCTGTTGAAAATACATAACCAGCATAGGCGATCGAGAGCCCGCTTAGCAGCAGAAACGTCAGGATTAAATAATTTGGAATGAATATTATGAAAACAAGAAGCATCACGGTTTCAGCTACCAGCCATAACTCAGACAAGTCATTCATCAACATCAGGTAAGTAAATATGACTGGGAATGTAAAGGTTAGCCACAGATACCAGTACAGGTTCAGCCAAGGCCTGACATTTTCCGGATAATGTTTGTAAAACAAAATTGGAATAAAAGTGATCGCTGAGCCAAACCGCAAAACAGCGGATTCATAAGGTTGAGGTAAAATGTAAGCACAGATTACATAATAGAGAGGATGCCCCCATAGAGCAATGTACCGTGTTAGATCTATAGTGAGCTTGTTGCGCTCATAATCTTTTCCGAGAAAATCAATTCCCCTTTTCAGAAAAGAGGATCTGGGGGTATGTCTGGAGACCATGATGATTATTCTCTCTTAAGGATACAGAAACTATAATGTTTGTAAATATCCTCTTCAATACCCAGTACATCACTGGAATGGGTATTTTGTTCTACCGTAAGATGATACTTTTCTACGAAAACATCTATGTGGTTGTAACCATTGATAAACGGCTCTCCCATTTTCCGGATGTTGGTAATGAATGCTTCAGCCTCTCTGATACCAGTGCTATTCTTAACGAGATCATCTGAGACATAATCTAACCAAAAACAGGAGCCTTGAGATATTATTTTTGTAATTGAAGTAAAGATATTATCAATATCTTCATCCCGAAAATACATCGAACCGCCTTCCCAAATAAAAAAAGTTGGTAAACTGGAATCAAAATGGCCTTCTTCTTGTAAAGCCTTTTCTATAGGCTGGATTTCGAGATCTATTTCAATGTTGCGGATCGTATTTTTTTTGCTGTAATCAAAAATCCTTTTTCTCTCGTTCAACATAACAGGCAAATCGAGATCGTATATAAAGGCGTTTTCAATACTCAACCGCCAAAACCGACTGTCATAACCAGCACCGATATTGACAACATTAAATGTTGGATGTCTTTTTGAAAAAAGTATGACAGCCTCGTCGAGATGTTGCGTTCTGGCTGCAACCATATTCTGCAACTGCGGAGTAGCGATGCTGAACCGTCTGGCTAGGGTTATTCCATGTTTTCCCGCGAGCATAAAGGCATAAGGATCGTCAAATCTCCTTTTTTCAACTGTTTTTTCCTGCTCTATGGCCCGCAACCCAACAATAAGTTTTGCGGTTGTTTTTGTCTTATGTGCATAGAGGAGGTCAATTTTCTCGACATCAAACGCATTTCGTTTTAAACCGTTAATATCTTGCGCCCAGTAGGTAAAATCAGCTACCGCAACAAGCTGTTCACCGTTAAACATTTTGATCGGAATAGTAACTACTACTTTATTGCTGTTCGCAAATCTTTTTGCGAGTCCCTCCCACTTGTCTTTTTCTATTCGTGCCTTGCATGTCAGGTTGTGACAACTGGGTGTAAGCCATTTTATTGATGCTTTAGCGCCCCACATATAACCAGCGTTATTGTCAATAGATGGCCAGAAACCGATTATTGGTACCAGGTGGAAAAGAGATGTCAGGGCAAGACCGCCGGTATATTCGGCGGCAAGCAGCATTAAGGGACCTTGGTGGGCAATATATTGATTGGAAGAGTTGGGAATTAGTGGGACCATTGTTTCTGCATAACCGCGTTCGACAGCCGTAATTTGCCAGTCCATGAAGTCCAGTGCGGGGACCGATTCGTGAAAAGATTCAGTCAAGGAAGTAAGGTTAAATCGTTCCTTACGATCCTGTTCCCATGCATCGATTGAGTGCAGAAGGAACGCAGTGTTGAAATAAAGGTTCATTGTACATTGTTACTTATTGAACAAGGCGGGTTGGGAAATGTCGGCCATAACGGAATCTTCTCCGGTTAAGGGGGTGTCGCTATCTTTGGAAATATAGAGTCCACGGGTTAGCTCAAAACCTATTGTCCTAAGCGGGTTTGAGGCGCAAGCTAAAGCACATCCGAGAACTGTGGGTGGGAGTGACAGCGACCAACCATGCACAGTTAAATGTAATGTTCTTTTCAGAAAAGAACTCAAGTTCACTTGTTTATTACTGTTATTGAGCAAAATCTGAATCATACCAGGTATCGGTTTCAGAAAGTCGGTTAAACCGATGAAAAAAAGGAGCCTCTGACGGAGTTTTTCAGCAAATTGAAAAGACATTACAGGAATAGGGGAAGAGAAGAGCCTTGAGGGCTGGTTCTTGTGAGGAGGACCACGTTTAAAAACGCCTCAAGATCGTCGGGAATATCTGGTTTCGTCAATACTCTTCAGGATTTCTGTGATTTGTACGTATTGAAACCCCATACTGAAAGAGCAGCAGAGACGACAAAGCCAACCCAGGATGCAGAGAGTGGAACCACAAAGCTGTCAATTATGATAACTGTCTCTGTTATTGCAGCACGGTACAAATGAAGCAATGCCACAAGACCAAACAGAACAGCGGAAACAACAGCATATCCTTTTGAACCGCGAATCCCCCAGGCAGCAAGGCAAATAGTAATGCCAAAAACGATCCACGACCTTGCAACCGGCAGCATATAGTCACCTATTGCCACTTCCCATCCCATGAGAGCTCGAACCAGATGAAGCACAGCGACCAATCCGAACAGTATGGCCGAAACGAGAGCATAGTTTTTATTCATTAAGGTCTCTTTTTAGTGTAGATTTCACGACCGATTCCTCGATTGGAGAAATTTCTGCCAAAGTCGAACTGTCTTATTATCAATAACGGTATTCCAATTGACAGCAGAAGCAGGAATATCCCTTGAATAAGACGTTTCATTTCTGTAAGTGGTCATGGTGGCGTGGAATATTAGGTAATAATATACTCTAATTTTTTCTTTCCATCCTCAGTTCAAATATTAATAAACCGTAACCACGCCCCCTTTTCCAGATCAAAATTTATCTCTGCTGCACATTCGTTCTTCACTTGATGCGGATTATCAGTTATTTCGGGGTGCTTAAAGAATCCTGGAATGCATGGTTTTGGTTGTGAATCTTATTTAGGGCACCTTTCTTTAGTTTATTCCGCGATTCAGTTGCTTCGTTGATCCCGACAGGTCGGGATCGAAATCCTCATAGATCGGGACTCATGACAATTAATAGAGGCACCTTTTAGTATTGCTAATCAAGAACGTCCCTCATTTTGCGCCGTATTTTTATTGAAAAATATAAATACTATTACTAATCTAACATTATAACTATGGATGTTAAGTGATGTATAGGTGCGACTTTTTGTGAGTTCTTGATGAGACCGTAAGGGTTGAGACGGAAAGAGTTTTGGGCGGTTTGTCTATGAAAAACGCTCATGGGACAGCAAATGCCCCATACCCCCTCATATACTGGTGTTGTAACCAAAAACAGTAATGAGATGAAACAGTCTCGACCTCCACTTGTGCGCATGTATTATCTCGACGAGCAGTTGAGAAAAAATAAATACCCGAACTGTACGTCACTGGCATCGTATTTCGAGGTTCACCGGAAAACAATCCAGCGGGATGTTGAGTACATGCGCGATATGCTCCGGGCCCCCATTGAATACGATAAAAAGAAGAAAGGGTTCTTTTATCGCGAAAGCTGGCTCTTTCTTCCATCCGCGTTTCTCGAACAGGAAGAAGCCGAGGCGCTCAAAGCAACGAAAAAGGTCCTCTCTCAATACCGTGGGACTCCCTACTATGAAGAAGTTAACCGGGCTCTCGACAAGGTGTTGCAGTATCTGCCCGGAGCGCTTGAAGATGGTGACTTCTTCAGTGTTTACTCGTTTGAGCAGCCAACAGGACATCATGAATTCTCCAGCCATTTTGTAACCCTCGAAGATGCAATCCGTCAGAAACTGAAAGTTCGTATCGCTTATGACGCTCCTTCAAGTAGAGCGTTGACGAACCGTATTATACATCCCTATCGGCTGCACTATTCACATGGAACTCAGACCTGGTATCTCGTGGCTCATTGCGAGCTTCGGAAAGGTATGCGCACTTTCGTAGTTGGCAGAATCAAAAAGCTCCAGCTGCTGAAAGAGCATTTCGATATGCCGCCTGATTTTTCGGTTGACGAGTATCTGTCGAAAACGTTCGATCAGGTTGTCGGTGAGACGGAACAGGAAGTATCTATACGCTTTTCTGCCTATCAGGCTCCCTGGATCAAGGAGCGCCAATGGCACCCGACCCAACAGATAGAGGAGCATGGTGACGGGAGCATCACCATTCATTTCCAGGTCAGCGGCCTTGATGCAATCAAGCGCTGGGTCATGCGTTACGGCAAAGAAGCCGAAGTATTGGAACCGCAGGAACTGCGGGATATGGTGAGGAAAGAGGTTCGGGAGATGGGGGTGGTGTATGGGCAGTGATGGAGACTACAATTGCTTATTTCATGATCTTGTCAATGGCAGACATCTAAAAGGTTGCACATGAGACTTAAGCTAACACTTCGGCAGCAGCGACCAGTAGAATGGATTCCTTATAATTACGGCTATTATCTGGCTGCGACGATATACAATACCCTTTCACAGTCATCTTCGGATTTTGCAACACGACTGCATGACCAGGGATATGCGCCGGAAGGTGCGAGGCAGAAATTCAAATATTTTACCTTTTCCAACCTGCAGATTCCGGTCCGCACAAAAGAGCAAGGGCAGATTGTTTCCCGTTCTCGTGCTGTAACGCTTTATCTCTCATCTCCAAAGGA
>RAZP01000010.1 GCA_004028745.1 Prosthecochloris sp.
GATGCAACAAACGATCTCTGCCTATCCGGATTCCTTGATGCTTCAAATGCTCCTGTAGCTTCCGACCCCCTGTTTCCGGCAAGAGCTGCCGGATCGATCGCACTCCGGCAAGAACACGCAATGCCTCCTTTGAACGCGCCTCTTCTCGTTCTTTTGCCTTGTAGTAGCTTTGCCGACTGTAGCCCAACTCTCGGCATATGCCTTGTAGACCTGTCGGCTTTCCCGAGGTTCTCATTCGTTCCCTGGTAAGCCCGGCAGCTCTAAGCCAGACTTTTTTTTAATGTCTATTTTCAGCTCTTTCTCGGCCACTTCTATCACCGATTCCAGCATGACCACACGTACCTGGGTCTTTGCCAGCGCTGCTTCAAGCTCTCGTTTCTCTTTCTCTAACTGCTTGATCCTGTCCGACTCATTCTTCATTTTCACCAACACCGTTTTGTTGATCAGATGACCCTTGCCATAACGACGAAGCCAGTTGTAAATCGTTGTGCCCCCTCCAATCTCATAGACTCGATGGGCTTCCCCTATACTGAATTTACCATTTTCGATCTCGGTGACCACTTTGTGCTTGAAGGCTGCACTGTATCTTTTGTTAACGCCCATTGGTTGACCCTCCCTCCTTTTTGTGTCAACCGGTTTCAGGACGACTCAAATCGTTACTGGTCACTGGTCACTTGTCACTCTATCACCCTTTTGACTTTCCTCAACCTTCCCTTGCTGTTTCAGCCACAGTATTGCAGGACGGTAACCAGGCCCGGGGCGGCTTTCTTATAGTCTACAAAAGCGTTTAGGAGCCGTTAATTAACACCGCGGTTTCAGTAAGGGAATATGAGCCGACGATGTTTGTGCCGTGGTTCGGCTCGATATGAATGTCTCCTTTATATTCTTGGTTCTTTTGCAGTGCCTGCTCCAGCGCCTCTATCTTGCCCAGCAGGCTGTAAGCCGCGGACTGGGGAGTGGAGCACGACACAGGGGGCTTGTTTCCGCCATGTAAGAAATATCCTGCGGGAATGGCAGAATCTTCAGGATAGCCGTGCCAGTGTGTCATGGATGCGCCCATGCGGGCCAGTATTACCGGAAATTGCCAGGACGGCCTTATGGTTTGCAGAATGCTCGCGATGAAGGTATTGCCTAGCGCATGCGACAGGATGGTAAGTGTGTCAAATGAAGGTCTTGACTCACTGGCTTCTGACAGCATGTGAGGGGTCATGAGCGTTATATTTCCTTGGTCAAGGCTTATGGCTACCAGGTCTGTCTCGGGGTTCAGACTGGTTTTTTGGCACCCGGAGCGGGTTGTGATGACAGTGACCGGCACCGGTTCAACGAGGTGCCACTCGTTGAGCACGTTGATCGGGACATAGTGTTTATTCTCCAGGTGCAGCAATGGAGTTTCTCTCAACTCCGTTTCGCTCAAAGAGGAGCTGTATTCTTTAAGACGAAGTGCACGGGGGGCCGATACCGGTAGTTGCCGTGCAAAAAAGCCATAACTCATGCCGCTGCGCTGATCGAGATAGCGTGCGACAATCTTTTTGTAAAAAGGGCTTCTGTATTTCAGGGTTTCCCGTGAAGTGTGGGTCAGAAAATAGCTGTTTGAACTCCACAGCCTGCTGCACCCGGTAAAATCTGCAGATACCTCATGGGCTGTTTCAGTGTGTCCGAGCGTGAAGCCGCCGGGCCTGTGGTCAAAGTTGGAAGGCTTTGGCGGGACAACCTGGGCGGTTAGTTTAGGTACCAGGGTCTTCAGTACATCCGAGGGCAGCGGACAAGAGCCGTCAAAACGCACAAAACCTCCGTTCATGGTGCAAATGGTCCAGCTGTCATTTGTTATGTAGATGCTGATGTGAACCATATCCCAGGCAAGTTTGCCGACAATCCTGTCGAGCCTTTCTTGGGGCAGCGATGCTTCAGTCAGCGGAGCAGGTTCATCATGAATCCCGACAATGATATTGTCATACAGGGTTGAAACCCGGTTGATGGCGAGCAGTTCATCCTTGAATGAACCCGGAGCTATCACGACCATTCCCGGCTTGAACTTGCCATCCGAACGACAGGCTTCATCTTCACTGAGCACCTGAATTCCGAGAATGTTACAGGCATTTATGAGTGATGAAGTAAAACACTGGAGTCTCGGTGTTTTTTTTTTCGCAGGCAGGAAAACCAGTTGCAGCTTCCTGCACATGTCGCCGGTTTCAAGCGGTGTGGAGGGGGAAATGCCAAGAAGATGACCAAGAGAAGCGAGAGAAATGTTCTTACTCATGAAACTCGGGGTGATAGACTGGGTGATTATATGCCTGACTTGTGTTCGCGGCCCCAGAGCAGCTTGCTCCTGAGAATCTCGCAATAATTTCTGTTTTCGTTGGCCACAAGGTTTATCATTTCACCGGATTTCTTCACGGTTACCGCTTCGCCGGGCATGAGCATCTTTCTTACATGACCGTCGCAGTTTAGCGGAAACGCCCCGTCAGGGGCATCGACGGAAACCTCTATGATCTTGTCGTCACTGATTACAAGAGGCCTGACGGTCAGCATATGCGGGCAGATAGGCGTTATAACAAATACATTGGATTTCGGTGCGATAACCGGCCCTCCCGCCGAAAGAGAATAGGCGGTTGATCCTGTAGAGGTAGCTATGATGATGCCGTCCGCACGATAGGAGCTGAGTTGTTCTCCATCAAGTTTGATGATAAATGCCGGTATTCTCGGGTAAGCGCCTTTTTCCACTACAACATCGTTAAGCGCGGTAAAGTATTTGGTATCGCTGCCTATGGAAACCTGTGCCTCAAGCTGTGTGCGGTCATGAATGCTATATGTTCCTTCAAGTACTTTCTCAATGGCTCCGTACATCTCCTCTTTGCTGAACTCGGCGAGGAATCCGAGATGTCCTACATTGATGCCGATAACCGGCTTCGTTACAGAGTAGTGAGAGGTAAAGAGCAGGGTGCCGTCGCCGCCGAGCGAGATAAAGATATCGCAAAGCTTGTTCAGCCTTTCAATTTCAGCAGCATTGCTGACACCGAGCTTTGCTGCCGATGTTGTGTCGAAGACGTAGTCGAGATCCCGCTCCTGCAGCCAGACCATGAGTTCCCGGGCCAGTTCAGTCGCCTCATGACGGTTGATGTTGACAACAATGGCGAATTTCATGAGCTGCTTTTGTTTTTGAGTTTTTCGTAAAGCATGTTTGCGCTCTCAAACTCCCTGCGGATACTTTCCATCCGGTTGTTGCGGGTATCATCCGCCAGTTGTTCGAGTTCTTTGCTGAAACTCATGAGCTCGGAAGAGATATTTTTCCGGTTTGTCGCAATGATATCCTGCCAGATTTCCCAGGAGCTTCCCGCAAGCCGTGTGAGTGTCGACAAACCGGGGCCGCTTTTATCAATGTCATCAGCACAATGGTTGATCAAGGCTGTCGAAATCATTTGGGGCAGGTGGCTTATAGTTGCGACAATCCTGTCATGTTCTTCGGGGGTCATTACAGCAATCCGGCATTTGATAGACTGTAGAAGTTCCAGAAGGTTGCCGACATCGGGCCTGGAGATAGTTGCCTCGTCGGCACATACCACAACTGTTTTTCCGGCAAGAAGCTCGTCATGACTTGCATGGTAGCCCTGCTGTTCCCGCCCCGCAATAGGGTGCATACCTACAAAGCCGAGCCCCAGTTCGGCAGCCCGTTCTGCAATGGCTGCTTTCGTGCTCGAAACATCACTGATAAGTGCATGCTCGGGAACAAACGCACTTATTTCTTCCAGCAAAGCTATGTTTGTCTCGACCGGTGCGGCAAGGATGATGAGATCTGCATCATAAAGCAATTTTTTATCGGGCTCAAAACGGTCGAGACCCAGCTGCTGTATATGTTCGATGTCCTTTTCACTGAAGGAGAGGTCGTAACCTTTGAACATGATGCGCTGCTTTGCAGCAAGTGGTGATTTTTTCAGAGCCCTAAGAACCGATGCGCCTATTAACCCGAGTCCTATGATAGAGATGCTGCTGATACAGGTTGTATGCATACCTGCCGGTGTTAGCTTGTTTGAAAAGTTCGGCTCCCGGGTATGTCGATTGGAACGTTCTGGTCGCAAAGCGGGCAGTTGTGCGGCTCGTAATTTTTTACTTCAAGGGTTAACAGGGAAAATTGCTTTTCCGCCAATGTTACCGTGCCATTGCTGCGGTCAACCACGGAACCGACTCCGACAATTTCCGCCTCCGCTTTTGTGACAACTCCGATAACCTCGGCAACCGAGCCTCCTGTAGTGATAACATCTTCAACAACAAGCACCTTGTCTCCCGGGGAAACGCTGAAGCCTCTTCTCAGGGCCATTTCGCCGTTTTTTCTTTCAGCAAAAATGGTTTTCACCCCCAGTTGGCGACCGACTTCCGTGCCGACTACTATACCGCCGACCGCCGGTGAAATGACGGTATCGACTTTCAGGCCGCTGAAAAAGGATGCTATGTTTCTGCATATCTCCGTAAGGTACTCAGGATATTGCAGCACTTTGGCGCATTGAAAGTACGTATTGCTGTGCAGGCCGGAGGTCAGCTTGAAATGCCCCTCCAGCAATGCTCCGGAAGATCTGAATATCTCAAGTAATGCAGGTGTGCTCATGTGTATATCCTGAATATCAACGGTTGACGGTCCGGACCTCCAGACCTTTTAAGAAGCTATAGGGCATCTCTAAAATTGTCGTGAATCCCGAAACCCCACTCAACCGCCCAACGAAGTAAGCATGGTGTGCAACAAATAATAGAGGTACTCTATAAAATACATAAGCCTGATCGAAATGTTAAACGTTAATTGGCGGTATGCAATACTCTACGTACACTCGACGCCGAACCCCGAAGAAAGGATAGTCGGAAACCGGGAGCAGGGATTTATGGAGCGTTTTCAAGATAGTTTTGCAGCAGCAGGCAAGCCGCCGCAGTGTCGAGCCGCCCTTTCTGTTGTCTTTTTTTCCTGCTGAGACCGGACTCGATGAGCAGCCGCTGTGCTTGGCGGGAGGAGCCGTGTTCATCAATTGTTTCTATCGGAGTATCTGGAAATGCTTTTGTCAGCTTTTCGATAAAGCGGTCAACCAGTCGCGTCATCCGGTTTTTTGTTCCATCGCTGTTGAAGGGATGACCGATGATTATTTTTTCAACAGGTTCATCATGCAGGAGTGACGCCAGGACTGTAAGGATTTTTTCAGAAGAAAACGTGCCAACAGGCTGTGCAAAACTGCCGAACGGGTCGCTTTTTGCAAGACCCACCCGCTTTGTGCCATAGTCGATTGCAAATATTCTTTTTTTTGTAATCTCTCTCACAAAAATGCTGTTGTCGGTTCAAAAGGTACAAGTTGCTTTCTTACCGTAAAAGTATCAAAAATACCTGTTCTTCACAGACGGCATCGATTTATGAGCACCTCTATTAATTGTCGTGAGCGCCGTGAGTACAAGGCGGACGGAGCGCAGAAACCCTCTCCCATCCGCCCAACGAAGTGTTCGGGGCGCGTAACAAATTAATAGAGGTGCCCTTATAAAAGAGGAAGAAAGCTCGTTAAGGACTCTGAACGGTTTTACAAGCATGTTACGAAGTCTGTATTACTCATTGATTATATGGGTTTGCAGTCTGAGGTTTATTTTCTATCTTCTCTCGCAAAAATCAGCAAAATCCAAAAGTTTACAACATCCCCTCTCATAGGGATGTCCTAACGAGAATAACGGAGAAAACAAGCGATGGCAAAGGTTGCGATCATTGGAGCCGGGTTTGCAGGACATACTGCGGCAATGTACCTGGGAGACGCCATAGGCAAGGATCATGAAATAACGGTTATACACAAGTTTGATTATTTCGGTTTTGTCCCGTCATGGGTGTGGCTGGGTATTGA
Organism: Prosthecochloris sp.; assembly: GCA_004028745.1. Classification (GTDB taxonomy): domain Bacteria; phylum Bacteroidota; class Chlorobiia; order Chlorobiales; family Chlorobiaceae; genus Prosthecochloris. The sequence continues at coordinate 5,856 of RAZP01000010.1, forward strand.
TGCTGTAAAGCCTGACGAGACCATTTTCAAATTGAAGCCGATCTACGACAGGTTCAATGTGAATTTTGTCCAGGGAAAAGTGACTTCCGTTCACCCGGATGAAAACTACGTTATCGTTGATAAGGCAAATGGCGGCGGTGAGGCAAGCGTTGAATATGATTATCTTATTGTCGCTACCGGTGCTCACATGAATTACGCGGCTACCCCTGGCCTCGGACCTGATAAGTACACCGAATCTATCTGTCATTTCGATACGGCCATCAAGGCTCGAGATGCCTATCTTGAGTCAATCGATAGAATGAAACGCGGAGAAAAGCAGCGTCTGGTCATTGGGACGGGTCATCCGATGGCAGCCTGCCAGGGTGCGGCGTTTGAGTATATCACCAATATTCATCACGATTTGACCCGGCGAGGGCTCAGGGACAAGGCGGAACTTGCCTATCTGACCAATGAACCGGCAATCGGCGATTTCGGTGTCGGGGGCATTAACGTTGTCAAACGGGGAGGAAGAATTGCCCGCGGAGGCGACCTGATCGAGGCTACAATGGATGAGTTTGGAATAGAAAAGTCGGTTCGGCGCGGTGTAAAAGAGGTTGATGAGAAAAAAATCTACTGGGAGGATTTCGAAGGCAACTTCGGTGAAGATGAGTACGATTTTGCGATGCTTATACCACAGTCACGGGGTGTAACGTTCCCATTCTATGATAAAAATGGCGAAGATATCTCAGCCAAGGTGACCAACCCTGGTGGTTTTATTCTTGCGGACGGCATTTACGGGCTAAGTTACGATGAACTGGTAAGAACTCCGGATGCATGGCCGGCAAACTATCAAAACCCGCTCTATAAAAACATCTTTTCCGCGGGTATTGCATTTGCACCTCCGGGCCCTATTTCAGTTCCTCACACCACGAAAAACGGAACAACCATTGTTCCGGGAGCCCCAAGAACCGGGATGATTTCCGGTGTTATCGGAAGGGTCGTGGCGCTGAACATCATCGACCATATAAAGAACGGGCGCATGACACATCGTGAGCGCATGTCAGAAATGTTAGCTGTTTGTATTGCATCTAACGGAAAATCGCTTTGGAGTGGTTCCGCAATTGTCATGATTATTTATCCAGTCGTACCTGATCACACTCGTTACGACAACAAGGAAGGACGCGATCTGTTTGTTACCAGAGTTGAGCGTGGTCTGGCAGGAGCATGGTTGAAGCAGATGGTTGAAACAACCTTCATGCACAAGTTCAGGGGCCGCATCGGCTGGCAGATTATACCCGAGTAACCGTGAAGATTTTTAAACACGTAAAACCTGAGGCTAACCATGAGACCTTCAAAATTCGATAGATTCCTGATGAGGAACAAAATCTACCAGTTCTGGCGGTTTATTGTACTGAATCTCAAGATTCTCAAAGCGGTTGATCACAGTAAACGAGCCTGATCAACAGAGAGGTATATAAACCGTTGTAGATATAAAGCGCAAAAAGGGATAGTGACCCTTTTGCGCTTTTTTTGTTGACGGCAACAATTGTTAACTTGTTGTTTTTTATGAAGATATACATACATTGACTTTGTGGGGACAGTTGGCCTGTCAGTAAGTAAACAAACACTGACCACAATGAAAAAATTATTGAGCATCGGTTTAAGCTCGGTTATTATTTATCTTTTTGCTTTTTCTCACCTTTTTGCGGAGACGTTTCATCCTCCCGTTGATTCCCTCCTACTTTCCACAGCAGACCACACGAAATTCGATGAGCTTAAAAAAGAGTTCAAAAGCGGTCCTGAAGTCACAGCAGCCTGCCTGCGCTGTCATACTGAAGCAGCTAAACAGGTTCATCGTACAAAACACTGGACATGGGAAGTGCTCATGAAGGACGGCAAGATGCTCGGGAAGCAGCATGTTGTCAACAACTTCTGCATATCAGTCGAGAGTAACGAGCCCCGCTGCACCTCATGTCATATCGGTTATGGGTGGAAAGACCGGACATTCGATTTCAGCAGTGAGAAACATGTTGACTGCCTGGTCTGTCATGACGGTACCGGGACATACAGGAAATTTCCCTCCGGAGCGGGACACCCTCCTTACAAGGACAAGGTGTTCGGGGGTAAGAAACTGTTCAAAAAAGTCGATCTTTCCTACGTTGCTCAGCACGTCGCCAACCCGGATCGTCACAATTGCGGTATCTGCCATTTCGAAGGCGGGGGCGGTGATGCGGTGAAGCATGGCGACCTCGACAACTCTCTCCTTGAGCCGGCGGAAACCTTAGATGTGCATATGGCTTCCGGCAAAGATCAGCTCAACATGACCTGTATCGACTGCCACAAAACGGAAGGCCATCAGGTCCCCGGCAGCCGCTACGAGCCGGCGGCACGTGATGTGCATGGTTTTGATTACCCCCTGCCCGATGATTACCCGACAACATGTGCCTCCTGCCACGGTGTCGATCCGCATCAAAACTACAAGAAGCTCAATGATCATGTCGACAAAGTTGCCTGTCAAACCTGTCATATTCCCGCCATTGCAAAAGAGCGTCCTACCAAGGTCTGGTGGGACTGGTCAAAAGCTGGAAAACATGATACAACAGGGGGGCATATAACCCTAAAAGATTCAACGGGGCATCTGGTCTACATGACCAAGAAAGGCGAATTCGAGTGGGCGAAGGATATTGTACCGGAATACCGCTGGTTCAACGGGGAGATGAATTACGTGACGTTTCTGACCGAGATCGACGATTCAGGAGTTGTTGCGATCAATCATCCCGACGGAGAGCCAGGAGATTCGCTTTCACGAATCTGGCCTTTCAAGGTACATCGGGGAAAACAGCCGTATGACCCTCAACTCAAGCGTTTCGTGAAACCGAAGCTTTTCGGGGCTAAAGGGAGCGGGGCCTACTGGTCCGATTTCGACTGGGAGAAATCGATTGCCGGAGGAATGGAGTACGCAGGTCTGGAATACAGTGGAAAATATGATTTTGTTGAAACGGAGATGTACTGGCCGATTTCCCATATGGTTTCTCCGAAAGACAAGGCCCTGTCTTGCGTCGATTGCCACTCCCGTAACGGAAGGCTTGAAAAGCTGGGAGGCTTTTACCTGCCGGGCAGGGATGCCAGCGGGTTTGTTGAAATATTCGGCCTGATTGTCATTATTGGTTCTTTGACCGGTGTGGTCATTCACGGTATTCTGAGGTTTATGTCCCATAAACGGATGAAAAAGGAAGGTACGCTATGAGAAAGGTTTATCTATATGCACGATTTCAACGCTTTTGGCACTGGATGCAAGCAGTGATAATTTTTTCATTGCTGGTTACCGGTCTTGAGGTACATGGTCTTTTCCATGTTATGGGGTATGAAACGGCATTTCATGTGCACAATGCGCTTGCATGGGGGCTGGTCACCTTCATTGTGCTGGCTTTTTTCTGGTACACAACAACCGGCGATTTTCGTCAGTATCTTACCGAGGGAAACCTGTTGGAAAAAATCCTGGCACAAGTCCGGTACTACCTGATCGGTATATTCAAAAACGAGCCGCATCCTTTCAAGAAGAACGAAATTTCCCGGCTCAATCCTTTGCAGAGAATCACCTACCTGATGCTGACCCTTGTCGGGCTGCCGCTCCAGATCATTTTCGGATTTGCTTATTTCTACTTCAACGAACTTGTTTCCCTCGGGATGAACCCTGACTGGATCGAGCCCATTGCGGTTATTCATACGTTGCTTGCATACATGCTGATCGGCTTCGTCATCATGCACGTCTACATGACCAC
>RAZP01000011.1 GCA_004028745.1 Prosthecochloris sp.
CGTTGCTCCCCGCGGTTTTCAGTTCTTCTTCAAGTTCACGCCTGATCTGCGGGTTTCTGGCCGGAAGGTCCGCGAAGCCGTAAAGGAGGCCTTCGATATAGAGGGTCGAGCCGCCAACGACAATGACATCGCTGCCTTTTTCATGGATGGACAACATGCGCAGCATTGCATCGGAAACAAAATCACCGGCATTGTACTCTTCTTCAATCTCTTTTTCGTTTACAAAGTGATACGGTACCTCTTCGAGCATTTCCAGGGAAGGTTTTGCGGTGCCTATATCCATGTTGCGGTATACCTGCCGTGAATCGGCCGAAACGATTTCAGCTCCGATTGTTTTTGCCACTGCATGGGCCAGTGAAGATTTTCCCGAAGCTGTAGGGCCGGTTATCACAACAACCGGCTTGCTTTGTTTTGGATGTTTCACGCTCGCCATTATACTAATCCGAGATCGCGCATAACCGTGTATATGCGAGACAGGGGGAGGCCTACAACATTATAGTAACAGCCCTCAATGCGCCGAATGAAACAAGACATGAAGGGATCCTGGATGCCGTAAGCCCCTGCTTTGTCAAAGGGTTTTTGCGTGTCGATGTAGTGCTTTATTTCCTGTCCGGTCATGGGGGTGAATTCTACCAGGGTTGTCACGCAATCGGTTTGGCAGGCGGCCCCATGGAGCAAGGCGAAACCTGTCATGACTTCATGGGTTGTTCCCTGAAGCGTTTCAAGCATTCCGTATGCTTCGTCATATCCCGAAGGTTTTCCCAAAGGCATTTCTCCGAAAACTACGGTGGTATCTGCACCGAGCACTGCGGTGCTGGTTGTGTCCGCAGTTAATTTTCGGGCGATGGCACGTGCTTTTTGTTCCGCGATATTCATAATATTGTCGGGTATTGTCAAGCCGGGGTCGAAGGTTTCGTCGACATCTGCCGGAACTGTCGTGAACGGTAATTGCATCATCTCCAGAAGTTCCCGGCGGCGGGGAGACTGCGAGGCGAGAATTATGTTCAGGTTGGACATATCTTTTCTATGGGTATGATTTGACCGTTTCTGCTTTTGCCTTCACTGCCTTAGGCTGTTCCAGCCCCTGCGGTTCAGGTCGGTGTAAATATAAATACCGGCGACCAGAGCTACTCCATAATACGCGGCTGCCTGTAACAGGTCGCCAAAAATGATTTTTCCTGTCCCGAAAAGAATCGAATAAACCAGAATAACACCGCCTGCCCAGTCGGCGAAGAGTCTGAGGAATCCCTTGTCCGGTTCTATGTCAGGCAGCTTCTCGGATACTTTCTTCCAGAGTATTCCCCCCACCCTCGTGGTTGTATAGAACGTTTGCAACTGTTTTTCATCGGTTGCAGGCGTGGCGTAAGTGGTAAGCAGCGTTGACACGATGGTAAAGGAAACGATGAAATACATGGAATAGGGAAAGGTGATGTCGGTAAACAATATGATCCATGTATAGGCGGCAAAAGGAGCTATCATCGAGATGATTTCCGACCACGCATTCAGTCTCCACCAGTACCAGCGCAGGATGAGTACAAATCCTGTTCCGGCGCCGCACTGGATAATGAACTCCCATGCTCCGGTGATGGTTTCCAGGACAAAGAATGTTATAAAAAGTGCGAACAAGGCGACGCAGGCTGTAAAAAGCTTCGAGATTACCACATAATGCCTTGAGGAGGCATTCTTTTTGATAAAACGTTTGTAGAAATCGTTCACCAGGTAGCTGGTTCCCCAATTGAGATGGGTCGAGAGAGTGGACATGTAAGCAGCAAGAAACGCAGCGATAAGCAGTCCTTTCAAGCCAGGCGGCAGAATGTACTGCATGACGTAAACAAAACCGTCCTCTTTTTGATCCGCTGGCAAATCAGGGAAAAGCACCAAGCTTGCAAGCCCGACAATGATCCATGGCCACGGCCTCAGGCAATAGTGCGCGACAATGAACCAGAGGGTCGCAAGCAACGAATGTTTTTCATCTTTAGCGCTCATCATACGCTGTGCGATATACCCTCCTCCTCCCGGTTCGGAGCCGGGATACCATGACGCCCACCACTGAATAAACGCCATAGCTGCGAATGAAGCGAAAGTAAGTTCATATGCGGAGCCGAAACTGTCTGATGAAGCTTTGTCTGTTATTACAGGAAAAAAGTCAAACATCCATTCGGGAAGGGCGTTGGTAATACCTCCAGCCTCGGTGATTTCCGGGGCCTGGAGGGCAAGTACGGCGAGCACAATGCACCCGGTCATGGATATGACGAACTGTACCGTGTCGGTGATGGTTACCCCCCAGAGGCCTGAAAGACCGGAGTAAAGTGTTGTGAGCAATACACATGCTATAATCGTCAGCTCCGGGTTCAGTTCCGGCAGCATTATCCTTATGATCTTGTACATGGCAAGATTAACCCAGCCGATGATTACTGCATTGATAAACAGCCCGAAGTAGATTGCTTTGAAACCGCGCAGGAACTGCGCCGGTTTGCCGCTGTAGCGAAGCTCGATGAATTCAAGGTCCGTGAGTATGTTTGCGCGTCTCCACAGCCGTGCAAAGAAAAATACCGTGAGCATGCCTCCTGACACAAACGTCCACCAGAGCCAGTTGCCGGCGATGCCATGTTTAGCTACCAACCCTGTAACAGCGAGCGGTGTATCGGCGGCGAAGGTGGTGGCAACCATGCCGGTTCCGGCAATCCACCAGGGCAGCTGCCTTCCTGACAGAAAAAACTCGCCGATGTTTTGTGACGCCTTTTTTGAAAAATAAAGGCCGATAAGCAGGGTAAGCACCAGATATCCGGCAATGATGCTGAAATCAAGGTTTGTAAGCTGCTCCATCGCTCTTGGTTACAGGTTACGATTGCGGGAGGCGGTCTCAAAAGCACTGCTTAACGATTAACAGTCATTACGAATCGGTGAGTCATGCCGGACTTGATCCGGCATCCATGCTGACTTTCGTTGGAAGATGGAGCCCCGGGTCAAGCCCGAGGATGACTCTATAAAGACAAATTGCAAGACTTATGAGACCGTCTCATAGAGATTGACTTATTCTTCGATTTTTGAGAGGTCAAGAAAGCTCTGGTAACGGTCTTCTATTTCGAGAAA
>RAZP01000012.1 GCA_004028745.1 Prosthecochloris sp.
TTTTTGCTCTACGCTTTCCACGTTGTGGTTACGACAGCAGCTATGACAGTGAATCCTCACTTTGAGAAAACAGTCCGTATACAACACGACCTCAACCACCGGGTAATTGATTCCGGTCCGTACCACATTATCCGCCATCCCGGTTATCTTGCAACTATTCTAGGTTTTATTCTGCCGGTCCCTTTCCTGCTCGGTTCGTGGTGGGCTTTCCTCCCGGCTTTCATCGCAGTTTTACTGCTCGTCATCCGAACAGCCTGTGAGGACCGCACCTTGCACCGGGAGCTGGAGGGATACGAAGAGTACGCCGAACGGGTGCGTTTTCGTCTCGTGCCTGGAGTATGGTAAATGCTGCTCTACAAGTAATCCTCCAACCCTTCTCTGCGAAGCACATCCACAACCTTGCGTACATCCTGTGAATGGCCCTTGCGGCATATCAGAAGGGCATCTTTGGTGTCGATAACGATAATATCTGCAAGACCGACAATAACCACAGCCTTATCGCGCGGCTTTTTCACAAAATTGTTTGCCGTATCTACCTGTACCAGATTTGCATCGGCAACCCCTGCTTCAGGATGATCTTTCTTCTCAATTTTGAGAACATCATCCCAGCTACCGAGATCCGTCCATCCAAAACTTCCTGCAAGCATGTAGACAGATTCAGCGTGCTCCATAATACCGTAGGCAATTGACACAGGATGTATCCAGCTGTAAACATCCTCAATCACGGCACGTTCCCGGCCCGAACCGATAGAGTCATAGATGCATTGCAAATCCTTGTAAAGATCGGGCATGGAACGCTCAAACTCACGGCGGATAACATCAATATGCCATAGCAATATACCGCTGTTCCAGTAAAAATCACCGCTGTCGATAAATTCCTGGGCGGTCTTTATATCCGGTTTTTCTGCAAATGCCCTGACGGAAAACAGGGAAATAGTACTGCCCGGCAAAATGTCATCAGCAGCCCGGGGTTTATCAACCTGGATATAGCCGTACTCCGGTTCAGGACGGTCCGGGGTTACACCTATGGTCACTATACTTTTTTTGTCCTGCGCAACAGAAACTCCTGCCTTCAGTATTTCAACAAACGATAGCTCGTCAAGCACCAGAAGATCAGCCGGGACAGCAATCATCACTGCATCGGGATCCCTTTTGCTTATATAGGCGGTGGCAAGTGCTATACAGGGCGCTGTATCTCTCGCGACCGGCTCGACAAGAACGTTTTCGGAAGGGAACCATGGAAGAAAACGCCTCATCATCATCTCCCCCTGAACATGTGTAACCACATAGATATTCTCGGGCAGAATGAAATCCTTCAAGCGGGCAATAGCAGACTCAACCATTGTCCCGCTGCCGAAAACATCTATAAACTGTTTGGGGTTCTTCTTTCTTGAATAGGGCCACAGCATCAGGCCACCGGTTCCTCCGGCCATGATCACTGCGTATACATGCTTTGCCGGAAACTGCATCATTGCGGTTATATCATTTCTTCAGGATGTATGCAACACAATGTTAAAAGCTCAGTTCAGGGCACCTCTATAATTTGTTGCGCAACCCGAATACTTCGTTGGGCGGATAGTAGAGGGCTTCTGCGCTCCGTCCGCCTTGTCTTCAGGTCGCTCACGACAATTAATAGAGGTGCCCTTCAGTAATTTATACTTTATATGTAATTTACCATTTTTTTCAGGTGAACCTGAAAGACCGCGGTCTGTCCTCCCATGATGTTTGATGAATGACAAAAGCTCGCGATATAGATACAATCCGGAAAGCATGTGCTGACAAGGGGCTCATGCTGGATAACCATCAGCTCCGACAACTGGAGCAGTATGCCCGCCTTCTTAATTCAGCCAACAAGACACTCAATCTTGTGAGCCGAAAGGAAAAAACACCCCTGCTTATCCGGCATATTTTTCATTCCCTCCTCATCGGGCTTTTCCATCCCTTCAAACCTGACGAAAAGGTGCTTGACATTGGTACGGGAGGTGGACTGCCCGGCATTCCTCTTGCAATCGCATTCCCTGAAACGCCGTTTCTGTTGATAGACGCAACAGGAAAAAAAATCAAGGCATGTCAGGATATGGTAAAGACTCTCGGGCTTAAAAATGTTCTGGCCAAGAAAGTCAGGGCGGAAGAGCTGAAAAGTGTGGAATTTGATACGGTTCTCAGCCGCCAGGTCGCCCCGCTCAGCCGCTTATGCAGCTACGCAGAAAAACTCCTGCTTCCTGAAGGAATGCTCGTATGCCTTAAAGGAGGTGATCTTGAAAAAGAGGTTCAGGAAGCACTGAACGCAGCGAATAAAAACAACGGGTTTCCCGCCGATGTCACACTTTTTCCGATCGATGCTTTCGACAAGTGTTTTCATAAAAAATATGTAGTTATTGCTTGCAGATAAGCGACAACAATACCCACAAGGGGCACCTCTATTGTTACGCGACCCGAATACTTCGTTGGGCGGATAGAAAGGGGTTTCTGACAATTAATAGAGGTGCCCTAAATAAAAGGCACCTCGAAAACTTGTTCAGCTTTCGAAATGCCTTATATCAATAGGTATGATCGTTGGGGAGACAAGAACGCTGCTTACTTTTCTTCTGGTGCCTCTGCTTCGTTTTCAGCAGGAGCAGCAGCTTCAGGAGCAACAGTTTCGCTCTCCTCTGGTGCAGCTTCTGCCTTTTTCGAGCCACGAACACGTTTCGAGCGATCCTGTTTTGCTTTTTTCGGCGCTGCTGCCGAAGCTTCAGCATAGTCGACAAGCTCGAGTACAGCCATCTTCGCTGCGTCACCGTATCGGGGCACAAGCTTGACTACTCTTGTATAACCGCCGTCCCTATCGGCCACCTTGCCGACGATATCTTCAAACAGTTCGCGTACAGCAGCTTTGTCACGAATTTTCCGAAAGATCATACGCTGTGCATGAACAGTCCCGTCTTTTGCCTTCGTAATGATTTTTTCAACGTACTTCCGTGTCTCCTTGGCTTTTGCCTCGGTGGTTTCTATACGTTTATGCAGCAACAACTGTGTTGATAAATTAGCCAGAGTTGCTTTCCTATGGGTTGCTGTCCGCCCAAGTTTTTTTGCTGACTTTACTTTGCGCATAACTGCAAGGTTCTCTCAAGAGTACCTCTATTTATTTATTCCGCGACTCAATTGCTTCGTTGAGCGGATAGGAGAGGGTTTCTGCGCTCCGTTCGCCTCGCACTTGAACCGCTCATGACAATAAATAGAGGCACTCTCAAAAATTCAAAAAAATCTTTTTATCCTGGTTATCCTTTCATCTGATATTTGGTGATATCCATACCAAATTTCAGTTCGGACTTTTCAAGCTGTTCCTTAAGTTCCATCAGGGATTTCTTGCCGAAATTCTTGTAAGTAAGAAGCTCTTCTTCCTTACGGGAAACCAGATCACCCAGTGTTTCGATTTCGGCAAGCCGCAGGCAGTTATGGGAACGAACCGAGAGATCGAGGTCTTCGATTCTGGTTTGCAGCAGCTTGCGCATGTTTTCAAACTCGTCATCCTGCTGCTTGTATTCCTCTTCGGTAAACTCTTCCTCGGTCGGCGAGAAATTAGCAAAAAGCGAGACATGCTCGTTGATAATCTTGCCTGCAAGGCTTATCGAATCATCAGGAGATATGGAACCGTCAGTCTCAACATCGAGAATCATCTTTTCGTAATCAGTACGCTGGCCCACTCGCGTATTCTCAACAGAGAACTTCACGTTTTTTATAGGAGTAAAGATCGCGTCGAGAGCAATAAATCCGATAGGCATCCCTTCACCACGATTCTCTTCGGCAGGAACATACCCCCTGCCGCGGCCAATGTAGATGTCCATACTCATTTTAGCGCCCTCATTGACCGTAGCGATGTGCAGATCGCGGTTGAGTACCTCAAACTCTCCTTCCTGTGCAACAATATCCCCGGCGGTAACATCGGCCGGTCCTTCTATGGTCAGCGATGTTTTGCAGCTTCTCTTGTTTGAGGATTTGAACCGCACTTTTTTCAGGTTGAGAATAATCTCGGGAACATCTTCACGAACTCCGTCAATTGCAGAGAATTCATGAAAAACGCCATCGATTTTTACCCCGGTAATAGCTGTACCCGGCAGCGATGCCAGAAGCACTCTGCGCATTGCATTGCCCAGTGTAACGCCATACCCTCTCTCGAGAGGCTGAGCTATAAATGTTCCGTTTCTATCATTATGCGTTCCTTCATCGACATCAATCTTCTCAGGCATCTGCATTTGGTATATCATGGTCTTTATACCTTAGGGGTTCATTAAAATCATTTGGAGTACAACTCAACAACCAATTGTTCGTTAAAAGGCTCCTGTACTTCCTCCCGCTCAGGTACTGTCAGAAATACCGCTTTCTGGTGCGCCTTGTCGACCTGGATCCATGAAGGTATGCGTGATTCCGGAGCTTTATTGAGCGAGTCTGTAACCGCATCCATGTTCTGGCTTTTCTGCCTGAATTCAATAGCGTCACCCGGTTTCAACGAATATGAAGGGATATTAACTTTCTTTCCGTTAATCAGAAGATGGCCATGAGTTACAAGCTGTCTCGCACCGGCTCTCGAAGGTGAAAAACCTGCCCGGAAAACAACATTATCAAAACGTCTTTCAAGAAGTTTCACCAGGTTGTCACCGGTAATACCGCGTTGACCAACAGCTTTCTTGTAGTAGTTGCGGAACTGCTTTTCAAGCACACCGTACAGATATTTCATTTTCTGTTTTTCACGAAGCTGCAGTGCGTACTCTGAAACCTTACCTCTTCGAGACTGCCCATGTTCACCCGGTGCGTAAGGGCGCTTTTCAAGGTATTTTTCAGCTTTAGGCGAAAGCGCAACTCCCAACCTTCTTGATACTTTAGTTATTGAACCTCTGAATCGTGCCATATCACATTAACTCATTGAAAATATTCTTGGTATATAAAGGGAGATCAAACCCTTCTGCGTTTAGGCGGCCTGCAGCCGTTATGCGGCAGGGGAGTGATATCCTTGATGGACTTCACCTCCAGACCTGCCCCCTGAAGAGCCCTGATTGCAGCATCTCTTCCCGAGCCGGGTCCTTTAATGAACACATGCACGTACCGCATACCAAGATCATAGGCTTCTTTGGCGGCGGCTTCAGATGTCACCTGCGAGGCATACGGGGTATTTTTTTTAGACCCTTTAAAACCATTTTTACCGGCGCTCGACCAGGAAACCGTGTTCCCCTGCATGTCGGTAATGGTTACCAGCACGTTGTTGAACGAGGCCTTTATATGCACCGTGCCTTCAGGAGTAACTTTTACCTTCTTCTTTTTCCTGCTTGTTGTAGCCATGTATCTTTACAATCTTTGGTATCTTTGTTAGGAATCTCAACTACGGACTATTACTTCTTAACCGCCTTTTTCTTACCAGCGACAGTTTTGCGCCTGCCTTTTCGTGTTCTGGCATTGGTCTGTGTACGCTGACCCCTCACCGGGAGTGAACGCCTGTGACGGAGTCCCCTGTAGCAGCCGATATCCATCAACCGCTTGATGGACAACTGTTGTTCACCTCTTGCCTGACCTTCGACAATGTAATCTTCGGCAACAATCTCCCTTATTGAATGAGCCTCTTCATCGTTAAGCTCGGAGATTTTTCTCGCAGGATCAATACCGGCCCGTTCAAGAATACTTTTTGCAGATGTCCTACCGATGCCGTAAATATGTGTCAAGGCAATAACAGCATGCTTGTTTAGCGGCAAATTCACCCCAGCAATCCTCATAGTCTTCTTTGTAATTCGTTATTCTTTAAACCCGCCTTATCAACCCTGGCGCTGCTTGTGACTCGGGTTTACCCTGCAAATCACAAACCTCTTTCCTTTACGCCTGATAATGCGGCAGTGTTCACAGCGTTTTTTTATTGATGAATAAACTTTCATGATTAACCCCACCTTGTGGTATAATTATCGACCTAAAACAGAAAAGGCCTTTAATATAACAAAATTCTCAAGAAATAATCAACCTTACATCTGTTTTCGGGAATTACTTGTCCCCGGGATTATTTGTACCTGTAGGTTATCCTTCCCTTGGTCAAATCGTACGGGGAAATCTGAACCTTAACCTTGTCGCCGGGAAGTATCCTGATATAGTGCATTCGGATTTTCCCTGATACATGTGCCAGGATCTCCAGGCCGTTCTCGAGCTTCACCTTGAACTGTGCGTTCGGCAGTGCTTCGAGAATTTCACCTTCAACTTCAATTGCCTCTTCCTTCGCCAATGTTACCGACTCCTTTTTTTCAGTTCAGGATTAAAAAAACACCTCCATTCATGGCAGCGTCATGATTTCGGCACTTTTTTTCCGCACGATAATTGTATGTTCAAAATGAGCCGAAGGTTTACCATCTTCGGTTACTGCCACCCATGCGCCGTTTTTCGAAACGGCTTTTCTGGACCTTCCCAGTGCTATCATAGGCTCGATAGCAAGGGCCATTCCTTCGCGAAGCTTGACACCGGTATTTTTCCGCCCGTAATTCGGCACAGCCGGCTCCTCGTGCAATTCACTGCCGATCCCGTGGCCTACCATATTTTCAATGACACTGAAGCCGTTTGAACGGGCATGCTCCTCGACAGCAGCGGAGATATCGTGTAAGCGATTTCCCGCAACGGCCTGCGCAATCCCCCGTTCGAGACACTCCCTGGTCACGGTAACCAGCTTCCTGACTTCCGGCGGAACATCACCTATGATGTAAGTTCGCGCCGAGTCTCCGTGGTAGCCCCCCTTGTAGGCACCGCAATCAACGGAAACAATATCACCCTCTTTGATAATCCTTTTCTTACTCGGAACTCCATGAACCACCTCTTCGTTGATGGAAACACAAAGCGTCGCGGGGTAGGGGGTTACATTCGGATCACCCTTGGGAGTGTAGTTGAGAAAACTCGGCACACCGCCATGATCACGGATATAATCTTCAGCCATACGGTCAAGCTGGAGGGTTGCCATGCCTTCACGGATCTCACGGCCTATCATGTCAAGCACCTGGGCGACAATGGCGCCTGACGCTCTCATCAGCTCGATTTCTCTTTGACTTTTGATCGTGATCATACGTTCCTCTGCATCACCTCTATCGGCGGCCGCGCACTTTGCCCGACTTCATAAACCCGTCATAGTGACGCATCAGCAAATGGCTTTCGATTTGCTGAAGCGTATCAAGTCCGACGCCGACAATAATCAGGAGACTTGTGCCGCCGAAAAACTGTGCGAAGCCTGGAGTTACATTAGCGAATTTTGTAAGAAACGTGGGCAGAACAGCAATAAAGGCCAGAGATATGGCCCCGGGAAGAGTGATCCTGGTTAGAATATTGTCTATAAAATCAGCGGTGCTTTTTCCAGGACGAACACCCGGGATAAAACCGCCCTGGCGGCGCATTGTATCGGCCACTTCTTTCGGATTGAACGCAATAGCAGTATAAAAATAGGTGAAGAAGACAATCATGGAACCGAACATGATTGCATACCACCAGGAATCGTAGGCAAACACGTTGGCTACATTTTGCATAATCTCACTCTCGGGAAAGAATGAGAGGAACGTGCTGGGAAGAAACATGATGGACTGGGCGAAAATAATAGGCATAACGCCGGCGGTGTTCACCCTCATCGGAATGTATTGGGTACCGCCTCCGTACATTTTTCGTCCAACGACTCTTTTCGCGTGCTGGACGGGAATACGCCGCGTACCCACGGTAAGTACCACGACAGCCGCGACAATCACCACCATAAGGGCAAGAATGACAAACTCGATGATCCAGTTCTTGCTTCCCAGGGCTACGGACTGAAACTCCGCAACGAGCGATTGTGGAAATCCGGCAAGAATACCGATCATAATAATGAGGGATATTCCGTTACCAATACCGCTTTCGGTGATTTTCTCACCGAGCCACATGATAAAGAGCGTGCTGGCAGTAAGAATCAGTACCGTCGAAAACAGGAAAAAGAACCCCGGATCGGGAACAACGACACGGCCAAATGACGCCGGGCTTGCAAGGCTGACACTTACCCCCCAGGCCTGGAGCGATGCTATAAAAACCGTTCCATAACGGGTGTACTGATTGATTTTTTGTCGCCCTTCTTCCCCTTCCTTCTGCAGCTTCTGGAAATAAGGTGTCACAGCTCCGAGCAGCTGGATGATAATTGCGGATGAGATGTAGGGCATGATCCCCAGAGAGAAAATCGACGCCCTTGCAAACGCGCCCCCGACAAACATGTCAAACAGGCCGAACAGATCACTGGCATGCGTTTGAGATGCCCCTGATACCGCAGACGCATCGACTCCGGGAAGCGTTATATGCGATCCTATTCTGTAAATAATCAAGAGCAGCAGCGTATAAAGGATTCGCTGCCGCAATTCAGGAATTTTATTGATGTTCTGCAGGCTCTCAGTCAGCTTCATAAGTGATCAATGAGAGGTTCATGACTTTTTTGCTTTTGTTTTTTTCACACGTGCTTTCGGCTTCATCAGACCCTCTTCAAGCGGGAGATCTTTGATTCTTTCAGCTTCAAGAAGGGTTCTCTGGGCAATCGTAATCGTGCCGCCCGCCTGCTTTATTTTCTCTTCGGCACTCTTGCTGACGAAATGTGCGGTTATGATCACCGGAGATTTCAGCTCTCCGTTTCCGAGAATCTTAAAATAATCGGCCCTGCTTGCACTGCAAAGTCGCTTGAGATCCTCAACCGTAATTTCGGATGACGCTTTTTCGTTTTCAATCCACTGCGCAATCTGTGACAGATTTACCGCAACAACGTTCTTTCTGTTTGGTTTGGTAAACCCGAACTTGGGAAGCCTTCTATAAATCGGCATCTGGCCGCCCTCAGATATCGGACGGGAATAACCGCTTCTTGACTGCTGCCCCTTGTTGCCCTTTCCGGCAGTCGTCCCTTTTCCTGACCCCGGTCCCCGGCCAATTCGTTTCCTGTTCTTTACCGCACCCTTGGCAGGACTTAGCGAACTTAAATCCATTTTTTTCAATCCCTGACTTGCAATTATTGAAACTCTTACTGCTCTTCGACTTTTACCATATGCTGAACAACCCTGATCTGACCTCTCGTGCAGGGATTGTCCGGCTTTTGAACCTTGTAACTTGGCCTTCCGAGACCCAGCGCCTTGATGGTAGCTTTCTGTTTTTTGGTGCACCCGATCATGCTGCGTACCTGGGTGATGGTAATCTTTTTATCACTCATTATTCCACACGCTCTGTTTAGCTTTCAAAAACCTCTTTCAAACTTTTTGAACGTCTTTCAGCAACATCATAGGCATCGGATATGGTCTCAAGGCCCCTGATCGCGGCTTTTACGACATTATGAGGGTTTGACGAACCAAGCGACTTGGCCAGAATATCATGAACACCGGCCATTTCAAGAACAGCGCGAACTGCACCGCCTGCAATCAAACCCGTACCCGGCGTCGCTGGTTTCATCATAACTTTTGCCGAACCGTACTTGGCCACAATCTGATGAGGAATAGTACCCTTGACAATAGGAACCTTTATAACATTCTTCTTTCCGTCCTCAACACCTTTTGCGATTGCATCCTGTACTTCATTCGCCTTGCCGAGTCCGTAACCGACATGCCCTTCCTTGTCACCGACAACAACGATAGCATTGAAACCGAATCTCTTTCCACCCTTGACAACCTTTGCGGTTCTGTTGATATGGACCAGCTTCTCTTTCAGGTTTAACTCACCAGGTCTGATATTTTTCGCTGTTTTCTTCGCCATGAACACTCTCTTTGTATTGTTTTAAAAGACCAGCCCGGCTTCTCTGGCACCATCCGCAAGAGCCTGTACCCTGCCATGATACCGAAACCCGTTACGGTCGAATACCACTTTTGTAATTCCCTTCTCGACAGCCTTTTCACCCACCTGCTTTCCGACAGCATGGCTGATCTCTGTTTTTGTGCCCTTCATTTCCTTGTTCTCTTTCGACATGCTTGAAACAGACAGAAGAGTAACCCCGCTGCCATCATCAACCAACTGTGCATAAATCTGCGACAAACTCCTGTATACGCAAAGTCTCGGCTTATCTGCAGTCCCCTGACCTCTGGCTTTGCTGCGTTTCTTGATTTTCTGCCTGCGTGCAGCTTTTTCGACTTGTCCCATTATCTTGACCCTGAAATGTTATTACTGACAGTTACTTGTCTTGTTTCATGTAGTTATGTGTTACTTACCCGCAGCTTTTCCTTCTTTGCGGCGTACAACTTCATCCACATATTTGATACCCTTGCCGCGGTACGGTTCAGGCTTGCGGAATGAGCGAATTTTCGCGGCCACCTGTCCGACAAGAGCCTTGTCAATGCCGCTAACGACGATAGATGTCGGATCGGGACATTCGATAGCTATCTCTTCGGGAGCTTTAAAATAAATCATATGTGAAAACCCGAGTGACAGCGCAAGAAACTCGCTCTTTTTCTCGGCACGGAAACCTACACCGTTGATGAGCAGCTTCTTGGTAAACCCTGCAGTTACTCCCTCGACCATGTTGCTGATGAGCATTCTGTACAAACCATGCATGGCCCTTGAGCGTTTGCTGTCATCGATACGTTTCACGGTAACTTCGCCGTCGTTAATGTCTACCGTAATTTCCGGTACCATGGCCTGCTGCAATGCTCCTTTCGGCCCGGAAACAGTGATAAGGTTGTCTTTAATCTCGATCTTTGCCTGCTCTGCCAGCTTGATTGGCATTTTTCCTATTCTTGACATGATAGTCCCTAAACGCTTTGGCTTGTTAATTATAGAATACGGAACAGGACTTCACCGCCTATACCCTGCTCTCTGGCCTCTTTATCGGTAATAACACCCTTCGAAGTCGAAACAATAAAAAGTCCGAGTCCACCCAGGTATTTTTTCAGGTCCTTGCCCTCATATACCCTTCTTCCTGGCCTGCTTACCCTCGTAATCTCCTTGATAGCCGGTGAACCATTATCGGCGTACTTCAACTCAACCCTTATGAAAGGGAACTTGTCGGCAGTTATCACCGTGTAGTTCTTGATATAGCCTTTTTCAACAAGCAGCTTTGAAACGTTCTCTTTCAGCTTGGAGTACGGTACATCCGTAGTTGTGTTTTTTGCATTGCCCGCATTTCTGATACGGGTAATATAGTCGGCAATTGAATCGGTTACAGGCATAGTACACTGTTAATTACTTTCGAAATAAAATCTTTTGTCGCATGACACAGGGTGCCGGTTATGCTACCAGCTTGCTTTTCTCACTCCGGGCAGTTTGCCTTCGAGAGCAAGCTTGCGGAACATCTGACGGCAGAGACCAAACTTCTCATAAACACCGCGGCCCCTTCCTGTCAGCACACAGCGGTTTCTGACCCTGCTGGAAGAACTGTTTCTCGGGAGTTTCCTGAGGGCTTCGTAGTCTCCGGCTTTTTTCAGCTCTTCACGCTTGGCGGCGTATCTCTCAACCAGCGCCCTTCTCTTTTCGTTTCTTGCGATCACGCTTTTCTTTGCCATCTTGTCTCTTGATTAGTTGTTCTTTTTTCTAAACGGCATACCAAGCTCGGAAAGCAGTGCAAATGCCTCTTCGTCAGTCTTCGCTGTTGTCACAAAACTGATATCCATGCCCTGAATTCTCGGCACCTTGTCGATATCGATCTCGGGAAATATGATCTGCTCCCTGACTCCTACCGTGTAATTCCCGCGGCCATCAAAGCTGGTGGTGCTCAGCCCCCGGAAGTCGCGGATTCTCGGGACGGCCAATGTAACAAACCTCTCCAGAAATTCATACATATATTTCTTCCTCAGCGTAACCCTGCAGCCAATGGCCTGTCCCTGGCGAAGTTTGAAGTTTGAAATAGCTTTCCTTGCCTTGCGGATCTGGGGCTTCTGACCGGTAATCTGGGAAAGCTCCTGAATTGCAGTTTCAAGAAGCTTCGGTTCCGCCGCAGCTTCGCCAACACCGATATTGACCGATATTTTGGAGAGCTTCGGCACCATCATAATATTTTTATACTTGAACCGCTCCATAAGTGTCGGAACGACTGCATCTTTGTAAGCAACTTCCAAGCGGGGCTTTGGAATCTCGGTGCTTTGCGCTTTTTTGGTTTTCTTTGGCATCTTCTTCTGTAACATTAGGCAGGATGGTCTTGGTCATCCTGCGGTGACTCATGAACTGATTAACTTTTCTTCACATTCGACGCATGAATCGGAAACTCGCGTTCTACAATAGCCCCCTGCGGATGCGTTTGTGATGGACGAACATGGCGCTTTCTGATGTTCACCCCTTCAACGATCACTCTGTTTTTCTGGGGGTACACTCTCAGCACCTTACCTGTCTTCCCCCTGTCGTTACCTGCAATGACAACAACAGTATCGTTTTTCTTTACATGCAGCTTAACCTGTTTAATACCTGTTTTCATGTTTCATCCTGGAGATATGTTTTCACAAAATCATGAGCGGGAGACGGGACTCGAACCCGCGACCAACAGCTTGGAAGGCTGTGACTCTACCAACTGAGTTACTCCCGCTTTTACGTTTCCGGCCTACAGTACCTCCGGGGCCAGAGACACAATCTTCATATACTTTCTGTCCCTCAGCTCCCTTGCGACCGGACCGAAAATACGTGTTCCACGAGGCTCGCCCTGCGCATTGAGCAATACAACGGCATTTTCGTCAAAGCGAATATATGAACCATCCTTTCTTCTCTGTTCCTTGGCACAGCGAACCACAACGGCCCTTGTCACTTCCTTTTTCTTGACGACACCACCGGGAACTGCCGCCTTCACGGTTACCATTATCTGATCCCCAAGACCGGCATAGCGCCTCCCCGTACCGCCGAATACATGAATGCATCGAACTTTTTTAGCGCCGCTGTTATCGGCCACAACCAGATTTGTCTCTTTCTGGATCATCGTACTTCAACTTTATTAAAAAATGAAATTGGAAATCAGGCTTATTTTGCCTTTTCAACGACCTCAACCAACCGGCAGCTTTTTCTCTTGCTCAGCGGCCTGCACTCAGTCACCTTGACAATGTCACCGACACCCGCCTCGTTGTTCTGATCATGAGCCATCAGGCGGGTCGTCTTCTTGAAATACTTTTTATAGACTGGATGCTGAACCCTGCGCTCGACGGCAATGATAATCGCCTTGTCCATTTTATCACTGACAACTTTGCCTACCCAGCTTTTCTTTCGACTTCTTTCTTCTGCGCTTTTTACCATTGCAGTTTTCCGGTTTTTAGTTTCCCCCTTTGATCAATCTCTTGTAATACGCTTCAGGCTTCGCTGCCTTTCTGCATTTCAAGCTGGCGCAGTCTGGTTTTCATTTTCGCGATATCCCGGCGGGAATTACGAAACACCATCGGGTTCTGCGGCGGCTCAATAACTTTGTAAAATTTCAGATCCGCTAGCCTGTCTTCCAGTTCTCTGATGCTATCCACAAGCTCCTGCTTGCTCATTGCTGCTATTTCATGCTTTTTCATGGTGATTCTCTTCTGTCTGTTTAGCACATTAACCTTCGAGATCAGGCCGAACGATAAACTTGGTCTTGATCGGCAGCTTTTTTGCCGCGAGCCTGAAAGCTTCGGTTGCAATTTCCTGAGGAACTCCATCGGCTTCAAACATGATTCTTCCGGGTTTGACCACTGCAACCCAGAACTCGGGAGTACCTTTACCGGATCCCATGCGAGTTTCAGCCGCTTTTTTCGTGACCGGCTTGTCAGGAAAAATTCTGATCCAGATTTTCCCATCCCTTTTCATATATCTGTTCATCGCAACACGGGCAGCTTCAATCTGACGACTGGTGATCCATGCAGGCTCAAGAGCTTTCAATCCATATGAACCAAACGTGATGGTTGTTCCGCGTCCCGCATTCCCTTTCATTCTGCCGCGCTGAACTTTTCTATGTTTAACTCTCTTCGGCATTAACATACCGGCAACTCCAATTCTTTTTCTGATTGTAAAGTTCTTACAGGCACCGCATTCGGATCGTTGCGTTTGGCGGCACCTCCCCTTCTCTATGCCTCAGGCATTTTTTTTCGGCCTGCGGCGCCTTCTGCCACGCGAATCACGGGCTCCTCTCGGCCTCTGCTCGCTTCTGCGTTCCCTGATTTTCTTCATCTCTTCCTCTTCAACAGCATCGATGCGCTGTACGAGAACCTCTCCCTTGTATACCCATACCTTTATACCGATCGCTCCTGCAATGGTATGAGCGGTAACACTTGCATAATCGACATTTGCACGGAGGGTATGCAGCGGAATCTTTCCTTCTTTATACTGTTCCGCACGGGCGATCTCAACACCGCCAAGCCTTCCTGCACAACGAATACGGATACCTTCGGCACCCGCCCTCATCGCCTGCTGTATAGCCTGTTTCATGGCACGCCGGAACGAAACCCTGTTCTCGAGCTGGTAAGCGATATTCTCACCTATCAGCTGTGCCTCAACTTCAGGCTTGACAACCTCCACTACATCTATTTTCACTTCCTTTCCGGTAATACGGCTCAGTTCCTGGGAAAGATTGTTGATCTCCTCTCCTTTTCTACCGACTACCGCACCAGGACGGGCGGCAAAAATGTTGATCCTGATATGCTTGGTCGTACGTTCGATAACTATTCTTGCGACACCTGCACGCTCTTTTTTCAGACGCGCATTGACATAGTTTCGAATAACCTGATCCTGCTTGAGTTTCTCGGCAATTACCGGCCCATCATCATACCACCTTGATGTCCAGTCCTTAATAATCCCCAACCTAAATCCAGTAGGATGAACTTTCTGACCCAATGTTAGCTCCTTGTTGTTTTTTTATTTTGCCGGATTAACCTTGTCGACAACTATCGTCAAATGGTTCGAACGCTTGCGAATTCTGTACGCACGGCCCATAGGCGCCGGAAGCATACGCTTCATAGTCGCTCCTTCGTCGACAAATATCTCCTTGATAAACAGGTCATTGTCACCGGCCCTTTCGTCAGGATTTTTCTGGGTATAGTTTGCAACCGCGGACTTGAGTGTCTGCATTATGTTACGGGATGCGGCTTTTGTCGAGTTCATCAGGATCGCCTTTGCCTGGTCAACCTGCTTTCCGCGAATAAGACCCACCACAATGCGCATCTTCCTGGGCGATGTCGGCGTGTGTCGTAATACTGCTTTAGCTTGCATGTCTCCTTAACGTTTCCGCGTTATTTTGTTTATTTTTTCCTGGGCGCTGATCCGCCTTTTTCAGACTTACCGCCTGCATGACCGCGGTACGTTCTCGTTGGAGCGAATTCACCCAGCTTGTGCCCCACCATATTCTCACTGACATACACGGGGATATGTGCTTTACCGTTATGCACCGCAATAGTGTGACCGACAAAATCAGGTGATATCATCGAGCTTCTTGACCATGTTTTCACCACTTTCTTCTCGCCCTTACTGTTCATTTCAAGAATCCGCTTTTCCAGCCTGCTGTCGATAAACGGCCCTTTTTTCAGTGATCTTGGCATAATACCCTCTGCTTGGAATTATTGCTTCTCTTCTTATTTCGCTTTACGGCTGCGGACGATCAACTTGCCCGACGCCTTCTTTTTATTTCTGGTCTTCATGCCTTTTGCAATCTGGCCCCAGGGTGATTTCGGATGTTTACGTCCGCCGCCTGATTTCGATTTACCTTCACCACCACCCATCGGATGATCAACAGGGTTCATTGCCATACCGCGAGTCTGCGGCCTGATTCCGAGCCAACGGCTCCTGCCGGCCTTGCCGAGAACAACATTTTCATGGTCGTCATTACCGATACCACCGATAGTCGCACGGCACTCGATACGAACCTTGCGGATCTCACCGGACGGAAGCTTGAGCGTTGCGTGATCACCCTCTTTCGCTGCAAGCACCGCAAATGCACCTGCCGAGCGCACCATCTGGCCACCCTTGCCTATCTTCATCTCGATGTTATGCACATCCGTACCAAGAGGAATATTCTTCAAAGGCATGGTGTTGCCAACCTTAACCTCCACTTTTTCGCCGCTCTGCAACACATCACCGATTCGCAATCCTTTCGGAGCCAGGATATACCGCTTCTCTCCATCCGCATAATGCAGCAGTGCAATTCTCGATGAGCGGTTTGGATCGTACTCAATCGCCGCAACCTTTGCCGGAACATTGTCCTTGTTGCGTTTGAAATCAATGATACGGTAAAAACGTTTATGACCGCCGCCCCTGTGCCGTGAAGTAATACGTCCGGCACGATTTCTGCCTCCTGATTTTTTCAGGGGCGCAAGCAAACTTTTTTCCGGTTTGCTCTTTGTAATCTCATCAAATCCCGAATAAGAAAGATACCTTGATGCCGGCGTGACCGGGCTTAATTTCCTGATCGCCATTGTAAACTATTGTCTAACCTTTAGTTGGATTTCTTTTCTTCTCCCTGGTCAGTCGAACCGGAATAATAATCGATTACCTGTCCCTTTTTGAGCGTGATGACAGCCTTTTTCCAGTTACTTTTCTTGCCTGCGATCAGCCCTTTACGCGTGTACTGCCTTTTGGATTTTCCCAGACAGTTTGCAGTACGGACCGACTGCACCTCAACTCCGAACTTCTCCTCTACCGCTTTCTTGATATCTGTTTTGTCGGCAGCAGCTTTCACCTTGAAAGCATACTGGTCTTCCCGCTCGGTCAAGCGAGTGCTTTTTTCTGTCAGCCAGGGCTGTAATAACGGATTTCTCATAACCACCTCTTTTTACTGTCTCTACTATAGTTAACCCAATGTTTCCTCTATTTTCTTCAACGCAGTCTTCTGCATAAGCACTGTCTGGCTGTCAAGTATATCATATGTAGAAGCCTTGTCCGCAACCACAACGTTCAGCCTGGAGATATTTCTTCCCGACTTGACCACGGTATCGTTATGCTCGGACATCAACATGAGTGTTTTTTTGCTGTCGAGACCGAGATTCTTGAGTATCTCCGCCATCTGCTTCGTCTTGATCTGGTCGAAGACAAAATCTTCAACCACAACAATCCCGCCTTCCTGTGCTTTGTTTGTCAACGCGGAACGACGGGCAAGACGCTTGACTTTTTTATTGACTTTCAGACCATAGTCACGCGGCTCAGGTCCAAAAATCGATCCGCCGCCAACCATCAAAGGCGAGCGAGTTGAACCTTGTCTGGCATGACCGGTACCTTTCTGCCTGTAAGGTTTTCTACCACCTCCCCTGACTTCGGAACGGTTTTTAACCTTATGCGTACCTTGACGCCTGTTTGCCATGATGGACTTAACATCGAGATACATGGCATGCTCCGACACTTCAGCAGCAAACACATCGTCATTCAGCTTTACAACTTCACCGGTTTCCGAGCCGCCTGTATTTAAAACTTTAAGTTCCATGTTTCCCTGTACTCACCTTTTACTTGTTTGAAGAAACAATCTGCACATAGGAGTTTTTAACGCCTGGAACAGCTCCTTTTATAATCAGAAGATTCGACTCCGGTATTACTTTCACAATTTCAAGTCCTTTCACTCTGACAGTCTTGCCGCCCATGCGCCCGGCCATTTTGGTACCCTTGAAAGTACGGGACGGATCGGAAGCACCGCCGACCGAACCGGGAGCGCGCAGCCTGTCAGACTGACCGTGGGTTCTCGAGCCACCGCTGAAATTATGGCGCTTGACAACACCGGCAAAACCCTTACCCTTCGAAACCCCGCGAACATCAACCGTTTCACCTTCACGGAACATCTCTACACTTACAGGGCTGCCCTGCTCAAGCTCAACACCCATAACATCCTTACCAAACTCGGCAATCTTGTAACCGGGAGTTATCCCTGCTTTCGCGTAATGCCCTCTCAAGGGCTTGGAAACCTTAGCTTCTTTCCTTTCACCTATGCTCAGCTGGTATGCCTCATAGCCGTCATTGCCGACGGATTTAACTTGTGAAACAAAACAGGGCCCGGCCTGGATAACCGTACATGGCACTGCCTCGCGGTTCGCATTATATATGCTGGTCATACCAATTTTTTTACCAAGAATCGCGGCCATTTCCGATTTGCTTTTCAATTTTCATTAAGACTTTATTTCAACATCCACACCGCTCGGAAGCTCAAGCTTCATCAGCATATCAATCGTCCTGCTGGTCGGATTAATTATCTCGATCAATCTCTTATGCGATGAAAAAGCAAACTGCTCTCTGGACTTCTTGTCGACATGCGGAGACCGATTGACCGTATACACATGAGTTTTGGTCGGCAACGGGATTGGACCGAAGATGATAGCATCCGTCTGCTTCACCACATCGATAATCTTGACGGCCCATTTGTCCACCAGACTATGATCGTAGGACTTTAGCTTTATTCTGATCTTTTGCTGAACAGCCACTTGTCTTAATCCTCTTTCAATGTTTAGAATAAAAAAGGGGCGAGCTACCATGTCCCGCCCCACTGCGAACAGTATCCGTGCCTTACTCGATAATCTGGGTTACGGTACCGGCACCAACGGTACGGCCACCTTCACGGATAGCAAACCTCAGGTTTTCATCCATAGCGATCGGCACGATAAGCTCCGCCTCGATTGACAAGTTATCGCCGGGCATAACCATCTCGACACCTTCCGGCAGCGTTACCGAGCCGGTAACGTCGGTGGTTCTGAAATAGAACTGAGGACGATAACCGTTGAAAAACGGCGTATGACGCCCACCCTCTTCTTTTTTCAGGATATATACCTCAGCCTTGAACTTCGTATGCGGTGTGATGGACCCCGGTTTGGCAACGACCATACCGCGTTCGATCTCATCCTTGTCTACACCTCTGAACAAGAGACCCGCGTTATCACCGGCTTGACCTTCATCAAGCGTTTTCTGGAACATCTCGATACCGGTAACAACCGTTTTTCTGGTAGGCTTGATACCGACAAGCTCAACCTCTTCGTTGATCTTGATAATACCGCGCTCGATACGACCTGTACCGACAGTACCGCGACCTGAAATGGAAAATACGTCTTCAACCGGCATCAGGAACGGCTTGTCAACATCACGAACCGGTTCGGGAATGTAGTTGTCCACCGCATCCATAAGCTCCACAATGGCTTTCTCGGCCTCTGGATCACCCTCAAGCGCTTTCAGAGCGGAACCGCTGATGATCGGAATGTCATCACCGGGAAAGTCATACTCGGAAAGAAGCTCGCGAAGCTCAAGCTCAACCAGCTCGAGAAGTTCCGGATCTGCAATATCAACCTTGTTCAGGAATACCACAAGCGCAGGAACGTTCACCTGACGCGCAAGCAGAATGTGCTCACGGGTCTGAGGCATAGGACCGTCCGTACCGGCAACAACGAGGATCGCTCCATCCATCTGGGCAGCACCGGTAATCATGTTTTTAATATAGTCGGCGTGACCGGGACAGTCGATATGTGCATAGTGGCGTTTTGCCGTCTGATATTCGACGTGAGCGGTTGAAATGGTAATACCGCGCTCTCTTTCTTCCGGAGCCTTGTCGATGTCACCGAACTCGCGCTGCTCAGCCATACCCTCTTTTGCCAGCACTGATGTAATCGCCGCTGTCAAGGTTGTTTTACCATGATCCACGTGACCGATGGTACCGATATTCACATGGGGCTTATCCCTTTTGTAGGCCTCTTTTGCCATATCTCGTCTCCCTCTATCGATTAACTGTTGTTGTTATACAAAAAAATACATTTTTACGCTGTGGTCTATACGTCTTACTTATCCAGCTTCCTTGGCCACATTTTTCTCTTGAAGCGTCTCGGCGATGTTCCTTGGCACTTCGCTATAGCACTCAAACTCCATGGTATAGTTAGCCCTCCCCTGGGTCATCGAACGAAGAATCGTCGAGTAGCCGAACATTTCAGCAAGCGGCACCTTGGCCTTGACAAACTGCGCACCTGCCCGCTCCCCCATACCGTCGATATGACCCCTGCGACTCGAAAGATCACCCATAACATCGCCCAGATACTCTTCGGGTGTAATAACCTCCACCTTCATGATAGGCTCAAGCAGGACAGGATTGGCTTTCCTTGCGGCACCCTTGAAACCGATGGAGCCGGCAATTTTGAAAGCCATTTCCGAGGAGTCAACCTCATGATACTTACCATCGAACAAGGTCACCTTGACATCCTGTACGGGGTAGCCGGCAACAACTCCATCCTTCATGGCCTCCTGCACACCAGCCGATACCGCCGGAATATATTCTCTCGGAACAACACCACCTTTGACAGCATCAACAAACTCGTACCCTTTACCTTCCTCAAGCGGTTCTACCTTGATATTAACCAGACCAAACTGACCCTTACCGCCTGACTGCCGGACAAATTTTCCTTCGTGCTCAACCGTATTGCGGATGGTTTCACGATAAGCAACCTGGGGCTGTCCGATATTTGCCTCAACCTTGAACTCACGTTTCAACCTGTCAACCAGCACCTCAAGATGCAGCTCACCCATACCGGCAATAAGCGTCTGACCGGTTTCTTCATCGGATGAAACTTTGAATGTCGGATCTTCTTCTGCAAGCTTTGCCAGAGACAAACCCAGCTTGTCGGAATCAGCCTTTGTTTTCGGCTCGATCGCAATCTGAATAACCGGCTCAGGGAACACCATCTTCTCAAGAACGATAGGTTTGCTGTCATCACAAAGCGTATCGCCGGTCTTGACATCCTTCAACCCGACAGCTGCAGCAATATCTCCCGCATACACCGCATCACGATCTTCTCTCTTGTTGGAGTGCATCTGCATCAACCTGCCGATACGCTCCTTCTTCCCGGTCACCGTATTCAGTACATAGCTGCCGGCCTTGAGCACACCCGAATAAACCCGGAAAAAAGTCAGTTTACCGACAAAAGGATCGGTTGCGATCTTGAACGCAAGACCGGCAAACGGCGCCTCATCTTTCGGCTCCCTGATGATCTCGGTGTTGTTTCCGGGATGATGACCGCTCACCGCACCGACATCCACAGGAGAGGGCAGATACTCGATAACAGCATCGAGCATAAACTGTACACCTTTGTTCTTGAACGACGATCCGCACAATGCAGGAATAATAGTCCCGTCAAGAGTAGCCTGGCGCAGGGTACTGCGAACCTCGTCTTCGGTAATCTCTTCGCCCTCAAGATACTTTTCGAGAAGCGTTTCGTCCAGCTCGGAAACAGCCTCAAGCATATTGATCCGCCAGTGCTTGGCTTCGCCCTCGAGATCATGAGGAATCTCAACCTCCTCGTAGGTACTGCCATCTTCCCTGTCGTAGATAATCCCCTTCATACGGATAAGATCGATAATACCGGCAAACATTTCGCCCTGGCCGATCGGAATCTGGATAGGAACCGGATTTGCTCCGAGACGCTCTTTTATGGCCTTGACGGCATCGAAAAAGTTTGCACCGACCCGATCCATCTTGTTCACATATGCCACTCTCGGCACCTTGTACTTGTTCGCCTGGCGCCAGACGGTTTCGGACTGCGGCTCAACGCCACCGACAGCACAGAACAGTGCAACCGCACCATCAAGCACCCTCAACGAACGCTCCACTTCAACTGTAAAGTCAACATGACCAGGCGTATCGATAATATTGATACGGTGCTTGGTATCCTCGAAATTCCCGATTTTCGGCACCCAGAAACAGGTTGTCGCCGCAGAGGTAATAGTAATGCCCCGCTCTTTTTCCTGTTCCATCCAGTCCATAGTAGCGCCGCCGTCATGAACTTCGCCCATCCTGTGAAGACGCCCGGTATAGTACAAAATCCTCTCTGTCGTCGTCGTCTTTCCGGCGTCAATATGCGCCATGATACCTATGTTGCGGACATTCGCTAATCCAACTTGCCGTCCCATGTAATTAATCTTCGCCCGTTAATATTGAATTTTATTAAAACCTGAAATGTGCAAAAGCCTTGTTCGCATCCGCCATACGGTGCACTTCATCTCTCTTTTTCACCGAGGCACCCTGCTCACTTGCCGCATCCATCAACTCGGCTGCCAGCTTTTCAGCCATGGACCGCCCTCCTCGACGCAAAGCAAACTGCTTGATCCAGCGGAATGCCAGAGCTTCCCTTCTTGAAGGCTGTACCTCCATCGGAATTTGATAGGTTGCCCCGCCAACCCTCTTGCTGCGAACCTCAACAATCGGAGAGACATTCGACAAAGCACGGCGAAACACTTCGAGCGGCTCCTCATCCTTCATCCTTTCGGCAATAATGTCCATGGCCCCGTACACTATCTTCGCCGCCACGCTTTTCTTGCCGTCAAGCATAATCGCGTTAATCAACCGCGCAACGCTCTCGTCACTAAAACGCACATCAGGCTTGACGCCGGTGTATACAACCTTCTTACCCATGTTATATCAGTAATTAATAGATTCGATTTACTTTGCAGCACCCTCTTTCGGCCGCTTGGCCCCATACTTTGAACGCGCATTCCTGCGGTCAGCGACGCCGGAAGTATCCAGTGAGCCTCTTACGATGTGATAACGCACACCGGGGAGATCCTTGACCCTTCCGCCGCGGATCAATACAATCGAGTGCTCCTGCAGGTTATGACCCTCGCCGGGAATGTATGCGGTCACCTCAATCTTGTTAGATAACCTCACACGAGCAACCTTTCTGAGTGCAGAATTAGGTTTTTTCGGCGTTGTCGTGTACACGCGGGTACACACACCCCGCTTTTGTGGACACTTTTCAAGAGCCGGTGACGCTGTTTTCGACGCTTTGGTTTTTCTCCCACGCCTGATAAGCTGCTGAATCGTCGGCATATACTAAACTCTTTTCTATTCTTTTGGTTAAACGTTCAAATATGAATCGATCATAAAATCCATAAGGACAACCAAGGTAAAATAATTCTGCCGAAAATACAAAAATAGAAGCCACATTTTT
Source organism: Prosthecochloris sp. (assembly GCA_004028745.1). Classification (GTDB taxonomy): domain Bacteria; phylum Bacteroidota; class Chlorobiia; order Chlorobiales; family Chlorobiaceae; genus Prosthecochloris. The sequence continues at coordinate 22,794 of RAZP01000012.1, forward strand.
TGTGGCTTTTCCGAGAATATGTTTATGTTCCGCTCACACAAGAGGAAGCCTGGCGGCCATCTCCCGGAGAAACTCCTGCATGGATGAACGGATATGGTAATTGCTCACGGCAGCGTCAGCCACGGCTGGCAGTTGCCCGGAATACCAGAGATGCAGGGTATCCTGCAAAAGACCGGCTATTTCCGTGGAATTCCCGATTGATGCCGTTCTGCCCCCCGCCTCGAGTATAAGCTGTCTTGCCAAACCGTCGGGCAGCACACCTGCAAGGGATGCATTCATACCCAGGACATCGTACAGCCTTTCAGGCACAAAGATTTCGGCACCGCGACTCCCTCCAAGCACCACACAGAATATGTCCGCACGCAAACAAAGTTCGAGCTCCTCACGGTGAGAGCAGACAGGACCGGCTTCAACAAGATCCTCAAGGCCGTATTTCTTCAGATAACGCATGGCAGAATCATAGCCCGATCCTGTAAAAGCAAAAGAAAAGATTCCCTTTACAGCCAGTTGCGATTTCACAAAAGCCGAAAGGCCGTAAAAAAAATGCTTCAGATCGCTCCCGTTAGTCATTCCTATATGAAAAACCCACCGCATAAGAGCTCCTGCTTCATGCCCAGCCCCCAGAGCCTGAAGGGTTTCCGGATCGTAGCAGTTCTTTATAATTGAAATATCGTCATGGGAAAGTTCCCCTCGATATTTTCGGAGAAAAAATTCTTTCAGCTCTCTGGATGGCATGGTAACACTGTGACCGGAATGCATGATGGTCATCTCAAGCTTATCTACTGCAAAAGGACCGATGCAGTCGAACATCACCGGCCGGTGGTATTTTCCGGAAAGTTCAAGAGCAATCCGGTGAGGAGCAAACGGGGGTGCCTGGGCATAAATCATTTCAATATCGGGGTTGTCATGCAGAACTTGCTCGGCGACAGTGCGTGCTTTTTTCTCCCAGCCGTTTTCTCCGGCACCTGCATTCGAACGCACGTTTCCCCCGAACCTTGGGAAAGAAAGTTTTTTCTGCCGAAGGCCGTGCACACACCTGGAAAGCTGCTCAGCCCCAAAATCTTGCAGGGAAAGCTCCTGCCCGACATAATGAACATCAAAGGGAAACTCTTCAACGTCCGGCCCTGAAACCGAATGAAAAGCAACGACGACCGGCTCCCAGCCAAGGGCCGGAAGGGAAGACGCAAACTTGAAAGCACGTGACGACCCTTCCGTCATCATCGGGGGGAAGTTCATGCAGAGAAACAGGATTTTTTTCACACCAAACAACGCTTAAAGCCTACTTCGTCCCCCGCCATCTTCTGAGACCGGGCAATCCCGTGCCCGCCAGAAGCAGCCCAACCGCAAAAGCTGCAAGAGATAATTTACGGCCGTTTTCAAAACTTCCTCTGTCGAAAGAATAGACAACTTCATGCTCTCCTTTCGGCACCACAACACCCCGCAGCAGGCCGTTGACCTTGAGCACTTGCTGCTCCACGCCATCGATCCTCGCTTTCCAGCGCAAGGGATAAAACACTTCGCTCAGTACCAGCAATGCTTCTTCATCTGCCTGCACCGAAAGCACAATTTTCTCAGGAGCCGCCTTAATCGAGGAAACTCTTCCTTCGCCGAACATTCTCCTGTCCTCCCATGGTGCACCTTCGATCAGGGCTTCTCCGGCTATATTCACCCCGCCGCCGAGCAGCTTCCCATAAACCTCTTCACCCTGCTCAACAGCCAGCCCCTCGCGGACAAACCATGCACGTTCCATCGCATCCGACAACCGGTATACCCTCACCCTGACAGGGCCTCTTACCAGACGAAGCTCACCGTCATAAACAGCATCAAGAAGCGGATGATCGATAGGGGATGAACTGACAACATACCGGACATTCAGCATCCGCAACAGATCGATGTTCGCAAGGTTTTCCGAAATCCTGAGCATTTCATCGTAAATCTGGAGTTTTGCAGGATGATAGCCGCCTGTGGACTCGATACCGAATACAGAAAATTTATTCTCTCCGAAAAGCTGCCCGGAAGGATAAATCCTGAAGATCCCCCTTTCAGCGCCCAAAAACCCTGTAACCCCATCCTCCACAAACGCCTGTTCAAGATAATCTTCCGGCATAAGCCGGGAAGCCCGGAGAGAGCTGTTCGAGGGAGAAACGATCTGATGATCGACAGTGAGCAGGTCAGTAAGAGCAACCACTGATACAAGCACCCCTATAAGAGCTGCTCCGACCACTTTTTTCGACCGAAGCCAGACGAGGGCGGCGAACAATCCGCCGAAAAACACCAGCCCGAAGAAACTGCTTTTCCACTGCTCCCATCGCACTTGATTAACCAGCCCGGCAAGCTCCGGGCTTTCAACAGGAGGCACTGGAAACAGGGAACGAAGAAACTGCTCAAAAGGCTTTTCTGCAAGCAGGAATAGAAAAATGCACAGCGCCAGAAACAACGCTCCCGCTTTCAGAAAAATCAGCCCTTTTCCCCTGACTCCCTGCATAACAGCATGCAGCCCGAATCCTGCAAGCAGTGAAAGATTCAAGGAAACAACAATCAGTGCCATGGAAGGAACACGGAAACGGCTGAAAAACGGCACGAAATGGTAAAACAGATCGTATACCGGGCTGAAATATTTCCCGAAAGCAAGAAAAACCATCAGCATAGCCCCCCCTGCAAGGAACCAGGTAAAAGCCCGTTTTCGCTCAGCAACGACTCCCGTAACCGCAAGGCAGAGCACCACAATCCCTGCGTAATTCGGGTAATCGGTAAACGGCATTCTGCCCCAGTAGGCAACGCCTCCAAAACCAACCGCACCAGGAAGCAGGTAGGTAATATATTCCAGCGGGTGCATAGACCACATGGTGGCATAATCATAGGCAGCCCCGCCCCCCGCTCCCGCACCGCGAACGGAAAAAGGAGTATACTCAAACACCGGAAGATAAATAGCCGATGAAATGACAACCGCGATACAGAGGGCAACCAGGGCCATCGCGGACTTTTTAAACCTTTCTGCTCCCGAAGAGCCGGTTGCAGCTTTCAGCACAATCAGCAGAAAAAGCAGCAGCCAGGTATAGTAGGCGATCTGGACATGACCGCGCTGCAGCTGCATCCCTGTCAGAAGAGCAAGGACTCCCATATCCGACGGGCGCATATTGTCCAGAAGCCGAAGCGCGGCCCATAATACCCACGGCATATACGCCGCGGTCATAAGCTGGCTTCCATGCCCATAAACAAACATCGTCACCATATAGGGCGTCAGCATGAATGCCGCTCCGCCAAGAAACGCGGCGACATCATGAAGCCTGAACTGCCGAAGCAGAACAAACCCTCCCAACCCGGCAAACACGAAATGAAGCAGTTGCAGAAACAGCCCCTTTATCAGAAAAAAATCGAAAAAAACACCCGGATAATAAAGACCGTTCAGATAGGTAAAGGCCTCAACCGTCGGCATCCCTGAAAAAGACCACGGCTGCCACAACGGGTAACGGCCGGTTTCCTCATAAACCGCGTCAAGTGCAATGGATGTTGCTAGCGGGCTTACACTGTCCGGGGAAACCGGCACCTGGCCCTGAAAAACAACAGGGTAGAAAAGACCCGCCGTGAGAAGCAGATACCCCAGCAGGGCGGCAGAAAACTGCAAAATCGTGTTTTTCACCGAGTCGCTCATGGTGTTACCCGGACCTCACCGTGGCTTAACTATTTCTTAACAAAAGAAAACAGCTCAAAAATAACGTCCAGATCTTCCTGTTCCAACTGCATCAGCCTGATAAGCAGCAAATATACCGCAAGAACAAGCAGCATACCGCCGCCAAGCGACGCCGCTGCATGAAGAGATTCAAGAAAAGGTTTTGCGGCAGCAAGTACCACAGCAGATGTAATACCCGCTGCAAAAGGCTTGAGCAGTGAAATGCTGAACGCATGGATACCAAGAAACATGCGAACTTCGGTAACTCTTGCCGCCCCAAGCAGAAGATACACCGTTGACAGCGCCCAAGCTGCACCGATCATACCGTAGGGTGGAATAAGCAGCATATTGAGCATTGCATGTGCTGCAAGCCCCGCAACTCCGTTTATAAAACAGATCTTCGAGTAACCGGTCATCTGCAGCATTGTGTCATACGGCCCAAAAAAGGACTGCGCCAGCACCGCCGCTGCAAGCACGGCCAGTACCGGCGCTGCAACGGTAAAAACGCTTCCAAACAGGGCAAGTACGGTCCCCGGCATCACCAGCAGCAGCACTGCCAGGGGCATAGCCGCCATCACCACCCAGCGGCTTACAACCCTGAATAGTCTTTCCAGCTCGTCTATCTCCCCACGGCCATGCATCCCCGCAAATATAGGGGCTGCAATTCCGGCAATGGCAAGGAAAACCGAGCGCATCAGGCCTGCAGTCCTGACCGCAGGCTGGTACAATCCGACAGTTTCCGCGCCGGCGTACCAGCCGAGCATCAGGATGTCCAGCCAGTGGCTTACCATACCCATAAGGGCAACCAGCATCAGGGGACGCGCGTATCTCAGCATCTCCTTTTCGGGTTTGGCACGCAGCACGTCCCCCGCAGAGACCCCGGTGATCCTGCGAAGCCGCAGCCATATCCAGATAAAACCCGCAAAAGCCGAAACAGGCAGGGAAAAAAGCAGCGCAGGTGTTCCTCCGGCAAGAGCGTTGATCAGGACAACGAGCAGCAGCATCCCTCCGGGAACAAGTATCTGCCCTGCTATAATTTTGGGGCGGATTTTTCTGTAAGCCTGAACTGCATGGCCGGCAACGGCAACAAGTACGTGAAAAGGCACAGAACACGCGTAGCAGATAAGCGTAAGGCGAAGCAGATCGTCGCCGTCGAGCATGACCGCAAAAGAATCAGAGAAAACAACAAGAAAAAAGGTAACCGGCAGAGAATAAAGAAAAGAGCTTTTCAGCGCCGCAGCGATAAGATCGCGCTGTTTATCCGGCCGTGCACCGCCAAGGTT
>RAZP01000013.1 GCA_004028745.1 Prosthecochloris sp.
AAACCCGGAAGGCGATGTGACAGATCAGGGTTGGTTGGGGGGAATATTATGAGCGCTCCGTTCTCCTTGCATCCCGATGGAATCGGGACTCATGACAATTAATAGAAGTGCCTTTAAGAAAAATTAAATAATTAATAAGGAAAGTATGCTATGAGTACCATTACGATGAATGTGAACGGAATGCGCTGCGGCAGTTGCGAGGCGCTCGTCAAAGAGGCTCTTGAGGAGCTCGTTGGTGTCGAGAGCGTCGAGGTTTCCCAGGGGTCGGGAACGGCGAGGGTTGTGTATGATGAGAATTCAATCTCACCGGAAGCCCTGAAAGCCGCGATAGAAAAACAAGGGTACACGGTATCGGGATGAGCATGGAAAAGGCTGACCTGAAAATAACCGGCATGCACTGTGAGAGCTGCGTAAAGCTTATTGAAAAAGCTCTCGGCAAGGTCAAGGGGGTGGACAGTGTCATTGTCAATTTTGCTGCTGGAAAAGCCTTGGTAAACTATGATCCTGCATTGACTGATCCTTCCAGGCTTGTCAAAGAGGTTGAGAAGAGGGGATATGGGGCGCGGCTGATTGAGCCCGCGGATACCGGAAAGACCGAATCCGCATACCACGACGAGCTTCGCGGGCTGCGAAGAAGGCTCATTACCGGTGCTGTTTTTGCGGTTCCGGCGCTGGTTCTGGGTATGTTTTTCATGAAGGATCCGCTCCCTTACCAAAGCTATATTCTCTGGTTTCTTGCAACTCCCGTGCAGTTTTATGTAGGCAGGGAATTTTACCTCGGGGCATGGATTGCTCTTAGGAACGGATCTTCAACCATGGATACGCTGGTGGCGTTGGGAACCAGTGCAGCTTATTTTTACTCTGTCTACCTTGTTCTTTTCGAGGGCGGGGAGCACCAGTATTTCGAAGCCTCGGCTGTCCTGATAACGCTTGTGGTTCTCGGCAAATATCTCGAGGCAGTCTCGAAGCACCGGACGTCGGAAGTGATCAGCAGGCTTGAAAAGCTTTTTCCTAAAGAGGCATCGGTTATCAGGAACGGGCTGGAGGTCAAAGTGCCTGTTGAAGAGGTTGATCCTGGGGAGATTGTGGTTGTTCGTCCCGGAGAGCAGGTGCCTGTTGACGGTGAAATCATCAAGGGAACAACAACGCTCGATGAGAGCATGGTGACCGGAGAAAGTGTTCCCGTCGCAAAAGGGGTGGGTGCGGAGGTTATCGGCTCGACCATCAACAGGGAAGGCAGCTTTACGATGAAGGTTACCCATACCGGATCGGAAACAATGCTGGCTAAAATTATCCGCCTGGTGGAAGACGCCCAGATGCGGAAGGCACCTGTTCAAAGGTTTGCTGACAAGGTGTCATCCTGGTTTGTGCCTGCAGTGATAGTAATCGCGTGCGTTACGTTCATTGTCTGGTTTCTCGTTCTCGGTGCTGCACTCAGCTTTGCACTTGTGGCGGCGGTATCGGTTCTGGTTATAGCCTGTCCCTGTGCGCTTGGGCTTGCGACTCCTACGGCGATTATGGTCGGTACGGGTATGGGAGCCCGTGAAGGTATCCTCATAAAAGGGGGGGATGCGCTTGAAACGGCAGGTCGCCTCCGCCATGTCGTTTTCGACAAAACAGGAACCATAACAAGGGCGGCGCCGGAAGTGACCGCGATGAAAGTGCTCGAGGGATACAGCGACGCTGAATGCGTGCGGTTGGCTGCCGGGATGGAGCGGGGCTCAGAGCATCCACTGGCTAAAGCGGTAGTCAGAAAGGCTGAAGTGATGGGTATTCAGCCCGCTGAGACGGAGGAGTTTAGGACGCATACCGGCAGGGGCGTCGAGGCTTTGATTGAAGGAAACCGTTACCATATCGGCTCGCTCCGCTTTATCGGGGAGGTTGGTATCGATACAGAACGTTTAAGGGTGGCGGCGGAGGAATATGAAGCTAAAGGGCAGACTGTTGTCATGCTTGCAGGCAAAGGCGAGGCCCTGGCTATTTTTGCCTTGAGCGATACAGTGAGGCATGAAGCAATGGAAACTGTCCGCAGGCTGCATGAAATGGGGCTGTCCACTTCAATGATAACCGGAGATAATGAACGTGTCGCACGCGCAATAGCGGCTGAAACTGGGATAAAGTTGTACCGGTCGGAGGTTCTGCCCGGGGAGAAGTCTGCTCTTATCGGGCAGATGCAGGAAAACGGAAAGGTTGCAATGGTAGGTGACGGTATCAATGATGCGCCCGCACTGGCACATGCGGATATCGGTATCGCAATGGGGTCGGGAACCGATATTGCCATGGAAGCCGGTGATATAGTGTTTATGCGCGATGATCTTTCCTGTCTCCCCCGGGCCATACGGCTCAGCCGCCTGACCATGCAGCGTATACGTCTGAACATGTTCTGGGCTCTTTTCTACAACACCGTTGGAATCCCTGTCGCTGCAGGCCTCCTGTATCCATGGACAGGCTGGTTACTCAATCCCATGATTGCCGGAGGAGCAATGGCCATGAGCTCCGTAAGTGTCGTTTTGAGCTCCCTTATGCTGAAGCTGAAAAAGTTTTGACAAGTTTTTTGCTCTGTTGAACCGCAATAATTGCTTGATAGCGATAAAAAAAGAAAGCTTCAAGATCGTACTCGTACTCAGCAAAGCGGTACTCGTAATCGTAATCGAAAAAAGTTCAGAAGCCAGCAAGTAGGGGCGAAAAATCTTTCGCCTGTATGGTCGGAGGCCTAAAAAGCCGGGTTTGTAGGGGCAGCACCGTGTGGCTGCCCGTTCGCGCAGCCTGTTTTTCGATTCCGACCGCGATTTCCGATGTTCCTTCTTTCGGTGTTCGCCGTCGGTATCGGTATCGATAACCAACACCGATTCGGACAGACACACAGGTCTGCCCCTACAGTTCAAATTGTTTACTCGTTACAGGTCACTTGTCACTATAACCAGCAAAGCGGTAATCGTAATCGAAAATTCAAGAAGTAGGTAAAGTTCTGTTGATTTGTTGAATCGTTGAACTGTTTGGAAGAAAATGTAGGGGCGGACCCATGTGTCCGCCCGTTTGAACCAGGAAAAGATCAGCGTTGGAGACCGGTTTATCTTTCTGTCGTTCCCAGTTTTGACTTTTTACTTTTGAATTTTGACTTTTCCTGCTGAATGGATGCCGCATCACCCCTGTGTAATGTTCTTTGTTGTTACACGGGGAGCATGGCTTTGTTGTCAGGTGTCCTTTTGTTTGCTGGAGACAGGTGACGGGTCACTTTTCACGAATTAGTTTGAAACGACCGGTCAAGGTGTTACAATGGTAATAATCAGAGCAATGGCATTGTTTGTATAACGTTTAAACCAAAAACAGGTTGTGGCAGCGGAAAAAACCCAGAGACTTGCTGTTCTTATCGATGCCGATAATACCCAGGCCTCGATCATTGACGGACTGCTTGTTGAAATTGCCAAATACGGTATAGCGAGTGTTAAAAGGATCTATGGCGACTGGACTTCACAGGCGCTTAAGGGATGGAAGGAGGTGCTTCTGGAACATTCCATTCAGCCGATTCAGCAGTTCGGTTACACCAGAGGCAAAAATGCCACTGACAGTGCCATGATCATTGATGCAATGGATTTGCTCTATACAGGGAATTTTGACGGTTTCTGCATTGTATCGAGCGACAGTGATTTTACAAAACTGGCCTCGAGAATCCGGGAGTCGGGGCTCCTTGTCTATGGTTTTGGAGAGAAAAAGACTCCTGCACCATTTGTTTCCGCCTGTGACAAGTTCATCTATACCGAAGTGCTCCGCGCCAGAGTGAACGAAAGCGATGCCATTACAAGAAAGTCAATGGCTGAACTGAAGAAGGATACCCGGCTGGTAAGCCTTCTGAGAAACGCCGTTGATTCAGCATCCGACGAGAGCGGATGGGCTCATCTTGCAACGGTAGGAGGAACCATTGCCAAACAATCATCGGAATTCGATCCGAGGAACTATGGATACGGCAGACTTGGTGAACTGGTTAAGGCTACAAAACTGTTCGATCTCGATGAGCGCCCTGCCTCTGACGGGCATTCGAAATCCATCTATCTGAGGGACAAAAGGAAAAAAGGGTAGTGTCAGCGCTGTTATGTGTGGCACACTATCATAGTCGTACTCAGCGAAGCGGTAATCGTAGTCGACAAAAGTTCAGAAGCCAGAATTTGAAGATTGTTGATTTGTTTAGTTGTTGAATCGTTGAACTGTAGGGGCAGACCCCAGTGTCTGCCCGTGCTGAGCGAGGAGCGATGAAGAATGAGTGCTTAGGATTGCTAATGAGTTAGGTGCTATGAGGAGAGCTGGATGGCTTGATTGCCAGATGGCTGGAGTAGGGGCGAAAAATCTTTCGCCCCTACGGTCGGAGGCCTAAAAAGCCGGGTTTGTAGGGGGGCAGCTCCGTGTGGCTGCCCGTTCGCGCAGCCTGTTTTTCGATACCATCGAATGTATTTCTTTCTTTACGGTAACCGGTGGTGCGTGCAGCTTAATAGCTGTCAACTATTTCAGGACGGGACAAATCAGTAGGCAGTCTTCAGTTGGCAGTATACAAGAAACGGGAGATTGCTGAAAAGCGAAGGGAAAACAGTGGCAAGAAATTGCGGAGCTGACGGGACTCGAACCCGCGGCCTCCTGCGTGACAGGCAGGCGCTCTAACCAAACTGAGCTACAGCTCCTTCAGGGAGTTGTAAATGTAGAAATATTTGTAACCCCTTCCAAAAAGTTTTTTCATTTTAATTCTTGTTATATTTCAAGTTAAATTAATCCTGCCCCTGTTGTTTCCGCATGTAGACCTGCTCAATCACCTATGAAGAAATTCTCTTTCTCCTTAATTATTATCTCTTTATTGGCGAGTGAGTTTATTCCCTCCCAGCTTTTTGCGCAGGGAATAGATGAACGTATCAATGACGCCATGGCGCCCTTGACAGCCCTTATGTTCAAAATCGTGTTCTTCTCTGTAACGATTGGCGAGATCAGCTTTCCTTTTGTGTTGCTCTGGCTTATCGTTGCCGCCGTCGGGTTCACCGTCTATATGGGTTTTGTCAACGTGAGGGGGTTTGGGCACGCTGTTGCGCTGGTTCGTGGCATCTATGATTCCCCGGATAAACAAAAAGGGGAAGTATCTCATTTTCAGGCCTTGACCGCGGCTCTTTCTGCAACCGTAGGACTTGGCAATATCGCAGGTGTTGCTGTTGCCATTACACTTGGAGGCCCGGGAGCGACGCTCTGGATGATTCTTGGCGGTTTGTTTGGCATGTCATCGAAGTTCGTTGAGTGTACGCTGGGCGTCAAGTACAGGAAAATCAAGGAAGACGGCTCTGTTTCCGGCGGCCCGATGTACTATCTCAGCAAGGGGTTTGCAGAAAAAGGGTTGGCAGGTCTTGGAAAAGCGCTCGCATTTTTTTTCGCTGTCATGTGTATCGGAGGGTCGCTCGGTGGAGGCAATATGTTTCAGGCCAACCAGGCTTTCAAGCAAACGGTGATCGCTACGGGTGGAGAACAGAGTTTTCTATATCAACAGGGCTGGTTTTTCGGGCTGGTCATGGCGATTCTTGTGGGCCTGGTTATCATCGGCGGGATCAGATCAATCGTCAGGGTAACGGTCAAGCTTGTTCCGCTTATGGTTGCTGTTTATGTTGCGGCTGCGCTGTTTATAATCTTTTCGCACATCTCTTTTCTTCCTCAGGCCATTATGGAAATTCTGAGAGGAGCTTTTGCACCTGAGGCTCTCTACGGAGGGGTAATCGGGGTGCTGATTCAGGGATTCAGACGTGCGGCATTTTCAAACGAGGCAGGAATCGGTTCTGCGCCAATAGCTCATGCAGCGGTTAAAACCGACGAACCGGTGACGGAAGGTTTTGTCGCCCTGCTCGAGCCGTTTCTTGACACGGTGGTGATCTGTACTATGACCGCACTTGTAATTATTATTTCGGGGTTGTATACCGAACAAGGCATGGATGGTATAGCCCTCACATCAAAAGCATTTGAGCAGGTCATTTTCTGGTTTCCCTACATCCTGAGCGTAGCTGTTCTGCTCTTTGCTTTTTCAACGATGATTTCGTGGTCTTACTACGGTCTCAAGGCCTGGACTTACATTTTCGGTGAAAGTGCGGCGGCGGATGTCAGCTACAAGCTGTTGTTCTGCATTTTCATCGTCCTCGGTTCCGCCATGAACCTGGGGTCTGTGATCGATTTTACCGATGCCATGATTTTTGCGATGTCATTCCCGAACCTTGTTGGTCTTTACTTTCTTGCCCCAGGGGTAAAACGGGATCTTGATTCCTATTTTGAACGGCTGCGTCAGGGGCAGATCAGGCGCTATAAATAGTCATGGGCACTTCTATTTATTGTAATTGAAGTGCGGAATAAATATAGGTGTCCTCATGTTTTTCTGCATTGGGAACGGTGAATGCATAAGGGGCTATGGATTGCATCTGTAACACAAAATTCGCATTTGCCGGTGGTGCCATTACAATTGAGTTTTGTAAGTTTAACTTAGGAGCCGTGTATTTCTGTATATTGTATAAGGGCGCCTCTATTTATTGTCATGAGCGGTTCAAGTGCAAGGCGAACGGAGCGCAGAAACCCTTTCCTATCCGCTCAACGAAGCAATTGAAGCGCGGAGTAAATAAAGAGAGGTGCCCATAAGTGATTCTCCAGGGCGCACATGCCCCGCAGCGTGAAATTCATTAATTGATAAAGAAAGATTATGTCAAACAATCAGGCTAAAAATTCTCTGACTATTACGGATAATCGTACGGGAAAGACTTATGAAGTTCCGATAGAGTGCGGTACCATACGGACAATGGATCTCAGGCAGATAAAGGTTTCGGATGACGATTTTGGGCTTCTCGGTTACGATCCGGGGTATCTCAACACCGCGTCATGCAAAAGCATGGTGACTTATATAGACGGTGAAAAAGGAATTCTTCGTTACCGGGGATATCCCATTGAGCAGCTCGCTGAAAAAAGCTCTTTTCTGGAAACAGCTTATTTGCTCATAAAAGGGGAGCTTCCTGACAGAGAAAGGCTGGATGCATGGACACACAATGTCCAGATGCACACAATGGTCCATTCCAACCTAACCAAATTCATGGATGGATTTCGCTATGACGGACATCCTATGGGCATATTGGTGGGCACGGTCGGCGCTCTTTCAACGTTTTACCCCGATGCAAAAAATATTTTTGACAAAGAATCAAGAAGGCTTCAGGTAAGGCGTCTGATCGGTAAAATGCCAACTCTCGCGGCGATGAGTTTCCGGCACAGCATGGGGTTCCCCTATGTTCTCCCCGACAATGATCTGAGTTATGCCGGAAATTTCCTTTCAATGATGTTCAGGATGGCCGAGTTGAAATACTCTCCTGATCCGGTTCTGGAGAAAGCGCTGGATGTGCTGTTTATCCTGCATGCCGATCATGAACAGAACTGTTCAGCCAGTGCCGTGAGGTCGGTCGGGAGTTCTCGTGTCGATCCCTACTCTGCACTTGCCGCCGGCTGCGCTGCCCTCTACGGTCCCTTGCATGGTGGGGCGAACGAGGCGGTAATTCGCATGCTCGGAAAGATTGGTTCTCTAAACAAGGTGCCGGAATTCATTAAATCAGTGAAAGCCGGTGAGGGGAGGCTTATGGGTTTTGGCCACAGGGTTTACAAAAACTATGATCCAAGAGCCAAGATTATTAAAAAGATTGCTTTTGATGTTTTTGATATTACCGGTAGGAACGCTTTGCTGGATATCGCTCTGGAACTTGAAAAAATCGCTCTTGAAGATGAATACTTTATCAGCCGGAAACTCTATCCCAACGTTGACTTCTATTCCGGTTTGATCTACCAGGCAATGGGATTCCCGCTGGATATGTTTCCTGTTTTGTTTGCCATAGGCAGAACTCCCGGCTGGCTGGCGCAGTGGACAGAGCACATGGATGATGACGAGCAGAAGATTGCAAGGCCCAGACAGATGTACCTTGGAGAAGACAAACGTGACTATGTGGCGATAGAGGATCGGCCGAAACTAACCCATCCCATTGAAAAGAAGATAGGTATATGCCGGCTGTAGACTTTATGGGTATTCAGGTCGAAAAGTAGTTATTTAATAAAGTGTGCTTAAATTAAGCGAACTATTAGCTGCATGCCAGAAGTGTAAAGTAGCGGGAATGTTAAACAAATTCTGACCCATGTCCGTAACCACGAAAGATGTCGCTTATATTGCGGAGCTTGCAAGGCTGAGCTTTACTGAGGCAGAGAAAGAGAAAATGACCAGTGAGCTGAACGCGATTCTTCATTATGTCGAGAAGCTTAACGAGGTCGATACGGAAGGTATCGAGCCGCTAAGCAGCATACACGACCAGACCAATGTGCTCCGTGAAGACCTCTGTCAGGAATCGATGCCGAATGAAACTGCACTGATGAATGCCCCTGACAAAGTTGATCGTTTTTTCAGGGTTCCGAAAGTTATCGGGTAAGGTAGTGCCTGAATGCTTCAGGTTGAGGAAAAAGCCGGGGCGATCATTTTTTCGATAAAAGCCCAACCGCGCTCATCGAAAAGTACGGTAACAGGCGAGCATGACGGCGGCGTGAAAGTGAAACTGAAGGCCCCGCCGGTAGACGGAGAGGCCAATCTTGAGTGCTGCAAGCTGCTTGCCCGGACACTCGGTGTGCCTCAATCGCAGGTACAAATTGTTTCCGGGCTGAGAGGAAAAAAGAAACGGGTAAGAGTCGATGGATTGTCTGCCGCCGAATTTGCAGAGAAAATAACGCCTTACCTTTAGGTTTTCCCTTAAATGCGATTGGTCAATGCGGGCGGTAATCCAGAGAGTGAGTGAAGCGTCTGTCAGTGTGGACGGCGAACTGTATTCCCGAATAGGAGCGGGTCTTTTGGTGCTTCTCGGTATAGCTCCGGGAGACGAAGATCAGGAAATCTCATGGATGATTCGCAAGATTCTCAACCTCAGGATCTTTGAAGACAGCGAAGGCAAAATGAACCTTTCGGTTTCCGATACCAAAGGTGAAATTCTCCTGGTTTCACAGTTTACCCTTTATGCCGATACAAGCCGCGGCAACAGGCCGGGTTTTTCAGGTTCAGCACCTTCCAGGCTTGCGAATGACATATATGACAGGTTTATCGGTGCAATTCGTTCGCAATCTTCCCTGCGCATCAAGACCGGTTGTTTCGGCAAAGAAATGCAGGTCGGTCTTGTCAACGACGGGCCGGTAACCCTGATTGTCGATACGCCGGAGAAGTAGTGACGAGTTGTTATATGGGTTTGATCGCCAGGAAGCTTGATGGCTGGATAACAGGGAGCAGGAACTGGGTAATGGGCCGGCAGGAATAAAGAAGCCATCAAGCCATCACGCTAACAAGCTGTCAAGCAATTTATTTCCATATGAAAATAGTTATTGTCATTCCTGCAAGGCTCGATTCAAGCAGGTTGAAGAGGAAAATGCTTGTTGACCTGGAGGGGGAGCCCCTTATTGTCCGGACTTTTCAGCGGGCAATGCAGGCCCGTTGTGCGGAGCGCGTTGTTGTGGCAACCGACAGCGGTGAAATTGCCGATGTGCTGCGTTCTTTCGATGCCGAGGTTGTTCTGACCTCCGAGAATGCTCGTTGCGGGTCGGAGCGCATAGCCGAGGCGGCGGGTAAGCTTGAAGGAGATGTGTTTATCAACTTGCAGGGGGATGAACCGCTGATTGACCCCGACAATATCGACCGTGTTGCGGAGCCTTATCTCCGCGGAGAGAATCCTGATTGTGTGACACTTGTTTATCCTGTACTTCCGGGAGACTACACAACGATCGAAGACGAGCATATCGTTAAAGTGGTAATGGACGCAAAGGGATACGCTTTGTACTTTTCCCGGAGTCAGATTCCGTATCAGAGGGAGAGAAATGCTTCAACGATTTACTATCGTCACATCGGCATTTATGCGTTCCGGGCAGATGTGCTTCGGGAATATGCCGGACTGGAACTTTCAATGCTCGAAAAGGAGGAGTCTCTCGAACAGTTGCGTCTTCTTGAAAACGGCTACAAAATACGATGTGTAGAAACCACCGTTGACTCACCCGGTGTCAACACTCCGGAGGATCTTGATCTTGTCCGGAGGGTTTTCCGGGAACAGGCTGCTTCCGGGTAACTTCAACAGCCACTTCTCCGTCATGGAAAATCACAGAAGCCCTGTCCATTTTCCGGAGGGTGGTGCTGGAAGTGGCATAGGTACCGTCTTTTCTGATAAGGGTGAACCCTCTTTCAAGTGTTTTTCTGTAATCAAGCAGTGCCAGTCTCTCCATAAGGGAAGAAAAAAGGTTTACCGTGTGCCTTAATGTGCTTCGAGCCGTGTGTGACATGTACTTGACGAGATGATCGAGCTGTTCATTTAATCGATCCAGCTTTACCTGTGGGAGATTGAAGGCATAGCTTTCGAGAAGAGAGTCGACCTGCCGTTCAGTCCCTTCAACCTTGGCATAGAGGGCTGAACATTGACGGTTAAGCAGTGTGTTGGAATGTCGGAGAAGTTCCTGGGTATCGGGAACTGCAATTTCAGCGGCGATCGATGGCGTTCCTGCACGCATGTCTGCAACCATGTCTGCAATGGTAACATCGGTTTCATGACCGATTGCGCTGATGACGGGAATGGATGAGCCAAATATGGCGAGTGCAACGTTTTCCTCATTGAATGCCTGGAGATCTTCAAGGGAACCACCACCTCTTGCCACTATAATGACATCCGGCCTGTGAATGGGGTTGGCTGGATTGTTGAAGTAGGTTAACGCTCTGATAACGTTTTCCGCTGCCTCTTCTCCCTGTACTTTTACCGGGTAAAGTATAAGCTTTGCTGCAGGGAAGCGGCGCTTGAGAACATTTCCCATGTCTTCTATTACAGCTCCTGTAGCGGACGTGACAAGACCGATTCTTTCCGGAATAGCCGGCAGTGGTTTTTTATGCTCCCGGTTAAAATACCCTTGACTGGCGAGCTTTTCCAGGAGCATGGCAAAGGCCTGTTGCAGCGCTCCTGCTCCGGCGAGGGCAACCGATGTGCATATGAGCTGGTAACGTCCTGAAGGAGGGTATACCTCAAGGCGTCCGCGCGCTATGATTTCAAGCCCGTCTTTAAGATCAACAGAAAGTCTCATGCGGGTGTTTTTCCAGATAACAGCAGGAATTTGTGCCCCCTCATCTTTCAGAGTCATATAGATATGTCCCGAGCTGGGTAGCTTGAAATTGGATATTTCACCTCTCACGCTGATTGTCGGGAAATTTCCTTCAAGGACGGATTTGATTTCTCTGGTGAGTTCGCTGACGGTAAGGGTCTGCTCTGACATGGCAAAATTTTCGGTACAGGTGGCCGGTAATTGTTTTCAGGAAGTTAGGTATTTCCAGTGAATGGTTTTAGTATATTCTGATCGGGGATGGTGTTATAGATAAATGAATTTAGAAGCCAGAATTCAGAATCCAGTGGACAGGTAGCCAATCAGCTCATACATGAAAAGTGATACCTGTGTTACCCTTCTGGAGAAAAAGCTTTCTCTGGATAAGGAGAGCGTTATACGGTTTCTCAACTCGGTTGTAGCCGGAATTGTCGAGGAGCTTATCGAGAAGGGAGAAATTTCCGTTAAAGGGCTCGGTTATTTTAAAGTGGTGTATATCCCTTTCACGAAGGCGGTGCAGGGTGATGTTGTACATGCCCTGCCTCCTCGGAAAAACATTGTGTTTCTTACAAGGCCTGTAGTGGATTCCGGGGTATTGCGGATTATCGGCTGCAAAACGGGACTTCCGGAAAAAGATGCTGAAATTTTCTACAAAAGCCTTGCCAGATATTTCAGAGACACTCTTACAAAAAAACAGGAACTCTCTCTTGAAGGTCTGGGAGAGTTTACGAATGTTGATGGAAAATACGTTTTTGTTCCTGACAAAACGCTCCAGGAGATAGTCAATAACTCCTACCGAAACCTGTCGGCATTTGAGATTATGAAACAATAATCAATTGTCGCTCCTATGGTGTGAACTTCCGTTTCCAGCGCAAAAGAACAACAGTTAGTATGAAAAAGAATGAACGCGCAAATCTTCATCCACAGTCAATGTGTCCCGCTTTCGGGGGGCTGCGGGTTCTTACCAGGATTGAAGGAGCCAGGGTCTGTCTTGTCGCTGATCAAGGGTGCCTGTATGGATTGACCTTTGTTTCGCATTTTTATGCTGCACGAAGATCAATTCTCGCCCCTGAACTGATGAATGTTCAGATTTCCGGGGGAACCATGATCGATGATGTTCGGGCTGCAATAGCACAAATTGCCGAAGACCCGGCGGTAACATTCATTCCTGTAGTCAGCACCTGTGTTGCTGAAACGGCGGGAATTGCAGAAGAGCTGCTCCCGAAAAAGGCAGGGAATGCCATTGTGCAGCTTGTTCGCCTGCCTGCTTTTCAGATCAAATCCCATCCTGAGGCGAAGGACGTTGCGGTTTCAACCTTGCTCGGGAGGTTTGCTGATTTTGGTGAGCCGAAAAGAGAAAAGTCGCTCCTTGTTGTGGGTGAAATTTTCCCTGTTGATGCTATGGCCATAGGCAGTGTGCTGCAGCGTATAGGTGTAGAATCGGTTATTGTGGTTCCTGCAGCTAACGCGGAGGATTATGTCGAGGCGGGAAAGACGCAGGCCTGTACGATTCTGCATCCTTTCTATGAAAGGACAGCTGCCCTGCTTGAAGAGAACGGGGTGCGGATTGTTTCAGGTAATCCTGTCGGGGCGAATGCCTCCGCGCAGTGGATAGAACAGGTGGGGGAAGCGCTTGCTCTTGATATGGAGACCGTTCACAGGGTTGCAGCAGAAGAAAAAGAAAAAGCTGCGGAAGTGATAAAAAAGTTCAACAACCTTTCAGGGAAAGTTATTGTTGCCGGATACGAGGGGAATGAGCTGCCGGTTGTCAGGCTGCTGCTGGAAGCCGGGCTCGAAGTTCCTTATGCTTCGACTTCAATCGCCCGTACTTCTCTCGGGGAGGAAGATCATCAACTTCTTTCCATGCTCGGAACCGAGATCAGATACCGGAAATACCTTGAGGAGGATATGCAGGCTGTTCTGGATTATGAGCCCGATCTGGTCATCGGCACCACATCGCTGGACAGTTTTGCTAAGGAGCAGGGCATTCCTGCAATTTACTATACCAACAATATCTCGTCCCGGCCCGTATTTTTTGCCGCGGGTGCCGGAACGGTGCTTGGCATGGTTGCAGGGCTGCTGGGGAGAAAGGAGGTGTTCAGGAAAATGAAAGAGTATTTTACTACACTTCCATAATTTCCTTTTCTTTCTGGGCGATCAGGTCGTTGATCTGCTTTTCATACTTGTGAACGAGGTCGTCAGCGTCTTTTTTGCTCCTGCCTTTTTCGTCCTCACTGATTTCCTTGTCTTTTTCAAGCTTGTCAACACCGTGAAGTATTTCTCTGCGGAGGTTGCGAAGGGCAATTTTTGTGTCCTCACCATATTTCTTGGTGAGTTTTACATACTCTTTGCGCCGCTCTTCCGTAAGGGGTGGTATGCTTACCCTGATGCTCTGTCCTTCTGCTGCGGGATTCAATCCGAGATTGGCATCACGGATAGCTTTCTCAACCGCGGAAACCATTGATTTGTCCCACACCTGGACCATAAGTGTATGGGCATCCTGAACGCCGACGTTGCCGAGTTGTTTGAGTGACATCAATTGTCCATAAGCATCAACTTTTACACGATCAAGCAATGCAGTTGTTGCCTTGCCGGTTCTTATCGCGGCGATCTCATGCTGGAAGCTTTCAAGAGATTTTTTCATTTTTGCTTCCACCTTTTGGGTGATTTCTCTTACGCTCATACGTTTCGAATCGTTTTGGTTTATCAGAGACCGCGTGGTAAAACCTATTCGGAAGAAGATGAAGCGGGAGCTTTCTTGCCGAATCTTTTCTGGAAGCGTTCGACGCGTCCGGCAGTGTCTACCAGTACCTGTTTACCTGTGTAAAAAGGATGACAGTTACTGCAGATATCGACTTTGATCGAGGGTCTTGTGGACCGTGTCTCAAAAGTGTTACCGCAGTTAGCACAGGTAACCGTAACTTTCGTATACTTCGGATGGATATCTTTTTTCATGACTTCGATTTCCCTTGTCTGACAATAAATACCGTTATGTGTTCGGGAGTAAAATAGTAAACTAATTTATCGGGCAATATACAAGATTAACGTGCAGAAACAAAGTAAAGGCGCCTCGAAAAACCTGCTGCACGACTCGATTGCAGCTTTAGACGGAGAAGGAGTTGTTTCGAGAGACAAGAGCTTCTGCGACATTCCGGTAACCGATATCAAGGGAGTAGGGCCGCACAAGGCGGGTCTTTTGAAAGAGGTTGGTATAGAGACCATCGCCGATCTGTATGATTATTTTCCACGCAGCTACCTGGACCGGAGGGCCATTAAAAGTATCGGTGCGCTTATCGAAGGAGAGCAGGTGACTGTTGTCGGAGCAGTAAAAAGGGTGATAAAGCAGGAGGGAAGACCGGGACGTTCCCGCCTGAAGATCCAGCTTTTTGACAAGACAGGTGTTCTTGAGCTGGTATGGTTCAGGGGTGTTTCCTATTTTTCAGGGGCTTTTCGGGAAGGAGATGTTTTGGCGGTACATGGCAGGGTGGGATTTTTCGGCAGCCTGCTGCAAATGCACCATCCGGAATTTGAACGCCTCAACCAGGAGCATGGTTCAGACCCGGATGAAGAAGGTGATGATTTCAATCTCTTTCATACAGGTAAGATCGTGCCGGTGTACCCTTCGTCGGAGGCTCTGAAACGTTCAGGTCTGGGTTCCAGAGGATTGAGGAGTGTAATAAAGCATGCTTTTACTGTCAGCCCTCCACTGTTCAGGGAAAACCTTCCCAACGAAATTATCAGTCAGCATGGTCTCCTGTCGCTCAATGAAGCGTATCGCATGATTCATTTTCCTTCTTCTCCTGAAATGCTCGATCGTGCACTCTACCGGTTTAGATGGACGGAGCTGTTTTATGCGCAGCTTTTTTTTGCGATAAGGCGTGCCTTCATTCAAAAAAACAAGGGTGCAGTACGTTTTAAACGTTCCGGAAACTATACGGCGAAACTCTATGAAATGCTGCCCTACAGCATGACGGAGGCGCAAAAAAAAGCGGTGCGTGAGATTTACCGTGATCTGCGAAGCGGAAACCGGATGAACCGGTTGCTGCAGGGAGATGTCGGTTCGGGTAAGACCGTGGTTGCCATGTTTGCCATGACGCTTGCGGCTGACAACGGTTTGCAGGCGGCATTCATGGCTCCAACTGAAATATTGGCTTTTCAGCACTTTATGGTGATGCAGAAATTTACCGAACCACTCGGGCTTCGGGCCGGTTTCCTTGGCGGAAGGCAGCAGAAAAAAGAACGCCGGGAAGTGCTTGACCTGCTTGAAGCCGGCCAGCTTCATATAGTTGTAGGGACACATGCCGTTATAGAGGAGGAGGTGCGTTTTAAAAGGCTTGGTCTTGCTGTCATTGATGAACAGCATCGGTTTGGGGTGTTGCAGCGCAAGGCGCTTCAGGATAAGGCTGAAAATCCGCATGTACTGCTCATGACGGCAACGCCGATTCCAAGGACCCTCAGTATGGGTTTTTTCGGAGACCTTGACGTGACGGTAATTGACCAGCTTCCAGGCGGCAGAAAACATATCGTCACTCGCCTGTGCCGGGAGAGCGATAAACCAGATATTTTCCGTTTTCTCCGTCAGGAAGTTGAGCAGGGCCGGCAAGCCTATATTGTCTATCCTCTGGTCGAAGAGTCGGAAAAAATTGATCTTAAAGCCGCGACGGAGAGTTTTCAGCAACTGCGCGATGAACTTTTGCCAGGTGTTGGGATGGGGTTGATTCACGGCCAGATGCCCTCTTGCGAAAAAGAACGTGTTATGGAAGCGTTCAGATCGGGTAAAATCGATCTGCTTGTGGGGACTACTGTCATTGAAGTAGGGGTAGATGTACCGAATGCAACGGTCATGGTAATCGAGCATGCCGAACGTTTCGGGCTGGCACAACTGCACCAGTTGAGGGGAAGGGTTGGAAGGGGGTGGCACCAGTCGTATTGTTTTCTGCTGTATGAAACTCTTGGCAGCGATGCTCGTGAAAGACTTTCCGCCATGGAAAGCACGAATGACGGGTTCAGGCTGTCCGAGATCGATGCAGCATTGCGCGGGGCCGGTAATGTGCTCGGAAAGGAGCAGTCAGGGGCGATGACCGGACTGAAAGTTGCCGATATCACGCGGGATTATCATATCATGTGTTCGGCACGCAGGGCCGCATTTGAGATCGTGAAGAAAGATGCCAAGCTGCGGGAACCGGCTCACACAACGATAAGAGAATATTACAGGGAACATTACCATGATAAGTTTGTGCTGGCAGATATCGGCTGAGAATCCGTATTGGGCGATGAACATATGAGCAGCTTGCAGGAAGGACATGAATTCGAGGGTATTGTTACCGAGGCCAGAGGCGGCATGTACCTCGTTGAAGAGGCAGGAGGTGAGAGGTGCCTGTGCGCCACCTTCCGCGGAACAAAAACAGAAAACGCAGAGACCAACCTTGTGGCTGTCGGTGATCGTGTGGCTGTTACAATAACCGCGGGGGGGGAGGTCATGGAAGGGGTCATTACTTTGGTTCTCCGGCGCCGTTCAGCCCTGATAAGAAAAAGGGATGTTCGCCGAAACCGCAGCAAGGAGAAAATTCAGGTTATAGCTGCAAATATAGACCAGCTTGCCATTGTTGTATCAGCCATGCAGCCGCCGCTGAACCGTCGTCTGATCGACCGGTACCTGGTGTTCGCTGAGTCCGAGCAGATGCCTGTGGTAGTCATTGTCAACAAGATGGACATTGCCGATCGGGAATCGGTCAAGTGCCGGATGGAACCGTATCAACGTCTCGGTTATTCCATCTGTTATGTCAGTGCTGAGGACGGAGAGAGTATGGCCTCGCTTCATAGGGAGCTGGAAGGAAAAGTATCGGCCTTCAGTGGTCACTCAGGAGTCGGTAAATCCACGCTTATCAACCTGCTTGTTGGCGAAGAAAAGCTGAAAACCGCAGAAATCAGTGCCTGGAGCCTCAAGGGGGTGCATACTACCACGAACGCGGTGATGCTTGCCCTTCCGGGAGGAGGTTATGTGATCGACACGCCGGGGATAAGGGAGTTCAACCTTTCGGATATCACAGAGGATAACCTCAGGTTTTATTTTCCTGAATTTCTTCCTCCCATGCAGCAATGTGCTTTCACATCATGCACGCACACCCTCGAGCCCGGTTGCGGTGTGACAAAAGCTGTTGACGAAGGAGTAGTTGATCGTGAAAGGTATGAGAGCTACCTGGCGATACTTGCATCACTTGATGATACTGGGTAGCCTAACTTGAGTGATTGTTCAGCCTTAACAATGACGAGGGCTCAGTACTATCCAACCTTTTTTGACCTTTTTACTTTTGAATTTTGACTTTCCTTTCACCTCTTGTCCTACTTGTCGGGACAGCCTGAAGCGCTCAACTTAGTTTTTATGATCACATAGACTGTTTTCCGAAACAGGAAAATGCGCTAACTTTAGGGCACCTCTATAAATTGTCGCACCTTGAGTACAAGGCGGACGGAGCGCAGAGATTCCTCCTATCCGCCCAACGAAGTAATCATGATGCGCAACAAATAAATGGAGGTGCCTTTTACACTTCGTGTGAAAATTTACTTTATCAATATAGGGACACCTCTATTAATTGTCGTGAGCGACCTCTCCTATCCGCCCAACGAGTATTCGGGTCGCGTAACAAATTAATAGAAGCGCCCATAACATAAACAGATATATCATGATTGTTACAATAAACCCTGCAAATGAAGAGACACTGGCTGAGTACCCGGTCATGACCGCAGCCGCGATAGATCACGTTCTTGAATCTGTACAGCATGCCTCCGGTATCTGGAAAAAAATTCCGGTCGACAAGCGAAAAGTTGCAATGCATCGTCTTGCCGCTCTTTTGAAGGAGCAGAAAGATGAGCACGGTGCAATGATCAGCCGGGAGATGGGCAAGCCTTATGCAGAAGCGACTGCCGAGGTTGAGAAATGTGCCTGGGTGTGCGACTATTACGCCGAACATGCCGGAGACTATCTGCAGCCTGAGATAGTCGACGTTGACGGGATGATGGGTCAGATTACCTTTGAGCCTCTGGGTGTTGTCCTCGGGGTTATGCCCTGGAATTTTCCTTTCTGGCAGGTAATTCGTTTTGCCGCCGGGGTCATAATGGCCGGCAACGGTATTGTGATCAAGCATGCTCCGAACGTAACAGGATCGGCTATAGCGCTGGAAAATCTTTTCCAGGAAGCAGGTTTCCCTGAGAATCTTTACAGGACTCTTCATATAGATCTGGAGGAAGTTGATCAAATGGTTGGTGATGTCATCGCTCATCCGGTTATCAAAGCTGTTTCGGTAACAGGCAGCACCGGAGCGGGGATGGCGGTAGCCTCCAAGGCCGGCAAGGCGCTCAAGAGAAGCGTGCTCGAGCTGGGCGGCAGCGATCCCTATGTTGTACTCGATGACGCCGACCTTGGTCTGGCTGTCGATGTCTGTGTCGCCTCCCGGCTGCTCAATACCGGCCAGAGCTGTATTGCGGCAAAACGCTTTGTGGTTCACCGTTCGATTAAATCCCGCTTCGAGGAAATGCTTCTGGAAAGAATGGGGGATGCAAAAATGGGAGATCCTTTCGAGCCAGGTGTCAGAATCGGGCCGATTGCGAGGAAAGACCTCCGGGACGCTCTTCACCAGCAGGTTGAGCAGAGCAGGAGACTTGGTGCCAGGGTGCTGTGCGGAGGTGAAATACCTGAAATGAAAGGCTACTTTTATCCTGCAACAATAGTTACCGATGTTTCTCCCGGAATGGTGGTTTACGGTGAAGAAACCTTCGGGCCTGTTGCATCGATAATTGAAGCCCTGGACGATGATGATGCCGTCAGGATCGCCAATGACAGTCCTTACGGTCTCGGATCGGCAGTTTTTTCAACCGATCCGGAACGGGCAAGAGATGTTGCCGGGTGGCTCGATGCGGGGAACTGTTTTGTCAATGCAATGGTGAAATCGGACCCACGCCTGCCTTTCGGCGGAATCAAGCAGTCAGGCTACGGCCGTGAGCTTTCCCGCTATGGCATACGGGAATTTGTCAACGTGAAGTCGATGTATTTCGGTTGAAGGCAGTTCCGGTGTGTTCGGTGATGTTATATGAACGTGTTGCCTCTCCTGAAAATCTTTTCGGGAGGGGCGATACCGTTTTTGACCCTCGATGTGACGTGGCTTGAGCGGTTCAAAAAATTCCCACTCACGGTCGAAACCATCAATCAGAACGCTGCTTCAGGTTATTTGGTATCGGTGAAGACAGTGCTTCGTCAACTCTACAAAGAAGGATTTCTACACGAAGATATCACCACAAAGGTTGCCGGTATTAAGAGAACGGACGTCAAACGAATTTTCTGAATATCGGACAGATCGAGGCATTATCTCAGGCTGAGTGTGATAATGCGATGATAAAGCAGGCGTTTTTGTTCGCGTGCTTCGCGGGTTTGAGGCTTTCCGATGTCGAACGGCTGCAGTGGGATCAAATCAATTTGATTAACGGCGACCCGTTCATTCAGTTCAAACAGAGAAAGACCAGTCAGTATGAGAATTTGCCGTTATCTGACCAGGCTATAAAGATTTTGCAAGAAGTGAAAAAGCTTCATCCCGTTTATTCTCCGGAGGGCAGCGGAAAGGTTTTCATTCTGCCGAGTAGGCAGCGGATTCAGCAAGTGCTCTATAGTTGGGGGATAAGAGCAAGACTGCCATTCAGACTAACCTTTCACATTTCACGACATACCTTTGCGACAATGAGCCTCAGTGCCGGCGTAGACCTCTATACTGTGGGCAAACTGCTTGGGCATCGAGAAATCAGGACAACACAGGTATATGCGCGTGTCATTGATGAATCAAAGCTGAGGGCGGCAAAGTCGTTGCCTGTTTTGGAAAGCAATGGCAGCGACTCCTCACTGGGCTCAGGTGAAGAGGTTATTGTTGAGTCGCCAGTAGATGAAGATGATGTGATAGTGAATAATCTGGTTGCAAGAGGTGAAAAGATTGGGGAGGCTTTGGGGCTGAAAAAAGATAGGCAGGGAAGGTTTGTTATGGATGGTGAACGAGTATCTGCTGGAGAGCTTGCTTTAAGGCTCAGAGAGATAGCATAGTACCAAGTCAAACAGAGTTGCAAAATGTCTGAAAGGTTATTTACGGCTGAGGACGTCAAGCATTACAAAGAAAACCCTTATTTGTTTGACATTATAGAGCCATCGATTCCCTCAAAGCGCAGCTGCACGGTACCGTTATTTTGGTTTACACGAGGTGATCTGCCTTTTCGAGGAAAAAAAAGGGGAGAGGGGTCGTCAGGCTTGAAACCACGCTATCGCCATCAGGGTCCGAATGTGCCTTTTAGAAGTTTAAATCCCATAGGAGCCTCCTGTGTTTTGGGGTTCGAGAGATATGCTTAGGGGTACTTCGTTTTCAAGTGGCACAAAAAAGAAATGTATTTTCCCGAAAGATAAGAAATACATGAATAATACTGCTTGTGGTTTGCTTCTCTCTTTTTCTGTATTTGTGGGAGGTTCGAAGAGGGAACAGGTGTATGCCTGGTTGAGTGCCGGGGGCTTGTGTCAGAATCCGAGTAGGCCCTTTACATACCCGAATTCATAACTTTTTACCAGCACCGCAAACGTGATGTAAAGGGCGATTCCGAGAACCCACTCAACAATAACCCATGTAAGAAATGCACGGTCTGCCATGTTTATCCACTCTTTTTTGAATCTAATACTGAGCAACACAGCAGTGCTGAAATGAAGGACGTGTAATATACGAGCGGGTAGGTTAACGAAACCTGAAACAATTTGATGGTTAAAAAAATGAAAGTGGATATACTTTAGAATTGTCTTTTTTAAGAGGGGTTTGTTTCTTATTTGGGTTTGCTGAGTGACACTTAATTCAGAGAAAATTGGCAATACCCTATGGTAAAAGCGTATATACCAGACGAAGGCAAATGGAATGACTATAAGCAGGAACACTGATATTACAAACCGCAGAGGTTTGTATCCCCATCCCATAAACAGACCGTACAGTCCCCAAAGCGGTTCTTTTAGATACTCTGAACGTTTCGATGCCAGTTCAAACATTACACCATCAGATGAGGCTCGGTCATTTTGCGACAGAAAGTTATCCCTCAAGCGATGGTAAAATATTTCTGTCAGAGCATACCGTTCAGAGTTTAAAATCGGGGTAAAGGTATCTAACTTAGCTTTTACATAGTTATACATGCTACGGAGACTGTCCCTTTTTGCAGTCAGATTTTTGGGAAGACTATGCTGAACAGAATCGAGCTTTGTGATCTGAGCTTTTGCTGATTCCCAAGTCCAATAGCTTGGGCATGACAAGTCATTGAGAGATAAATGTCCTTCTAACTGGCTCCAGTATACTTGCAATGTACCGGGAGGAAAAAAGGTGCGATGATCGAATAATACTTTGGCGT
Organism: Prosthecochloris sp.; assembly: GCA_004028745.1. Classification (GTDB taxonomy): domain Bacteria; phylum Bacteroidota; class Chlorobiia; order Chlorobiales; family Chlorobiaceae; genus Prosthecochloris. The sequence goes on from RAZP01000013.1 coordinate 21,547, forward strand.
TACTAAGATCGGTTCTTCTAAGATCAACTCCTTTTTCAAATCTTGTTGCGGCAATGTTCAAAGTTGTGTTAAAAATGGCATTTTCAAAATCAGCTTCATTTGAGAACTGAGCAAACGAGAAAAAAGCCTCGTTTAGGAACTGTGTGTTCCTGAAATTAGCAGTCTCCTTTGAAAACCGAACACTCCTGAAATCAGCCTTCTTTGAGAACAAAGCACTCGAGAAATCAGTCTTGTTTGAGAACAGTGCGTCCTGGAAATCAGCCTCCTCCGAGAACCAAGCAGCTATGAAATCAGTTTTGTTTGAGAACCGAGCATCCCTGAAATTAGCCTTCCTTAAGAACCGAGCCCACGAGAAATCAACCTTTTGCTTGAAATTCAACGGACCAAGAAAATGCGCCCCTTGCTTCATCCTTAATGTGTCCAACTCCCCCCCATACGGCCATTTGGTTGGGTTCTTGGCATAAGCTGTACTTGAAGGCAAGATTATCAAGGCGAGAAGGAGTGTGATAGAAAGATAGGTGGTGATTTTACCTGTTTCCTTCATCATTGGTTGAGGGCTTTTCTCTAATGGTTTTGATAGGATTGCGATGATGTTCCCCAAGGATCGAGGTGCAATCCTTGCATAACTTAATATGCCAAAATTAAGTATATTTGAGGTAAAGTTTTCAGGAGGAGCGCGAATAACAAGGCGAATGCTATAACTTTCCATCTTATTTCTGCTCACATCGTTTCTTATCGGTGTGTCGAGTCCACTTCTCGCGCGCGACGTGCATGTGAAGGGCTATTACCGTAAGGACGGAACCTAAGTTAGGCCGCATATCCGGTCTTTCCCGGACCACTTCAAATCCAACAATTACGGTCCATCGAGAAGCGACCATGAATTGATGAATCCGAGATCAAGAGATTACGACAGGGACGGGGTTCCGAATTACCCGGATTCAGATTTGGATAATGACGGGATCGGGGATGATAGTGATTCGAATCCATTTGGGAATTGAACGCAGATATCAAAAAAGAGATTGTTCATATGTCAAATAATCAAGAAAGATGTCCGGTTTGTGATTATTCTCTTAAAGATCACAATTCCAAAGGAAATTTCGAGCATTTTGATTGTCCACGTTGTGGCTTGTTCTGTTTGTCAGGGTCAGCAATAGCGGTTTTGCCAGCAAAGTTAAAAACGGATAATGATGCTCGGGCAAAAATAAGCCATGCTTTGAGAAGATCACAAGAGGTAAATCTTGAAGCAGTGTTGGATACTTATATGATTGATGAGATTCTAAAAAAATCTCTTCCAAAGCCAAAAGAACAAGTCGATCTCTATGTTCGATGGTTAGGGAGAAATATTTCTGGGCCTGGGGAAGTGTTAGGATTGTTCTATGAGAATCATGGTGGGATTATCGGGGCAAAAACAGAGCGAGGGTTTTATTATATCGTGAATCAGATGATAGATTCCGGCCTACTATCTTATAGAGGAGTCCTTAATAATCCCATTGAGGCACCTATAAGAGCAACATTATCATTTTCAGGTTGGGAAAGGTATGAGAATCTTCAAAAGGGGGCAGCGAGTTATCGAAAGGCATTTATGGCGATGAAGTTTGGTGATGAAAAGCTTGACAGTATTTTCCGAGATGTGTTCAAACCTGCAGTAGATAAAGCCGGATTTGAATTGTTCAGCTTGGATGAGAAGCCCAAAGCAGGGCTGATAGATGACCGGATTCGTGTTGAGATTCAATCTTCGGATTTTCTCGTCGCTGATTTGACACATGACAACTCAGGTGTATATTGGGAAGCAGGTTACGCAGAAGGTCTTGGGAAACCTGTTATTTATACTTGCGAAAAGAAGAAATTTGATGAGCACAAAACCCATTTTGACACGAACCACCACCTTACTGTTCCCTGGGATGAAAATAATCCTTCTTTGGCAGGTGAAGAACTCCAACTAACAATACGAGCAACACTTCCCCATCTTGCTCGCCAGGGTGATGATGCTGGTAAAGTTTAGACTTTATTCGTAGATCAAAGTCTTGTCCGTCCGGGCTTCTCTGTTTTCGGGAGGTTGGAAGGGGGGATAAATTCAGTTTATGTCAAGATTAAGCTGTAAAAATATTTCCATAAGTTCGGTGGGTACATAAACACCTCCTCCATAACTTTGGCGTTCTTTTGCAAGCCCTGCATTTATGAGATTATGGAGAGTACCTTCATCCATTTGTTTTCGTACATCTTTTTCAGAATTTCGGAATTTTCTAACGGTACCTATTTCGAAATTGGGAAGACGCTCAATTGCAAGGTTTAGGCGCTGCAACGCAGCTCTATCAAAAAATCGGTCAGTTACAGATCGAAAGCGATTTTCTCAAAAAAAAGTTGCTGAGCTAAAGACCATTCAAGAGCGACGCAACATGGTTGAGAAAGAACATCAGATACTCAGCATTAGCCGCCAGTGTCACTTGCTGTCAATCCATCGTTCAGGGCTGTATTATCAGCCTAAAAAGACAACAAAGCTGAACCGGGTATTGCTGCGCCTGATTGATGAGCAGTACCTGAACAAACCCTACTACGGTGTCTACCGTATGTGGGAGTGGCTGGTAAAGGACAAAAGCAAAAAACAACAGGCTCCGGAGGCAGCCTAAACAAACTTAGCTTATCGAAAAAACTGTCCTAATAATGGGGAGTAACTCAGTTTCGATTGCCTGTTTTCTCAATTCAACCTCTTTTTGAAGCCTCTCAAGCCCGCTTAAAGTATCGGGTATCGAATCAATCTTTCTTTCAATCTCACGCACTTGCTCCATTGCCTGTTGAGATTCTGTTATTATTTGCTCTTCCATTCGTTTTTTAAACTCTGTATCAGGTGTGCAAGATAAAAGCGCAAGAAAGATGATGAATGGTATTACCTTAATGATCATTATGGTTATAAATGTCAAAATTACCGTGCTCATAATGTCATTCCTTCACCTGCTCTTGTGACCTTGCAGAAGCTGATTTCGGTTTTAACATGCACTCGAAACGTACCGCCACATTTTGAACAACGATAGACCCGGAACTTATGATTGCCCTCTTTTTTTGTACCACTATGCCTAAAATCTGCTTCCCGGTCACATATAGGGCACTTGCCTTGTCTAAACCGTTCAGATCTTATTTCCTGCAATTCTTTTGGTGAAATGTTCATTATGTATGAGGGTTTTTTTGTTTAGCGTCTTGAATTTTGAGGTATGGAGTTTTGACGTAATTTAGCAAAAAAGAAGAAAGGTTTTTTGACCCCATAAAAAAGGGGGAAGGAGCCTTGTCTATTCCCAGGGTGGGCAGCTTCACGGATGATGTCGGAGAATAGGTAAATCAGGTATTACGTAACAATGGGCTGGGATTCTGCAACTGTCACCGGCCACGGGTTCAGGGCAACAGCAAGGACGTTCCTGCACGAACGGCTTGGATTTTCCCCTGATGCTATCGAGGCTCAGCTTGGACACCGAGTTCCAAACCGGCTTGGCGGAGCGTACAATCGCACCCAGCATCTCGAAGAACGCACTGGCATGATGCAGGCCTGGGCGGATTATCTGGATGGATTGAAATGATGCGGTATGTGTGTTTTTATGATAATAAAATAATTATTAATAAATTCGAGTATTGTTTACGTTATTGTTACGCTTTTTTAGGTGGTCGCATTGGGGTTGGTGTTCGTTATACAGGATTTTGATTGTTGTTTGGTCATAGTATTTGTTTAGGTTGTTTCTGTCACAACCTATTAGAGTTATTTTCTAAAAACATCTGTGAATGGCGAAAAAGCAGGTTAAACGAAGAAAAACAACAGAATCACCCCCGAAAAAAGAAGATACTTCAAAAAAAACATGGGCAGATGTTGGCTACAGAATAGTCGATGCTCTTTATGACCTGACCCAATCCGGAAATCTTTTTGGAGTTGTAATTCTTACATCTGCCCTTGTGTTTATAATTCAGAGTGCTCGAATGCCGCCTGAGTCTATTCCGGGTATATGGACGGATTTTTTAAGGTTTTTTTCAAGTGAGTTTTATTACATAGTTCCGCTGTCATTAGTAGCTGTTGCTTCTATTATTATAAATATTATTCAGTATAAGTTTTATACAGCACATATTAATGATTTGGCTGAGCATAGAAGGATTTTGGTCCATGGAAAAGAGACTGGGGAACTTGAAGAGCTTCAAATACATACAACTTCCGGTTTTGATGTAAAGAAAGGATCAAAAAAGGAGGGAGAATGATTATCTATTTTAATTTATTTATAACATTGCTTTGTGGCTGGGCAATTCTTTTCTTGAATAATGCTTATCTGCAGCCAGCGTTGATTAATAAGAAAAGATTTCAGTTGTTTAAAATTAGAGATGAGCTTTCGTTGCTGGCAATGAGAAGAGAGTTGGCAGAAAATTCTGAAGAATATCGCGTATTTATTAAACTTCTAAATGCCACAATAGGAGTTACGTCTTCTTTCCGTGTGACTGATTTTTTAAAATATTTGTATGAATGGTATAACGATGAGAGGGAGCAAGAAGCAATATATCTTCTGAAAGAAAAAATGTGCACTGTTGATAATCATGAGTATTGTGAATTGTTTTCAAGATATTTTTCCGTAACTCATGATATTTATGATATGCAAACACGTACACTTAGGTTTGTTTTTTTTCCTTTAATTCGTGTATTATCATGGATTTTAGCATTATTAAAAATTACAACTGAGCCACAGAAAAAAGTTCAGGACAAATCTAAGACTATTAATGATATTGACAAAAAACTACATAATCTAATCAAAGAATTTAGCCATCGTTACGCTGCAGCATAAATATATTATCAGACAAAAAGGAACCCTTGCCTGACAAGGGTTTCCAGCGGTGGGGGATTTGATATAATCGTACTCGCAGAGAATTGCGACAGTCCCGCAACCGCAATCGCGTCAGCCTCAACCATAACGCTTTTGATATAATCGTACTCGTGGAGAATATAGAGCGCAGGGATTTGCGGGGGAGGTGATTAGCTAGTGCGCTATTGTGTTAATAGGAAACTGAAAAGCCCGGTTTTTCGCCGGGCTTTTGCTTTTACGGGAGGTTGGAAGGGAGGATTTGTGATTTAAAACGATAGCCCTTTTTGGAATTCGTTAAAGAAGTCAAAACAGGTTTGATCTTTATTGGACATAAAAAATTGAGCTTCAACAAAGCCGATATCACGGTTATAGTATAGTTTTTTTATTTCTTTTTTTATTTCTTTTTTGTCAAAATCCGAAAACCCATAAGTGCTCGCATAAAATATTGGATAGCTACTTGCTGGTGGATTTGGTTTTAATATTTCCATGTTCATTTTATGAAAAGCAAAGCCTATAAATATTAATTTCTCTGCATTACTCATGTGTTTTTTTATTTCTGATATGTTTGTTTTTTCTGTTATCCCTTCTGTAAATGTTTTTATTTCATTTGAAATATCTAATAGTTTTTCAGGGCTTAGCTTGGCACCAAATTTTACCCCGTTAATAATTGATGTTTTAAGTTTGCCTACAGTGCCATATGGATGATATATATTTAGATTGCTCATTAATTGAGAGGCTTTAGAATCATTTGTGTTATAGTGTTGCTTTAGGGCATTATATAAGAATTGCTCAACACATCTATCATAGTTGAGGATGATTAAAGTGATGGATTTTAATCTTTCTTCAATTTCTTTTATGTCACATCCTTCAGTAAGGTTTTTGTGGAAAGGTATAAGCCAGGTATTTGGAATGTTAAGGTGCGATGGACGGCTGTTAATTGCGTTATATAAGGTGCTGTTTCTTTCTTCGTCAAGTATTGCACGGGTTATTGCTAATTTGCCACATTTTGCTATATATGAATCTCCTCTATGATTATGAATGTATGTATCAATAGATTTTGTTAGAATGATGCCTTTTTTTATTGTCTTAGCAGCTATAAAATATTTGTCTAATTCAGCTGTGTCAGATGCATGTATTCTTATGGCTTGATAAATATCATCATCTCCACTTTCTGGATATCCAAAGGCATCAAATTCATAATCAAGACGATCAGCTATATTTTTTATTAGTTCTTCACCTGTAGGGAGATTCAGTTCCTTACTTGCCCCGGCACCAATGACGTACACTGTATTAAATTCCATCTCGATTAGAATGACTTTATATGGTTCTCCTTATTACCCACGTCTCCACCCCCACCGTCCGAAAATCCATCCCCCTTGTCACGTCGACTGGTTCGTAGTGCCCTGCATAACAGGCTACCCGCAAACCCGCTACGCCTTAATATGCGGAAAAATAAGTATATTTGGGGTGTTTCGTCAATCAATGCAACCTGCCATGCCGAAACCAGTCATTTACATCTGTGCGGCAATGCTTTTTGTTGCGGCTTTGCCTGTCCCGGTCTACGGGTATTACGTTCTGCTCAGGATTGTCTTTACCGCAGTGTTCGGGTACGTTGCTTACATTGCCTTTTCGAGAGATGAAAACCTTTTGCCGTGGCTGTACGGTCTCGTTGCGGTGGTGTTTAACCCCGTCATACCTGTTTACTTGCCGAAGGAGGTGTGGGTGCCAATCGACATTGCGGCGGGGCTCTTCTTGCTGGTGAGTTCGGGGAAGATTTCTGAAATCAGGAAGTAAGCTAAAACCGTGGAATGGTAGGAGTGTATATGGTTGAGGTAATTGTCGGTTTTATAATAGAAACACTGATATCAAACAGTATATTTGTTTTATTTTTTGTTGGATTAATTGCTGTGTTTGTAGAGCCACTGACAAAGAGTTTGAACCCAAAGATTAAGATTTTATCATATGGCATAATGGGTTCTGCAATAGGGCTTTACTCTTATAGCACCTATGATATGCCAAATGAATCATTAACGGTGTTGGAGGTTGTCGTTGTTGGAAGTTTAATGTTAATTTTCTCCTTAATACTTGGTGCTTTAATTGTGAGATTATCTGGTAAAAAGGCTTTATTTAATAGACATAAACAAAAAGAAAGCGGTTGAAAATACTAAAAACAGCACTGAGCAAAATACATTCAAGCCGTCTTCCTTATCACCCACACAACAACGCCCTGTGTTTGGAAGTCCATGTCTTTTTGCACCTCAATAGGCTTGTGATGGCTGTTCTCCGGCATCAGCTTTATCTTCTCTCCCTCGATTCATAACCGCTTAACCGTCTGCTCCCCGTCCAAGCTTGCAATCGCGATGTTTTTGTTCAGAGCTTTGTTCTTATTGTGCTAATCTAAAGCCCCATTTTTGAGCCGTTTTGCAACATATTTGTAACACGTATGGCTTGAAAGCCTATAAAACAAGGGTACTGTGCAAAACGATGTTTTCGGGTGAGGGGCACCGCCTCTGATTGCAACTTTTTGAAGAGTGGTGCCACAAGTTTTGCTAATGTGGCACCACTGCTTTGTTTATTGACCATTTTGGGAACTGAGGGGACTGAATAAAATGCATGGTTTTTGGACTCTCGTATTACGTAGGGTTCTTGAGTCAGTTGAGCTTATTGAGCCTTCAAGTCGTGCAATAAGCGGTCAAAGGTTTTTTTAAGCTTAAGCAGGAGTTCACGTTTTTTATTTTAAAAGCTCGGAAACGTTCAAAAAAACCTTTTGAGAAGAAGCGAATAGCTGAGTATGGGCTTTGTCAATTCTTTTGTTCTGGGGCTTTTTAGCCCGAAGGAAGGGGAAATGCGTCGAAGTTCATTCGGGATAAAATCCGAATTTTTTCTTGTCTTTTCCTTTGATAGTTTTGGCGCTGATTATTTTGCTTCTGATAGCAGATAAGTCGTCGTCACTTAAATGGCCAATTAAGGCCTCAGGTCGTTTGATTACAGCTTGGAAAATCTCAGCTTTACTCCTGATGAAAAGTTTTGAGCAGTCTACATAGGAATCATGATCCAGATATTCTCGTCCAGTGGATGCAAAGAAGTGCTGGAGCTCTCTTAGTTCGTGAGTGTAGAGGCAGGTCAAATTGATTTCGGAATTGATAAAGACAGTTGCCAGCTGGACACAATCATCAGTTATTCCGACAACGATGAATCTTTTTTCTTTTGAGGGATTGGTATCAAAGACTTTGAGTTTCAGTACACAGCCAACTTTCAGGTTTCTACTGGCATGTTCTTCCTTAAATGAATCCGGGGAAAAATCACCTAAGCTCATTCAAAAGAAGCAGTTTCATTTTCCATGCGTTCTTTGATATAAGCTATCATACCTTCTTTAGCGCCACCTGCTGATGCAATATCAAGCTCATTCATTGCTCCGTTTCGGACGGTGTTTTCATATGCCCTGTCATGGGATTTGTTGGTTCGGGCACTGAAGGAAAGGGCTCTAAAGGCTTTTATCGACTCATCTAAACACTGAATTTCAGATTCAGACAAATAATCAAGGTCTGGTGCCTTTAGCGCTTTTACTGTGTGATTATTTACTGACTGGAAGTATGGTATGAATTCATCATGTGATCCGGATAAAGGGCCGTCAAGTCGCAAAGCTTTCAGAATATCATATGCCAAAGACGGTACGGGTCCGTTTTTCATGGCAATGTACCTGTCGATGGTAATAGGTGAGCCATACTTGGCCAAATGCTTTTGATCAGCGAAGTATAGTATTTTAAATACCTTATGATAATCCCCCTCCCCTCCGATCTTTTGAAGGATATACAGTAAGGTATGAATGGTAATTGCTGTTTTTTCGGCAGATATAATCATGTCTGAATGAATGTCAATCGTAACAGTTATTGCTATTGCTTTATTTATGTCTTTAGAAAATATGCTGATAACATACAACAACAATACAGCAACAATATAACAATATCACTAAATAAAGACTAAACAAGGACAACACAAAGACGGTAATAAAGGTTCAAATGGCTAACAGATGAATTTCTGTTTGTGTCTCGTTCACTTCCAAATATGAGACACAAAGCGGTTTTTCATGATTCTGTGAGACACAAAGCCGGAAAGCTTACAAATCATTCTAAAGCCCTGTTTTTGTTATTTGTAACATAGATGGCTTTAGAACCTTTAAGATAAGGGTAGTGTGCACCTCAAGCATGGAGGAACTGAAGGAGGAGGGTGGCTTCAGCAGGTTGGCGTTGCTATGTCCATCAGGTAGTCTCTGATAGATTCATGTTTTGCCAGGCCGAGTTTTTTATGCAGCCTGTACCGTACGCTTTCGACACCGCGGGGAGTAATGCCTATCGCGTGGGCTATTTCCGCGGTGCTGTAATTTTGCTTTATCATCAGGGAGATATTAAGATCCCGTCTGCTGAGACCGGGGTGTTTACGCTGAAGCTTTGAAAGAAATGAAGAATCCTCAGCAGTTATTTCCTTCTCGGCTTTTTTCTCATGTCGGCTGTAATAATCAACAAGCTCCTGACAGCAACAGGTGATTTTCTTTTTCAACCCCGGCTCAATGTTCTCCTGTTCTAAAAGGCCGCGTATCATTTCAACCTTTAGCAGCTTCTCCGTCATAATTGACGACATTCGCTTCAGTTCCATCTCTTTTGCCATTATCTGGCAGTTCAGTGATGATTTTTCCCGTTCAAGCTGAGACTCTATTTTTTTGTTCATCGCCTCCTGTACATTGAGCAGTATGGTTTTCTCATCAATCTTGGCTTTGTATTCCTCGGTGACCCTTTCCTTTTCCTGCAAGTGAAAATTTTGTTTTTCACGGAGGTCCTGTTGAAGGGCTTCAAGAGCTTTGAAGTAGGAATAAAGCTGGTTGGTGCTTTCCGGAACAGTTATCGGGTGGTTGAACAGATTTAGCCAGTTAAATCTTGCAAGAGTTGAAAGGAACTCCTTTTTGCATGCTTCGTACTGTTCTTCTCCCTCGCGTTCACCGGGTGCATGCCCCAGTTTTCCGGATTTGGAATCCAGAATCATTTGTATTGCTTCATGGTAGTCGTCAACGATCACAACTGTTGATTCTTCAGGAACAATGGCGGCAAGTGTTTCCAGTATTGAATAGATTTCCGGATCGGCGTTATAGAGCGCGAGCAGTTTGAACACTGGCCCTGAGTTGTAAAGCAGGTTTACCAGGTTCTTTTTGTACACAAGTGAAATTCCCTTAACGTGGTTCAGGTTGAACAGCATGTGTATAGCCTTGCCGGCAAGGTTGCTTTCCCTGATAACAGTCTGAAACACATTGATATCGATATAATCCATGACAACATCGTCATCGGTTACGATTTCGCCATGGATGATGCTCTGGCCGATCAGGCTGAATTTTGTTAGGTAACCCTCATGGGGGTGGGCAGCTTTCCAGTGGGTTTTTTCGGAAACAGCCAGCCCGCTAACAGGACACTTGTTCATAGGCCCTGAAAATTGGTTTATCTTGAGGTATTCAGTTTTCGAAAGTTGTTTTTTTTATGCTACGGCAAGCTTCGTTAAATAATTTTTTATCGACTGGTGCTTCGAGAGCCCCATTTTTTTATGCATTCGGTAGCGAATGCTTTCAAGTCCTCTGGTTGAAATGCTGATCGACCGCGCAATCTCTCTGGTATCGTAGTTCAGTTTAATAAGCAGACATATCCGAAGATCTCTCTGATTGAGGTTCGGGTGTCTGCGTTGCAGTTTCGAAAGAAACTCCGAATCGGTTGTGGTAAGATCGGTATTGATTTTCTTTTCGATTGTTTCTGTCTCAATCATTTTGGAGCATGCCTCGATCATTTCGTTTTTTAGAGCTGCATCGATATCGAGTCTGAAAATCTTCCCCCGAAGTGACTGCAGCGCGGCGCTTTTTTCCGCAACTGCGGTGGAGACTCTTGTCAGTTCCATATCTTGTGCTGCGATACGGGACTTTAATGCTGCTTTTTCGCGGTCGAACTGGGTTTTAAGCTTGTTGTTCAGCTCCAACTGAGCATTGAGAAGAATGATCTTATCCGAGATTTTTTTCTCGGCTTTTCTTTCTGTCAGCTTTTTTTCCTTGGCTGCAAGATTTTCCTGCTCCTGCAAGTCACTCTGCAATGATTCGATAGCCTTGAAAAACGGATAAAGGTACTCATCGTCCTCAGGAATATTAATTGGCTGGTTAAGCATGTTCATCCACCCGATCCGTGCTGTAGCGGCAAGGAACTCTTTTTTTCTCTGTGCATAAATCTCGTCTTCCTCGTCATCGTATTCCTCAAGTGGAATATGACCTGCTTTGGCATCCAGAACAGCCTGTATTGCATCACTGTAAGAGTCAACCAGCAGGACAGGGGTGTTTTCAGGAACAATAGATGCAAATGTTTCAACCGTTGTAAGAAAATCGGGGTGGATATTATAGAAAACAATCAGCTTGAAATATGGTGGCCAGCGGTAGATCAGCTGGGTGAGAATTACTTTGTAAGCATAGGAAATGTTCGTGACATGACTGAGATCACGAAGAAGATAGACAAGCTTGTCCGTAAGTCCGGATTCTTCAAGAACCATCTGAAAGAGGGATTGATCTCTATTTTCAATGGTAATGTTTTTGTCAGCTTTGTAATATGTCAAAAAAATATCTTCACCGATTTTTTTGATGTGCGTCGTGTATTTCTGGTCAGGATGATCAGTTTTCCAGTGAGGGCTCTCGGTGACGGGCAGGTTTGATTCCGGGCAGCTTTTCATGGGGTTTTCGCTGATTTATTTTGATTGAGGATAATTGACGTATTATAAGGATAAGAATACGCTTTTTCTTGCGTTGAGACAAGCCTGAGTTTACGGGTTATGCTAAAACAACACTCTTTTTTTCCCGTTTTTGTGTTTGCTGGGAATTACAGCATCTTTTCAGTTTACCCGATTTGTACGCTAACTGAGTTTTACGGCAAGTGCTGTAAGGTGGTTTTTGAGAGACTGGTTTTTTTTTAAGCCGATTTTTTTATGCATGCGGTATCTGATGCTTTCCATGCCGCGTTTGGAAATTCCATAATAGTCGGCAATATCAGTATTGTCGTAGTTGAGCTTGATCAACAGGCAGATTTTGAGCTCTCTTTTGTTGAGGTTGGGATGTTTGCGCTGAAGCAGTGTAAGGAAGGCAGAATCGGTTGAGGTGAGCGGTAGTCCGATTATTACTTCGTTTTGTTCGGTTTCCAAAAGTGTGTCGCAGATTTCCAGAATCCGTTTTTTGTTTTCAGGGTTTATGGCAGGGTCGATAATGTCGAGCATGAGCTCTTTCAGTGTATAACTATGATTGTTTGGCACGGTCCCGATCTGTCGAGATTCGCTTTTTCTAAATGAAAGCTTTTTTCCAAGTTCTGATTTTTCCTTCTCAAACAGCACCAGGAGCCTCTGCTTTTCATCCTCGATGAATGAAATCCTGGCATCCATGCTTTTTGTTTTTTCAGCATATATGCTCCACAGGTTCCTTTTCTTTTTTTTATAAAATGCCTCCAGTCCGGCAAGGTCTTCCTGCATAAGCGAAAGTGCGCTGAAAAATGGGTAGAGTTCATGGTTCGGAGGGGGGAGATGGATTTTCTGTCCCAGCATATTAAGCCATCCGATCCTTGCTGCAGCCTCAATAAATTTATTTTTCAGCTCTTCGTATTCATCATTTTCGTCACCTTTAACTGCTGTAGAATTTCCGAATTCAAAGTTGTGAATTATCTGCAAGGCATTTTTGTAGTCTTTGGCAAGATGAAGCTTCATAAAGGAGGGCATAATTGCCTGTATGCTTTCCGCCGTATTCAGGAATTCCGGTATAATGTTGTAGAAAACAGCACTGTGCAAAGGCGGCTGGCTGTTGTACAGAAAGTTTACTATGCCACGCTTGTACGGATAAGCGATTCCTTTTACTCGATTCAGATTCCAGATGACATGAAACGGTTTGCCTTTGAGTCCGGAGTTTTCAAGAACTTTCATGACGAGATCTCCTTCAAAGTGCTCGAGTATTACCGGCTCAATCGAGTCCACCCATATAAAAAGAATATTCCTGCCGATTCTTTTTATACGGGTTGAATATTGTTTGGCTGGATTACGGAAAACCCAACGGGGGTTTGATATGATTTCCTCTCCGGAAACCTTGCAGCGTTCCATGGCGGTGCTTTTAAGGATGTTATGTCGAGGCAGAGATGTATTTCAGACCGAAAAAATTGCAGTACTAATGGGCACCTCTATTAATTTGTTGCGCACCATGATTACGTCGTTGGGCGGTGCTCGAAATCCTCATGTACTCCGTGTACACTCCGGTTTCTGCGCTCCGTCCGCCTTGTCTTCAGGTCGCTCACGGCAATTAATAGAGGTTCCCTAATGCAAATATTTTCGGCCTGCAGTATGGTATGCTAAGATTTACTGACGCTATTGTTGCCGAACGGCCAATGTTCAGGAACTCGGGGTTGCCAGGTCAGTAAGGTAGCTTTTCAGGGACTGGTGTTTCAAAAGACCGATTTTTTTGTGCATCCGATAACGGATACTTTCCATGCCTCGGGTCGAAATTCCTACTGAACGGGCGATATCCCTGGTGTTGTAATTCAACTTTATCAACAGGCAGATACGCAGCTCCCGCTGGTTGAGGTTAGGGTGCTTTTTCTGAAGTTTTGAAAGAAATTCCGAATCTGTTGTCGTGAGCTCTATGTTGAGTCTTTTTTCGATCATTTCCGTATTGATCATATTTCTGCAGTTTTCGATCATGATGCTTTTTTTCGCCGTATCAATGTCCAGCGAACTGATCATGTCGAGAAGCTCACGCAACGCTGAAGTTTTTTCTGCGATGGCGGTCGATATTCTTGTGAGCTCCATTTCCTGTGTCGCGATTCTGGCAGTAAGTGCTGATTTTTCCTTTTCAAGCTGGGTTTTGAGTTTTTTGTACAGCTCTTTTTGTGCATTAAGCAGAATGTTTTTTTCCGTAAGTGTTTTTTCTCCCTCCCTTGCGATCTGCTCGAGTTCCCGCTCTTTTTCCTTTACGTTTTCCCGGAGATCACCCTGAAGGTTGTCAATTGCCTTGAAAAAGGGAAACAGCTTATCTTCTTCCGGTGGCATATAAATGCTTTGGTCCATCATGTTCATCCAGGAAATCCTGCCGAGAGTAGCAAGGAATTCTCTTTTCTGGAGCTCATATTTCTCATCTTCCTCACTCTCGAAAATTTCGCTGACAAGTTTACCTGCTTTCCAGTCCAGAACAGCGCTTACAGCGTCTGTATAATTTTCTTTAATGAGTACCGGCAGCTGCTCTGGCACCATCGCGGCAAAAGTCTCCGCCATTATGAGGAACTGGGGTTCAACGTTGTAGAAAATCACAATGCCGAAAGTGAATGTGGGATTATATATAAGGCTCGCTATCTGTTTTTTATAGGTGAAAGACATGCTGGTAATGTATTTCATGTCCCATACAAGACAGATCGGCTTTCCCTCGAGGTTGGAGTCTTCCAGAACAGATCGAAGAAGGTCAATGTCCATGGAATCGAGCGAAATGTTGTGATCCGTGTCAATGCTGTAAAGAAGAATATCGTCCCCCAGCCGTTTAATGATTTTTTTGTATCCTCCGTCGTTATTGTGGAAAGCCTGCCATTTCTGATTTTCCGTTATTGGCAGATTTGTTACGGTACAGATATGCATGATATGAACAACTAATTGGTTTATGTAAAGTACTGAGTGATGTATTAATCTATCTATAGTATAAGATATTCTTTCGGTTTTATTAAAGAAAAAAAACGCGAAATACACGTTAACACGCCACGGGAATGACGTGGGCTGAGGCGTGGAATGTCTTGTTTTTGACGTGAACGGTTGCTGTACTGTTTTGCTGCAGGAGATCCGGCTGTATGGGAAATACCCAAAGGAGCTTATATTCGTTGTAAGTCCAAGCAACAGGGATTTCCGGAGATGTAACGATTTCAGGGTTATCTATGAGACATTCCTTACTTTTTGTTTGCTATGAAAACATATGCCGTTCACCTATGGCTGAAGGGGTTTTTTCGAAAATGGTGGCTGACCGGAAGCAGGAGGAAATATTTTCCGTGGAATCAGCAGGAACGGTATGTTACCAAAAAGGTGCGGCTCCCGACAGCCGGGCTGTAACTGCGGCGCTTGCGCACGGAATTGATATATCAGCTCAAAAAGCCTGCTGCATACGGGATCTGGAGCTTGGGCACTATACGAGGATTTTTGCCATGGACGACAACAATTTTCAAGAGATTATCCAGTACGGCGGCATGCTCGGGGAGTATCTTCAAGTGTCAAAAGTGGCGGATTATCTGTCGGATCCATTTGCCAGCAGTATTGAAGACCCTTATTACGGCACAACAGAAGATTTTTTTCGGGTGTTTCGCCAGCTGCATGAAGCATTGGGAAATATCTACGATGAACTACTTCAGTGAACCGGTACACTACGTTTATTGTTAACCCTGCCGCAAACAAAGGGCGGGCGGCCTGTATGAAGGATATACTGCAAAATGCGGTAAAGATGCAGCATGATGCTGTGGTGTATTGTAGCGAGTATGCGGGGCATGCATTGGAAATTGCCCGAAAGGCTCTTGGTGACAGCCGGGCGGTGGTTGCCTGCGGTGGGGACGGAACGGCTCATGAGATTGCAAATGTTCTGGCTTTTTCGGATGTGAGTCTGGGGATTCTGCCTTCGGGTTCTGCAAACGATTTCATGAAATCGCTCGACCATCAGTTTGCCCGTGATTATCCTTTCGATGCATATCTCCGGGCTGACTCCGTAAAGGTCGATATGGGCAGGGTGTATGCAGGAGGAAAATTCCAGCGGTATTTTCTGAATTCTCTCGGTCTCGGTTTCACGGGACGAATAGCCCGCAAGGTTAGCCAGACAAACTGGTTGAAAGGTGAGCTGACTTACCTTAATGCATTGTTTAGTGTGCTTTTAGGTTATAAACCGCCAAAAATGCATATTAAGCTCATTACGCCGGATACATCCATTGAAATACATGAGCCGGTATTTGCCTTTTCGGTTGGAAACGGACGCGTTGAGGGGGGGAAATTTCGAATCGCTCCTGAAGCTGAAATCAATGACGGTCTCCTTGATGTCTGTATTTTAAAAGCGGTTCCGAAAGCAAAGTTTATTACATACGCTCTGAAATATATGCGAGGTACCCAGATTTTTGATTCTCAGGTTATATACTCCAAAGTCAGGGAGGTTGAGCTTGAGTTACCTGAGCCTGATGTGATGCACATGGACGGTGAAGTGTTTGAAAATATTCAAGGAAAGATCAGGGTCGAAAGTGTTCCTGCTTCCATAAAGGTTCTTTGTTAAGGAAAAAGCCTGGAACAAGAAGCCAGCTGTTCGTGATTTGTTGATTCGTTTGTGGAGAAATGCAAGGGCACCTCTATTAATTGTCGTGAGCGACGTGAAGACAAGGCGGACGGAGCGCAGAAACCGGAGTGTACACAGAGTACATGAGGATTTCGAGCACCGCCCAACGAAGTATTCGGGTCGCGCAACAAATTAATAGAGGTGCCCTAAATAGAGGTACCCTTACATGCAGTCGGGAAACAGACGGTAAGGATTGAAACAACTTTCGAGCTATGCAGATCGTCATATTCGAGGATGAGGCGGTTCACAGGTTTCGGCCGCTGGTGCATTTCAAGCCTGTATACTGTCTCTATACCGGATGCAGGACTGTTCTGCAGAAATTTCGCTT
Source organism: Prosthecochloris sp. (assembly GCA_004028745.1). Taxonomy (GTDB): domain Bacteria; phylum Bacteroidota; class Chlorobiia; order Chlorobiales; family Chlorobiaceae; genus Prosthecochloris. The sequence continues at coordinate 38,081 of RAZP01000013.1, forward strand.
TCATTTGGGGCCCGATATTCCTGTTTCCTGTCACCTTCGGCGTTATCTGGAGCCGGTTTATCGTGATCATTTCCCTGTTTTTCAGCATAATGGCGACCCGGAAAAAGATATTCTGCTGGTAAACGGCAGGCTGTTATGTGATGCGGGGGCCGCAGATGTAATACTTCACAATCAGCCCGCTCCCGGACAGTGTATTCTGCAGAGAGGCGACCTGGTTTTTGCGAGAGTGGATGCGGCGCGTGTTGCGGCTCCGGGAGGAGCATTGCCTGATTATATCGATACGGACCTGCTTGCCGCGGAGTCTGAGATAATCGAGTCAGAAAGTTTCAGGCTGCTGCGAAACATCTGGGACCTGGTTGCTTTTCACGCGGAAGAGCTTGAAAGTGAAGCAGAAACACTGAAGCTGGGGATGATTTCCGGCAGGGTATCCCCCCGTGCCGGACTGGAGAACCCCGGGAATATATTTGTCGGGGAGGGGGCTGTAATCAAATCGGGGGCTGTTCTGGACGCGGAGGCGGGCTTTGTTTATGTGAGCTCTGGTGCGGTAGTAGAACCTCAGGCTGTTCTTGCGGGAAATGTTTTTATCGGCGAATCGGCAAATGTAAAAACAGGGGCAAATCTGCACAGTAATGTTGTCATCGGGAGTGTTTCCAAAACAGGGGGTGAGATAGAGGATTCAATTGTCGAGCCCTATGCGAACAAACAGCATGATGGTTTTCTTGGTCATTCCTATCTATCTTCATGGTGCAACCTTGGGGCGGGTACCAATACATCGGATTTAAGGAACAATTACGGGAAAGTCAGGCTCAACATTGAGGGAATTGAGGTCCAGACCGGGGAACGGTTCCTTGGGCTGCTGATGGGAGAGCATACCAAATGCTCGATTAACTCGATGTTCAATACCGGAACTATTGCCGGTACCTCCACAAATATTTTCGGCAGCGGATTTCCTCCCAAAAACATACCTTCTTTTGCATGGGGGGGAGGAAGAGCGGGTTTTCAGCGCTATGACATAGAAAAAGCTCTCGAAACTGCACGGATCGTCATGTCCCGCAGGAATATTAGGATGAGCGCAGCGTATGAAAAAATGTTCCGTCATGTTGCGGCTTTTGAACAGGGAAGAGAAGGGTCAGTATAAAACAGCTTAACAATTCAACGGGTCAACATTTTTAACATACACGTCATCAATGATTCTTGTAATAGATAATTACGATTCATTCACCTATAATCTCGTACAGTATATGGGCGAGCTGGGGGCTCATGTTGAGGTATATCGCAATGACGAAATTCAAGTAGAGGAGGTGCTTGACCGGAGGCCTGAAAAGATAGTGATTTCACCAGGACCCGGAACACCTGAGGATGCGGGAATATCCGTCCCGCTGATCAAGTCCGTTCAGGGCAGCATACCACTTCTCGGTGTCTGTCTGGGCCACCAGGCCATTGGGGATGCCCTGGGAGGCAGGGTGGTCCGGGCCGCAGATATCATGCATGGAAAGACGTCTCCAATTTATCATGATAACGATGGAATATTTGCAGGAATAGAAAATCCTTTTATAGCAACACGCTATCATTCGCTTATCGTTGAGAGAGAAGGCCTGCCCGGCGCGTTGACAGTTCGGGCATGGACCGATGACGGGGTTATTATGGGGATGGATTGCCGCAGAAAACTTCTTTACGGGGTTCAGTTTCACCCGGAATCGATCATGACCAGTGAAGGGAAGAATATCATCAAAAATTTTCTTGAACTCTGATCGATATGCCTGCTGCCGGAAAAACATCCAAAAGAAAAGACTCAGGGAAACTGAAAGTTCAGCCGCCGGATAAAAGGTTTTCCCTCCAGACCGATTTTGCGGGTGACGGGTGGCGGGTTTTCAAAATCATGGCTGAGTTCGTGAACGGATTTGAAAAAATGTCCGATACCGGCCCTGCAGTGACCGTGTTCGGCTCGACAAGGGTGGCTCCTGAAAATATGGAATACAGGCTGGCTGAAGAGATGGGCCGGCGCCTTGCAGAGCAGGGGTTTTCGGTGATTACTGGGGGCGGTCCGGGTGTTATGGAGGCGGCAAACAAGGGTGCACAGCAAGCTGGGGGAGTATCGATAGGTTTTAATATCGAACTTCCCAATCAACAGCACCCTAACCCATTTATCGACCAAGACAGATTGTTAACCTTTCAATACTTTTTTGTTCGAAAGGTTATGTTTCTAAAATATTCCCAGGCCTTTATCGTTCTCCCTGGAGGTTTCGGAACAATGGATGAGTTTTCAGAAGCGGCTACGCTCATACAGACACAGAAAAGCAGCTGCTTTCCAGTAATATTGATGGGTAGCGGTTACTGGGAAGATTTTTATCGCTGGATGCAGGAGACCATGTTTAAAGAAAAAAGATATATTGCGAAAAAGGAGCTGGATTTTATTTTTCTGGAGGATGATCCGGAAAAAGTTATCGAGATTATCAAGAGTTTTTATCCGGGAGGGTACAAGCTGAATTTTTAATGCCCACGTCAAGCGCTTTTCTTCCTGAAGATACCTCTTTGTTTATCAACCATGATGCGGGTGCAATGTAAGCCCATATTGGTCATCGCCTTGCATCCATCTGCGCCGCAGGTGCAAGCTCGTCGCTTGGAATGCTTGGCAATTGTTTTCAAAGAAATGCAGCAAGTAAAGTCTTCAGGGCGGAACAGGTTAATCTTGTTTTTTGTTTTAACAATTGTTATTTCGCTCAATAGTCGTTTTTGTCAATTGAATAGCTTAGTATACGTAAGGCTACTTTTATTGATTGTCGTGAGTCCCGATTCCATCGGGATACAAGGCGGACGGAGCCCCGACAATGTCGGGGTAAACTTCAAAACCGGAGTGTCCCGGCTTGTCGGGACAACGAAGTAATCATGGTGCGCAACAAATAAATAGAGGTGTCCATAATTGAGGATTTTTTTATTAATTAATTCACACTGAACTCAGTGTGACAGATGACCTGGAGGAGCAAGCCGTAAGGTCGTTATTTGAAATAATACAATAGAACGCATAGTGATTTTTCCATGTGAAAAGGCTGTCTGGTATAATCTTCCCCAGATACGGGCGGATATAGCAGCAGGGCTGGTAAAAACAGGTATGACCCAATCACAAGCTGCAAAAAAACTTGGTGTAACCCCGGCGGCAGTCTCGCAGTATCTCAATAAAAAAAGAGGACAACAGCCGGTAAAGAGCAAGCCGTATCTCGAGGAGATAGACAACGCTGTCCGGCAAATAGTCGAGGGTGCAAGCTCACAAGAGCTACAGTCAATAGTTTGCAACTGCTGTCATATCATAACGGCTGAAACATCAGAAGAGAACAGTCAGTGTCATGATAATGCAATGCAGGATTAGTAGGGATTATGCAGAGGAAAGGATTGGGTGAGTTGGGTGTTTCATGGTCGTTCAGAGAAGGGGCTGTCTTTTCTATAGCGCTTGTTGCCGCTGGTTTTATGATTGAGGCCGCGCTCGGAGCAAAGGGTGTCGATCTTCCTTCATGGCCACGGAATATCATACTGCTTCTTTCGTTTTCAGCATATATCGTCGTTGTCGCGTTAGTCCTGAGGGAAAATTCTCTTGTCAAATGGCTTGGAGGGATTCCTTTGGGGCTTTGCCTGATTATTGCAATGGCGGTGTTGTCGCTGTTCGGCGGTGTGCTGCCGCAGGAAGCAGGAGCCGGGCCTTTGTTGGCACAGTCGCTGAGACTTAACAATGTTTTTTCAAGCTGGCCGTTCGCCCTGACGGTGTTGTTTTTCCTTTTCAACCTTGGGTTGTCCCTTGTCTGGAAAGCCGTTCCTTTCAAGGGTTCAAATCTTCAGTTTGTTCTGTTTCATGCAGGGTTCTGGATAGCACTTGCCTGCGGTCTTGTCGGGTCAGCCGATCTCCAGCGGGTTATTATTAAGCTTGAAGAAGGCAAATGGACTGATCGCGCTCACAATTTCTCGTCAAAAACCACGATCACCCTTCCTTTTTCCCTCTATCTGAACGATTTCGAGATGGAGGAGTATGAGCCGAGGCTTGCAATCTATGATACCAAAAAAGGCCGGGTTGAAGTTTACCAATCAGGCAGGGCAAATCAGGTTGCTGAAGGTATGGTGGTGTCATGGCAAGGAATAGAGGTAAAGGTTGAAAAGTTTCTTCCTTTTGCTACCATTGATGATGGTACAGGAATGCCGGTTCCCGCCGATGCTGGCCAAGGGTTTCCTTATGCATTTCTTTCCGGAGAATATGGTGGAAAACCTTTTTCCGGTTGGGTAAGTACAGGCAGCCCTTTTGAAAAACCGGCTTTTGTCGAGATGGGCAGCCGTTTGCTGTTTATTGTTGCAGGGGCTCCAAAAAAGTTTCGTTCTGAGGTAACCATCAGGAGCGGAGAAGAAGGCGATAATCGGAGTGTGGCTCTTGAAGTGAACAAGCCGGTCACAGTCAAGGGATGGAAGCTGTATCAGGCCAGCTATGATGATAAAGCCGGAAGGTGGTCGGAGCTCAGCTATGTGGAAGGGGTGAGAGACCCTTGGTTGCCGGTGGTTTATCTGGGCTTTTTCATGATCCTTGCAGGTAATACGCTGTTTTTCTGGAAAGGGATCAGGAAAAAGTAGCTTTGAGGAAGGTAGCCAGGAGCAAGAATTAAGGACGGGACAAGAAAAGGTTAGCCGTCAAGCCGTTTTAACTTTTTACTTTTGGGTTTTGACTTTGAATTTACAACATAAGCTATGACCTGGGTTGAGTTTCCATATGTGGCGGGTAGTGCAATGGTATGCTGGGGCATTGGAAGCCTGTTAAGCGTTTTCTCTGCCAAAGAGCGTGTGTTGAAAGTTCTTGGTACAGCGTTCCTGATGGCGGGAACCGCCATCATGGTTTTTTTCCTGGTTGTTTTCTGGATGGAACTCGATCGTCCCCCGCTCAGAACGCTTGGTGAAACACGTCTCTGGTATGCAACCCTCATTCCCGTTGTCGGCTTTCTCGTGGAGTATCGCTGGAAAGTCAGCTGGCTCAAGTATTATTGTGTGGTGCTGGCCTCTTTTTTTCTTGGGATCAACCTTATTTTTACCGATGTTTATGACAAAACCCTCATGCCCGCGCTGCAGAGCGTCTGGTTTATTCCTCATGTTGTTGTGTACCTTGTCGGTTACGTGCTGCTTGCCGCCTCTTCAGCCGCAGCATGGCACAATCTCTACCGGAACATGCGTTCGGCAGACAACGGCGGCCAAGCAGTGAGTCACTATCTTGCTCTCCTTGGATTTGTGTTTCTGACATTCGGACTTGTATTTGGAGCTTTCTGGGCAAAAGAGGCCTGGGGGCATTACTGGACATGGGATCCTAAAGAGACATGGGCTCTGATTGCCTGGCTTGTCTACCTCGGCTACATGCATGCGAATTCTGCAAAGATAGACAAGAGCAAGCTGCAGTGGTATCTCGCTCTGGCATTTCTGGTGCTTCTGGTCAGCTGGTTTGGGGTTAATTACTTGCCATCCGCCCAGTACAGTGTTCATTCCTATCCAACAGGGTGACATAACAGCGTTGTTGATTTGTTTATCTGCTGAGTTGTTGAGCCGCCAGGAGAAAACGGGATGCGTCAGGTTGTGAACATAAAGGACTAAGGAATATTTACTATTGAATAATGGGCACCTCTATTAATTGTCGTGAGCGACCTGAAGACAAGGCGGACGGAACGTAGGGACCCTTTACTATCCGCCCAACGAAGTATTCGGGTCGCGCAACAAATTAATAGAGGTGCCCTAATGTCAAACGCGTTCGGTATTAGTCAAAAGTAATTACTTATTTACAAGGGGTGGTTCATGGTTTGTGTTCTATCCGAACGTACGATTGATAAAGACGTTACCTATGATAAAGCACCGGACGACATTGTTATTCATGAGCTTTCTGCTCTTTTTTTTGGCAGCGTTTTCCTCAGCACGTGCATCGCTTTTTGGAGATCAGACGCACGTCTCAGCAGATCTGTTTGTTGTAGATAACTCGCCGGAGGACGGGCTTCTTGCCGCTGTTTATATGAAGATTGAGCCGGGCTGGCATGTATACTGGCAGAACCCGGGCGAAGCAGGGATGCCGGTGGAGATACGTTGGCAATTACCTGAGGGTTTCCGTTCGCTTCCTTTGGAGTATCCGGTGCCGGAGCGTTTCGAGTCGGACGGGATTACGGGGTATGGTTACAAGCAGGAAGTTGTTCTTTTTTCCAGGATTGTGCCTGAAGAACATCGGAATGACCTTTCTTTTCCTGATGATGGGTTTCCTCTGAAAGCTGAATTAACATGGTTATCCTGCAAGGGAGTTTGCATTCCCGGATCCGCTTCGCTGAGTCTGGAATCGCATAAGGCTAAGCCTGACAGGAAAGTTCTGGCTGAGAAATTTTGGAAAAAGATGCCCCGCTCCCTTGAAGGAAGAGAGTCTCTCGTTCTTGAACGAATTGCTCTTGTGCAAGATAATGATGTTGGTTACCTCGATATTTCTTTTTCAGGATCTGAAGCAGCGGGATTAAAAGATTTTTATCCTCTTCAGCCTGAAAAAGGTCTCGATCTCAAAGGAATTACAGTCAGTGGAAGGTCGGTACAAATTCCTCTTGCTGGTGATACGGAGCCGGAAAAACTCAAGGGTGTGATCGTGACCAACAGCGGGTCATATGTTGTCGACGGAGATGTTGTCCTCACGGAGGCAGCGGTGAGTGCTCCTTTGGTTTCCGGGTCACTTCCATTGATGCTCGGGCTGGCTTTTTTTGGTGGAGTCCTGCTCAACATCATGCCGTGTGTGCTTCCAGTCCTGGGGTTGAAGGTGCTCAGTCTTATCGGCCCGGACTCGTCAGCGACGGCTCAGGACAGGAATACCGGACGTTATCTGAGCTTACTCTTTGCGGCAGGTGTCATGTTTTCTTTCTGGGTATTCGCTGTCTTTGTCTGGGTGCTGCAGGGGACGGGGGAGCAGGTCGGGTGGGGATTCCAGTTTCAATCGCCGGCATTTGTGATGTTCATCGCTATGGTCGTCTTCGCTTTCAGCCTGAACCTTTTCGGTCTCTTTGAGTTCGGGACTCCGGTTGTATCCGGTAAGGTCGGTGAAGTCGCCATGCACCATGACAGTCTCGGGGCTTTTGTCAGCGGTGTACTGGCAACAACTCTGGCAACCCCCTGTACAGCGCCTTTTCTGGGGACGGCCCTGGGATTTGCTTTCGCTCAGCCTTCCTGGGTTGTGTTTCTTTTCTTTACGGTTATTGCTATCGGCATGGCTGCCCCTTATGTGGTTCTTGCGTGGCATCCTGCATGGCTTAGATTTCTTCCGAAGCCCGGCCATTGGATGTATATTTTCAAGCAATTGATGGGGTTCGTTCTTGTTGCGGTGGTTGTGTGGCTGGCCTCGATACTGAACAGGCAGTCAGGCGGAGATGGTATTCTTAAACTTCTTACTTTGCTGCTCGTCGTGGCTTTTGTTTTCTGGTTTCTCGGAAACTGGGCCGGGCACGGCGCTTCTTTTAAAAGACAGCTCGTTGCATGGGGGATCGGGCTTGTGATCCTCGGCGGGTCATATTTTCTTCTCATACCGGATACAGAAACTGCAAGAAGGGGCAACCTTGCAGATGACAGCGCTGGTGTTTCCGGCACCGTCGATGAAAATGGTGTTCTGTGGCATGAGTTTTCTCCGGTCCTTCTTGATTCGCTGCTGGAAGAGAAAAAGACGGTTTTTCTTCAATTCACGGCTGATTGGTGTATTACCTGCAAGGTTCTTGAAGCGAGTGTATTGCGCAATGAAGCAATAGGGGGGACATTGCGGCACCGTGATGTTGCTGCCGTGAAAGCGGACTGGACGACCCGTGACGATGCTGTCACGACAATGCTACAGCAGTTCAAGAGGTCGGGTGTTCCTCTTTTTGTTATTATTCCCCGCGGAGACCTGGATCGTGCGGTTGTCCTCCCGGAAGTCGTGACTGTCGATATGCTCCTTTCGGCACTTGAGCAGGCGCGCGGTTGAGAAGCTCTGGCCGGGAGATCAGAGTTCCATGATGATATGGGATTCGGTGGCGTGCGCCCGCAACATCATCACAAGATCGTCAAGGATTTTCCACCCGTATTTGTTCAAGTAGTAGAAAATGTTGACAACCCTCTCCTGAGGGATATCTTCAGGAAAAAGACCTGTGGCAGCTTTTTCCAGCTGTACCAAAAGCTCTTCATGCTTTCTCCTGCTTGCGCGATGTGTTTTCTGACGTATTCCTGCAAGGACTTTTTCGACCTGTCGTACAGAAGCCGCGAGAACCTGTTCAAGACTCGGATCAAGCTTTACAAGGGCAGGTGAAAGAGCCTCGATCTCTTCATGTATGTTTTTTTCTGTTCTGTCGAAAAGGGTGTCGAAATCATGGTTTTCAGCGCCGGAAATAGCATTTTTCTGCAGAACACGGAGATTATGAAACGCTGTGTGGTATATCTGCTTTCTTGACAGGTTAGGCCTTCCTGTTTTTTGCAATACCTTGTCCATGATCCGGCTGATGACAGGCTCGATAAGGGTGAAGCTGCCTCTCGGGATGATAAAGGGCATACTCAATCCGAAATGCTCATAAGCTTTGCGATATTGAGCGAAATAGCTTATTTCGCCAGGTCCTGCAACATATGCGAAAACCGGCAGAACATGGTCCTGCACCACCGGTCTGAGGATGACATTCGGACTGAACTGTTCAGGATGATCATCGCAGATTTCCAGCATCTGGTGTCTTGAGTAACGGTATTTCTCAGGGACGATAGTGAACGAGTCGGCTGTCGACTGCTCAATTTTCATTCGCTGGTCATGATGGTTCAGGTAGAAAAGATTGACTGCACGTGGTTTGGCCTGGGCCTGGTAACCCATACGCTCCAGAAATGAACTTTGTTCAATCACAGCGTGTGAGGTATGGGGACAAGTTGCAAGTTCACGGTAGAAAATGTCTTTAGCCAGCTTCTTGAATCCAGGGTCACTTGCCGAAAGAAATATCAGTGGGTAATCCTTGAAAAGAAACGCCATGGTTTTGCCGAAAGCAAGCTCAAGAGAACTGTCCGGGGTATAGAACTCGCGTAAAATTGCAACGATTTCTTCTTTGTGTTCACTCTCCTGGAGCAGAGAGGCGAAGGTGGAGATGGTTTCGATTATAGCGGGACCCATGGCTGTGCGGCTCAGCATCTGATCGGGGAGCCTTTTCCAGGGGTCGAGCGTGACGTGTGTCAGCCGCCCGGAGTCAAAAAGCGATGTCTTTGCCGATTCGTTGAAATCATGGTCTTCGCCTTCAATCCAGAACAGAGGGATGAAGTCGTATTCCGGAAACATTTCTTTCTGCCGTTCAGCAAGCATAACAGCCGTAAGGGCCTTATAGATGGAATAGAGTGGACCTGTGAACAGTCCGGGCTGCTGGCCGGTAACCACAAGCATGCATCGTGAAGAGTCAAGCTTGTCAATCGACGCAATATGTTCTTTGGCTGTGCCGAACTGTCTGTTCTGGCGGACAAGGAGTTCGACAAGCTCACTGCGCTTGAACTTTCGGGACAAAAGCGTGTTGAGATGCTTGTAGTAATCCGCTTCTTTCAGGTAATCGAGGTGGAAAAACGTGTTTGCCAGCTTTTCATGCAATTCACCCTCATGGGAATAATCACTGAAAAGTTTTGGAAACCCTTTTTTTGGGGCCTGTATGTCTCTATAGTCAATAAGGAAAGTGTTCACGGCCTACTTTTTTAGTTTCCACCGTCTGATGTTTTTCAGTGCACTGTGATTTGTCATGTCAATGGAGACCGGCGTTATGGCAATATAGTTCTGCCTGACTGCATATTCGTCATACAGAATATCATCATCCATAAGCTGAAGCTCTCCGCTCAACCAGTAGTAAGGGTTGCCATACATGTCATCACGTTCAATGGTGTTTTCAGCCCAGCGGGATTTCCCCTGGGCGGTTACCGCGACACCCCGGATTTCCGATTCAGGTATGTTCGGTATGTTCACCGAAAGAACAGTGTCTGACGGAAGTCCTTGGCGGAGCACCTTTCGAACCAGCTTTCGGGCGAACTTGCCTGCGTAAGTAAAATCGGCGTTTTCATATGTTGTAAGTGAAAACGCAACTGAGGGTATGTGCTGTATTACCCCCTCAAGTGCGGCGCCTACGGTGCCGGAATAGAGGGTGTTTGTTGCGGTATTGCTCCCGTAATTAATGCCGCTGACAATGATATCGGGCCTCACGGGGAGTATGTGGCTCAGTGCTACTTTTATGCAGTCCACAGGTGTACCGGAGACGGTGAATCCGAAAAAGCGGTTATTTTTAGCGTACTCTCTAATTCGAAGAGGTATGCCAAGTGTCATCGCGTGCCCCATGCCGCTGCGTGGCTCGGAGGGAGCAACGACTGTAATGTTTCCGATTTTTTTCATCGAAGCGGCAAGAACATGCAGTCCTTCTCCGTCAATGCCGTCGTCGTTGCATACCAGTATGTGAGGTTTCAAGTCGGGAGTCACGTTTTTGGTCGTATGGCTTTGAAAGTGCTTGCAGGCTTCAGTGGCCGATTAAGATACAAAAAACCGCAAGCAAAAAGGGCACCTTTATTGATTGTCGTGAGCCCCTATTCCATCGGGATACAAGACGGACTTAACGAGGTAATCATGGCGTGCAACAAATAAATGGAGGTGTCCTGTAATGACAAGCGACAAGGCAAAAGTCAAAAAGCAAAAGGAAAAAGCTACAATGGCTTGATGGAGGAACAGCTTGATATCCCGGCGTCAGGAAGCCGTTACCTGGCACCTCAGCACACTCACAATGCATAATCGGGCGCGCACGGGGTCTGCCCCTACGACACTCGGCACTCAAAACTCAGCACTCAGCACTACTTTTCTCGATTACGATTACCGCTGTGCTGATTACGAGTACGATCATAACATAACTCGTAGCACCTAACACAATTTTACACTCGGCGCCCAACAGTTCTAACAATTGAACTGTTAAAACTCATGGCCGAGACTGAAATACAATACCGTCTCGGAGAATCGGAGACCTGACTGGTCTTTTTGATTGCCGTCGTCGTTGATGGTAAATGCTTTTCCGGCAGTAAAACTCGCGGGGCCCAGAGGTGTTTGCCAGTTCAGGCCCGCTCCAAAGCCGTGGATAATATCTCCTGGTGATATGTCCGCCCTGTTCTGCCAGATATTTCCGGCGTTGTAGTAGAGCAGAAAAGATGAGGGGAATATAAGGTCAAAAGATGGGCTGTACCGGAAGTTTGCTCCCAGTGCGGCGACATTCCTGCCAATAAGGTCGTTTTCTTTCAAACCGATGAACCTCCGGCTGTACGGGCTGCCGGCTCCTCCCAGGAAAAACATTTCCGAAAATGGCAGGCCCTGACTGCTGAGGCCGAGAGCGAGACTGAGCTGGCCGGAAGCCTGTGTACTGAATGATATGTTTTCCTCATGTTCAAGGTGGAACTGCCAGAAAGTTTCGTCATTAAAGAATTCCGGAGTAAATGAGTAGCGCAGGTTGGTATACCGTCCTTCGGTCGGCAGGAAGGAGTTGTCTCTTGTGTCGAGAGCAAACTGTAGTGCAGCTGTTGCTATATCGCTGTCTTCAGTCTCAAAATCCCCGGCTCCTTTGTTGTAGGTCTGACTGTTCTTCAGGGTCATATCCAGCAGAAGCCGGCTGTTTTTGCCTATTCTCGTGCCGAAAGAGGAAGTGATGCCGTATTGCTGTATGCCAAGGTTTCTGGTTTCTTCAGACCCGGAGAAAAAAAACTGCTTCGAGAATTCAGGTTCGCGTATATCCAGGTCGCGCTGGTCATAAAACAGTTTTGTCGTAAAGGTCAAGCTCGTACTGCCGATACGCGGCATGTTGAATTCAAGGTTGACGCGATTGTTTTTTTCTCCGATTTTTGTCCATCCGCCAATAGAATTCGCTGTTCCGTTAAGATTCTCGTTTCTGAAATCAAGCAAAGCCTGCGCATTATATGTTTCATCGTAATGTACTCCAAGTCGCAGCACGGTTGAAGGTTTTTCATTGAGTCTTACCCTGAGGGTGC
>RAZP01000014.1 GCA_004028745.1 Prosthecochloris sp.
CCCATGAAGTAACTGTTTTCTCCGCTGACGCTGACGGTGAGAATGTCTGATTCGGGCACTTTCTGCTCGGCATGGGAGCTGGGCAGATCGATCTGCACGGGCTCGGGGGGACGAAACTTGGTGGTGAGCATGAAGAAGGTGAGCAGCAGAAAGGCTACGTCTACCATGGGCGTCATGTCTATATGGAACCCTATGCGTTTGGATTTTACTTTTGCCATACTGCTCTACTCTGATTTGCTGGATCCCAGGGTCTGGATAATGTAAAAGGCGGCTTCGTCGATCATGTAGGTGAAACGGTCGACTTTGTTGGTGAAGACGTTGTAGGTGACGATGCCCATGATGCCTCCGAGAATGCCAAGCGCGGTGTTGACCAAGGCTTCGGATATGCCGCGCGAGAGCTGGACTGCATCGGGTGCTCCGCTGGTGGCTAAGGCATTGAAGGCGGTGATCATGCCTAAGGTGGTGCCGAACAGGCCTACCATGGTGGAGATGGAGGCTATGGTGGAGATGGCGACAAGGTTTTTTTCGAGCAGCGGCATTTCCATGGTGGTGGCTTCTTCGACGGCTTTTTCCATCTCGCTGACTTTTTTCTCACGGTCGCTGATATTCTGCAGACCCAGGCTTTGATAACGCTGAAATACGGCCCGCATGACGGCGGCGACGGAGCTTTGGTGGTCGTCGCATTTGGCTATGGCTTGGTCGATGGAACCGGAATCGACGTCTTGTTTGAGCTCTTTGACAAATTCGGGGATGTTGCCTTTGCCTGCTGCTTTGTTCAAGGCGATGAGACGTTCGACGATGTAGGCGATGACCATTAAGATCAGTGCAATGAGCACGGTTACTACGAGGCCGCCTTTATGAATATCATGAAACCTTGATTCTTCGGGCGTGGTGCCCATCCAGGTGTAAAAGGCAAATGAGACTGCGAAGGTAACAACGATCAGGATCGTTGTGAATAAACCTTGTTTCATAGCATGAATTCAATTATTAAAAAAAGACAGTGCCTGCTGCCAGAACAGGCACTGCTACAGAGACCCCTATTTTCGTCAGAGGAGATTGCCAAACTTCACCCCGACGTAAAACGTCCGGGGAGTCATAGGACCATATACATACCCTGGATCACGATCGATGCCTTCATCAAAATCATCCTGGTATGAGTTAAAGATGTTCTTCACACCGCCGTATAACTGAAGGCCTCCATCATCAAAAGGTATGGTATACCGAACCTTCAGACCCGCATCGAAGAACGGATCGCTTTTGCGCAGCTCTCCTGTATCCGGATCGGGAATGGTAGGGCCGTAATATGGCACCAGCATTTCCCCCGTATAATTACCGGTAAGCGATATACCAAGCCTGTCGATCGGCTCCCAGTCAACAGTAACAAAACCATAAGTATCCGGCGTCCTGAAAAACTTCTCTTCACCAAAATCCTGCGGCTCGTCATACTTACTGGACTGGACCGTAAAACCGGCCTTCAACCCAAGCTCACTCGAGGGAACGACATGCGTCTCGAAGTTAACGCCTTTTACCACAGCTCCATCGGCATTATACCTTGTATAGATGACATCTCCTGCTGCATCAGGCGTGCCGATATCAATGGCAAAAGGATCATTGAGTTCGGTATAAAAGCCTTCCACAAGAAAACCGAAATCCACGCCATCTGCCATGGTATCAAAGTCCACTGATGCCATATAGCTCCTGCTGGTCTCCTCGACAAGGTCCGGATCATTGACATAAATAATTCTCCTCGAACCGGAAGACTCGATATGCAGATCCTCGTCGAAGATCTGCGGAGCCCGGTACCCCTGCGCATAGCTCAACCGGCCCTGAAGATCGTCACTGAAAGTGTACAGCAATGTCGCCCTGGGAAGCAGAATATCATCTGATACGTCAGCATCAGGAGTAATCTTGTTTGTTATTTCGTAATTGTCATAGCGCAAACCTACCGTAGCTTTCAACTTCTCCCATGTATACTGATACTCCCCGAACACACCGACAGTATTACTTTCCTGATCGGCCACAGGCGTGTTCGGCAGATGGGTATCAGTATCAATATCGTAGTACCCGAGCTTTTCATCATCGAGCCACTCACGGTTGTTTTCCACGCCTGCAATAATCTGAGAAGGACCGAAGACAGCTTTGTACTGAGCGCCCAACTGCAGAACAAGATCATCCGTATGGCCGTATGCATCAAGCTGCTTCTCGGCACCATAGTATGTATCGCGGTCGATATGCTGCGTTGAGACGTAGAGCGACAGCTTGTCATAATCCCTGAAATACTGATCATAGGTAACCGCGCCGTTGACAATCCGCTGCTGAATGGATTCTGCAATGTCCGCCTCATGCTCTATCGAATCAAACTTGTTGCCACCCCGGCGGTCTTCATTGATCGTAAAGAAATCGAGAGTAAGTTTGCCCCGCTCTCCGATTCTCCTGAAAGCACGAAGTCCGGCGGTAGTATTGTCAATTTCCGGCAATTCGGAATAACCGTCACTGTTGGCATCGAACCAATCCCTGTTTCTGTAAAAACCAAACACGGTCATTCCCATTTTTTTGTCGGAAGAAACCACCGATGCATTGAGGTTCGCGGTATATTCAATGGCGGGATCACCGAAATCATCGCCGCCGACCCCAACCCAGCCGGAAGAACCGGAAAACTCATAAGAATTGACAACAGGATCCTTCAGAATCAGGTTGACGGTCCCTCCGATAGCGTTGCTGCCATAAAGAGCAGACCCACCACCACGGACAATCTCTATGCGTTCGATCATGTTGGTTGGAATCAGCTCCAGGCCGTAAACACCTGCAACTGCGCTGAACACTGCACGACCGTTAATAAGAATCTGTGAATACGGTCCTTCAAGACCATTCATACGAAGCTGGTTAAAACCACAGTTCTGACAATCATTTTCCATACGCAGTCCCGTCGCGAAATTCAGGCCTTCGCTAACTGTTGCTGCCTGAACCACTTCGGTCAGCTCTTCCGCTGTCACTGTTGAAACAATAACCGGCGATTCTTTGCGTAGCACCTCATCTCTGGACCCGGTAACAACGATTTCATTCCCTCTGAGCGCTTTCGTCGAAAGATTGAAATTAAGCTCCGCCGTCTGCCCTTCACGAACATCCACCGTTTTCCGCATACTGCCATAGCCTATGGCACGGACCTCAATAACCCTGGAACCGGAAGGAATGCCGGTCAGCGTGTAGTTTCCGCTTTTATCAGCCGCTATTCCGATAGTTGTCCCTTTCACCATGACATTGGCGTAGGGAACCGGCTCCCCGTTGCTTATAACCTTGCCCGTAATGGTATCGGCAATAACTCCTTGAAGAGGCATTGCACATAGTGCAAGGAAAGCACATACCCGCTTTACATTTTTCAAGATCATGTTGCTGCTTGTTCTTGAATTTTAAAAAAAAATAACCCAGACACTTATTTATAAAGAGTCAAAATAAAAAGAGACCAGAATAATCCAAGAAAAAAGTCTCTACCCACATGAAACGGTTGAAGAGTGATTCGATAAAGCACTGAAATTAAAACACTTAAACTAAAAACAAAAAATTTATCTGGACAAATTAAAGGCAAATCCGCTATATTGTCAATACATTTCAGTTAACAAAAGCAAAAACACCATGTATCGCACGATATTCCTAAAAGCCCGCCTCATAACCCTGTTCTTTTTCTGTCTGTTATGGTTGGGAGCATGCACCGGACAACGGAAAGAGCCTGAAGAAAAACAGAAAAGAATCGAAAAAAAGATCGGTGTCCTGCTTATCAGCCACGGCTCTCATTCGGAAACCTGGCGCAACACCCTTTTTGAACTCGAGAATAATGTCAGGGACAGAATACTCGAAAAAGGAAAGGTATCCGGGACAAAATCTGCGTTCATGGAATACACCGAACCCTCGATTGCCACGCGCCTTAAAGAGTTCGACCAGGAGGGTTATTCCGATGTCATCATCGTTCCTGTCCTGCTCACGGTCAGCTCTCACTCTTTCGACGATATCCCGACCATCATCGGCCTTAAGGAAAACCCGGAATCAATTGAAATGCTCAAACTCGAAAACATCGAGCGATACACCCCGCAAGCGAATGTGCATATCGCCCCCCTCCTTGATTTCAACGAGATCCTGCAGAAAAACATGCTGCGAAGGGCTCGACAGCTCTCAAAGAACCCTGAGGACGAAGGTCTTGTCCTTATCGGATACGGCTCGGAACCTTATGAAAAAGAGTGGGCCGAATTGTTCAACAAAGCCGCTGAACACGTTGAAGAGCATACAGGTATTGACGAATACACTGTCGGATGGTGTGGTCATATCGTTCGGTATGCTCCTGACTCGACAACAACGGCAATCAAGCGAATCCTCGAAAAGAAAAATACTGCAATCGTCATTCCTGCACTTGTCGCCCTCGACGAAAATTTCCAGGTAAGAATCATTGGAGGCGGTATAGAAAAAATCAAGGATCACAAAACAAGAGTTCGCTACAAACCTGACGCTATTCTCCCGGACCCGGAAGTCGAGCAGTGGGTTGTCGATATCACAAGGCAATACTCGAACAATATCTTTAACGAAAAAGCCAACTGAAGTTGTATGCGTAAATCATCCGGAGAGAGCTTGAGAAAAATCAACAACATTCTGCACCGGGACCTTGGTTACTTTTTTGCCGCATTGATTATTGCGTACTCGTTATCCGGGATCGCCCTCAACCATGTCGATGATTGGAATCCTGATTTTATCATCAGCAAAGAGGAAATCAAGCTAAACGAATCGTATCAGAAAAACGATATCACCCCTGATCTGATTAAAGATTTCAGCGCCAAAGTTGGTGAAAACGGCTACAGGCTCTATGATTTCCCTTCGTCGCGTCAGGTTAAAATTTATTACAAAGATGCTACCCTGATGGTAAACCTGCAGAACGGTGAAGCCTTGTACGAAAAAATCTCCAGGCGCCCGTTGTTCTACCAGGTCAACGTGCTTCATCGGAACAGTGTCGCATGGTGGAAGTGGATCTCGGACGTTTTTGCTATTACCCTGATCATCATGACAATTACAGGAATACTGATGTTGCGCGGCAGCAAAGGCCTCTCGGGAAGAGGCAAATGGCTGATCGCGGCAGGTTTTGTCCCGCCACTGATTGCAATAGTCATTCAGCAGTTGTAACAAGGAAAACACCCGCCAAACGATATGCATTGCTCTCGAACATTCTCACGTTTTTACCAAGCCATTATCTTTGTGCTCCTGGCTTTTGTCTCCGGCTGCCGCCCTTCACAGGAGCCTGCTCCACAAGAAAAAACAGGAGAAAAGAAAATCGGAGTGCTCCTCCTCAATCATGGTTCCCGTTCGGAACGATGGAGGCAAAACCTGATTGAACTGGAAAAGAATGTTTCAGAAAAAGTCCTCTCAATCGAGGGCATCGACGGAATACAGACCGTTTTCATGGAACACGCTTCTCCATCGATAGCCGATGGATTGAAAGCATTTGACCGGGAAGGGCACAGCGATATAATCGTGATTCCGATCTTTCTCACAATCGGTTCCCACATGTTCGACGACATCCCGACCATCATCGGCATGAAGGAAAATCCTGCATCGATGGAAAAGCTGAAGCTCGAAAACATAGAGCGCTATATACCCAAGGCAAAGACACATCTTGCGCCTCCCCTCGATTTTTCAAATATCCTGAAAACAAATGCACTCAGAAGAACACTTGCTCTTTCGAAAAACACCGGAGAAGAGGGGGTTGTTCTTGTCGGATACGGATCGACAACCTTCGACGCACAATGGACCGAACTCTTCGAAAATGTCGGCACCTATGTCTGCAAGAAATCCGGCATCAGCGATTTTTCCACCGCTTGGTGCGGCCACATTGCCAATTACAGCCCCGATTCGACCGCTGCCGCAATAAACAGGATACTGGAAAAGAACAAACGTGCACTGGTTCTTCCATTACTCGTATCAAGCAGTGAGCAATTTCAGAATGAAATAATCGGCGGAGGGATTGCCGTTGTCAGTGATCATGAATCCAGGGTGCAATACAAACCCGATGCCATTCTTCCCGATCCCGATCTGGAACAATGGATTGTCGATGCCGCCGAACAATATGCTGCAGAAATCATAAAATTGAGCCGGACACAAGAGGCATCCGATCTCGATTGAGCAGGATCACCAAGCTGCTGAACAGTCCCCCGCTTTTGACTATTATATTTATACTTTATACTCAAGTCCTTGTAAACCATCCCGACATTCAGAGAGATCATGCATATCCATACACTTGATAAGTGGCGTCATATCCACGATTATTCGACCCGGAACGACAAAGGGGAGCGTCGTACTCAGTATGTACTGCTCTTGACAGCCATCACAATGGTAGCCGAAATTTTCGCCGGCACTGTATACGGCTCGATGGCACTCCTTGCAGACGGCTGGCATATGGGAACGCACGTCGCCGCTTTTTTCATAACTATTTACGCGTACCGTTACGCCAGAAAACATGAGAACAGTCCTGCCTTTTCGTTCGGCACCGGCAAGGTAACCGTATTGGGTGGCTTTTCCAGTGCCGTAGCATTGGCTGTAGTCGCGCTTGTAATGGTGGTGGAATCCCTGGAAAGAATCATGAATCCCGAAACCATCCATTTCAATCAAGCTATTGCGGTAGCAGGAATCGGCTTATTTGTCAACATAATAAGCGCCTTCATGCTGCGGGATGAACACAGCCATCCCCACCATCACCGTGACCACAACCTGCGCGCAGCCTATATGCATGTTCTGGCCGATGCCATGACTTCCCTGCTTGCCATACTCGCTCTCATGGCAGGAAAATATATTGGATGGAACTGGCTCGATCCGGTCATGGGTATTGTTGGAGCTGCCGTCATCGCACGCTGGGCCTACGGACTGCTCAAGGAAACCGGACCGATACTGCTCGATGCAAGTATCGAAGAAGACTATCAGCAAGCCATCAAAGCCGCCATAGAAAAAGACTCCGACAATAGAATTTCCGATCTTCATGTATGGAAGGTCGGAGCAAGCCACTATGCTGCAATAATTTCCTTGGTAACACATTTCCCTGATACCATAGAACATTACAGAAGCCTTTTGAGTGACTTCAATAGATTATCCCATGTTACAATTGAAGTTCAGGAGTGCAAGGAAGAACCGTGTATTACACCCGAAAACCGCACATTGTCTTAAGGGCACCTCAATTTATTTATTCCGCGCTTCAGTTGCTTCGTTGAGCAGATAGGAAAGGGTTTCTGCACTCCGTTCGCCTTGCGCTTGAACCGCTCATGACAATTAATAGAGGCGCCCTTCTAAAGGCACTTCGAAAAAAAGCCCCGTGGAATAAGCAAGTTCCACGGGGCTTCGGCAAACACAGGCTCACATGGGAGCAACTACAAATTCACCCTCACTCCGGCAAGCAGCTCTACACCGTCAATATCGTACTCATCTTCAATATCCTTTTCATCGAAAATATTGTTCACTTTGACGAACACCTCGGTATGCTCACTGAACTCTTTTGCAGCAGACACACTCCAGATCCAGAAATCATCGAGCCTGACGGTGTTTTCAGCGTTATCCCAACGTTCACCGGTATACAATGATTCGATACACATACGGATATCAGCTGTGGGAATCTTGAAATCCATAGCTGCAAAAAACTTGTGATCGGGCCTGTGAGCAAGCTCCTTGCCCGTAAGTTTGTTTTCGGTATCAAGCAGCGTATACCCTGCCCTTGCTGAAATATTGCTGTTCAGATGTGCATTCAGATTGACCTCGACACCCTGCGTCATAGCTTCATCGACATTCTCGTAGTACATATCCCATGGGGGCGGTCCCACCCGGACAACACGGGTATCGATCAAATCCTCGAGCTCATTCCTGAACAGCGAAACCTTTCCGGTCACATTCTTGCTGAACGCATATTCAGCACCGGCCTGATAGCCTAAAGATTTTTCCGGCTTCAGGTCCGGATTGGCATGGACCATGTATGGCCCCATCATCCAGTCCCCATAAAGTTTCAGAAGCGAAGGGGCCTTGAATGCCGTCCCGACCGATGCTCTGAAGGTTAACTCATTGGAAGCCTTGTACATAAGACTGGCTTTCGGGCTGATCTCTTCACCCCAACTTTCATGCGCATCGAGCCTGGCCCCTAGAACAAGGACAACGGGCGAGAGATCGATCTCATCCTGAAGATAGAAGCTGTGCAGGTTCTGGTCGACAAACAGCGACTTGCTCTCGTCATCCCGCTCTTCCTGCCAGAACTCATATCCAGCACTCACCAAATGCTTTTCAAAAAGCAGCCTCGAATAACCAATCTCCAGTTCATAATCATCCAGCACATAATCGGTACCCCTGTCTTCCGTCCAGTGATGATAATCAAACAGCGAACCTCTTATCCGAGCCGTTGAGTATTCATCCGGCTGCCATTTAAAGAATGCGTTGAAACCATACCGCTCCTGATACCGATCCTGTTTCTCCATGTCATGATAGGAGTAATACGGCTTGATGTCGAGCTCCATCTTGTCGGAAAGATCGAATGACAGAGTTCCCTGCAAAATGTGCTCATGGTAAGGATCAACCTCCTTGTCAACCCCTTCCGACTCACGGTAGGTATAGTTGACCCGGCCGCCAACCTTCCCGGACCCGGCACCGGCAGAGACGTTCCCGATAGTGGTACTGCGGGTACCCATCGCCAGCGAACCGGAAAACTCGGGCTTGTCAGGTGCTCCCCTGGTAATAATGTTGATCACACCCCCCATGGCATCACTGCCGTAAAGGGCGGAAGACGGCCCTTTGAGAATTTCGATTCTTTCGATCATCTCGATGGAGATTTGCTGGAAATCAACGGCATTCTGATGTCCCCCGAGAATTCGCTGCCCGTCGATCAGCACCAGGGTATGCCGCGCATCGAGCCCATGAATCATCACGTTCCCTTTATTCCCCCATGAACCCGTGTTTGCTTCGACAGCAATGCCGGTTACCTTCTCAAGGGCCTGCTGTACTGTTTGGACATTTTCTTCAAGCAGCTCCTCACGGGTAATCACCTCAGCAGCGACCGGAACATCTCCAAGCGTGTGCGGTGTCTTTGTCGCACTGACAACGATTTTATCGACAGTCGCACGCGACTCGGGCAACGCATCCCTGACAGGCAATGCAGCAAGCAAAACAGCCAACATCAGTGAAGCGTTTTTTCTGTTGTTGAAATGTAACTTCATAAACTACCCTCATGCACCAAGCCTTCCTCCGGTCATCCGGTCGTCGACTTTTTGTTATTCCTGTTGGGCTCTGCCTGTGCAGTCGCCCTGTTTCTCCTGAAAAAAACGTTTTTTTTCCCGCCGCTCGATCTGCACGATTCTCGAATCGTGAACAGTGATAATAATCTCCCCATATGCAACATTCTTCAGACATTGCACTACTTCTTCCATAACGAAGGCATCTTGACTGTCGTATTCTTTTTTATTCACCACGATCTTTTCAGAATTGTGTGACATACACCTAACCCGAATAATTCATAAGAGTTCGAAAACCCGGATTGTAGAAATAATAATTGAGCCGATCATGTAGCCGGATTTCTTCTCGAAAACTGGTAAAAAAGCTCAAAACCATAGACAGTCATGCCGCCCCGTGAAATAACGAATATTACACAGGGGATCCGGCATCCAACCCCCACAAGTCATGCCGCCCCGTGAAATAGATGTTTTGATTTCACCCCTGTGTAATATCCTTTGCTTATTACACGGGGATGCGGCATCCATAGGGACTTTCAAAGCCAATAATGGATTCCCGTGTAAGCCCAGTGAAATCTTGAGTATCTATTTCACAGGGCCAGCACGGGAATGACAGAAAATGGAAAGCAACCTGCACCCCGTCCGCCCAACGAAACAGAACAGAACACAGCAATAAAGGCATCCATTCAATGATGATGACCGGAATCATGCCGGTGTTTAAGTTCCGGATCGAATTGTTCCCAGAACCAGTCGGAAACCGTTCTCAACTCCTTTTCAGGCAGATTCATTGCCGGCATGAGCCCGAAACGGCGCACCGCCTCAGGACGACATTTTGACAGTGAAGCATCAGGATGCTGCATGAAGGCCACCATATGCTCCACAGCCTTCTTCTTATCGGCAAATGCATCACGGTAATGTATTGCAATACCTTTTACCGGCGGTCCAAACTTCGGAGGAGGCCCCATAGAATGACATCTTTTGCAGTATCGTTTGTAGAGCCGCTCTCCGTCAGTCATTTCTGCAGAAGCACTTTGGCTGCCTTTGTTATCCGAAGGATCCTGCGGAACACCACATCCATAGATCCCTGTAATGCAGACAAGCGATACAGCAAACAACACGTACCGTCCAGCCGCCAGCTTGTTTTTCATGGATATCACCTCAATTCATTATAGATTCATACTTAAACCGCCATAAATAAAGGTTCCGCTGCTTCCGGGACCGTACACGTTTCCATATCCATCGGTCACCTGTTCATCGAAAAGGTTGTCTACACCCGTATAGAGACGAACTCTGTCCGTCAGTGACTTTGAAGCGTAAATATTGACAATGGAGTATGTCTCCGTTTTGAGATCCGGTGTTGTGTACTGGCTGCCGGTAGTCACCAGCCTGATATTACCCGAAAGCCCGACAGACGGGTTGCCGTATGACAGCTTCAGCACATTGGAAACCTCAGGCACATAGAGCAGTTCCTCACCGGTGGCCTTGTTTTCCCCTTCCAGCAGTGTCAGTTCATCGGCAAGCCACAGTCCATAACCAAGTTCCAACCCGACGCTCAGCTCGATACCCTGCGTCATGGCTTCGGCAATGTTTTTCACTTCATTGATCGGGATCTTTGGTGTCGTTCCTTCATACCGGCCGGTAAACACTTCCGCTATCATGTCATTGATATCATTTCTGAACCCGGTCAGACCGATGGTGAGGATGCCATAATCGACATCGACTCCAGCTTCCCAGGTACGGGATGTTTCAGGGTCAAGGTCCGGGTTCGGAATAAGGATTCTCCTGATGGTATAAGGAGAGCCCGAATATAGCTCAAATGCCGATGGAGCACGGAAACCCTCTCCATACGATCCCCTCAGGCGCAGATAGTCGCTCACCTGGTATGCCGCACTTATTCGGGGGCTGAACACCGATCCAAAACCTGAATGGTCGTCAAACCGCAGTCCGAGAATTGCATTGAACCTGTCGGTGACGGTCAGCTCATCTTGCAGAAAGACCCCCAGATTGTCGATATCACTCTTGACGCCATCCTCTTCCCGATCCTCGGTACGGTATTCAATACCGGCCGTAAGCCTATGCCGGTCAAGGATCAGGCCTGTCCAGCGTCCCTCGAACTGATCGGTGGCTTGATCGACATCATGGATTTCAGGTTTGGACCCGTCTGTCGGTGTCAGACTGACACTCCAGTCATACTCTGAACGATAGGCACGAAAAAGGAGGCTGGAACTTGGGGTGAGCGCACTCCGGAGCTCCACCCGCCCGGTAAACCTCTCAGATTCGTTGTGCCAGTCATTTTCTTTTTTTCTTTTCAGGCGAAGCCCCTCTCGCTCGACATCAGCATAGGTCACGCCGAAGCTCAAATCGGTATCGTCTCCCAGCTCCCATGTAAGGGTTGCAGCTCCTGCCCTGACCTTCTTGTCATCGCCATCGGTTTTCCAGTCTTCCGTATCGAAATCAAACCTGCCTTTATCGACAAAAGAACCGGCAATAACATAACCCAATGCCCCTGAACTTCCGCTGACTCCGGCATCGAATGCCGTGTTCTCGGCCTCGCCGTGCCGACTTTCCCCATATTGGGTATTCAACCAGGCCTCGGCCTTATCAGTCGGTGCCCTGGTTATGACATTGATCACACCGCCGATAGCATCACTGCCGTAAATCGCCGAACCCGGTCCCCTGACGATTTCGATACGTTCGATTAATCCTGCAGGTATTTCACCAAGATCAATCTCGTCCTGAAAACCAGAAGGCAGTCTCATGCCGTCAATCATCACCAGAGTGTTGCTGCTGCTGAGACCGCGCAAGCGCGCAGTACTCATCCGCCCACTGACCGGTTCGAGGTTCACGCTCTGCGCCTCAGTTAGTATCTGGTGAAGGGTCTCCGCTCCCATCTCTGCAATTTCCTCACGGGTTATGACCTCTATAGCCGCCGGAATTTTTTTCACCGGTGTTTCGGAAAGCGTTGCAGTTACCACCATTTCATCCATGCGATGATGTTGAGCCGTTTCACCGGCATGCGCCAACACAGAACAGCCCGCAGCCAAAACCATAAAACAGGAAAGTTTTTTCATCATGGCAATAAATTTCATTCTGAAATTCAAACTAATTTTAATTTGTCTAAATAACGATAAATTTGTAATTATTTGAAAATAATTTTTCATCATTCCGACAAACAAAAACTGTTTCTCTGCATGTGGTATTTCTTTGATGCCGGAGGCCCCTTGATGTATCCGCTTCTTGTTTGCTCTCTCTTGACCGTTGCATATGCCATCGAAAGAAGTTTTCATTTTTTCAGGGCAGGAAGATCAGCCGACGCTCCCCATGTCATTCATGATCTTATCGAAAGGAACCAGTTTGACAAGGCGTTACGGTTAGCCGAAATTTCTCCCGGGCCCGTATCGGCAGTACTTGCCGAAGGGCTTAGGCATGCCGGAGAGAAAAAGGAATTCATCGAGGAAGAAATCGCTCTTGCAGGGGCCGCAGAAATAAAAAGGCTCAACAAACATCTGCACCTGATCGAGCTGATCAGCAGAATTGCTCCACTCATGGGACTGCTTGGCACTGTTCTCGGCATGGTCAATGCATTTCAGCAAGTCGCTCAGACGAACGGTTCAGTTGACCCCTCCATGCTGGCAGAGGGAATCTGGGAAGCACTGATAACAACTGCGGCAGGTCTCGGGGTCGCCATTCCGTCAATGATCGTGCATCATCTGCTCGAAGAGAAAGTCCAGTCGTTTGCTTTTCTGATGAAATATTACGGTTCGGAAACCGTAAAACATCTTGGGAAATAATCATGCTGGAATTCGAAAAACCTCTTACAAAAAGGAAATGGCTTGATCTTGCCCCAATGATTGACGTGGTTTTTCTTCTGCTGATTTTTTTTATGCTCACCTCGATCTACGCAAAACCAATGATGCCGATCAAACTCCCGGAATCAGAAACTTCGGTCGTTCAGGAAGAACCCGAAATCACCATCGGCATCAGCAGTGACGGCTCCCTGTCACTCAATGGGCAGAACATAACTATCGATCAGCTGCGCGATGAGCTCTCACAACGCCTGCTTGGACGTCTTGAGAAAAACATACGGCTGACAGCTGATAAACGGGTTTATTTTGGTCTGGTCATCAACGTCATGGACATTGCAAAGCAGGCAGGGGCAGATAATATTGCGGTAGTAACGGAAAAAAAGACGCCTGATGAACAATAAACAGATCAATGTCTTCTCATTTGCGGCCGCTGTTGCTCTCCATTCTGCATTGCTGCTGTTCAATGTCCCTTCTCCCGAAAGCCACGTCCGGGCATCCCCTGGAACAATCAACCTCTGCCTGGAAACAATACCGGCAAGCAATCCGGCACCTCGACAGAAAAAAGCAGTAAGTCCCCCCAAAAAGGCAAACAAACCATCTGTTTTGCCCACAAAAAACAGAAACCATAAAAAGGATGCTTCACATGCACAAGCCCTCCATCCGATGAATGCTGAAGACCGGTTTCAGGAAGAAACCGGAACTGAGCCACAATTAACAGCCTCCTCACCTGCAGCTTCGGACATCAACAGCTACCTTTCATTGATCCGTTCACAAATTGAACAGCATAAATATTATCCCCATTTTTCGAGGAAACAGGATCATGAAGGCACGGTTTTCATCAAGCTTGACATTGCAAAAGACGGAAGCGTCGTGCAGGCCGCCCTCCTTTCCTCCTCAGGCTATAACACTCTCGACGAAGCCGCTCTGGATGCCGTCAGGCAATCATCGCCGTTTCCTGCCCCATCTGATTACGGGCTGGGTGAATTAAGTCTTGACATTCCTGTATGCTATATGCTCTATTGACACGTTTTCCGACTGTTTCCGAAAAACCCTGTTACGCATTCTCCTAACCCGTTTGGATTGCTGAATCGTTGAACTATTTCATGCGACCTCGAAAAAAATATTTGACCCAAACAGATTTTTATTTATATTTTGTCTAATTTAAAACAAACCCCAAAAAAAGAACTTATTATGCCAGAACACCAAAACAATAATCATGGGTGCAGACAACAAACCACCCTGCTGAGAAAATGTCATTGCGGGTACTATCACCTCCACTACAAGTACGTGATGCTGACCATACCGCAGCAAACCCTTTTCCACATCATGAAGGAATGCTACGAATGGGAAGGAATGCGCTCGGGTAATCCGGAAGTATTCCAAGATAAAGCGTTGAAACTCATGGTCGGCATCGCACAGCTCACCATTTCCGGAGAGGATTTTGACGAATTCAACACCGCAATCCAGCAGGGCGCATCCGAAGCCCTGAACATAGTCGAACTGGTAGGAAAACCTTCTCGCTAAGAGGGCGAAAAAATAATGTCAACTTTTAAACGAACAGCTATATGAAAACCATCGGTTTGTTTTACGGTTCGGAGACCGGCAATACGGAAAATGCCGCATCAATGATTGCAGCCGAGCTCGGTGAAAGTAATGTTGATTTGTACAATATTGCCGATGCCGACCCTCAATCGCTTCTATCTTATGAGAACATTATTCTCGGTGCACCAACCTGGGGATTCGGAGAACTGCAAGGCGACTGGGAAGACTTTCTACCCAACTTTGACCAGTTCGATCTTTCCGGGAAAACCGTTGCTTTGTTCGGCCTCGGTGATCAGGAAAACTACTCCGACGTTTTCCTCGATGCCATGGGAACGATTTACTCGAAAGTCAAAGAAAGAGGAGGACAGGTTATCGGAGCCTGGCCAACCGACAGCTATGAATTCACTGCCTCAACGGCAGTGGTTGACGGCAATTTTGTCGGGCTGGCACTGGATGTAGACAACCAGGATGACCTGACTCCGGATAGGATAAGCCAGTGGGTCTCGGGAATCCGGGCTCAGCTTCAGTAGGCACCTGACCCTCGCCGTTTTCAGTTACCGTAAGTCCCCCCATCATAAACGATCGTCTTCCCTTTGACGGTCGTTTATGCTATCGAAGAGCGCCATAAAAAGCGTTAACATCAGGACATCTCAAAATATTGCACACCAATAACCACTAACCTTCTACAAAAAAACATCATGAAATCATTTTTCTCTATCGCACTTATCGGCTTGTTGAGCCTTTTTGTTGTTTCTCCAGCTTTTGCCGGACCTGACCGCAAAGTAGAACGGGCTGCGTTGTCACAGCTCATGCAAGCTATTTCAGATAATGATTATGAAGCTTTTCTATCCAACGGAACTCCAGAGTTTAAAAAAAACGTCACGAAGCAGGCTTTTGACTCGGTTACAAGTCAGCTCGGTCAATTGATCAGGGCAGGATATACCACAGAATATTTATCGAAGCTTTACCAAAGAGGAACAATCGTTCATTTGTGGAAAATCAGTTACGTGAACAGCAAGGAGAATTCACTGGCAAAGTTGATTATGATTGATGACAAAGTAGCAGGTTTTTGGCTCCTTTAGTCGAGGCCTGGCTCGCATGAGGGTACCGCTATTAATTGCCGTGAGTCCCGATTTTATCAAGATACAAGCTGGCGCGGAAACATTTTATGACCTATCCATGTTGTTAGTCGAAAGTTATTCATCGTATTTCCACAACGTAATCAAGAAAAGGGGTTACCTCTCATGCTAAGCAAAACACTTCAGAAAGCACTCAACGAGCAGATCAACAGGGAATTTTATTCTTCGTATCTCTACCTTTCAATGGCAGCCTACTCAGAATCACATAATCTTCCCGGGTTTGCCCACTGGATGAAACTGCAGCAGCAGGAAGAGGTCGGCCATGCCATGAAGATCTACAAATATGTTCATGAAAGGGGTGGCCGCGTGGAGCTTGGCGCTATCGAACAACCTCCTGCTGATTTCAAATCGCCCACAGCGTTGTTTCAGGATGTACTGAATCATGAACGCTCTATCACCGCTCACATCAACAAGCTTTATGAAAAAGCATTGAAAGAAAACGACTATGCCTCCCAGGTCATGCTGCAGTGGTTTATCGAAGAACAGGTGGAAGAGGAAGCTTCGGCATCTGCAATCCTTGAAACGCTCAAAATGGCCGGGGAAAAAGGTCAGGCGCTGATCATGCTCGACCGCCAGCTTGCCCGGCGCGGCCAGCAGTGAGAGAAAGTAAGTCAAAAGTAAAAAAAGAAGAGAGAGGGAAAAGCCTGGAAACCAATATTGCGAGAGGACGAGGAAAATTGAGTTTGCGGTCCTCAGTAGGCAGTCCTTAGCATCCATATCCTCTTTGAATGTTCAGGGTATTGTTGTTTTACTTACGCAAAAACAACAATACCCTGATTTATTTTCATGGTTCCTTTAATTCGAAAAAATTCCTGCTAATTCGTGGACAAAACTCATCCCCAATCACTATTCACCATTCACGATCTCACACATCCACAAACCTCTGCGTAAATGTCCTGTCCGCATGTATGGTAATCTCACTGTACCGACGGGGATTGTAGCTGAAGCTTCCGCCGTTAACAACCTTGATACCACCGGCCGTATAGGTTTGGAAACGGTGAAAATGACCATGGAGAATGACTTGAGCGTTCAGATGCTGCATGGTCTGTAGGAGCTCATCCCGGTTTTTCAGCTCCATGGTCCAGTCAAACGCCTGGTCGATCAATGCGTCCGTCCCGTAGATCCGGCAGGCATGATGAATAACCCCGATTACAAAACTGTCCCGGAGGGCCTTATCCACCGAAGGATCGAAAAGAGCCCCGAGCTCGCCCCGGCTAACATTTCCCCTCGCCCCCAAAGGATTATCGATATTGTTCCAGGGAAAAACAGTGTTGACCACGACAAGTGAAATTTTGACCCCCCCATAATCCAGCACCTTGATATAAGGAAAACCGGTAACGGTGTCATCTCCGGTTATCAATTCCCTGAAAAGGCTGGAAAACTCATTCATCTTTTTCCGGAGCCTTTTCGCTCTTCCGTCGGCATCGGGATTCAATGCGTTGTAGATTCGCATCTCCTCTTCGAGATTGATAAGATCGTGGTTGCCGGGAATGATGGTTGCCTTGTCCCAGGAATACAGTCCTTTGTTCTGCAGCACCTCCCTGATCACCAACCAGTCGCCCGGATCGGTCGAATTGAAAAGGTCACCGGAAATAACGATATGGCTGCAGCCAGCGTCGATAACGGCGTTCAGTAACGCCTCCAGGCGGGCAAGCCCACGGCCATCACGCTTCCCGGCAAGATGCAGATCGGAGAAATGAGCCAGCTTTATGCTTGTTTCGGACAAAACCTCTGGATGATTTCCGGACT
This sequence comes from Prosthecochloris sp., assembly GCA_004028745.1. GTDB lineage: Bacteria > Bacteroidota > Chlorobiia > Chlorobiales > Chlorobiaceae > Prosthecochloris. Next base: position 17,464 of record RAZP01000014.1, read on the forward strand.
CCTCGAAAAATTCACATATTTGAGGCGCCGTTTAGTGATAGAAACTTGTAAATTACTGCCGTTTAAAATAGCGATTCAACAGCAACTATACATAAGACTTTTCTTACATCTTACACTATTTTCACTATATCATTTATGCGCCATAAAATATCAGCATTGAAGAAATTGTCCCGTAACCTCTGGTGGTCCTGGGATACCGAAGCCAAAGAACTGTTCAAGGAACTGTCGCCACTTCTCTGGGAACGGGTCAATCACAATCCGGTCGAGCTCCTTCACCATATCTCGAACGATGAACTTCAAGCACGTCTTGATTGTGAGTTCAGCGAGAAGCTCGAAAGCGTCACGAAACGTTTCGAAGAATATCTCGCAACACAGGATACATGGGCGGCAAAGCATGCCCCCTCTCTTACAGAAAAAACAGTTGCCTATTTCAGTGCCGAATTCGGTATCCATGAAAGCGTCAGGATCTATTCAGGCGGACTGGGGGTCCTTTCAGGTGATCACATTAAATCAGCCAGCGATCTGGGACTGAATTTTGTAGGGGTCACACTGTTCTACAAAGAGGGTTATTTCCTTCAGAGCCTCAACAGAGAAGGCTGGCAGACTGAAGAGTATCCCCTGCAGTACCCGGAAAGTCTGCCGCTGGAGAAAGTAACCGATTCCGAAGGCAAAGACCTGATCATCTCTCTCGACATTGCACAGAGCGAAGTGTTTGCGCAGGCTTGGTTCCTGAACGTAGGCAGAGCCAGACTCTATCTTCTCGACACCAATATTCCCGCCAACGAGTCGCATTACCGGGACATCTGTTCTAGAGTCTACGGCGGTGACCAGAACATGCGCATCAATCAGGAGATCGTGCTCGGTATTGGCGGCGTCAAGCTGCTCAGGACTCTTGGAATTAATCCGGTCGTTTACCATATGAACGAAGGGCACTCGGCTTTTCTGATAATTGAACTTCTTGCCGCAGAACTCGCGAAAGGCAAAGAGTTTGAAGAAGCAAAAGCAAACGTAAAGGAACAGTGTGTCTTCACCACACATACTCCCGTAGCCGCAGGCCATGATCGCTTTTCACGTGACATGATGCACTACTCTCTCGACAAATATCTCAATAAAACCGGCATAGCTTTCGATGATTTCATGAGGACAGGCTCGGAAGACCAGTCGAATCTTCACGGTCTGTTCACGATGACGGTTCTTGCACTCAACCTCTCCCGCACCGCAAACGGAGTGTCGAAACTGCACGGAGAAGTTTCACGTGAGATGTGGCAGCATATTTATGCCGTTGACTCTCCGGGCGATGTCCCAATAGGGCATATCACAAATGGAGTACATACGGCAAGCTGGAACAGTGGCAGAACTGATAAATTCTGGCGTCAATACACGGACAATCTCGAAACATTGACAGCGTCTCCTGATGCAGCATCGGAAATTGTTGCAAAAGTAACTGATGAAGAACTCTGGAGCCTTCGTTACCGTCTCAAGCGAAACCTGATCGATTTTATCTATCGATACCTTTCCAACCAGCTATTTCATCAGCATGCCTATACTGTATACCTTGAGGACGAGTCGTCAAAATCAAGCAAAAACCCGTTATCTCCTGATGTTCTGACCATAGGATTCGCAAGACGTTTCGCCACCTACAAAAGGGCTCCGCTGATTTTCTCTGATATAGAACGTCTGACGAGGCTGGTGAACCACCCGACGATGCCTGTCCAGATTATTTTTGCAGGGAAAGCCCATCCTCATGATGATGCCGGGAAACACTATATACAGCAGATTGTAGAGCATACCCGTCTTCCCCAGTTCAAGGGGAAAATCATCTTTCTTGAAAATTACAACCTCGGGGTAGCAAAGCGCATGATATCCGGTGTCGATGTCTGGCTCAACAATCCAATCAGGCCAATGGAGGCAAGCGGAACATCCGGGCAGAAAACCGCTCTTCATGGAGGTCTCAATTTCAGTATCCCCGATGGCTGGTGGCCTGAAGCCTATAATGGCGAAAACGGCTGGTCTATTGGAAGCGGTGAACAGCTTGACAACCATCAGGACCAGGACCGTCATGACGCCGCAAAGCTCTACGATGTTCTTGAAAACCAGATTATCCCTACATTTTATGACCGGAACGTGAATAATATCCCGGTCAAATGGCTGAAAAAGGTTCGCAACGCCATAACCACTATAGGCCCTGTTTATAATACACACCGCATGGTTAAAGACTACACTTTACAATATTATCTTAAGGATTAGCCATTCGGCTATCGAGCTGTCAAGCCATTGAAAGAATGACCCGATACACTGAACATAATTCCACAAGATCGTCGGCCGTCTCTCTCGGACGGGGACTCGACCTGCGCTCGCCGGTGCTTCTCGCTTCGGGAACAGTTTCATATGGCGAAGAACTGAACATGCTTACTGATTTGGGGAAAATCGGCGGTATTGTCACCAAAGCTATCTCTCCCGAACTCCGCACAGGCAATCCGCCGCAGCGCATAGCGGAAACTCCCTGCGGCATGATCAACGCAATCGGGCTTGCAAACGTCGGACTGGACAGGTTTGTAGCGGAAAAAATCCCTTTCCTGGAGCAGCTCGATACTGCGGTTATCGTCAACATAGCAGGCAAATCCATTGACGACTACTGTACGGTTATCGAACGTCTTGAATCCTGTGCATGTATCAACGCTTATGAAATAAACCTCTCCTGTCCCAACGTCAAGGGAGAGTGCATGATCATGGGCGTAAGCCGGGACGCAACTTTCGAGATCATCTCGAAGCTGCGTACGATCACCGATCGCCACCTCATGGTGAAGCTCACTCCCAACGTCACTTCCATCAGCTCCATCGCGCTTGCTGCCGAGGAAGCCGGTGCTGATTCGGTATCACTGATCAACACGTTAGTGGGAATGGCAGTCGATTACAAGAAAAGAAAACCTCTTCTCGCCAACGTCACTGGTGGCCTCTCCGGCCCCGCCATTAAACCGGTCGCTCTTGCAAAAGTTTGGGAGGTCTACAACGCAGTAAAGATTCCGGTTGTCGGCATGGGCGGCATCTCCTGCTTTCAGGACGCCATGGAATTTCTCGTCACCGGTTCACGCGCCATCCAGATAGGCACCATGAACTTCGTCGACCCCGACATCGGCGAAACCATCGCCGACGCCATCGAAGAGTTCTTCACAGCACCGGAAAATCCGACGATCGAGGAGTATGTAGGGAGTTTGATTGTGGGGTAATAAAAGACGTTGATTGTCTAACACAAGCAAACCAGGCGCTCATTGAAAAGGAAGCGTCTGCTGAGCCTGCTGGATAGCGACTTCTTCCGGCAAACCATCAAAACGCAATTGGCTTTCTTTAGCATAGTCGGCTCTAAGTTCCACACCTAACCACTTCCGTTTAAGGCCTTCAGCTACATACCCGGTGGTATTGCTCCCCGCAAACGGATCAAGCACCAAATCCCCTGGATTTGTCAGAAACTCTATAAAAAATCTTGGCAACTCTGCAGGGAAACGGGCTGGATGTACTTTCTTACCGGCAATTCGGCTACTCTTTACATAGGCGCTATTCGATTCATTATTGCCGCACTGGATAAGATTCGATGGGATCGAACCCCCACGGTCTTTTGCAAAAGCTCCAGTGACCACATGACCACTAGGTCGTATCGTTTGCTTTACGCCGCGTTTTATCAGCCGCTTCATATCGTCGCTGTATGGCTGGAGAACCTTTCGATTATCAGCTTGCGCCATCGGATCTTTAACAAGCCAAAAAATATACTCGACGCTGTCTTTTACGCGAATCCGGCGAACATTAACCCACTCAGCGGGAGCCGGCATTTTTGCTGGATTGAACCAGAAAAATTCTTGGGCCAAATCATATCCGATTTTGTCAACAAGTGCAAGCAGAAGCCGATAATGATAGAGACTGCGAACAGGCAAGCCCGGCTGCCAAGAGCCACCAATATTAAGTACAAAGGAACCAGATGGCTTTATAAGTCTTTTGATTTCGGAAGCAAAAGGCATAAACCAATCAATGTAATCCTGCTGACTGGCATTTCCGTACTCTTTTTTAAAATGCAACGCATAAGGCGGACTTGTAACCACCAAATCAATCGAGTTGTCAGGCAATTGTCGCATAAATTCAAGGCCATCAGCACAAAATAACGCCCCAAACTCTGTTTTGTAGATCGGTTTAGACTGAATATGCATCAATTATGTCTTGAAAACGTGAAAACCATCTTGGCTTTTTTTCACCTACCTCATCTGGAATGGAGTGCATAACCTGGAGTTTGTCGGGATGATTTCGATGACCGGGAAGTTCTTGGACCAATGCGTACCGGAACTGGCTCCAATCCCTGGTTAAACGACCGACACAGACAGCAACAACATCGAAATGATCTCGGTCGTAAAAGCGGCTACTCGGATCGCTCTTGGCTGCTCGCGTTTTTTGCAGCTCAACTTTTGGTTTCTGGCCATTGCGAATGGTCTTTACTTCAACCCTTATGGTTATTCCAGACAAAGTTACTACGGTATAGTCATGCATCCCGTCAACATCATGGCTCTCGTAACCGCTCAACCAGCCTTCTCTGGAGGCAATGCGTAGTTTCCTCTCGAAATGTACTTCTGCTACAGCCCCTTCTAATGCGACTTTCAGGCGAAACCGCTTGTCAATGGCATCGAGTAACTCTTGGGCAGTTAGGCCATATTTCAATTCGAGAGCATGAGGCATAAATCAGTATAGCGAAAATCTTGATCTGACGGTAACCTTCTGGAGCCTTTCAGCCATTATCATAATCGAAATGTAATAGCAGTTTAATTCCAAAACGACATTCCTTACTGTCAAGTGAAGATAATTTACTTTCTCGCCTCACGCAATCATGACAATCAATGCCCCTCTAATAAATACATCATTTAGCTTTTTCTTACCGCAATCTCTTCAAAATCATACAGACCTTGCCTGATTTTGGTAGATAACGCGCAACGCGTATTGGCAATCTCAATTTGACAAATGTTCTCATTTATGCTAACTTTGGTTTATGAGATACGAGATCGAATACTTTCATCCTCGAATCTTGAAAGAAATCGAAGGATAGTCAAACTCTATCAAGGCTGACTATGCTCGCTTGATTGAGTTGCTCATCGACTTCGGTCCCAACTTAAGGATGCCCCATTCAAAAGCTATGGGCGATGGACTTTTTGAAATCAGGCCGAAAGGAAAGGCTGGGATAGGCAGAGCATTGTATTGCTTTGTCAAAGGAAAGCGCATCATCATCCTGCATGCTTTCATCAAAAAGTCTCAGGCAACCCCTCAAAAAGAATTAATCATTGCGCGTAAACGAATGAAGGAGGTAAAATAATGGCTGATGTATCATACAAACCTGTCAAGCATAATCATGAAAAGTTTCTTCGTAAGGCCAGAAAGAGTGAAGAGTTTAACAAAGAATATGATGAGCTTGAATCCCGGTATGCCCTGATCAGGGAACTCCTGCATGCACGTCAACATGCAGGCTTGACACAGGAAGCGGTCGCCAAGAAAATCGGCACAACAAAAAGCGCTATTTCACGGCTGGAATCCGTAAGCAAACACGCCCCATCAATAGCCACCCTGAAAAAATATGCAAATGCCGTAGGCTGTGAACTTATCATCAAACTTGAACCAAAGCCCGAGGCTTCAACAAAAGAGTAAAGAAGTTTTGATAACGATGCTTTAGCAGGCACCGGGAGAGAAGAAAGAAATAGAGTGCTTCCAATTCTCTAGAGGTAGGCACCTAAAAAAACAAAGGCCCCAGAACCATGCCAGGACCTTCGCCGGAGAAACGTCTTTATGAGTGGTGAGTCTTTGCCTTAGTTTGAAGCCAGTGTCGGGCTCTGCAGCTGGCTTATAACCTTCGTTATAAAGCTTTCCAGTTCTGCAGGGAACTTCTCCTTGCTTGTCCCATAACCAGGAGCCGTGTAGTATGCAAACGCTTCCGCCCAGTACTCCTCAAGGTTCTTATTAGCATAGTTGCTCGGGCTGAAACCATACTGCTTCTTCATCTTGCTCACCAGATCTCTCCATTCTCTACCGGTAACCTCCAGCCTGTTGTCTATAACATGACCAAACTCGTGACGAAGCGTGTGCTCAAGTCTTCTCGATGAGAAAACTATTTCATCCCTTCTGTCATTGTAAAAGCCTCTGTTCGTATCAGTAACGTAAACCACATTCACTCTCGGCAACTCTATACCATAAGCTGCTTCAACTCTGTCCATCTCCTTGTTGATCCTGTTGAGCTTTGCAAGACGCTGATCCGCAGAAACCTTTTTACCGTAGTGACCATAACCCTTATAAGCGATAAAGTTGTAAGTCTGCTTCGCTGTTGCCTCTGCTTCCGAAAGCGTTGTTGCAGGTGTGAAGGTAACTGCTGCGTTGACCGGTGCAGCTGCAATCATGGTGATTGCGATAGTTGCTGCTGAGATAAGTTTTGTGAATGTTGAGCGTTTCATGATGACTCTCCGGCTTGTTTTCGTTGACGTTTCTACCTCTGTAGAGGCAACTGCCGGGCCAGAGTCATCTGGTCGCTCTTAACTGTCTATTGTAAAATGCCTTATAAGCATCGCTCCTTATTGACGGTGCATGTGTTTTTTAGCGATCAGGTGTGTTCTTTTCTAAACGATAGTGCGATAATGAAACACCTATGTCAGGGTTGAAAATCTTTGGGAAATGAATGCTGAAAGGGGTTTTTTCTTTTTTGCAGGTCAACTGTGTAAATTGCTCCAGTTGTCTGTGGCATGAACCATCATCCCTAAATCCCGATCTGTATGGCACATTCTGATCCTCACTGCTTGTTCTGCAACATTGTGAGTGGCGATATTCCCGCTGATGTGGTTTACCGCAACGAGCATGTTCTTGCGTTCAGGGATATTCAGCCTGCTGCGCCGCAGCATTTGCTGATTATTCCGTTGAAGCACATTGCTTCATTGAACGATCTTGACGGTGAGGATGACACACTGATTGCGGGGCACATTATGCAGGCGGCGAAGGTTGTGGCGGAAGAGGCGGGAATTGCTGATTCAGGGTACCGTCTGGTGTTCAACACCGGTCCTGATTCACTGCAGAGTGTTTTTCATATTCACGGGCACCTTATGGGTGGGAAAAGGATGGGCTGGCCTCCTTTTCCGGGGGAAGCGATTGAGCATGGGTAAGATGGCACGATGGCTGGAAGAGCGGGGAATGGCTAAAGGGGAAGAGTGATTGGTACATCGGGAATAGGTAGTAAATAATAATAAGGATGGATTCAGGTGGAGGTTGGATAGAGGAAGGAGATAGGATATAGGGGACATCCTATAACTGAGAATGAACCGTGTCAAGAGCTTTGAGGTTCTCGAATAACGAGCATTGACTTCCAGGAAAAATATCCCACAGTATCAAGGCTGCCATCGACATTGTTTCGCTCAACAATGTAAAACAACAGCGTGTAGTACTGTTTGCCATATCCGTTTACCTTGCAATGGAAGTAGGTATCAACGTGTTGCGATTCGGCATATCGCGTCGGATCCGCCGTGTTTGGGACAGGGAAAGAACGGCTTGTTACAGCTATCTTTGGAATGGTTGTAAGTTGAGAATCAATTGAGTCGGCCATAATCTTGCAAAGAATCACATAAAGCAAGTCTCTGGCCGTGTGACTGACGTGCCAGCGAAGCACATCCCCCTTTCTGGCAGCCAGCTCCAATTTATCCGATGCATGCTTACAAACATTTTGTTTTGGAGCTGCTACCATAAAAGCCTCTTCCGGTTCAATCTCTGTTGGAGTATGCAAGTTTTGGCTAAGGTCCGGGTGGCGCTGCCAAAACGGGGCCGTGTCTAATACCATTTTAATATCAATAATCATTGGCGTATACTCATCATTTTTCACCATAAACAATCAACCACTCACGCCAAGGGCAGGAGTGGTTGATCACCCTATTTTACCCGTTTCTTATCCAATAACCTTGATGGTCGGATCCCAATAATAGTATCCAAAGGTCTTCAGCTCCCCGGTATACTCGTCTTTGTTGACGATATAGAAATAAACCTTATAGCCTTCGGTACCCATTTTCAGCACCTCGCAACTTAAAAAGACATCTGCCTGAGTAGTTACAGAAGTGTAGTTTGTGGGATTTTTAGGGTCGGGAATGGGGGTTGGGGGATAGGATACCCGCATTTCCGGATCACTCGTGACAGTGTCACCGCTGAATTGGGCAATTTTATAGATAATCGCTGCTTGATCCGTATTCCCGCTCAAGGACTCGGAACGCCATCGGATAGTGTCATTAACCAATACTTTGACAGTAAGATCAGCCGTAGCCTGCCCACTCTCTACAACTACTTTTTGAGCCACCATCCAAACGTCCTCATGCTTAATACCAATTGGCTTGTCAGCACTGCCACCGCCGCCATATCTCTGCTCGATGGTCACGGTGTCGAACATAACATCAATGTTTATAGTTTTTGACATGGCATCTTTCCTCCTCAAATCTTGATGGTTTAAGTAGGCCTCTTTGACCGGACCGCAAAGAGGTGATTGTAAGTAAGCATAGCTACAGACTAACTCTGATCCGGCGTGCTATAATCCAAGAAAAAGGGTTCTCTTTTTATGACGCCCGAAAATAAAGCGCGACTGAACAGTTGCACTACAAAATCACTATACACAGAGAGACAGGCACCGGAACGTATGGGAGAGGTACCCTAACTTATGGAGAATGGTAGACCTATAAAAAGCGTATTATGCGCAATACTTTTGAAGTAAAGTAAGGCAAAAAAAATGCATAGGCAAAATAAATCTTTCTCGCTGAGTACCTTAGTCGGGGAAAAACAGGGCGAATGCAGCTAACAAACCAATCGTTAAGATTCAACAGCTTTTGCCTTTTTACTTCTGACTTCTCACTTGCTCCACTTTTCTCACCCTTTTATTGTAAAGCGGCTTGCGGGAGAGGCGTCGGCCGGGTTTGCCGCCGATGTTACGGTATGCTCGTACGAAACGGTTTTTCGATATGGGAGACGTAGCTGTCAGCCAGCGGATGATCGTTGCTTCCGATTCATAGATATCGACGTCTGAAGGCCCTACGTCAGAAAGCAGCTTTACCAATATGGGTGCGCATTCAAAAGCCACGAACAGAAGGGTGATGAACAGCACGGCGTTCGCCGACGCGTTGTTGACATCGTCACCGCCCTCGGTAAGCTGGCCGAGAGCCCAGTTCCGGTCTGCAAAACCGGCATAGTTAACTTTGACATTCATCAGAGAGTCTGTGAGCATCGTCTGCCTGTTGATCCCTTCCAGCTCTTTTTGACGATTAATATATGCTTCAAGTTTTGCCAGCTGCGCAGCAAGGTATTGCTCCCGGTTCTGCTTGATATCGATAACCGCCTGCTTCTCTTTTGCATAAGTCCCGAATCCCACAATACCGGAGGTTGTGGAGGTTTTATCCCCAAAAACCTCTTTTTTCAGCTCTTCGCGCAGACCGCTGACCTCCTTGCTGAGAGCATCATATTCTTTCTGCAGTTTTTCAACCTGGCTCAGCTCAAGCGCGTATTTTTCCGTAAACGCCGCGCCAACCTTTGAAATACGTTCCTGCTGCTCCCCGATATAGCGTGACCTGAGAACATCTTTGATCTCTTTATCGAAAATCTTGAGCTCAAGCGGGCGGGCAATGACAATCGCTATAAGTACCGCAAAAACCAGACGCGGAGAAGCCTGGTAGAACTGACGCAGGCCTTTTGAGGTCTTGTTGATGCTTGAAACGATATAACGGTCGAGGTTGAAAATCGCAAGCCCCCAGAGGATACCGAAAACCACTGCAAAAAAAGTGGCAAAGGGCGAGCCGGCAAAAACATAGTAAAGCGCATAGCCACCTGAAAGTGCGGCAAAAAGAGCGGTAAAAAAAATGGTAGCCCCGATCCCGATAAACTTATTGTGTTCCGTAGGATATTTCTCGATTACCTCAATGGGCGTTCCGGCACACATCCAGAAGAACTTTTGTATGTTCCGCACGTTCATGGCAGGTTGTTTGTGCACCTGTTTAACGGCCTGCAGATATTGCGAATACCCTGCAATATCGAGATTCTGATTTTGTTAAATATAATGATATCTTTATTGCCTTAGATAAATATCTCATAAAGTTTTAAGCAGTTGAACCGTTCATGCGTGTAGGAATCGGCATTGACGTACACCAGTTTGCCGAAGGCAGGAAACTGATTGTCGGCGGCGTTGAGATCCCTCATTCGAGGGGACTTAAAGGACACAGCGATGCAGATGTTCTGCTGCACGCAATCAGCGATGCTCTTCTGGGAGCCGCTGCACTTGGCGACATCGGGAAACATTTTCCGGATACCAGCCCGGAATTCAAGGATATCGACAGCAAGATCCTGCTGCGCCATGTCGGCAAGCTTATCGCCGACGAGGGTTACTCAATAGAAAATATTGACTCGATGCTGCTTATGGAACGGCCCAAAGTTGCTCCTCACATCATGGCGATGCGTGAAAACATAGCACAGTGTCTTGATATCGATGTCAGAAAGGTGGCGGTAAAAGCTACAACGAATGAAAAGTTAGGCTACATCGGCCGCGAAGAAGGCGTTGCCGCTCATGCGATATGTCTTTTGAGTAACAAGTAACGAGTGACCAGTGACCAGTAACGAGACACTTGAAAGCTGTTGATAGCCAGCTCGTTAGCTGGCTTGCGAAATGGCTGAATAGCTAAAAAAACACTTACAATAATCGGGCACACACATAGGTGTGCCCCTACAATCATTCACAAAAACAGATCGCTTGCTTCCGGCTCCTTGATTCTTCTGAGTTCAGGTATCTTTTCGATTACGATTATGAGTACGATATCATACTTAGCACTTCCTTTACGTCCCCATTTGTCCGCGAAGTATCTTCACGGGCACATAACCGGCAGCCCTCCGCGCTGGGCCTAACGAAGAAACCACTGAAATAATGATACCGAAGACAACTACAATGATGTAGGCCTCCGGCGTTTCTAAAAGATGAATCCTGTCGCTTTGCAGAACCCCGGCCGTATTTGCCTCAAAACGAATCGACCTTATAAACCGGCAGATAAAATGCCCCAAGGGGCTTCCGAAACTCACACCGAGAACACCGATGATAAAACCTTCCATCATGAAAATACCCGTTATGCTGCGGCGCTGAACGCCCATGGAGCGCATAATGGCAATATCCTTGACTTTCTGCAGCACCACTGTGGTCATAACGGATGAAACACCGAGCCCTGCAACTATAAAAACAAAACCAACGAGCACAAGCGTAATAGTGCCATTACGGTTGTAGAAGTCAATCACATTTTTGTTGGTTTCATCCCAGCTTTCAGTCTGGTAGCCGGTAAGCTGTTCGATCCTTTCCGCAACCTTTCCGGCCTTGCTGACATCCGTTGTCTTGAGACCGATAGCTGTAACCGAATTAGCCGCAACCCCCTCAATCCGCTGGGCAAGCGGAAGGTTGATATAGGCCTCCTGTCTGTCTTTCGCGTTGAATCCTGTACTGAATCGACCGACAATCGTAACCGGAAACTCTTCACCTGATTTGCTGACAAGTACCAGGCGAGAGTGATAGGATGCATTCAGCTCTTCTGCAAGAAGATTTCCGACAAGGATACCGTTCGGAGTATAGGAAAGCTCTGCAAGCGCGTCAGGTTCAATAAGTTTTTTCTCAAGACTGGCAATGCTCGCCTCCTTTTCAGGAATAACACCCTTGGCGACACAGGAAATAAAACGGGAACGGTTACGTGCAATAAGATTGCTGGTTACATACGGAGAAACAATTTCCACCTCTCTAACAGGACGAATGCGTTCGACAACGTCAGAATAGTTCTTGATTGTTTCCTTATCCGCAACGGTGATATTTTTCTCAACGAAACCAAGTACACCCTCTTTAAATCCAATGAGATTATCCGGTACCAGCGGTTCAACCCGGTCGGCACTGACAATAACATGCGGTGCAATGTCGATAATCTTGTTCACTACATTCCTTGACATACCCCCGGCAACAGCTATCGTTGTGATCAACATCGCCGATCCGACCGCTACACCGAGCGCGGTCAATATGGTCTGACGCTTTCTTGCCCTGAGGTGAGCGTAAGCAATGTGCAGATGATCACGAAAGGTCATTTTGCGAAAAAAAAGAAGTTAAGTACCAGTAACCAGTAACCAGTAACCAGTAACCAGTAACCAGTAACCAGTAACCAGTAACCAGTAACCAGTAAGGGTGAAAATAGTGAGCCGTGAGAAAGTCACAAAGTTGTTTATTCGTTGAATTGGCTTATTAGCGAGTTAGCAACCCTCATCACTCCCCGCTCAGCACGGGAACATCCCGTGAAATAATCAATCTATTTCACCCCTGTGTAATATTTGTTCTTATTACACGTGGGGCATGTCCCTTCACAAACCCGGCTTTTTAGGTTTCCGACCGTAAGGGCAAAAGATTTTTCGCCCCTGCATCTGGATTCCTGCTCCTGACTCCTGGCTATTTACTCCTCCTTGAACACAACATTGCGCATGACCGGCGAGCGACAAAAAATACAGTCCTGCTGCCCAACCGCAACAAATTCAGTTGAAAAATCAGGCTGCATAATCTATCTTGGTGAACTGAAATTCAGCCGTTAACAAACTAAACCAACCAGGAGAACTATACCGTGAAAAAAATTGGCATTCTAACCAGTGGCGGGGATTGCGGCGGCCTTAACGCCGTCATCAAAGGTGCAGCATTTATGGCCCTGTCAAAAGGTATTGAAATGTACGTTATTCCAAATGGTTACGCCGGGTTGTACAACCTCGTGTACCAGGAAAAGCTTGTACACCTCGATCAGGCTCGTCTCGACCAGTTTTCAGGAAACTTTGCGGGCTCCGAAGCCGGGCATTCGCGGGTGAAGATAAAAGCTATCAGTAACCCTGAGAAATACAACCGCATCAAAGAGGGAATGAAAAAGTTCGAGCTTGACGGTCTTGTTATCAGCGGCGGAGATGATAGCGGCAGCGTCATGGTGGACCTGAACAACAACGGCATACAATGCATTCATGCACCGAAAACCATGGATCTCGATTTGCAGACCTACTCGGTCGGTGGTGATTCGACCATCAATCGCATTGCACAGTTTGTTCAGGACCTGAAAACCACTGGAAGAACGCATAACCGTATCCTGGTTACCGAAGTATTCGGCAGGTACGCCGGTCATACTGCTTTCAGAAGCGGTGTTGCTGCGGAAGCTGACTGCATTCTCATTCCCGAAATACCGGCAGACTGGGATGTCGTATACGAACATATCGTCGGTCGCTTTACCAGACGCATCAGGCAAAGCGATGTTCACGCCGGCACCTATACTGTCGTTGTGGCCGAAGGGCTTAAAAATGCAGACGGATCGGACATTGTCGATGAATCAGCCGGTATTGATGCGTTCGGCCACAAAAAACTTGCCGGTGCAGGAAAATATGTATGCCAGGAGCTGAAGAAAAGACTGAAAGCCGACCCGGATATGCCGGTATTTATGAAAGAAACCGGTATGTTTGTTGAAGGAATCTATGAGATTCCTGAAGTCCGGGAAATCCATCCTGGACACCTTGTGCGGGCAGGCAACTCGTCGGCTTACGATGTAAACTTCGGTTATGAAGCCGGTGCGGCTGCGGTGATACTCCTCACAGAGGGGAAAACCGGTGTGACGATTTCAAAAGTAAAAGGCCGCAAAATCGAATACATTGAATCAAGCAAAGCCATTGAACAGCGCCATGTTGACCTTGACCAGGTAGCTCTTTACGAATCGCTCGGCATCTGTTTCGGTCGGAAAGTCGCAGCATATGAGCCTATTTTGAGAGAAGTTGACGGTGTGTATGAACGGATTTATTAAATAAAGATGCCCTAAATAAAAAGGTGAAACAATATATCTTATAGGTTTAAGCTAAGATACTTTTTACCAATCAATGTCCGAGTAATGAACAAGTCCGAAAAAATCTGGATGAACGGCGAGCTTGTCGACTGGAATAATGCGAAAATTCACATTCTCTCGCATGTCATTCACTACGGTTCATCGACCTTTGAAGGAATACGATGCTATGAAACGGCAAAAGGCCCGGCGGTTCTCTTTCTGGATGAACATATCAAGCGCCTCTACGGCTCATCAAAAATATACAGGATCGAGATTCCCTACTCCATCCAGGAGTTGAAGGACGCCGTTCTTGATACCATTAAGGCAAACGGCCACACATCGTGTTACATCCGGCCGCTGGTATACAGGGGACAGGGCGCACTTGGAGTCAATCCCCACCTTGCCGCGATTGAAGTTGCAATTGCCACCTGGGAATGGGGAGCCTATCTTGGCGAAGATGTCCTTGAAGCCGGGGTAGATGTCCGCGTCTCTTCATGGAACCGGCTGGCACCAAACACTCTTCCAACATGGGCAAAGGCAGGCGGCAATTATCTCAACTCGCAGCTCATTAAAATGGAAGCCATCATGGACAATTACGCCGAAGGTATCGGACTGGATATCAACGGCTATGTCTCCGAAGGCAGCGGCGAAAACATTTTTGTCATCCGTGACGGCATTATCTACACACCTATGTCCGGCCAATCAGTCCTTGCCGGACTTACACGCCAGGCGGTTATTCACATCGCAAAAGAACTTGGATATGAAGTACATGAAACCTTGATTCCAAGAGAAGCGCTTTATATTGCCGATGAGGTATTTCTTACCGGTACCGCCGCTGAAATAACACCGGTCAGAAGTATCGACAAGTACCCGATCGGTAATGAAATGAGAGGCCCCGTTACGGAAATCCTTCAATCTCACTACTTGAAAATCATTCAAACAGGCGAAGATCCGTATGGCTGGTTGACGTTTCTTTAATAACTGCGAATTCCTCAGGCAGTGACGAGTGACAAGAAACAAGTACACGGCAGGAGACAAGTTACTATTGGCTGTCATTGTCATTCCACTCGTCACTTGTTACCTGTTACTTGTCACTATTCCAATACACCATGAGCTGGCAGAGTATTATCGGTCAAAACCTGCAAATCAGTATTCTGCAAAAAGCCGTTGCATCAGGACGGCTTGCTCATGCCTACCTTTTTACCGGCCCTGAAGGGACAGGAAAGGAGTCAGTGGCCTTTGAGCTCGCAAAGGTTCTCAATTGCGAAAAACGAACGGCCGTTGATGAAACAGGTTCATGTGAAACCTGTCGAAGCTGTCGTGAGATTGACACCTTCATGCACCCGGATATAGAATATGTTTTCCCCATTGAATCGGCTCTCCTTGAAAAAAACGATCCGGCAAAAGCTGAAAACAAACGCATTACTGAAGCCAGGGAACGTTATGAATCTCTGATCGAGCAGAAACAGCAAAACCCTTATTTCGCACCTTCCATGGATCGTTCCATGGGAATCCTTACCGAACAGGTAACGGCTTTGCAGCAGAAAGCCTCGTTTATGCCTGCCGAAAACGGGAAAAAAGTCTTCATTATATCCCAGCCGGAAAAGCTTCACCCATCCGCTGCAAACAAATTGCTGAAACTGCTTGAAGAACCGCCTGAGCATGTGCTGTTCATTCTGGTATCCTCCCGGCCTGAAAGCATTTTGCCAACCATTCGCTCACGATGCCAAACGCTGAAATTTTCGAGAATAAAACCTGCAGACCTTGATAAATGGCTGAATACCGCCTACCCTGAGCTTCAGAACGATATGAAGCGGTTTATCACGAGTTTTTCGAGAGGAAACCTCCGTGTCGCGACAGATATCCTCAACAGCTTTCTTGAAGGCAACCCGGAGAATTTTGAGGGTATTGCCATCCGGAACAGAGCGATTGATTATTTACGAAAAGTCCTCTCTCCGAATAAACTCGATGAAGCAATTGCGGCAACGGAAGAACTTTCGAGAAATCTCGGGAAACAGGAAATCATTTCCCTCCTGGCCTCCCTTTTGCTTTTTTTCCAGGATATCAGCCATAGAAAAATCGACCCGGAATGGACATCATTCAATAACCCTGATTTGAACGAAGCCATCGACCGTTTTGTCCAAAATTTCACTGATCCCGATTTTTACGCTCTTTCAACGGTCACCGAAGAAGCCATCCGTTCCATTCAGCGCAATGTCAATCCGCTCCTGACCCTTGCCGCTTATTCCATAAGGCTGAAAAATCTACTGGAACGATCCTGACTCTCCGGTTATATCGGCGAGCCATTTAAGGTATCCGGGCAGACCTCCGGTAATGGGAACTCTTATAATTTCAGGAAGATCGTAAGGATGATGCTCCAGAATATATGCCTCGATTCTGTCGTAGTGCTTCTCAAGCGTTTTGATCCAGAGAACGGTTTCCTCTTCCCGGCAGAGCTTTTTTTCCCAGACATAACGGCTGCGGATATCCTGCATATGAATGCATGCGGCCAGACGTTCTTTCAACAATCCTTCCGCGAGTTTTTCTGCTACGCTCGCATCCGGCGCGGTCGTTATGACAAGGCAGTATTGTGCTTCTTCCATCGGGATATTTCCTTCTGTTTTTATTTCGGGATTCGGCCAGGCATCGTAAAGGCGAAAAATTTTTCGCCCCTACCTCCCGCCTTACAACAAGCGGGCGCACACGCAGGTGCGCCCCTACGAGCACTCATATCTCAGCACTACTTTTCTCGATTACGAGTACGATTACCGCTTTGCTGAGTACGGGCACGATCCAAATCAAAATCTCAACAACTCAACAGTTTTCACTTACAACTCAATCAGTTCCTTGGTAAAGTGTTGGAAAGGAACCACTCCACCCTCCTCCATAACCACCGTATCCTCTATGCGAACACCGTATTTACCCGGCAGATAAATTCCCGGTTCGATGGTAAACACCGAATGCACAGACAAAACATCGTCGGATTTTTTCCCGAGCCGGGGCTTTTCATGCACCTCCACACCAACACCGTGGCCAAGACCATGCCCGAAATACTCGCCGTAGCCGTGTTTTTCGATGTAGCCGCGCACCAGGGCATCAAGTTCCCTGCCGGACATGTCCGGCAGAGCTGAATCAATGCCCAGTTGCTGCGCTTCTCTCGTAATATCATGGATCTTCCGGGCTTCATCAGGAGCCTTTCCGAGAGAAACAGTCCTCGTCTGGTCGGAAGCATAGCCTTTGTAAATACATCCCATATCGATGACAATCAGAGCTCCCGGCTTGAACCTGTCCGTTCCAGGCCTCGCGTGAGGAAGGGCTGAACGGGGACCTGATGCAACAACAGGATCAAAAGAGTCCTTTTCCGCCCCGAGACGTTTGTGCCGGTAGGAAATCTCCGCTGCAATATCGGCTTCCGTTACATCAGGAGAAATCAGTGGCAATATCTGTTCAAGAACCTGCTCGCTGATCGCAGCCGCTTGTTTCATACAGTCGATCTCTTTGCCATTTTTTATCGCTCTGAACTCGTAAAAAAAACCATGCACCGGCACAATCTCCACTCCTTCCAGCTTCTCACCGAGCTGCCTTGCTTCATGAACCGTTACCTGCTCTTCCTGGATGGCTATACGTTTTCCCTGCAAATACCCACCTTCGATGAAAGAGTCTGTATAGCCGTTTTGTATAATTATGGATTCTATCCCGTCGACCTCCTGCTTTACCTGTTCAGCGTATCGAAAGTCCGTAAACAGAAGATTGCGGTGCGGGCTGAGCAGCATTCGTGCACTGGAACCGCTGAACCCGGTCAGCCACCTGATAACATGCAGGTCTGAAACAATAAACGTATCGACACCTATTTGGGACATTTTTTTCAACAGCGGCTCAATTCTTTCCCCCGTGTTCTCCAACTGATTTAAACGTTTCATACCGTACTGTTATGTGTCTTCAAAAAACCGATCTCCATTCTTATCATGACTCACTATGGGCACCTCTATGTACTAACCCCAACTTCCTTGAGGCACGTTTTTGAAAATGCCCTTAGTTTGTATGCATTGCCATTCTTATTTTAATTTATAGTTTTAGAAGGTTTTCCCATTCCTGTTTATCAATGCTTTTTATATGCAATACAAGGAGTTACTTCACAAGCTACTGAAAGACCATGATCTTTCACGCAAAGAGATGGAAGATTGCATGTCCGGAATTATGCAAGGCGAGTTTCCTGATAGCGTTATCGCAGCTATCCTCACCTTACTCCAGAAAAAAGGGGTAACGGTCGAGGAAGTCACGGGAGCATATTATTCACTTATTTCCAGGGCACTTCCCGTTCATATTGATAAAAACGCCGTCGATACTTGTGGCACTGGCGGGGACCAAGCTGGAACCTTCAACCTCTCTACTGCTGCTGCCATCATCGCTAACGGCGCAGGGGTACACATTGCAAAACACGGTAACAGGTCGGTTACGAGCCATTGCGGGAGCGCCGATGTGCTTGAGACTCTCGGCTACCGCGTAGATTTACCCCCTGAAGCAACAGAACAGCTTTTCCGGGAAACCGGATTCGCCTTTCTTTTTGCCCCTCTTTATCACCCTTCCATGAAAGCTGTAGCAACTATACGCAAGGAACTGGGCATAAAAACCATTTTCAACATGCTCGGCCCGCTGGTTAATCCCGCCAGAGTAAACCGGCAGGTTGTCGGCGTCTTCGATATGCATGTCATGGACATCTATGTGCACACATTGAAAGAGACGGGATGCCATCATGCACTGGTTGTTCATGGAGAAACCGAAACAGGGTACGGCCTTGACGAACCGAGTGTATGCGGCCTGACCCGCATCGCTGAACTTCAAAACGGAGAAATAACACATCACGAAGTCATGCCTGAAACGTTCGGTCTTTCAAAATGGAAAATTGCCGATCTGAAAGGCGGCGATACCAGACGTAACGCAGACATAATCTTGGGAATCCTCGACGGAAGCGCCACCAAGGCCCAAACAGAAGCAGCGTTATATAGTGCTGCAATGGCATGTTACGTATCCGGTATCGCAACCTGCATTGACGATGGCCTGAGCAAAACCAAAGGTTGTCTGGAAAGTGGAAAAGCCGCTGCACAATTCTCACGTATTCTGTCTCTGAATGGTGAAATTGCTGACAAATACCGGACATCGGTCAACTAAATGCTTACATTTCTGCAGAAAAACTCGTATAATTGTTGCTTTGTTTCATGAACCGGTAAACCATGAACGGACGTAACGTGGCCGATACTGAGCTGAAACAGAGCTTGCAATCCCAGCTGCTCTCGTCTGGAGTAGGTACTTCAAGGGAAAAAGTAATACAGCGGGCTCTTGAAAACGTCAATAAACCGGGGTTCAAGCTGGAACCGGCAGCAATACTGCCGCTGATGAAACCGGTCACATGGTTTCCTCCCATGTGGGCTTTTGCCTGTGGTGTTGTCTCGACCGGTGAAGATATCTCGTCTAACTGGTCGATCCTGCTGCGGGGTATCATCCTTGCAGGCCCTCTGATGTGCGCCATGTCGCAGACAATGAACGACTATTTCGACCGTGAAGTAGACGCAATCAATGAACCTGACCGTCCGATACCATCCGGGAAAATTTCAAAACAGGCAAGCTGGGTCATTACCTTCAGCCTTATCATAATAGGGTTCCTGGTTGCATGGTCGATCCATCCTTATGTCATGGCAATTGCCTTTGTCGGTGTTCTGATGTCCCATGCATACTCAGGACCGCCCATACGTGCCAAGAGAAACGGCTGGTTTGGGAACCTCATCGTAGGGCTTGCCTACGAAGGCGTGGCGTGGCTCACGGGAAGCTTTGCCATCACGCAGGGCGTTCCGTCATTCGAGTCGATCGCTCTGGCCATTATTTTTTCCCTTGGCGCCCATGGCATCATGACACTAAACGATTTCAAATCCGTCGTGGGTGATAACATCAGAAAAGTTGCCTCAATCCCTGTACAGCTCGGGGAGAAAAAAGCAGCCATATTAGCATCCGTGATTATGGATATCGCACAATTGGCGGCCATAGGAATCCTGCTTGCAAAATCGGCATATGTTACTTTTGGCATAGCCACTCTGCTGCTGGCTTTCCAGATTCCCATGCAAAAAATATTGATCGATAATCCTAAAGAAAAAGCAGTCTGGTACAACGCTTTCGGCACCCTGCTTTATGTCCTTTCAATGATGGTTTGTGCCGTAGGTATCAGGCCGTAATTTCTCCCCTTGCTTTTTTACTTTGAAAAAGAATTGGTATATTCGCAATCATTTTTATAACGTAAATCGAGAGAATAAGAAGCTATCATGTCAAAAGTCTGCATACTGACTGGAAAACGGCCCAAGTACGGAAACAGTGTATCACACGCGAACAACCATCGCCGTAAACGTTTTGAACCGAACCTCCATACAAAGAGAATCTGGGTCGAAGAAGAAAAACGCTGGGTAAAAGTACGTCTTTCTGCAAAAGCCATGAAAATCATGTCGAAAACCGGAACCGCCGAACTTGCAAAACTGCTCAAGTAGCTTCTGGCGGACGTTTTTTATTTTCTTTAGAGCTCAACCATGTAATTGGTTGAGCTTTTTTGTCTTACGGGAAAAAAGAATGCCTAAAAAAGTAACCATATACACCGACGGCGCATGCAGCGGTAATCCGGGAAAAGGCGGATGGGGCGCATTGCTCATGTTCGGCAGCGCCCAACGGGAGATATCGGGCTTCTCCCCTTCCACGACAAACAACAGAATGGAGCTTATGGCGGCTATCAAGGCTCTTGAAGCTCTCAAGGAACCCTGTGATGTCGACCTTTACAGTGATTCGAGCTACCTTGTAAACGCAATCAACCAGCAGTGGCTAAAAAAATGGACGATAAACAACTGGAGAACATCAGCCAAAAAACCGGTTGAAAACATCGATCTATGGAAAAAAATCCTTGAGTTGATTAGATTGCACAATGTCGTCTTTCATAAGGTTAAAGGTCACAGCGACAATGAGTACAACAACCGCTGTGATTACCTTGCCCGGCAAGCGATTCAGAACAACAGTTAAAGCCTGAATGGAAACCCGACAAGAAGAAACCGGTCAGCAAACCGGAGGCAAAAAAGCGAAAAAGAAGCCGAGCCTTCTTTTAATTGCAGTCATTTTAGGCACCATCGGCCTTGTCGCCCAGTTCATATGGGTCAACTGGCCGAAACCGGTGGCTGCTCCGGAACCGCTGAACTCTGAACTTGCGTCCGCAATCGACCGTCTGCCTGGAACCTCTGATGCGTTGATCTACGCGGGGTTGAAAGATATCAGAGAAAGCATCTTCTGGCAGGAAGTAATTCCCGATTCCCTGAAAGAGATGAACTGGCTGCTGTTAGATAAAACTCTGAAGGAAATAGTTAGTGAAACCGGTTTTGCTCCTGCTCGCGATCTGGACACCCTTCTTGTTGCCCTTCAGCATCAAAACACAAAAAGACAAAAATACCTCGGTATCCTCTGGGGCTCGTTTTCAGATAAGCTGACCACGGATTACCTCCGGCAAAAAAGCATAGCAACCGAAGAGTTCGGTAACGAAGCGTGTTACGCACTCTCCGATACGCTTTGGGTCTGCCGTCCGGGCGAGCGTCAGTTTCTTCTTGCCAACAGTCCGCAACTGCTGAAAGGCTTTCTTGAACCCGAGAAAAATTTTCTTGTACGCGACTCTACAACCGCCTCGCTTATCGACAAGGCAATTTACAAGTCGCACTTGTGGCTTACCCTTTCCTCAACAAAATGGACGCTCGGTGGCTTACAGAGCCTGACATCCGGCAACAAGGACGTAAAAACTTTTGGAAACCTGAACCGTATCAGACAGCTTGCGCTGTCACTTAAATTCGATGACGGGATCGAAGGTCATACAGAATGGATCTATCAGAACAGAACGTCTGCCTACTTTGCCTCGACCTTCCTCTGGACGGCAATCAAACTTTCAAGCAGCTCGGGAACACGGACAACCGAACCGGCAAAAGCGTTTCTGAAAGAAATTGACGTGATGCAGAATCTTGAATCGGTCATCGTAAAAACCGATCTGCCCCTGAGCTTCTTCAAGCACGAAATGCAAAGCCAGGAAAATCAGTAGGTAGCCTCCAGTTGGCAGTAAACAACCTCCCATCTTCGGCTTGTCGTACTCGTAATTGAAAAATCGTCATACAGCTCGACAAATCGGGATTGTTGATCTGTTGAATTGTAGGGGCGAAAAATCTTTCGCCCCTGCACTTACAGTTTCCTTTTTTGGTTACTTCCGGCTACACGGGCAAACACGCAGGTTTGCCCCTACAATGCCCGTCACTTTACTCTTCCTTTATTCCCCCGTTTTTGCCCTTTGACTTTCCCCTGAAGAACAGATACTTCCCTTTCCAGACCACCTCAAGCCCGGCTGCGAGCTGTATTTTACGCCCCGGTTGTGTCTGAAGAAGGTCAACAAGCTGCTGCAATACTTTCGAAGAGGGCTCACAGCCGCAATCCTGCAGAGCCCTCTTCAGGAGTTCTTTTTGCTCGAAAATCGTTAACCCCAGGAGTGAACGCACACAAAGCCTGTTGTTTTTCAAGGCCAGACCTTCGTTATCACGCGTTAACTGTTCAAAACGCAATTCCAGAAATTCTTCCAGCTCAGCAGCATGTTCCGAAAGCCTTTGGAGTGAAGGTAAAAGCTTGTTTTTGAAACGCTCTTCTATGAGTGGGATAACTTTGTGGCGTATAAAATTACGATCGGGTTCAACCCCCATATTGCTGGCGTCAACACGGTAGTTGATTCCTTTTTCCTCGATGTAGCGAAGAATATCCTGTTTGCGCATCAACAGCAAAGGACGGATAACATGACCATGAAACGCACGGATTCCCCGTAAACCGGGGATTGAAGCTCCTCTGAAAAGATTGAAAAGTATGGTTTCCGCATTATCACTGACATGGTGCCCTGTAGCGATCTTGTCGAAACCGTGATGCTCGATGAGCTCATGAAAATAGCCGTAGCGCTCTATTCGCGCTGTTTCCTCGATTGACCGCTTCCATTCACCGGCATCTTTTTGTGTATCAAACCGCTGAACATAACATTCCAACCCAAGCCTTTTCGCTTCATCTTTAACAAGGGACTCATCAAGCAGGCTTTCTTCTCCTCTTAACTGAAAATTGCAATGTGTTACGCTGACCCTGAAATGCAGTGCAGGCCTGACCGCACAGAGCAAGTACAGCAGTGCCATTGAGTCAGGCCCCCCTGAAACAGCAGCCAGAACATGCTCTCCGGGCATAACAAGCCTGCGAATCGTAAGCTGTTCAAGAAATTTTCGCTCGATGCTGTTGAGTTCCCGGGGCATTGTGAGCCGCATTTGAAATTGATGGTTCGTCAGTTTAATGTATCTTATCAGGCGATATATCTAAAACGCGGCTGACGGGTGACCTGCTTCCACGATGTATCAATATTGCTTTTTGACTCCGAAACCCGATACCGATCTCCGGGTTCTTCTCTTCAGGTATAGGGCATCGGTATCGAAAAACAGGGAACTCTCCTGATATGCTGGGATACTCATACAATTCAACAGTTCAACAAATCAACAACTTTCAACCATGCTTTCCCTTTACGGACGCAACACCCTTGTTAAAACCTTTATCATCTGCACATTGCTTGCCGTGGCGGGTCTTTTTTCCCCCAACACTTTGAAAGTGCTGTTGTTAACCGCGGCTGCCTGCATTTTACTATTCACACTGTTTTTTTTTCGAGACCCTTCCCGCAGGATACCATCCGATCCGAACGCTATTCTTGCTCCCGCAGACGGCAGGATTTTACTCATTAAAAAAATAGCACATCCATTCACCGGCCCGGATTCAACGCTCATCAGCATTTTCATGTCCCTTTTTAATGTCCATGTCAACAGGATTCCATTAAGCGGCGAGGTAACTCAACTGTCCTATCACCCAGGCGAATTCCTTATGGCGTTCGATCACAGCAGCATGAACAATAACGAACGAATGGAGATCGGCCTGGAAAACAGTGGCTTCCGCATTTTCTTCACCCAAGTCTCGGGATTTGTTGCCCGAAGGATTGTCTGTAACCTTAAAGTCGGAGATACTGTTCAGGCAGGAAACAGGTTCGGCATGATCAAATTCGGGTCACGTCTTGATATCATCATTCCCGATGGTATCCCTCTTGCTGTTTCCGAAGGTCAGAAAACCATTGCAGGAGAGACCGTCATTGCAAGGCACAAAACATAGCGAGACCGAACTGAAACCGATTTCGTAAATTTATTTTTATCAAAGATTATATGGTATACTGTAAAGATGGTAAACAAGAGACAAAATGCGCGATGACAGAGAAAGTTGTTAACATAACGGTTCCGGTGAAAGCCGATATCCTCCTGTCTTTAAAAGAGACAAAAGATGAATTTGTTGCGGATTTGCTGTATTCAACAGCATTGACGTTGTTCCGCAAAGGAAAGCTCTCACTGGGAAAAGCCGCGGAATTGGCAGGTTATGACAGGCTAGGTTTTATAGAAAAGCTGCAGAAAGAAAAAGAATTCATATTCGATTATACCGAGGAAGAAATCAATGAAATCTTCGAGGATTCTGAAAAATTACCATGACGGTTGTTTCCGATACAACACCGATTATTGCGCTTTCTTCCATCGGAAAACTTGATCTCCTTAAAAAGCTTTTCAGCGACATTATTGTCCCTGAAGCGGTCTACTCTGAAATCAAAGCCAAGAAATCATTTGGGTATTCCGAAATCGACGCTCCCTATATCAAGGTAAGATCAGTTAAAGGTAAAATTTACAAGGATTTGCTTTTGACCCAGCTTGATCCGGGAGAGGCAGAGGTAATTCTTCTGGCAAAAGAGGTACAGGCGGATGTCGTTCTTATTGACGAAACCCTTGGTTATAGAATCGCCAAGAACTCCGGCTTATATGTTCTAAGAACCCTGTCGTTGCTGCTGAAAGCAAAGGAAAAAGGTTTCGTTTCGCAGGTGAAACCCTTGCTTGATGAGCTTATCAGCAATGGACTTTGGTATTCGGACCGAGTTTATAAGCTGTTTTTGACCAAGGCCGGTGAGACATAGATCCTGTCGAACTTAACCCTACAAATCTGCTTACGACAACAGGGAATTTTCGGACCGATTAACAGGCCCAAACGTCTTTACAACGCAGGATTCCTCACTTTTTGGATTTTGGGGATATTGTGGACGCCTCATGAAACACATGCTCCAGAAAACAAAAAATCTTGTTTAAAGCATCCGTATTGATTATATAAGCATAAGCGGGAATACATCTGCTGAACAGTGATATAAACTATTAGGAGAAACAACCATGTTTTTATTTGGTTTACCTGGTGGACCTGAGTTGATACTTATTTTTTTAGCGATACTACTGTTATTCGGCGCCAAAAAACTTCCGGAGCTTGCAAAAGGACTCGGCCAAAGCATGAAAGAGTTCAGAAAAGCACAAACAGAGATCGAAGACGAATTCAAAAAAGCTACGGAAGACACCCCCCCTAAAAAAGACAAAGAATCTTCCTCCAATTAGAGTAAATAGGTACGGCTCCACAACCCCTTGTTCATCAATGCATACATAAAACCTGTAACAAAAGATAGTTATGCGGCTTTTTTTTATCCTTTTTTTAATTACGCTTTTTTTATCATCATGCGATATAACAAATGATGAAATATCACTTAACGGCATATCTATAACCCTCGAAAAGAAAACACTCCCGGTTATTAACGAAATACTTTTTGCGCCCATTCAGGTAAAAGACGACGGTATTCCGGACCAACCTGATTATGTGGAAATCTATAATCCCGGCACAGAAACCATTGACCTCCACGGATGGTATATCCAGGACTGCCCTACCTCAAGCGGCAAACGGTATTCTTACTATTTCGCCGATGATCTTTCCGCGGACAATCTGCTCGCTCCCGGCCAGTACTGCATCATAGTACCTGAGGAAAACTCCGATCCTGAAGCTTCAAGACTTGTTCAATATTATGACTATCTCTCCGGTAACACAGCCGTCAAAATCTTTATTGTACAGCGAAAAACCTTTTCCCTGAACAACGATACAGATTGTGTCACGCTGAAAGATTCTGCTGGAACGGTAATCGACTCCGTAGCATACAACAGTACCTGGCATAACCCTTACGTGAAAAATACCAAGGGCCGTTCCCTTGAAAAATTTAACGACCAGCTGGCCTCAAGCCTCCCTTCAAGCTGGTCGTCCTCCATGGACATCGTGTATGGAGGCACACCCGGAAGAAAAAACAGCATCTACCTGCCTGAAAACCGTCTCGAACAGTCACCCTCATTGACGGTAGATCCGCAAACGTTTTCTCCCGGCCTTGACGGGAACGGAGAGAAAACAGTCATCCGGTACAGCCTTCCTGCCGGAGCCTACCAAGCTGCGTTAACTATATATGACAGCAGCGGGAAAGCTGTCAGAACGCTTGCTGATGGTCTTCCCTCGGGACCGGAGGGAATTTTTGAATGGAACGGTTTAACCGACGATGGGACTCCTGCCCTTTCCGGTATCTATCTGATCAGAGTTAACCTTTCAGGCAACTCGTTCAGCGGAACGGTCGAGCTTGAAGAAAACGTGGCGGTTGCCAGGTAAGGTTTTATTGATCGCAGCGAAAGCTTATCTTTTCTCTATGCTGACCAACCTCTACATCAAAAACTTCGCCTTGATAGAAGAGCTTTCCGTTGAGTTTTCCAAAGGACTGACTATTATTACCGGTGAAACCGGGGCGGGAAAATCTATTCTTATCGGAGCCTTAAACCAGGTTCTCGGTATCAGGGCCAGCACTGACCTTGTCCGCTCCGGCAGCAGCAAGGCGGTTATTGAAGCAGTTCTTGTTCCTGAAAAACCTGAGAGGCTCTCCACTCTTCTTGAAGAAGCCGGCCTTGATCCCGATGAAAAAATACTGCTGCGCAGAGAGATTTCCGCAAAAGGACAGTCAAGATGTTTTATCAATGATTCTCCCTGTACCCTCCAGGTGCTGAAACAGACAGGTGACCTTTTGATTGATCTTCACGGTCAACATGAGCACCAGTTGCTCCTGCACCCTGAGACACATGGCTCGATGCTTGACGAATTTGGACAGCTTACAGATCTTGTCAAGTCCTATCAAGCAGCCTTCACCAACCTGAAGAACAGCAGAAAAGAACTTGAGAACCTCACTGCTGACGCAAACCGGTTAAGAGAAAAACGGGACCTGCTTGAGTACCAGTTAAAAGAGCTTCATTCACTCGATCTGAAAAAAGGTGAAGACGAAAAGATCGAAGAGGAAATCACATTGCATGAGAATGCCGAGACGCGCTTCAGCTTGTGCGCTGCGATCAACGAACAACTTTATGACACGGAACGCTCGGCATTTGTCCAGCTTTCCGAAACTGTTCAGCAGCTGGGCCGCCTTTCTGCCATCGACAAAAGTTTTTCTACGCACCTCGAAGATGCAGAAAGTGCAAAAAGCCTTGTAGAAGAGCTTAGCCGAACCGTTCGCAATTACTTGGAAGGCATCGAGTTCAATCCCGAGCATCTTGAGACACTGAGGGAACGTCAGATGCAGCTGCAGCGAGCCAGAAAAAAATATGGCAAAACCATTGAAGAACTTATCGATCTGAAGGAAAGCATCGCTGGCGAACTCTCCATGGAAGACAACCTTTCCGAACAGATCGAACGGATCAGCGAAGAAATAGACTCTTTCAGAAACGAGGTGTCTGAGCTTGCAGCAGGAATATCCACCGAACGGAAAAAAACCGCAAAAGAACTTGAAACAGCCATTGCCCATGAACTTGGTAATCTTGGCATTCCAAACTGTGTTTTCACAGTCAGGATCAGCCATGAGAGTTCGGAGAACGGCGACATTAGCATTAACGGCAAACGGTATAATGCTTTTGAAAACGGTTATGATAAAATCGAGTTTCTTATTTCCACAAACATCGGCGAATCACCAAAACCGCTTGTCAAAATTGCTTCAGGGGGAGAAATCTCAAGAGTAATGCTTGCCATGAAAAGTGTTCTGGCAGAAAGCTCGCAGTTGCCTATCCTCATTTTCGACGAGATTGACACTGGTATAAGCGGGTCAATTGCCGATGCCGTCGGCAGAAGTCTCAGAAGCCTTTCGCGAACACACCAGATCATATCGATCACACATCTGCCGCAGATAGCAGCGATGGCAGACCGGCATTTGTCAGTTGAAAAAACAGTACAGAATGACCGTACCACCAGCAAGGTCAGGCTGCTTAATGATGAAGAACATGTTGCAGCTGTCGCAAATTTAATCAGTGGAAAGCGGCGCTCCGAGTCCTCGCTGCGTGTCGCGGCAGAGCTCGTCGAGCACGCAAAAACCACCGGTTAGGAACGTATATCATGGCACGATCTACACTCATTCGTACTCGTACTCAGCGAAGCGGTAATCGTAATCGAGAAAAGTAGTGTTGATTTGTTTAGTTGTTGAACTGTTGGGCCAACCAGTATCCATGAACGCTACATTAAGTGCAGCATAACGCCGAAGCTTTTCCGTTCAACGCGGCTGAAACACGGCACACAACAAATTTAGAAGTGCTCTGTAGTAAAAAAGATAAGTTTCCCTTATACTTACTACCGTTTACGAAAATCTTGCTGGAGTCTTTCAACGCAGGTTACGATCGTATATGTCAAAAAGATTAATTTCGGGTTCCGCTGTTGCTTTGGTAACCCCTTTCAGACAGGATATGTCATTGGACAGGGAAGCATTGCGACGTCTGGTGCAGTTTCATATTGCCGCTGGAACAGATATTGTCATCCCATGCGGGACAACAGGTGAATCTCCAACCCTGTCGGCTGACGAACAGGCCGAGATCATTGAAATCGTCCGGGAAGAGGCTGGAAATAAAATGCTGGTCGCTGCTGGAGCGGGAACAAATGCTACGGACAAGGCAGTAACACTGGCAAAAAACGCGGAAAAGGCTGGAGCGGAAGCAATTCTTTCAGTCGCTCCCTATTATAACAAGCCGTCACAGGAAGGTTTTTATCAGCATTACCGGCATATAGCGGAAGCCGTCTCCATTCCGGTAATTGTCTATAACGTTCCGGGAAGAACCGGCTGCAACATCAGCGCGGCAACAATCCTCCGGCTTGCTAACGACTTCGAAAATATCGCAGCCGTCAAAGAGGCGTCCGACAACATGAGCCAGATCATGGAGCTGCTTGCCTCACGACCCGATAACTTTTCAGTCATGACCGGAGAAGATCCGCTTATATTGCCTTTCATAGCCCTCGGTGGGGATGGGGTAATATCGGTTGCCGCAAACCAGGTTCCGGCTGAAGTTAAAAAACTTGTTACGGAAACCCGCGAGGGAAACCTTGAACATGCCAAGGCGATAAATAACAGGCTTTGCAGGCTTTTTAGCCTTAATTTCATTGAAAGCAACCCCGTACCGGTGAAGTACAGCCTCTCGCTTATGGGTATGATAGAAGAAGTCTACCGCCTGCCGCTGGTTCCCCTGCAGCAGGAGAATAAAGAAAAAGTTAAAAAAGAACTCAGGAACCTGGGGCTTGTCAACTGACAGCCCCAAGCTTCCGGACAAAATCGTCAAGTTGCTCTTTCGTGCGCTTTTCGGTCACGGCAATCAGCAGCCCTTCATCACCGACAGTTGAAAGGTCATAACCGGCCAGAATACCCTGGTCAAGCATCTTTTCAACCACCTCGCTTGCAGGTACGGGCGTTTCCACAACAAACTCCCTGAAGAACGGCTGGTCATACTTCAGTGAATAGCCCGGCAAGTCAGTGATTTTTTCCGAAAGATAATGTGATTTCTGCAAGGAAAGTTCAGCAACTTCCCGCAACCCTTGCTTTCCAAGAAGAGAAAGATATACCACCGCTTGCAAAGCATTCAGAGCCTGGTTTGTACAGATATTCGACGTTGCTTTTTCCCTGCGAATGTGCTGCTCCCTTGTTTGCAGGGTGAGTATGAAACCATCTTCACCATCTTTGTCTTTCGTCATACCGACCAGTCTACCGGGGATCTTGCGAACGTAGTCGCGTTTAACCGCAAAGATTCCCAGATAAGGTCCTCCGAAATTCAGTGCACTCCCGAGAGGCTGACCTTCACCGACAGCTATATCCGCCCCGTAACTTCCCGGGGCCTCAAGAATCCCAAGGGAAACCGGATCCGCAGAGACAATGAACAGCGCTCCGCTGTTGCGGGCAATCTCACCTATTGCAGTAACATCCTCAAGACATCCGTAAAAGTTCGGCTGCTGAACTATAACTGCCGCCACGCTGTCATCAACCTTTTTTTCAAGTTCTCCAACATCACATACTCCGCTTTGCAGCGTATTCTGAACCACCGCACGATCCCCTCTTGCCTCAATAAACGTTTTGAGAACATGCAGCGAATTCGGATGCAGTTTGCCCGCGATGATAACCCTTTCTCTGCCTGTCACCGCCATTGCCATCGCAACGGCTTCTGCAAGAGCTGTCGCACCATCATAGAGTGATGCATTTGCTGTGTCCATGCTGTAAAGCCGGCAGATTATGCTCTGATATTCATAGATAGCCTGAAGCGTTCCCTGGGACACCTCAGCTTGGTAGGGGGTATACGCGGTATAAAATTCGCTGCGGGATACAATGGTCTTAATTGCAGGCGGCATGTAATGATCGTAGGCACCGCCACCAAGATAACTGACATGAGTCGCCGTAGAAGAGTTTGCCGACGCAAGCTGCTCCATAAGCTGCTGAACGGCCGGTTCAGCGAGGGCTGGAGGCAAATCGAGAGGTTTTTTCAAACGCAGCTCGTGAGGAATATCAGCAATGAGGTCATCAAAAGAAGACACCCCGATTTCCCGAAGCATCTCCTCGCGATCACTGTCCGTATTGGCAATAAATGGCATAATAATAACTATTTACAATAAGAAGAGTTGAACCGGTTGTTTGGGCTATACCAACACTACTCTCCTATGTTTTTTTTGTACTCTTCAGCGGTCATTAGTGCATTCATCTGCCCAGGATTGTCCATGGTGAGTTCGATCATCCAGCCCTCATCATAAGGACTGCTGTTTACAACCTCAGCTGCATCGAGGGCCTCATTGACCGCGGTGACCCTGCCATCAACCGGTGCAAGCAGGTCGGCAACGGTTTTCACCGCTTCCACTGTGCCGAAAACCTCATGCTGTTTCAGAGCTGTCCCGACCGGCTTTGTTTCAACAAAAACAATATCTCCAAGCTCGGACTGGGCAAAATCGGTAATTCCTACACGCGCTGTCCCATCATCAAGCACTTTAACCCATTCATGGTCAGTGGTGTAACGAAGGTCATCAGGAAAGTTCATGGCTGTAAGCAGTTAAAATGTTCCGTGTACAATGATCAATAAAAATCCAAAGTAATATTTTTTTGCATCCGGGAAAAGATGGAGCGGCTGCCCGCTGCATGTTGAATTGTTGATTCGTTGAACTGTTGAATTCTTACACTCGTATTCGCAATCAGCGGAGCGGTAATCGTACTCGTAATCGGGATTGTTCATTTCCAAGACGAGTGCCAGGTAGGGCTGGCTGCAACTTGTAAAGATGAGCCTTCCTATGCTCGCTTAGTCTTCCATTTATAAGTCCTATAGGTCTTATGGGACTTATAGGACCTATACGACCTATAAAAGAACTGAAAAAAACCGTCGCGAGAATTGCAACACTCGGGCCACGACCGGGGTGCTTCAAAAAATGAGGATTTTCGTTCAAGATCAAGAAGTGTTCACAAGCCGAAGCGAAAATTACTTGGTGGTAACCGGCAGATTAACGGCACATGGCAGGGAAAACGTATACAGAGGTGTGGCGTAAAACCGTAGTGAACAGGTGGAGTGCAAGGCGAACGGAGCGCAGGAACCCCTTTCTATCCGCTCAACGCGGCAATCCGCCTGTGCAGCAGGTTTTGCGCCATACCTTACCCCAACCGTTGGCGCATCGCCTCGTATAGCAACACCCCCGCCGAAACGCTCACATTCAGCGACTCCACACAACCGGCCATCGGAATGCGGACAAGGCAGTCAAACTGTTCCCGGCTCTCCTGTCCGAGCCCTCTTCCTTCACTGCCCATAACAAGTACCGATGGAAGTTTTAAATCAATTTCGGTATAGTTCTTTTCCGCACGCATGTCTGCTGCAATAACCTGAAACCCTCTTTCCCGAAACGTCTTGAGACATGCAGCGAGACTTCGCACCTTGCAAAGACGCATATGTGAAGCCGCACCTGCAGACGCCTTGTGTACGGCTGCATTGACGGGTGCTCCCCTGCCTTCGATCAGTATGACGGCATCTGCGGCAACCGCTTCGGCTGTGCGAATAATAGCTCCGACGTTATGCGGGTCGTTCAGCCCGGGCAGGATAACGATCAGCGGATTTGTATTCCGCGGAGTCTGAAGAACCTCTTCGAGCTGATAGTATCGTATCGTACTTATGAGCGCACACACTCCCTGATGCTTGGTCGATCCTGCAATCTCGCCCAGCTTTTCGAGGCGAGCTTTTCCTACCGGAACTCTCGATCTTCTGGCTGTAATGAGAATTTCCTTGAGCTTGTGATGCCCGGTATTGAACTGCGTATATATCTTCTCGATCTTTTCAGGATCAGAAGCAAGCAGTTCGAGAACCGCGTTCCTGCCATAGACAATATCCTCCATATCATTCCTTTCTTTCTGCCGCAATTTCATGGTTCAGTCCAGAGTCATGCAGAATGTAATGCAAGAAGCCTGAACCTGACAAGCTGAAACGTAAATTAAGGTTTATCAATATTATTTTTTTTGATATCTTTCCCTCTTCAAAAAGGAGATCAGCATAGGTATAATACACCACGTGGTTTAGCACTTTGGCCTGCAGGCCAGAATCCAACACGCCTTTCTTCCTGAACTGACGTCATCTCCATTGTATCAGGTAAATCGCCTGATATTCAGCAGCTAGGCACAATCAAGCAAACGTAAAACTGTTTTTCAAAGAGAGAGTTACAATGAGTCAGAATAATACATCATCGCAAGGTAACGGCGCGACCGCTCAGGTTGCTTCTCGTGAATACAAGATAATGGAAGGTAACGAAGCGCTCGCGCATGTTGCCTATCGCACAAACGAGGTCATTTCAATATATCCTATCACTCCAGCATCGAATATGGGAGAATATTCGGATGACTGGGCAGCCAAGGGAATCCCGAATATCTGGGGAAGTGTCCCGCTGGTTGATGAAATGCAGCACGAAGCCGGAGCCATAGCCGCGGTACACGGTGCAGTACAGACCGGCGCGCTTTCGACAACATTCACCGCTGCACAGGGTCTCCTGCTCATGCCTCCGACAATGTATAAAATTGCCGGTGAGCTCACCCCTTGCACCATTCACGTTGCAGCCCGCTCTCTTGCCTGTCAGGCGCTCTCCATATTTGGTGATCACGGCGACGTCATGTCGGTTCGCGGAACGGGATTTGCCATGCTCGCATCCTGTTCAGGGCAGGAAACGATGGATCTCGGTCTGATTGCCGAAGCAGCGACACTGAAGTCCAGGGTACCGTTCCTCCACTTCTTCGACGGCTTCAGAACGTCACACGAAGTCACCAAGGTAGAAGTACTCACCGACGACGATATCAGAAGCATGATCGATGACGATCTGGTCATTGCCCACAGAAATCGCCGCATGTCGCCCGATGCACCTATCCTCCGGGGAACCTCTCAGAACCCCGATGTTTATTTCCAAGGGCGTGAAACGGTCAACCCTTACTACAAAGCGTGTCCGGATATTGTTGAAGAATACATGGAACGCTTCAAAGAACTGACCGGACGTGAATACAAGCCTTTCCAGTATGAAGGTGCTCCCGATGCGGAACGCGTCATTGTCATGATGGGCTCGGGAGCTGAAACCGCATATGAAACCGTCAACTATCTCAACAAACAGGGTGAAAAGGTCGGGCTGGTCAAAGTTCGTCTGTACAGGCCTTTTGACACTAGGCGTTTCATGGAATCACTTCCGTCAACCGTCAAGGCAATCGCCGCCCTGGATCGCATGAAAGAACCGGGAAGCGCTGGCGAACCGCTCTACCTCGACGTAGTCAACGCCCTGCACGAAAGCGCGCAATGCAATGGCCCAAAAGTGGTCGGCGGCCGTTACGGACTTTCTTCAAAAGAGTTCACTCCGGCGATGGTAAAATCGATTTTCGAAAATCTTGCCAAAGATGAACCGAAGAATCATTTCACCATCGGCATCAATGATGACGTCTCTCACACCAGTCTTGACTATGATGAATCGTTCAGCATCGAACCCGACGAAGTTTTCCGCGCCATGTTCTATGGACTCGGGTCTGACGGAACGGTGGGAGCCAACCAAAACAGCATCAAGATTATCGGTGAAAACACAGAAAACTACGCACAGGGCTATTTTGATTACGACTCCAAAAAAGCCGGTAAGATAACCGTATCGCATCTGCGTTTCGGACCGAACCCGATTCACTCGACCTACAAGATCTCCCGTGCCCAGT
Organism: Prosthecochloris sp.; assembly: GCA_004028745.1. Classification (GTDB taxonomy): domain Bacteria; phylum Bacteroidota; class Chlorobiia; order Chlorobiales; family Chlorobiaceae; genus Prosthecochloris. The sequence continues at coordinate 51,823 of RAZP01000014.1, forward strand.
TTATCGGGTGCCACCACTTCATCTTCCTCGATTCTATCGACCTGGTCAAGAACCTCAATGAAGGTGGTACGCTCTTGATCAACTCGCATTACAGCGCCGATGAAGTCTGGGATTACTTGCCCAACCGGGTTCAGCAGCACCTGATCGACAAGAAAGCGAAACTCTTTACCATCGACGCCTACAAGGTTGCCGAAGAAAGCCATATGGGCCAGCGCATCAACACCATTATGCAGGCATGCTTCTTTGCCATCTCCGGCGTGCTGCCCCGCGAAGAGGCCATCGAAAAGATCAAAGAATCAATTCGCGACACCTACGGCAAAAAAGGAGACGACATCGTCAACCAGAACATCCAGGCTGTCGAAAACTCACTTTCGAACCTTCACGAAGTCACCATCGGTACCACTGCTGACAGTACCATTCAGATGCGCCCGCCGATATCGGGAGATGCCCCGGAATTTGTCTGCAACACACTTGCAACAATCATTCTGGGCGAAGGAGACTCCGTTCCGGTAAGCCAGATGCCGGACGACGGCACGTTCCCGGTCAGCACCGCCAAATACGAAAAACGAAACCTGGCCGAAAAGGTACCGGTATGGGAAGAGGATGTCTGCATCCAGTGCGGCAAGTGCGCAATGATGTGTCCGCACTCGGTAATCCGCTCGAAAGTGTATGACCCGAAGCATCTCGAAAATGCACCTGCAACCTTCAAGCATGCTGACGCGAAGGCAAAGAACTGGGCGGGCCAGAAATACACCATTCAGGTTTCTGTCGAAGACTGTACCGGCTGTGAAATATGTGTCAACATCTGTCCGGGCAAAGACAAGAAGAATCCCGAAAGGCATGCGCTTAACATGGACCTCCAGTTACCGCTGCGCAAACCTGAAAGAGAAAACTGGGAATACTTCCTCAGTATTCCGGAATACGATCGCTCGAAAATCAACCTCAAGCTGGTCAAGGAACAGCAGCTCCAGCAGCCGCTCTTCGAGTTCTCCGGCGCCTGTGCGGGCTGCGGCGAAACACAGTACGTCAAGCTGATGAGCCAGCTCTTCGGTGACCGCCTTGTGCTCGGCAATGCCACCGGCTGCTCATCGATTTACGGCGGCAACCTCCCGACGACACCGTTCTGCACCAACGAGGAAGGCCGTGGACCAACCTGGTCGAACTCGCTGTTTGAAGATACCGCAGAATTTGCAATGGGTTTCAGAATCTCGATCGACAAACAGAAGGAATATGCTGAAGAACTTGTCAGGACACTCTCTTCAGAAATTGGCGAAACCCTGGCAAAAGAGATTATCGAAGCAAAGCAGAATTCCGAGCCGGATATATTCGAGCAGCGTGAGAGGATAGCAATACTCAAGGAAAAACTCGAAAGCATCGACCGGATCGAAGCGAAAAACCTTATGCCAATCGCCGACATGCTGGCCAAAAAAAGCGTCTGGGGTATCGGTGGTGACGGCTGGGCCTACGATATCGGGTACAGCGGCGTTGACCATATCACCGCAAGCGGCCAGAACGTCAACCTTATTGTTCTCGACACCGAAGTTTACTCAAATACCGGTGGGCAGGCTTCAAAAGCGACACCGAAAGCTGCCGTGGCGAAATTTGCTGCTGCCGGAAGGCCCATGACCAAAAAAGATCTGGGCATGATTTCGATGACCTACGGCAACGCCTATGTAGCCAGCGTTGCAATGGGCTCCAGGGACGAACAGACGCTGAAAGCGTTTATAGAAGCCGAAGCATATGACGGTCCATCGATCATCATTGCATACTCTCACTGTATTGCCCACGGAATCAACATGGCAACAGGTATGGAACAGCAAAAACTCGCCGTCGATTCAGGGCATTGGCTCTTGTATCGCTACAATCCAGAAAGAAAAAAGGAAGGCAAGAACCCGTTAATTCTCGACTCGAAAAAGCCTAAGATACCTGTCGAGCAGTTTCTCAATACGGAAAACCGCTTCAGGATGCTCAAGAAAAGCCATCCTGAACTGGCAAAAGCGTACTTCAAGGAAATTCAGCAGGAAGTTGAGGAACGTTACGCCACGTATGAGTATCTTGCGGCAAGAACATTCGGCGGGGAATAGTCAGCTGAGCCTACCTCTATCAGTCAAAAAAAGGGTGCTCGATTTTCTCGACGCACCCTTTTTTCACCCCTACCATTATGATTCGCTTTTTGCACCGACAGTGAAATATTCCCCGCCCCAAACGGGCAGACACGCGGGTCTGCCCCTACAAGAATGCCCTGTCCTGAAATAGTTGACGCACCTTTTTTTATGTTTATTCGACTTTTGACCTATACTTTCACTCTTTGCTTCTAAGTTCCCGGGCTTTCTCCATATACCCCTTCGCCTTGGCTGCCTCGCCCAATGCACGGTAGATTTCCGCGAGATGTTCATAAATTTCAGGCTCATTGGGCTCTCCGGAAAGCGCTTTTTCCAGAATTTCACGTGCTTTCTGATAATCACCCACCTTATAGTACAACCACCCCAGCGTATCGAGGAAAACCGGATTTTCAGGATCAGCCTTAACCGCTTTCAGCGCATATTCCATTGCTTCCTCAAGATTCTCCCCCCTTTCAGCATAGAGATATGCCAGATTATTCAAAGCCAGCGCATTTTCAGGATCAATATTGAGAACATCTTTGTATGCCTCTATGCTTTTCAATTGTTCATGCAGTTTGTCATACGCCATTGCACGGGTAATATGTGCATGAACAAGCAGCCATGAAGGACTTTCAGGCTTTTCGTAGAAACGGACGTTCTCAAGCACTTCCACTGATTTGCGGTAAACTTCCAGACGAAACAGCGCGTACCCTTCAAAAACTTCAAGACGCAATGATGAACGACCGGAGCTTTTCCTTGCCTGTGAAACGGTATAGAGAACATGATGGTACTGGTCTTGTAACATATAGGCAGAGACATACTCTTCCCACGCGAAGATATTTTGGGGATCAAGATCCAGAGCCTTCTGAAAATTCTCCCTTGCCTGTCCGAATTTATCCTGCACACGTAGCGACATACCCCTCAAAATATAAACTGATGCCTCGCGGGGATGAAGCGCCACCAGCTCTTCCACCATGATATTGACAGGTTCATTATAGGACTCATCTTTTTCTGCCCTGAGCATAAAAAGTTTCGCAAGCTCGACTTTTCGGGAAAAACCGATATTGTCAATAGCATAAAAGCGCCTTAGCTCTTCCAGAAAAAGCTCCTGCTCTCCCTGGTCGATGTGTGTTTCAAAAAGCGCTATCCAGGCGGGGATATACAAGGGTTTCTCATCGACCATCTTCCTGAACACCTTTTGGGCTTTGTCGACCTTGCCTGACTGGAAATACAGTTCGCCGAGTGCAAGCTGCAGTTTGTCATTCCCTCCATTCTGCTCCATCATGCTTTCCAGGCTGCGAATCGCCGCACCGTATCGTTTCAGCTTGAGTTCCAGCCATAGTGACTGAGCCTGAGCATCTTCATTTGCCGGATCGAGCAGTAGAATACGTGCAAATGTTTTCAGGGCCTGTTCATGCATTTCGTCCGCAAGGTATGCATGCGCAAGATAAAAAAGGGTTCGTGTGTTTGAAGGATCCATTTCAGAAAGCCGTTCAAACTGCAAGACCGCTTCAGGGAATAATTTCATATCGAAATAGATTCCTGCCAGCAATCGACG
>RAZP01000015.1 GCA_004028745.1 Prosthecochloris sp.
CCTCCCATGATGGTTGTGGCCATTGCAGCGTAAAGTGGATCGGTAATCAGCGGCAGCATGCCAAGAATGGTTGTTGATGCTGCCATGACTACCGGTCTGAGTCTGCTGACGGCTGAATCAAGGACAGCTCTGTAGGGCTCCTTGCCGTTCCTCAGGTCGATTTCCAGCTGTTCAATAAGCACAATGGCGTTTTTGATCAACATGCCGGATAGCCCGAGAAAACCAAGTATGGCCATAAAACCGAATGCCTGTCCGGTTATAAGCAGGCCGGCAGTGACCCCGATAAGGGAAAGCGGAACGGTAAGAAATATCGCAGCGGCTTTTTTCAGGGAGTTGAACTGCCAGACAAGAATGAAAAACATCCCGAGAACACAAATGGGAAATATCTGGGCAAGGGGCTCGGTTCCTTTATTCGATTCCTTGTATTCTCCGGCCCACTCCATTGTGTAACCATTCGGTATTTCTATGGACTCCATCTCCTTGAGCATCGATTGGCGCAAAGGTTCGGCAAGGCCGGAGACCGCGTTACACTGTACGGTAACGGCTCGCATTCTGTCTCTCCGCTGGATGATCGGCCATTCCCATTCGCTGCCGATAGCTGAAACAACCTGGCCGAGGGGCAGAAAGCTCTGGCGTCCCGAACTCCATACCTGAACATTTTTCAACTCATCAACGGTTGCACGTTCCCTGCGGGGCATCCGGAATACGATAGGAATCAGTTCATCGCCTTCTCTGACCGTTCCGGCTGTAACACCGTTAAAGTTCCGCTGCAGCGATGCTTCAAGGTCAAGTTTTGTAATCCCGGCGTTTCTTCCCTGGCTTTCATTATACACCGGCCGAACTACTCGGACCTGCTGACGCCAGTCTGTTCGAATATCGCGGGTATTGGGAGTGTTTTGCATGACCCTGGTGGCCTGAGCGGCAAGATCGTGCAGCACGGCAGAGTCAGACCCTCTGAACCGGACTTCAACCTTGAAGTCAACCGGCGGGCCGTTGGTGATTCTTGTCATGTACGGTTCGGCATCCCTGAAATTTTCTTTCAGATATCTATCGACTTCACTGCTGATACTTCCAATGCCTGCATGATTGTTGGTTTCGATGAGGAGCTGAAAAAAGCTTGAGTTGGGAGTAATATATCTATAAGGCAAAACAAACCGCATACCGCCTTCCCCGAGAAACGCGGTGACATTTTTAACGCCATCCATGCGCTTGATATGTTCCTCTGCGATGAACATGTCCCGGCGCGTTTTGTCAAGATGGGTGCCCTGGGGCTTCCAATAGCTGGCGAAGAAATAAGGTTGCGTTGAATCGGGAAAAAATGCCTGTGGTAAAATCCCAAAACCAATGACCGCCAAAACAAGCAGAATAAGGGTTATCCCTATCGTGCTCCATCGATGGGTAAGGCCTAAATGGAGCATGCGGCGGTACAGTTTGTAAAATGGTTTGTCAAACGGATCCTTGTTATGCAGGTCGGGAATTTTCAAAAACCAGACACAGAAAAGAGGGGTAATGGTAACGGCAAGAATCCAGCTTATGAAGAGTGAAAGGGCAAGAACATCGAACAATGAGCGGCAGTATTCACCTACTTCCCCAGGGGCAAAACCGATGGCGGCGAAAGCAAGAATCGCAATGAGGGTCGCGCCGAAAAGCGGCCACATATTTTCTTTTACAACCTCGACAGCAGCGTGTTCGCGGTTGTCTCCCCGTTCAACCCGGACCAGAATACCGTCTGCAATGACAATGGCGTTGTCGACAAGCATGCCGAGCGCAAGGATAAGGGCGCCAAGCGACATTTTCTGGAGATCAATGTCAAACACTGCCATGGTAATGAATGTCCCCAGTATGGTCAGAAGCAGGATGCTGCCGATCATCAGGCCGCTTTGCCAACCCATAAAAAGCATAAGCAGCACAACGACAATGAAGACCGCCTGGACAAGATTGGTGACGAAAGCGTTGACGGAATCCTCGACAAGATCGCTTTGATAATAGATCTTGTGCAGATTGATGCCTTCCGGCTTCCGTGATTCGAGCTGGCGAAGTTTTTCGCTGACCGATTCACCCATGGAAATAACGTTGCCTCCATCGATTGTCGAGATGCCCAGCGCAATACCGGGTTCCCCGTTAAACCAGAGGCCGTTACGCGGTGGGTCTTCGTATCCCCGGTAAATCCGGGCGATATCCCCAAGGCGGACAGTCTTTTCCGGAAGACCGACAAGCAGGGACGCGATAGCTTTCTCGTTGGCGATTTCGCCTGTCGGAGTGATGCGGAGGTAGTTATTGCCGGCCTCGACTTTCCCGCTCTGGCGGACAAAAAGCTGTGTCTGAAGTGTCCGGGTGATCACATCGGGGGCTATACCCAGCTCGGCCATCTTTGCCCGGTCTGTTTCGACAAAGATTATCTCTTGGCGGGTTCCCCAGAAGTCTATTTTTGCAACATCGCGGCACAACAACAGCTCTTTTTTCAGGAAATCGGCATATTCTTTGAGATCTGCGTAGGAATACCCTTTGCCGGTGATAGCGAAGTAAACCCCGTAAACATCGCCGAAATCATCATTCACAAACGGCGGCATCGCTCCCTGCGGCAGTGATGATTCAGCCTGTCGGACTTTTTTCCGTAGCTCATCCCAGATCTGCGGCAATTTGTCCGAGGTGTAGTGGTCCTTCATGTCGACATAGACGTAGGAGATGCCTTCTTCGGAGGTCGAGTAGATCTCCTTTACCTCTCCCATCGACTGGATATGTTCTTCAATCACGTCGGTTACTTCTTCCTCTACTTCGGCGGGACTTGCCCCTGGATACTGTGTTACAATCAATGCTGTTTTGATCGTGAACCCCGGATCTTCGAGGCGGCCGAGATTCTGATAGGAAAGTACGCCTGCGCCGACCAGAAGCGTGGTCAGCATAATCATGATCGTTCGTTTTTTTAGTGCAAAAATTGCAGGATTCATAACGTGTTTTCCTGTCCGTTCGGGTATTCGGAGTATTGCGTATTTCGGGCTGGGGATTTCAATGGTTCGACCTGCATTCCTTCCACAAGAAAATGGACACCGCCGGTGACGATCAGCTCGTTTCCAACAAGCCCCCCGTTGACGATAATTTTTTTATCATCGTACATCTCGCCGGTGATAATCTTTTTTGATGCTACCACGCCGGATTCTTCATCATAGAGCCAGATTACGGAGTTCCCTTCACGATCAGCCGTTACAGCATCAAGAGGCACAGTCATGACCGGTTTGCGGGCTTTAAGGTTTTGAAGAGTTATTTCCGCTGTCATACCGGGAAGAAGGCTGCCGTCTTCCGGTGCTTGCAGGGAAAAAGTGACCTTGTAAGTTCTGGTTGTTTTATCTGCCTCTGTACTCCATTCTTTCAATGCTGCTGTAAAAAGATGATTCCTGAGAGAAGGAACCTTCAGTACAGCTTTACTACCTTTCTGCAGTACCAAAAGCCCGATATCGTTTTCCGGAATGTTTGTGTTGATTTCAAGCGTCGAGACATCGTGCATGCGCATAACGACCTGCCCGGCACGGATCATTTCATGGTTTTCTGCCAGTTGGGCCGTGATAATACCGTCATACGGCGCACGTAACGAGGTGTCTTTGAGTTGGTGTTTCGCAACGGACAGTTGAGCCCGAATGTTTTTAACTACAGCACTTGCAGATGATGAACTGCTCCGTGCAAGGTCATAATCTGCCTTTGCGATGACATCTTTTTCAAAAAGCTGTTTTGCTCTCGTAAAATCCTGTGATGCCTTGTTCGCCCTTGCAAGGGCGCCATCAAGCTCAGCCTCGAGAATTCTTATCCGGTCACGGTAATCCCTTGGGTCGAGCTGCATAAGGAGCTCTCCTTGAAGAGCACTCTCTCCAGGTTTTTTTGCAATATCGATAAGCGGTCCATCTACCCTGAAAGAAAGGCTGGTTTCTCTCCAAGCCTTTATTTCTCCAGGATAATTGTGTGCCGTTTGAGAATTCATCAACTGAGGATTTGCTACCGGAACTCTGCGTCGTTTTGCAGCATCCGGCTCAGAAGTTTCTTCCCCTCCGCTGCAGCTCAGGAGAGCCATGGTTATGAAGGTGCCGAGGCACAAGGCAAGAATTTTGCAAGGATTTCTTCTCATGAATGCTATTCTGCGGGGTTTGGTTTGAATTTTTCAGAAGTCAAGCCCAGAAGGAGCTCTGTCTGGCGTACAATCAGATTCTCCATTTTCTGCAAGTATTCTACACTGTAATGATCCGTTCCCAGATGTTCCAGGCAATATGACATATAATCGGCGTGGGATGCGATTGGAGAAATCATCTGGGTAATGATAAGGAAGGTTTCCTGGCTGTCCAGGCCCGGATTGATGCGCTTGAGCAGCGATGCAATGGTATCGACGATGGGGTTGAAAAGTTCCTTGACCATCATGTCCTGCAGCCGGCTTTTCTGCTGCATAAGCTGGTAAACAACCCTGCTGTGCCATAGCGGGTAATCCGGGTCGAAAAGCAGGGTTATTTCCCTTTTTACTACTGCCCGTAACGCTCCCGACTGACCTGCAGGAGTATCGAGAACGTTGTAGAACGGTTCAATTGCCAGGCTGACAGGATATGCATTGCATCGTTTGATGACCTCCTGCACGACGGCTTCAAACAATTGTTCTTTGCTGCCGAAATGGTAATGGATGCTACCGATATTTTCGTTGGCGTGCTGAGCAATTGCCCGGGTTGAAACATTTGGAAAACCTAATTTCGCTGCAAGCTCCCCGGCAGCGTTGATCAGGGTTTGCCTTGTATGTTCACCGCTTGCATATTTTTTCATATCTGGGTTGAGCGTTTCAAGTTGTGCCGTTATGAATGTGCGTTTAAGAGAATGTATTGCTTGTCGGATATCTCCAGTGCTAAGGTTATGAGTCCGACAAGTTTGACGGGCAAAACGTGAAAATTGAACATGTTAGGTAATGGTGCTGTTTCCGGACGATCGTTTTGGTTGGCCTAATTTAATCAAATGATTAAAATATGTCAAGTGATTAAACCGGCGAAGTCGAAAAATTGTTTAATGTGCTTGTTTACGCTATATTCTGACCCGGTTGATCCGGGATCATTACCCGGAATTTTGCAATACCCGCAAAGGAGAGCTGTAATGGGCAGAGATCGGTTTGCCGATATGCTGCAAGGCAATATCGTGGCTGTGTTTTTTTATCACGCAATTCCAAATGTTCTGGGGATGCTTGCTATTTCTTCGTCAGGCATTATAGATGGAATTTTTGTTGGTAATTATGTTGGGGATAGTGCCCTTGCCTCTATAAATATCATCATGCCGGTGTTCAGCCTTCTCCTTGGTGTTGCCGTTATGTTTTCAGTCGGTGGAATGGTGCGTTGCGGGAAGTACATCGGGGAATCGAAAAGGGACGCCGCCAATGCGGTTTTTTC
>RAZP01000016.1 GCA_004028745.1 Prosthecochloris sp.
GTTTATTTTTCAGAATAGGAAGGCCGGTAATATAGCATTATTTCTAATATTGCTCTACCAATTTTTTATCTTTCTTTAGCTGCTCCTGTAAAGCTTCAAACGACTGGAACTTCATTTCATCCCGCAATCTGTCAAGCAGATTAAAGGTCAGCTTGTTACCGTACAGCTCACCTGTATGACCGAGAATATATGCTTCCACCACTGGAGCCGAATCAGCAGCAACAGTGGGCCTGATACCGATATTCATCATAGCTTTGAACTTCCTTCCCTTTATGACCGTAGTTGCGACATAAACCCCGTATTTCGGCAATAGCTTGTCCGAACTTCCGATTCGAAGGTTTACTGTGGGAAATCCGATCTCTCTTCCCCTCTTTGCCCCATGAACCACTTCCCCGGAGATCAGATACGGAGCACCGAGAAAAAGGTTCGCATCTTTGATACGCCCTTCTCGAAGAAGCGTACGTATTTTTGTACTCGAAAAGTGTTTAGCACGAAGGCGAACTTCATCAACAACCTTGACATCAAACCGGTTTTGCTCTGCCATGCGACATAACGTGCTGACCCCACCTTTGCGATCGCGCCCGAAACCGTGATCGTATCCTATTACTATTTTTCTTGCCCCTATTCTATCCAGCAGTACATTTTGGATAAATGATTCCGAACTTTGTGCAGCAAAAGAATAGTCAAACTTCACCACAAAAAGCCATTCAACGCCAAGGTCTTCAATCAACATGGCTTTTTCTTCAAGCAGAGTAAGCAACTTGAGGCGTCCAGATGGGTCTCGGTTAACAATCTGCCTGGGATGAGGCTCGAACGTCACCACAACGCTTCGAAGACCAAAAGTCAAAGCTGCTTCGACCATTTGACTGATAATGCGCCGATGACCTGCATGAACACCGTCATACGATCCTACAGTAACAGATGAAGGATCCGGCGGAAAAGCAACCTCCTCACCGGTATGATAACTCGTAACTCGCTGATCCTGGTATATAACAACTCGCATGCCTACTTTGCTGAATCTTTTGCTTCACGCATGATAACCTCGATGGTATCGGTAATGCTTTTTGCATCAGATACATTGTATTCACCTATCGAAACTCTCCTCAACGAATACAGATATCCTCCTACTCCGAGGTTTTGTCCAAAATCGTAAGCGAGAACCCTTATATAAGCCCCTTTGGAAACATCCATCCTGAAATGAACAAAAGGAAGATCAACTGCTGTAACCTCAAAACTGTTGACACATATCTCACGCGCTTTTCTCTCCTCCACATTTTTTCCCTTTCTTGCAAGTTCATATAACCGTTTTCCTTTATGCCATGCAGCTGAATGCATAGGAGGCTGTTGCATATGCTTGCCCTCAAGAGCAGCAGCAGCAGTCTTTATCTCGGCAACAGTAAGATGGTTGACACCGCATTGTCCAAATTCGGGTGTTTCAGCGTCATGGCTCTCTGTCTTCACTCCGAGTTTTATCACCCCTTCGTATGCCTTGTCAAGCACCTCAAGACCGGCTATCTGTTTTGTTTTTTTACCGGTTGCAAGAATAAGTAGCCCGCTTGCCCGAGGATCGAGAGTACCGCAATGCCCCACCTTCCTTCGGAGCCCTGCTGCGGTATAGGTATTGCGGATTTTTGCTACGACGTCAAAAGAAGTCCAGTCCACCGGTTTGTCAACCAGCAGAAAATCACCGGCTTCATTCTCTGTCACCCCTTGTATTTTTGGATTGATCGGTGCATTCCTCTTCATGTACAACAAGTATTTCAAACATTCCTTCACCCACAATATCTATTGTCCGGAGGCGCTTCCCAAACTCACCACTGCTAAATGATTCACTTCGACGAACCTTCAAGAGCCTGCTTCAACAACTGCTCTATTCTGTTAGCCTTCTCAAATAACCGGTCTTCATAAAATTCCAGTTCCGGTATACGGCGAAACTGATGGCGTATCTTCTCGGAAAGCAGTTTACGAATATATCTGGTCTCACTCTGCAAGCGGGCAACAGCCTCCTCCTGTTCTTTTTCACTGCCTATGACGGAAACATACACCCTTGCTATACCAAGGTCAGCGGTGACCTTTACTTCCACAACAGTCAGCAGCGGCCCGTTTCGGGGAAGCTCTTTTTCAAAAATCGCACTCAACTCTTTTTGCAGCAAAGATGCAACCTTATCGGTACGAATGGACATGGTTTAGAGTATTTATTCAAAGCTTTCGTTTCTTCTCAACAATACGGTATGCCTCAACAACATCACCCACTTTAATATCGCTGTATCCCTTGAGATTCAATCCGCACTCATACCCTGCATCAACCTCCTTGACATCATCCTTGAAGCGTTTGAGCGAGTCGAGCTCGCCGTCGTAGATCTGAACCCCTTCGCGAAGAAGGCGCACTTTGGAATCCCGGAATACTTTCCCTTCGAGCACATAACAACCTGCCACATTGCCTACTTTCGGCACTTTGAACACCTGGCGTATCTCAAGCGAACCGATACTTTCTTCGTGAAGCTCGGGAGAAAGCATACCTTCCAGAGCCTGCTCAATATCTTCTATCACGTGATAGATAACACTGTAGAAACGTATATCCAGATCCTCCTTTTCGGCAAGTTTCTTAGCGTTGACATTCGGCCTGACCCTGAAACCGATAATAATAGCATCAGATGCCGCGGCAAGCAACACGTCCGTCTCGGTTATCTGCCCCACCCCCTGGTGAATAATCTGTACCTTTACCTCCTCATTGTGAATTTTCATCAATCCATCAGCAAGCGCCTGTATGGACCCATCCGTATCAGCCTTGATGATTACACTCAGTTCCTTCATCAGGCCCTCTTTTATCTGTCTGGCAATGCTGTCAAGTTTAACACGGGTACTGCGCCGGAATTCATGTTCACGGCGGATAATCTGGCGTTTCTGCGCGATTTCCCTTGCTTCTTTGTCGGAATACATTACTGTAAATTCATCGCCTGACTGAGGAAGGTCTTCAAACCCCAAAACACTGACGGGTTGAGAAGGCCCGGCTTCCTTGATCCTTCTGCCCCGTTCGTCCATGAGTGCTCTTACGCGCCCCATGGTATGACCTGCGACAAACGGGTCTCCGACTTTCAAAAAACCTCGCTGCACAAGAACAGTTGAGACCACCCCCTTGCCTTTGTCGAGTTCCGCCTCAACAATAATACCTCTTGCAGGGATATCCCTCGAAAAGTTTGCTTTCAGTTCCCTGATTTCAGCTTCAGTCAATACTTTTTCCATGAGCGCATCGATACCGGAACCCTGCTTGGCCGAAATTTCCTGACACTGGTACTCGCCCCCCCAGTCTTCAACCAGAACGCCGGCTTCTGAAAGCTGGGTTTTTATTTTTTCAGGATTTGCATCCGGTTTGTCGATCTTGTTGATAGCAACGACAATAGGAACCTCTGCGGCTTTCGAGTGGTTGATCGCTTCGATTGTCTGCGGCATGACGCTGTCATCCGCCGAAACAACAAGAATAACAATATCCGTCACTTGAGCGCCTCTGGCACGCATGGCTGTAAAAGCTTCGTGACCGGGCGTATCGAGAAAGGTGATTTTACGGTCTCCGTCAAGCGATACTTCATACGCACCGATATGCTGCGTAATACCACCGGATTCCCCAGCAACAACATTACTGCTCCGAATATAGTCCAAGAGAGAAGTCTTGCCGTGATCCACATGTCCCATAATGGTAACTACCGGAGGCCTGATCTCCAGTTCCTCATCTATGTCCTCCGAATCAGTAATTTCTGTTGCTTCAACCTCTGAAACGAACTCAGCCTCAAATTCAAATTCGAGGGCGACAAGCTCAATGGTTTCCTTATCGAGCCGCTGATTGATCGTCACGAATTTTCCCATTGTAAAGCAATGCTGAATGATCTCCTTTGGGGTAATCCCCATAAGATCAGCAAGCTCATGAGCAGTAGCAAACTCTGTAACCCTGATAATGCTGCGCTGCGCTTCTTTAAATGCCTCGGCTGCTTCCTGTTCCTTTTCACGCTCAATCCTACGCATTTTACGGAACTTCTGCCTGGAACTTCCCCCTGTGCTGCTATCATCCATACCGGAAATGGTACTGCGGATGTTTTTTTCAATAGTCTTTTCGTCAACCTCCGGCTTCTTTTTCTTCTTGCCTTTCTTCCGTTTGGAGAGTCCGGGATCATCTGCAGTTTTTTGGGTCTCTTCTGAACTTTTTTTAAGCGCTTTCTTCTTCGGGGCTGCTTTATCTTCCACTTCCTGCTCTTCGCCCTTGACCGTTAAATCAAACTCATCTTTCAGCTCATCAGCCTGTTCCTTAAAACGCTTTTTACGCTTTTTCTTTTTGTCAACTTCGCCGCTCATGCCGGAGGTACCCTGAACATCAATCGTCCCGAAAACAGTAAGACCCCCAATATTCTTTGGACTCTCAAAAGTAACCTGCTCTTCAGCCTCACTCCCTTCATCAACAGGCTGCACCTCTTCTTCCGGCAGTGGTGCTACAGCTTTCCCAACTGGTTCTAACTGCAAATCAGGTTCAGGTGCAGCCTCCGTCACCGTCAGTTCCGTAACTGCTTCTTCTCTTTCTTGAACCGGCTCCGGTGCAGGAGATTCAGATTCAGCCTCTGCCTTCGGATGGACCGCAACTCTTTCCGGACGGCCACTGATTATATCCTGAAGCTGCTGTTCCTTCTCATACGTTTTTCTCGACTGCTCCTCAAGGCGGGACAAACGCAATTGCTTTTCTTCGCGGATCTTGCGGGTTTCATCCACGAGTTTTTTTTCATCGCTGAATTGATCCAAGATCAAGTCACGCATTGGCCCCTTGACCATAGAAGATGTTGAGGCAACTTTCCCTCCGGCCTCTTTGACGAAATGCAGAACTTCCTGCGGGCTGACCTGCAGTTCTCTGGCAATATCACTTATTCGATATCTCATCTCCTTTCCCTCAGGGGACATACAACCTCCTCTGTGTTTGGTAACTTATTACCACCCAAAATTGATCATTATAACTTCTGCTGAGCCCTGTAAATGCAACACACAATTAACAAGCAACAGGTCAACAACACTAACTCCCGATCCCGATTTTTACTTTTGCTCTCTGACCATCCAGCATTTTCATGACTCGTCATTTCTCAGCTTCTACAACACCCGCATCACCGTCACCCTGTGAGCTTCCATCATTTTCATCGATAATATCCTGTAGATCTGCATCATTAAATTGATCTTTTACTGTCTTGTAAATGTTTTCAGCGATCTTTTTCCAATAACGTTTTTCATCTTCGCTGAGTTTTTTCTCTTTCTGTTTGACGGTTGTTTTCCTGCCCCTGCTGAATATAACCGATTCATCACCTTTTGAAGGGCCTACTAAAGCTTCTTCAATCTTCTCTATATCTGCTTTGAGCACCTTTTTCGCAGTATCGAGTCCACTATCGAGAAGCTGATAAATCATATCATCGCCAAACTCTTCACGGAACTCGATAATATCGATATCATTTGGATCCTCCATCGATTTATCAATAACATCTCTGTAAACATCAACCTCGTAACCGGTAAGCCGTTCCGCCAAGTGAATATTGTTGCCGTTTTTACCTATTGCATACTTGATCTGTTCAGGCTTGAGCATCACCCTGGCTTTACGTGTTTTCATGTCAGCATGAACCGTCATAGGGTCAATTTTGGCCGGCTGAAGCGCCCGTGCTATAAATATCTGGGGATCATCTGTATAATAAATAACATCGATGTTCTCATTGTTAAGCTCCTTAACAATACTCTGGATCCGCTTCCCTCTGTATCCAACGCTTGCCCCAACAGGATCGATCCTGGAACTCGTCGATTCAACTGCCACCTTCGCCCGTTCACCCGGAACCCTCGCTATTCCTTTGATTACAATAAGTCCGTCCAGAATTTCAGGAACTTCGCTCTCAAAAAGCTTATAGAGAAAACGATCGTCAATCCTTGAAACAATAACTTTCATACCACCATCCGGCTTCTCCTTCTCGATAATGGTACCGTCATCTTGCCTGACCTTTACTTTTTCCCTCTCAATGCGCTTGACATAGAGTTTCATCCTCGGAGTCCGCCTGGGATTATCCTTTTTCATCATTTCGGATTTCGGCAGAACGAGCTCAACACGGTGATCCTTGGAGGTATTATAGGTATAAGTAACCTCATTCGGCCGGATCTGATACACCTCTCCTGCTACAACTTCCCCCACTTTCTCAAGACACTCCTCATACACAACCTGCCTTTCCAGATCACGTACCTTTTTCTGGACAGACTGCTTGATAATCTGAATTGACTTTCTGGTAAGATAGTCCTCAAGCTTTATGGGACCTTCCTCATAAGAGTCCCCAAGCTCAAGAGATTCGTCGATTTCACGGACTTCATCCAGGCCGATTTCAATGGTAGGCAGGTCAACTTCATCGACTATTTTTTTCAAAATATAAACCTCAAAATCACCCCGTTCGGGATTGATGAATATATTAGCCTCGACCTCTGGATCGTAGTCTTTCCGCAACTGCTTCTGTATAATATCTTTCAGGAGATCCGCAATATCCATCTTTACAGCGGCACTTTCCGTCCGCTTGTCCAGAAAGATCTTCGACTGCTCAATTTCCCCAAAAGCATTCGCAATAAGCGCCTTACGATCCTGCTTTTCTCCTTTTATCTGCTTTCTTGCCATCTCTTTGTAATTCCTTTATTTTAAAGAAAATACGACTCCCCTCATATCCGTTTTCAGAATTCAACTTCCACTACCGCCCTCTTTATCCGGCTGAGTTCCAACCTTACTGGTTCAAGGCCGCCCTGTTTCCTGCCCTTTCCTGCCTTAACCGGTTCAAGAACAATAAACGGCCTGGCCACTTCAAGAACTTCGGCCCGGAGTAGCCTTCCGGAAACTTCATGTGATGCATTCTCATCATCATTGTACTGCAAACGCAGCAAATGCCCTGTGTGGCGGATATACTGCCGTACATGCTTTATCGGCTCTCCGATACCGGGGGAAGAAACCGTCAGCTCGTATTCATCCCCGATCAGATCTCTTATTTCTTCATTCAATTCAAACGCATTTCTCAACCAGCGGGTGATCGACATGCACTGTGATATCGAAATACCGGTGTCCGTATCCGCCAGAACCTCTACCTTTTTTGCTGAAGCGCCGCCTTTAATATCAACAAGAAAAACATTCGGCTCACTGGAGGCTCCATTCTCTTTCGAGTAACGTTCAAGAGCATCACGAACAAATGATAGTAACCTGTCTTTTATCACGTCAACAAATGCTCATTATATCAGAAAAACAAAAAAGTGGGGGCGACCCACTTTCACAAAAATACCTTGTCCCTTCCCGGCACGTGTGATTTAATGTATAAAAAAGGGCAAAATTGTTCAAATCAAACAGAAAATCATCTTTTTCTATGCTTTGGAATTACCGGTATCGCTAATTTTCGTCTCGATCACCTCGAAATCAGTCTCTTCAACAACACCGGATGCAGATGCCGCACCAGCGTCGTTT
>RAZP01000017.1 GCA_004028745.1 Prosthecochloris sp.
TTTCAGTTTTTTGGATAGGCCGAGAATTGCTTCCGCATCAGCGGGAGTATCGAGCTGTCCGGCGACAAGAAGAGGACATGAAGCGTTTTCAAGTATCTTTTTGGTCTGAATTACGGCTGCCCGGTCAGTCTCTGCCCGGTTAATGGTGAAGCTGTTCAGCGGTTCCCGCTTTTTTCGCCAAGGTTCCAGTGCCCGAACCCAGGTGTTGTCCGACGGGATATCGACAGGATCGAAGGGTTCCCTGAACGGCAAATTGAGATGTACCGGTCCGGGAAGAGACCCGAGGCTTCTCTGAACAGCATGATCAATGGTGGAGAGCAATGCTCTTGCAGGAGTGTCTTCAGATGGTTCGGGGAGCTCAATATCCCAGCGTGTGTAGCCGCCAAAAATTCCGGACTGTCGTATGGTCTGGTTCGCTCCTGTTTCAAGCAGTTCAAAGGGTCTGTCTGCGGAAAGGACAAGCATTGGCTGGTTATCAAGAGAAGCTTCAACAACAGCGGGGAAATAGTTTGCTACCGCTGTTCCGGAAGTGCATATCAGTACGGCCGGTTTTCTTGTGCCGCGGGCATAGCCAAGTGCAAAAAATGCTGCCGCACGTTCGTCGGGAAATATTTTGCACACTGTCTCAGGGTGTCTGGCCGCTGCTGCGGTAAGAGGGGTGGACCGTGAGCCGGGGGAAATACAGAAACGTCTGATGCCGTGGCGCACCAGTTCTTCGATGATCAATGCGCTCCAGAGCGAGGTGATCTGGTTGTTGGTCATACCTGGATTGATCGTTACACTTTCTGGCGGGTTATAGCAAGAATGTCAGCGATTTTCTGATCTACCTCTTCCCATTCGGAAGCAGGGTCAGAGCCACTGACGAGTCCGGCACCAGAGTATAGGTAGAGGTTGTTTCCCTTTACAATCGCCGAGCGAATGCCGACGGCAAATTCAGCGGAGTTGCGGCTGATCCATCCAACGGGCCCGGCGTACCATCCCCTGCTGAACGGTTCAAGGCGGATGATCTGTTCAAGTGCTTTGGTTCTCGGTACTCCTCCCACCGCGGGTGTCGGGTGGAGGGTTTTCAGTACGGCGGTGTCGCTGTTTGATTCAGGGTTCAGCGTTGCCCGACATTGGGTATACAGGTGGACCAGCCGGTTAAGCTGCAATACTTGGACGCTTTCTTCCATATCGATTTCACTGCAGATAGGCTTCAGCTCCCTGGCAATAGTATCTCTGACGAATTTATGTTCCCTCATATCCTTTTCGGAGTTGAGCAGCTGCTGGCAGGCATCGCCGTTTCCATTGCCGATTGTTTCTCTGGAACAGGTTCCAGCGAGAGCTTCCGTCAACAACTGGTCATTGTCACGGCGGTAAAGCCTTTCAGGTGTGAAGCTGAAGAAAGCTGTGTTTTCTTCGGGTTCAAAATAGAATCTATAGGTTGAATTTTCCGAAAAAGGATATCTGAGCAGAAAGAGAAGAGGGGTGAACCCTTTATCGAATTCAAGTAATGTCTGCCGGGCAAGAATTATTTTTCCCATCAAGCCTTCTCTGAATCCTGCAAGAACCTTGCCGCATGTTTCCACCCACTGTTTCTGATCAGGACTGAAAGAAAGCGCTTTTATGTCAGGGAAACGGGTATTGTCGTGAGAAGCCGACGGGTTCAGTCTGTCTATTGCATCAAGCAGCCGGTTGTATTGTCCGGCAGTATCCTTTCCCGGCTCGAGCATGAGGTGGCAGCTGAGTGTGTGCATGCTATCCTTCACCGCGAGCTGAATAGCAGGCAGAACAAAGGTGAACGATTTGAAAGCCTGCCAATGTTCATCCTGCTTCTGTTCGTTATTGAAACAAAATCCCCCGAAATAGCGGGCTTCAGGATCTTTTTTCGACACTTCTTTTTGAAGGATATCGAAACTCACACTGTTGGGGCCGGTTTTATCGTGCTCGATAATGTCTGCCCGGCCTATTCCCGCTACAAGATCATTTTTCCCTCTGTTTGACCAGAAAAACTTCGGACAGCAATCCTGATTATGCAGCCACAGCAGGGGATCGGTTGCCGCGACAGTTAACGAAAATGTATAAAGCTGCTTCTCTGAAATACTTTCGACAGTGGCAGAATGACAAATGACCATTTTCTGCAATGCGCTTACAGCCTTTTTCATCGGCAACGGCTCGCTGACCGGTTCGATAATGTCGGTTAGTTTGTTCATGTATACACATCAGCGAATTTTCTCTCCTAAAAGACAGCCGTCAAACATCTTTCAGGCATGGACCTGCTTCCTGAACGCCTCAGTTGTCATTTTCAAGATGGCGTTCCAGAGAGACGGCAAGATAATTGTTTTTATCCTGAAGCCATGCATAAATCTCTTGAGCTTTTGCTTTTTGACCGGTTCTGATGTAGCAGACTGCAAGATTGTAATGTGCTTCTTCAAAAGCCGTACTGTTTGCGATAGCCTGAAGGTATGCTTCGATTGCCAAGTCGCACTTTTGCAGATGCAGATAAACATTTCCTATATCATAAAATCGAAGGGAGTCATCAGGCGAATATTCAAGGCTTTTCTGGAAATATTCAAGTGCCCGTGTGTAGTTCTGGCGGTTGAAATATGCAGCCCCGAGTGCAGGGTAGACAGTAATGCCGCTCTGCGGGTTGAGCGAAAGGGCTTTTTCATATGACTCAACGGCTTGGTCATATTGTTGTTGCCTCGCATATGCATTACCGAGATTGATATATGCCTGCGGGTCTTCAGGATTTTGCCAAACAGCTTGTTGAAGGTCATTGAGCTCTTTAGATGATGAATCGCATCCCGACAGTGTCAGGACCGCGATACTTGACATGAGTAAAACAGCAGCAACAAGCAGCAGCGATGTAAAAGGGTGTTTATCAATGTGAATCATGCGTAATAAAAATATAACGAGTATCTTTTTTACCTGCTAATCAGCGCTTTCGCTTTGCAAACAGTAATATATACATATATCCATCATGAAAAATTCCGCAGCTGACAGCAGGCTTTCCCATTGCCGGTTTCCCGGCTTGTCGGGATATCAACTGATTCTGGCTTGTCTCTTGTCACTGTTTTTCGGCACAATTTGAAATGTTCAATTCAGATTTATGTTGTTCGGCAAAAACCGGCATATAATCTCTGCCAGCAGGAGAACCGACATCCCGGCATTTTACACGGAATGGTTTGTCGACAAAGTGCGGAAGGGTTACTGTAAAGTAGCAAATCCCTATAATCCTTCACAGATAAAAGAGATATCGCTTCATCCCGAAGATGTTGCGGCAATTGTTTTCTGGACCAGGTACTCGAGTCCTCTCCATTCTTTCCTTGCAGAGCTTGACAGCAGAGGTTTCAACTATTACTTCCTCTATACCCTTACCGGGTATCCTCGCAGCTATGAACCGGGTCTTCCCGCGATTGATGAAGTGATTGACGATTTTCTTGCGCTTGCAAAGCTCATAGGCCCTGAAAAGGTGATATGGCGCTATGATCCGGTAATAATGACTCATGAACTGAATATGGATTTTCATTTCCGGAATTTTACGAGGCTTGCTCATAAGCTTGCGCCAGGAACAAAAAACGTAATAATAACCTTTTTAAGAGTGTATCGTCATATCACGAGTGAGTTGAAAAGCAGGGGATATGTTCCTCTTTCATCGGATGAGCGCTGTGCCCTGGAAGAAAGGTTTGTTAATGACGCTTCAGTTGCCGGTATACGGATAAAACGCTGTGGCAAGAGGGATTTGTTCAACCGCGTACCTGAAGGCAAGTGTATAGATGAACATCTTTTGAGAAATCTGTTCGGTCTCGAGCTCTCTTCGGGAAAAGATCCCGGGCAGCCTGAAGAGTGCAGCTGCATTCGAAGCATGGATATTGGCAGTTACGGTACCTGCCTGCACCGTTGTTTTTACTGTTATGCGTCCCGCAGTTTTTCCCGTGCAGAACGCCGGTCCCGGGAGCATGATTACAGGGCGGAGATGTTGTGAGGAAATGTTGAACTGTTGATTTGTAGGGGCAAACCTGTGTGTTTGCCTGTTTTTGGATACCGATAGCGACGGCAAAACCCGGAAGGCGATGTGACAGATCAGGGTTGGTTGGGGGGAATATTATGAGCGCTCCGTTCTCCTTGCATCCCGATGGAATCGGGACTCATGACAATTAATAGAAGTGCCTTTAAGAAAAATTAAATAATTAATAAGGAAAGTATGCTATGAGTACCATTACGATGAATGTGAACGGAATGCGCTGCGGCAGTTGCGAGGCGCTCGTCAAAGAGGCTCTTGAGGAGCTCGTTGGTGTCGAGAGCGTCGAGGTTTCCCAGGGGTCGGGAACGGCGAGGGTTGTGTATGATGAGAATTCAATCTCACCGGAAGCCCTGAAAGCCGCGATAGAAAAACAAGGGTACACGGTATCGGGATGAGCATGGAAAAGGCTGACCTGAAAATAACCGGCATGCACTGTGAGAGCTGCGTAAAGCTTATTGAAAAAGCTCTCGGCAAGGTCAAGGGGGTGGACAGTGTCATTGTCAATTTTGCTGCTGGAAAAGCCTTGGTAAACTATGATCCTGCATTGACTGATCCTTCCAGGCTTGTCAAAGAGGTTGAGAAGAGGGGATATGGGGCGCGGCTGATTGAGCCCGCGGATACCGGAAAGACCGAATCCGCATACCACGACGAGCTTCGCGGGCTGCGAAGAAGGCTCATTACCGGTGCTGTTTTTGCGGTTCCGGCGCTGGTTCTGGGTATGTTTTTCATGAAGGATCCGCTCCCTTACCAAAGCTATATTCTCTGGTTTCTTGCAACTCCCGTGCAGTTTTATGTAGGCAGGGAATTTTACCTCGGGGCATGGATTGCTCTTAGGAACGGATCTTCAACCATGGATACGCTGGTGGCGTTGGGAACCAGTGCAGCTTATTTTTACTCTGTCTACCTTGTTCTTTTCGAGGGCGGGGAGCACCAGTATTTCGAAGCCTCGGCTGTCCTGATAACGCTTGTGGTTCTCGGCAAATATCTCGAGGCAGTCTCGAAGCACCGGACGTCGGAAGTGATCAGCAGGCTTGAAAAGCTTTTTCCTAAAGAGGCATCGGTTATCAGGAACGGGCTGGAGGTCAAAGTGCCTGTTGAAGAGGTTGATCCTGGGGAGATTGTGGTTGTTCGTCCCGGAGAGCAGGTGCCTGTTGACGGTGAAATCATCAAGGGAACAACAACGCTCGATGAGAGCATGGTGACCGGAGAAAGTGTTCCCGTCGCAAAAGGGGTGGGTGCGGAGGTTATCGGCTCGACCATCAACAGGGAAGGCAGCTTTACGATGAAGGTTACCCATACCGGATCGGAAACAATGCTGGCTAAAATTATCCGCCTGGTGGAAGACGCCCAGATGCGGAAGGCACCTGTTCAAAGGTTTGCTGACAAGGTGTCATCCTGGTTTGTGCCTGCAGTGATAGTAATCGCGTGCGTTACGTTCATTGTCTGGTTTCTCGTTCTCGGTGCTGCACTCAGCTTTGCACTTGTGGCGGCGGTATCGGTTCTGGTTATAGCCTGTCCCTGTGCGCTTGGGCTTGCGACTCCTACGGCGATTATGGTCGGTACGGGTATGGGAGCCCGTGAAGGTATCCTCATAAAAGGGGGGGATGCGCTTGAAACGGCAGGTCGCCTCCGCCATGTCGTTTTCGACAAAACAGGAACCATAACAAGGGCGGCGCCGGAAGTGACCGCGATGAAAGTGCTCGAGGGATACAGCGACGCTGAATGCGTGCGGTTGGCTGCCGGGATGGAGCGGGGCTCAGAGCATCCACTGGCTAAAGCGGTAGTCAGAAAGGCTGAAGTGATGGGTATTCAGCCCGCTGAGACGGAGGAGTTTAGGACGCATACCGGCAGGGGCGTCGAGGCTTTGATTGAAGGAAACCGTTACCATATCGGCTCGCTCCGCTTTATCGGGGAGGTTGGTATCGATACAGAACGTTTAAGGGTGGCGGCGGAGGAATATGAAGCTAAAGGGCAGACTGTTGTCATGCTTGCAGGCAAAGGCGAGGCCCTGGCTATTTTTGCCTTGAGCGATACAGTGAGGCATGAAGCAATGGAAACTGTCCGCAGGCTGCATGAAATGGGGCTGTCCACTTCAATGATAACCGGAGATAATGAACGTGTCGCACGCGCAATAGCGGCTGAAACTGGGATAAAGTTGTACCGGTCGGAGGTTCTGCCCGGGGAGAAGTCTGCTCTTATCGGGCAGATGCAGGAAAACGGAAAGGTTGCAATGGTAGGTGACGGTATCAATGATGCGCCCGCACTGGCACATGCGGATATCGGTATCGCAATGGGGTCGGGAACCGATATTGCCATGGAAGCCGGTGATATAGTGTTTATGCGCGATGATCTTTCCTGTCTCCCCCGGGCCATACGGCTCAGCCGCCTGACCATGCAGCGTATACGTCTGAACATGTTCTGGGCTCTTTTCTACAACACCGTTGGAATCCCTGTCGCTGCAGGCCTCCTGTATCCATGGACAGGCTGGTTACTCAATCCCATGATTGCCGGAGGAGCAATGGCCATGAGCTCCGTAAGTGTCGTTTTGAGCTCCCTTATGCTGAAGCTGAAAAAGTTTTGACAAGTTTTTTGCTCTGTTGAACCGCAATAATTGCTTGATAGCGATAAAAAAAGAAAGCTTCAAGATCGTACTCGTACTCAGCAAAGCGGTACTCGTAATCGTAATCGAAAAAAGTTCAGAAGCCAGCAAGTAGGGGCGAAAAATCTTTCGCCTGTATGGTCGGAGGCCTAAAAAGCCGGGTTTGTAGGGGCAGCACCGTGTGGCTGCCCGTTCGCGCAGCCTGTTTTTCGATTCCGACCGCGATTTCCGATGTTCCTTCTTTC
>RAZP01000018.1 GCA_004028745.1 Prosthecochloris sp.
AAGTCAACAACATGATCAAGGTTATTTTGCAGAGCCGATAGGCATGATTGTCTGAAAAAGCTGAGAAAAGTCCGAAAAAAAAGAAAATGATGTAACTATCCGGTATTTTCTCAACTTTTTTTGTATAATAACCCAAGTGCTTGCTTTAAGGACACCTCTATTAATTGTCGTGAGCGCCTTGAGTACAAGGCGGATGGAGCACAGAAACCGGAGTGTACATAGAGTACATGAGGATTTCGAGCACCGACCAACGACGTAATCATGGTGCGCAACAAATTAATAGAGGTGCCCTTTAATCCCCTATCGTGTCCCTCATATGCCTTTTCAGTTTGTTCACTCGGATATTTTTTTCGAGCTTCTGATGTTCATGTCATTGTATCTGGTAACAGGACTTTTGTGGTTCATCTTCAAGCGCAAATAAAATAATCTTCCCCATCTTCCCACCTGAAACAGAACCTGTCCCCTCTCCACCTGACACTTCACACATCTGCAAATCCAGCAACACGCCGAAATCACCTGTTACAACGACCTATACGGTACCAAAACGCAATATTATCATGCATTTTCATCTCCTTCGTTTAAAAGAATAAAGTAATACACCGTAAGCCAGAAGGTTCGCTGCAATGACCAGGGTGCCGAGAAGATACCGCAGCTCCGGCGTAAGGCCTGCCGGATAGATAACCGGAAGCAGATAGTGCTCGATAAACGATTCCTGATAGGGCGAAAGCTGCGCCTGCTGCCGCAAGTAATTTTCGAGAGGAGTCAACGGACAGATCCATCCTTTCCACTCGATGAGCACGGCCCATACAACCGTCGGGATATGAAACCATACAATCCACCGCCTCCAAAAAAGCAGCCAGCCTCCGGCTACGGCAAAGACGATGAACAAAAAATGAACAACCACGACGGCATCCGCCGCAAGTTTGTAGAACATGATTTTTGTTGGGTGTTGTTGGGTGAAACCCTAAGAAATAGCCAGAATTTGAACCCTTCGGTTAGCGGGCAGGCACACGGGCCTGCCCCTACGGTTTAACCAATCAACAAATCAGCAATCTTGAGGCTCCAACTTTCCGATTACGAGTACGACTACGATTACGAGTACGAATCCACTTTGTTTACCAATCCGCATTCTCTGCCGACCGAAAACTGCCTAACAAGTGAGCCGCGGTGCCTTGAAAAAACGTAACGAAACCCGATTAGACTTGAATCATCTAAACAGAAATTCGACCCCGAGACCCGATATTGGCTTTGAGGACATCAGACAAGCTTCTGATGAATTGCTACCACCGAAATACCGTAGGGGCGAAAAATTTTTCGCCCCTACAGCTCAACAAATAAACAAATCAACAGTCTTCTGAATTCTGGCTTCTAATTCACGGTGTTGGGCCAAAGTCATTAAGCGGCAGCCCCTCGCACATCGCCTTGACATTCGCCCTTACCTCCGCACAAACCTTTTCGATATCCTCGCTGTTTGCCGCGCTGATGACACGGTCGATAAGCTCGACGATGTTTTCTGCATGAGATTCTTTCATACCCCTGGTCGTCATCGCGGGTGTACCGATACGGATACCACTCGTAACAAAAGGCGATTTGTCGTCGAAAGGCACCATGTTCTTGTTCACGGTAATACCTGCCTCATGCAGCAGGTTTTCAGCCGCTTTTCCGGTAACGTTTTTGTTTCGCAGGTCGATCAGCATAAGGTGGTTTTTCGTTCCTCCGCTGACAATATGATAATCGAGGCCGATGAACCTGTCTGCCATAGCTGCTGCATTCTCACGGACCTGAACGGCATATTCCCTGAACTCAGGCTGCAGCGCCTCGCTGAACGCGACGGCTTTTGCCGCGATGATGTGCATGAGAGGGCC
>RAZP01000019.1 GCA_004028745.1 Prosthecochloris sp.
GTCAGCAGAAAACAGGGCCCCACCGACGGCACCTATCTCTGGCAGTACCGGCTTGAAGACAGCGGGGAGGGGTATGTTACGGCACGAAAAGTAAGGGCGTTCGGTAAATGGAGTGGACACCAGGAAATCGAGGCTGTTGCTGTCGACAATGAACTCGGCTATGTCTATTATTCCGATGAAGGAGTCGGTGTCAGAAAGTACCATGCTGACCCGAACGCTCAAAACGCCGATGAAGAGCTTGCATTGTTTGCAACCAACGGCTTCGCTGAAGACCATGAAGGCATCGCCATATGTAAAACCGGTGATGCCGAGGGTTATATCATCGTTTCAGACCAGGCAGCGGGAAAACTCCGCATCTACACCAGAAACGGCACAAGCTGTCAGCCCCCCCACCGGCATGAACTTTTAAAGGTCGTTAAAACAAGTGCCCTTGAAACCGACGGTATCGAAGCAGCAACAGCGCTTGTTCTGCCCGATTATCCTTCAGGCATTCTCGTCGTCATGTCCAATGACAAAACTTACCACTACTACTCATTGCAGGATATTATCGGACCGGAATAGCATAGCATCCCATGCTGCCGCCAAAGAATAGCCGACACATAAAACCCGCCTTTTCTTCATGAATTTTTAGACTTTATACCGTAACTTTCAAAAAAACATGCCGCTCAACATGGGCGGCAAAAGTTCCGATCATTCTCAACACCAATGAAAATGGCTAACACAGAAAAAAAAGAGGGCTTTTTTGCAAGATTTAGAAAAAACAAAACTGCCGAATCCCCAGGAGAAGAAAGCCCGAAAGCCTCTGCCTCAAAACAGTCAAAATCTACGGCAAGCCAACCCTCTCCAGCCAAGCCGACACCGACTGTGGGTGCTTCCGCACAAACCCGCAATGATGTCCTTCAACCCGTCGATACTGCAGCACTGGTAGAAAGCCTTTTCAAAACAATGCTGAGCTTCAGCACCATGTACCTGAAAATAGTCGACAACACTATCAAGGCCATCAGTGAAAACCTGAACAAGACTGCCAAACCTTAAGGAAAAATAATGGCTCCTGCGTACAGCATATTATGTACGCACTGCCGCCCGACTCCATATGCCGCTCAGCAGCCATGAGTAAAACCATGTCCCGACCGTACAGAGCACGAAGGTAATAGCAATATCAGACAGCGAACCGTCAAGCGAAAAAGCCGGCACATAACCGAAAAGAAATGGGGCAAGGTAAAGAAACTTGGCGAACTTGAAAGCGGAAAAAGCGGTCTTCCACATATCCGCCTTGGCAATGGCCGCGCCGGTAAACGCGGCGATACAGACCGGTGGGGTAATATTGGAATCTTGTGACAGCCAGTAGACAATCATGTGCGCTGCAATCATGTTTACTCCGAGGTAAGTCAAGGCTGGAACGGCAACGACAGCCGTGATCAGATAGGCTGCCGTAACCGGAACTCCCATTCCAAGCACCAGTGAGGCAAGAGCGACGAACAAAATGGTCAAAAACAGGTGGCCGTGTGCAAGTTCAATAATAATATCGGCGAAAGTAAGCACCACGCCGCTGTAGTTCAGTACCCCGATAATGATCCCGATAACTCCGACCGTCGATCCAATCAGAAGGCTGCTCTCGGTACCCGCACGGGCTGCCTCACGAAAAGCTCTGAAATCGATCCGGGTTTCCTCCCGTAACCAGCTCACAGCAATACAGCTCACAATACCGAGCACGGCGGCATAGCCTGGAGAATATCCCAGAAACATGAAAACCGTTATGATAACGATCGGCAGGGTATAGTACCACCCCTTTCTCAGAATGTTGAGAGCGCTTTCACCATAAGGTTCTCCCGTGAGGCCATACTTTTTCGCTTCATAGTGCACCATGATGAACACACTGAAAAAGTAGAGTAGTGCCGGAACGAGAGCCACCAGCATAATTCGGGCGTAAGAAATCCCGGTCAGTTCGGCCATGATAAATCCTCCCGCCCCCATAATGGGCGGCATGAACATCCCGCCGATAGAAGCCGCCGGTTCAATCCCCCCTGCAACATGCGGCCGGAACCCTGCTTTCTTCATCATCGGGATCGTAAACACTCCGGTCGACGCCGTGTTGGCGATTGCACTCCCTGAAATGGAACCGAAAAGACCGCTTGCAATAACCGCAACTTTAGCAGCCCCGCCGGTTTTGTGCCCAAACGCGGCCAGCGGAAAATCGATAAAAAACTGCTTGGCACCCGACTTTTCAAGAAACGCTCCGAAAATCACAAACAATATAATGTAGGTGGCCAGCACGTTTGCCATAATGCCAAAAACGCCGTCACTTTTGTAAAAAATACTGGTGCAGAGGTTCGGGAAACTGTCCCCGGCATGAGCGAGCAACTCCGGAGCGTAGTCACCGTAGACCCCGTAGACCAGCATCAACGCACCGATAAAAACAAACACGTTTCCGACAACCCTCCTGGCAAGTTCCACCCCGAGAAGCACCCCAACAACGGCCACCGCCATATCGAGCTTTGTTTCAGCGCCAACACGGTAGTTGATCACCTCGAAATTCAGCATCCAGTAACCGATTGAAAACACCGACAGGGAAATAAGCAGATAATCGGCAACTCTCATGAAACGTGATTCCGACCGGTAAAGAAGGAAAACAAGGATATAGGTGATCAGGATGTAAATACCCCGATGATACTCCGTAGGTGCGGGCTGAATAAGTGCGGAATACGCGTAGAAGAGAACCAACGCTACAGCTAATACATCGAAAATGATTTTTTCAATCCTGTGCAGCCGGTCATACACTTTACAGGACCCCCTGTTCTTTCCAGAACTTCACGGCACCGGGATGCATCGGCGTCACAATACCGTTCACGCCGTTTTCAATGCTCATCTCCTTGAAGGTTTTTTTCTGGCTCACCATATGCGCAAGCCCTTCCTTGCTGTAGATAAGCGACAACATCCTGTAAACAACATCGTCAGGCACATCAGCATTGGCTACCCAGAGAGCCGAGTCCTGAAAAGAATGCCTATCCTCACTCACACCCCGGTAAGTTCCACCGGGAATGGTAACTTTGGTGAAGTAGGGATACTTTTCATAAAACCCGCTGTTCAATGCTGCTGCCTCAAGACTCAGAAGGTCTATGTTATTTGTCTGCGAAGCCATGATAACGGCCCCGCTGGGGAATGCCGTGAAAAGCCAGAACGCATCAAGCTGCCTATTCCCGAATGCCGCGGCAGCATCGTTATATCCCATGGCATTTCTCTCGATATTCTTCCACATGCCCAGATGGGAAAAGAACAGCTCGCAATTTGCGAACGCCCCTGAACCGGCATTGCCTACGCCAACCTTTTTACCCTGTAAATCTTTCACGCCGCTGATACCCGAAGCCTTACGCACGACAAGCTGGGCCGGAGCGCCATAGAAATACGCGACCGCCAGCGCATTTTCATATTTCCTTGGATCGTTTTTCAGCTTTCCTTTGCGGCCTTGGTAAAGATGACCTGAGTAGACTACGCCGAAATCCGATTTACCGGAATTCACCCTGCGCAGATTTTCAATCGAACCTGCCGAAGACTGGGCTCTGACCGTAAACTCCTTAATGTTCTTGACCGGTTTATAGACCTGTATTGCGTTTGCAACGACCTGGAAAGTTCCACCCGCCGGGCCCCCTCCGAAGACAAACCGCTTCTTTACCGC
This sequence comes from Prosthecochloris sp., assembly GCA_004028745.1. Classification (GTDB taxonomy): domain Bacteria; phylum Bacteroidota; class Chlorobiia; order Chlorobiales; family Chlorobiaceae; genus Prosthecochloris. The sequence continues at coordinate 3,674 of RAZP01000019.1, forward strand.
AAAAGCATCCAACGGAAACAAGAGAGAGACACACACAAGCGACACAATGCTGATAACCGGAAGAGAGAGTTTTTTATTCATAACAGGTCATCCTGATTGCTCATCACCTTGCAGAGGCTCATTGCCTGAGCTGTGATGAGGTTGTGAAGGTAAAAGATGGCTGGAGGTATAAAGTCGACAATGCTGCTGCACTGTTTGACTGACTCACCTGTTTCGGCGCGCAGCCGCCTGCTTTGCCGCCCCTGCAAGCTTACCTCCATAATGCCCGAGCAGGGTAACTACCGGCAGCATTGCGAAAAGAAGAGCAATGTAGACCCAGTGCAGCCAGTCGTTATGATACATGACCTCGGGAACAGTCAAACGGATCACCACGGCAGATGCAACAAGCAGGAACAGCACAATTGATAACCGGATTTTGTTCAGGAAAATAGGGGTTTTGGCCCGCTTGTAATTTTTCGTCCAGTCATGTAGGCCGGAAAAAAAGGACACCGGAACCGCCAGCACCACAATAATGATCAGATGCTCGACCGTGCGCTCGAAAAAAGGATTACCGGCAGGCAACGTAAGGAGAAGATACAGTACGGCAACCGGTATCAGCCCGTTGCTAAAATGCGCTGCAACAGGATGGAGAAAAAAAGTCTCCTTCATCTCCTTTAACAAACTTTTCTTTCCCGCCATCGGTAAGACCTCCTCATGCTTGAGCTCGGTAAAAACATTGTGCGAAGCAAGTTAACACCTTTTGCCCAATAAATCATTCCATACAACAACAGAAACGCTTAATCTTTCCAGCTTTTTCATGTTATCCACTGACTGATTTTCATCAGCAAAAGCTTGGTGTCAACAGGTTTTACAAGGTAATCATTCATACCGGCCTGTAACGCTTCTTTAATCAACTGCTCATCCGATTCACCGCTGAGACCGATCACCGGTACAGAGGATACCCCTGGGTTTCGTGATTGACGGATCCGGTTTGTCGCCTCTATACCGTCGACCAAAGGCATACCGATATCCATTAACACCAGATCAAAAGACTTGTTTTCGAGCTTTTCCAGCGCAGTTTTTCCATTTATGGCCTCGTCGATCAGAATGCCGTATTTTTTAAGAAGCATTGTAAGCGCGATACGGTTCACGGAAGAATCATCGGCAATGAGCAGGGATTTACCCTTCATGTCTTTTATCGAAATCCCTTCAAGATCCTGGAAAATACCGGCAAGCTGCCTGACCAGCTCGTTTTGTAAACAGGGTTTTGTAATCAATCCCTGCATACCGGCTTTTTTTGTTTTACCGTGGACAATGGTGTAAGGCATCTCAGTATAAGCGACAATCGGCACCATTGTTGCTTCATTTCCCGCATGCCCGTTTCTGATCATCTCAGTTGCCTCGTAACCGTTCATCACAGGCATAGCAAGGTTCATGACAACAAGATCGTAGCTGGCTCCTGAGAGTTTTTCGAGCGCTTCTTTCCCATTTGCAGCCTCGTCAACAGCAACGTCCAGCGCCGCGAGAGCTTCCTTTACCGCTGCCCTGTCACTTTGTTTATCATCGACAACAAGAATGTGTTTCTTTTCAAACAAGGACCTGTTTGCATCAATCAGCTCGTCATGACTTGCCTTGAGTTCCGCTGCTGTAATAACAGGAAACTTCAGGATAAACTCGGTATACTCTCCCTCAACGGAATTACAGGTGATGTCTCCTCCGAAAGCATGCATGACACGCTTGCAATAAGACAGCCCCAGCCCTGTCCCGCCCTTTTTGCTTGTAGTAAAATATGGATCAAACAACTTATCGAGGTTCTCCGGGGAAATACCGGGGCCGGTGTCTTTGACTTTTATCTTGTTGAACTGCTCACCTTTTTCCAGTGTAATATAAATTCTGGCTTCTGGCCGGGATTCCAGAAAATACAACGCATTCTTGATCAGGTTGAACAGCACAAAAAGATACATGGTTTCGCTGATCCTGAACATAAAGTCCCGGTTTTTGTCGAAAATGATTTTTTCCCTTTCCGCGTACGATTCGAACCCATATTCATCAATAGCCTTCTGTGTCATGACTGCAGCCGAAGCATACATGAATCCACTCTTATTTATCGGTTTTTCCCTGACCTCATCCAGAATCATGTTGATAACCTGGGTGCCTCGCTTAACCGCCACCTGACACCATGCAACATGCTGATACAGGCTATCCAGCATCTGGTAAAGACTGTCAAGCGTTTTATAATCTGACGAGACAGATGTACCGCCTGGCTTATGACCCGGAAGCTGCTGTTCGATAATTTCAAGGTTGAACTTTACCTGTCCGAGAGGGTTGCGCATTTCATGCGCGATACTTCCGGCAAGCGCCTGCAGGGCGGCGTTTTTTTCCAGCGCTATCTGTCCTTTTCTGTTACTGTAGCTGAAAAGATACCCTGCGGCCACGGTGAAAAAGATTACGGTTAAATACATGGGGATATTAAAGTCCGGATTGAGCTTGATATCCGGAGTAGTAAGAAAAACGTAGGCAATACCGGCAAGCATTCCGGCCAAAAGATCAAAAAGAAACATCAGCCAGTTAGGAACAAATGCAATAAGCACAAAGATCATGAAGATTTCCCAATAAAGCCAGAGCTCATGGAAATTGTTTTTGAGCAGAAAGACCGTAAAAATGAACGGTAGAACGAATATGAGCGAGAAATGCCAGTAGATCGGAAAATACTTTTTGGCAAACGGTGTATCGATTCTGACGAAAATCAGGGAAAGCCATGCAAGCGCCGAAGCCGCCAGACGCAATGCAAGATTCTCGTATGGCATGTGGAATCCGTACTTCAAGAGAAAATAGAAGGAAATATGCCCCAGCGAAGCAAGTATGGCCCCCCAGGTCACATTAAATTGTGAAATCTGGGTTCCCTCTTTGAAGCACTTTCTTATGTATCCTGAAAGATTCATCTATCTCTCCCACCTTAACCACAAGAGGCTTACTGCCAAGAAGTTACGCAAAAACACCAAAAGAAAGGAAAAAACCGCTTTTGCAGTTATTGAACAACCACCTTACTCTTAAGGGAGCCTCTATTAATTGTCTACAACCCAACCTCACCTGCATCCAGATAACTCACCACTTCGACCTCACTCCCTTTTTGCCTTTCCCTTCCACCATAGACAAAAAACTTTTCAGTAACACAACTACCCTCTACCGCAGCTTTTTTTTCAATGGCTTGAATAATGGCAAATGATAATTTTATGTATGTACACTTTTGCACTATTTTAAAACAAGCAGCCAATGGCTTAATAAGAATATTAATGCTCTGGCATAAAAGTATCGACCTATCCTGAACAATGCCGGGGCTTTCCTACGAAGAAATCATCGCAGAACCACAATCTCTCGTATCTGATACTGAGCTGTACGGCACCCTGCAAAAAGTGTTCGGTTTCCGGGAGTTTCGCCCCGATCAGGAACGGATCATCCGGGCAATTCTCGAAAAGAAAGATGTTTTTGCCGTGATGCCGACCGGCGGCGGTAAATCGTTGTGCTATCAGCTTCCCGCTGTGCTGCTGCCCGGAACCTGCATGGTGATCAGCCCACTGATCTCGCTGATGAAAGATCAAGTAGACAGTGCGAGGTCAAACGGAATCCACGCAGCATATCTCAACAGCTCCCTTTCTGCAGAAGAACAGTCCCTTGTCCTGAACGACCTGCTGTCGAACTCGCTCGACCTGCTATATGCTGCACCAGAACGGTTCACACTCAACCATTTTCAGGAAATGCTCGGCCAGGTGAACATCAGCATGGTGGTGATCGACGAAGCACACTGTATTTCGGAATGGGGACATGATTTCCGGCCCGACTACCTTTCGCTTTCATCTTTGGTAACACTTTTTCCTGCTGTTCCCGTAACCGCATTTACAGCAACAGCCACCCACAAGGTACAGCAGGATATTCTTGATAAGCTCAAACTGCGCAGCCCGTTTATCGTCAGGGCCTCTTTCGATCGCACTAACCTTTTCTACGATATCCGCTTCAAAGAAAACATTTCCAAACAGCTTGTAACCCTCCTGAAAAACAACCCGAACAAGGCAGGCATCATCTACCGCACCAGCCGTAAAAGCGTCAACGAAACAGCAACGATGCTCCAGGCGAAAGGCTTTCGGGCTCTGCCTTACCACGCCGGGCTCAATGAAGATGAACGCAAAAAAAATCAGGAAGCGTTCATCCGCGACGAGGCCGATGTCATCGTCGCAACGATCGCCTTCGGTATGGGTATCGATAAATCGAACATCCGTTTCGTGATTCATGCCGACCTGCCCAAAAGCATCGAAAACTACTACCAGGAAACCGGCAGAGCGGGCCGGGACGGCGAGCCCGCTCAATGCATCATGCTCTTTTCGCAATCCGACATTCCCAAAGTCCGTTTCTTCATCGACACGATCGTTGACGAAACCGAAAGGACGAGGGCACTCACAGCATTGCAGAAGGTTATCTCGTTCGCATCGACAACGGTATGCAGACGGAAAACCCTGCTCGATTATTTTGGTGAAACCTATCCTCACGACAAATGCAACTCCTGCGATATCTGCCTCGGCACACGTGAAGTCGTCGACTGTACCGTCGAAGCGCAGATGCTGCTATCTGCAATCGCTCGCACAGAAGAACGGTTCGGAGCCACACACATCGTCGATATCGTCATTGGAAGCAAGAACAAAAAAATCTATGACTTCGGTCACGACCGCCTGAAAACCTGGGGCGTCGGTAAAGACCGCAGCAAGAAGTTCTGGAGGCTGCTTATCGATGAGCTACTGGCCCAGAAAGTGATTGCAAAGTCCGAGGGCCTTTACCCAGCACTGTATTTCCTGGAAAAAGCTGTTCCGGTGCTGAAAAATGAAGCGAAAGTTGAGATGGTCAGGATCCAGGAAAAGAAAACCGCAAAGAGAAAACGTATCGAGGAAACGGGTACTTACGATAACGACCTTTTCGAACTGCTCAGAGCGCTCCGAAAACAGCTTGCCGACGAGCAGGGGATTCCGCCTTACATTGTTTTCTCCGACCGCTCACTCCGCGATATGGCCGCCTTGTTACCTCGGAGCCCAGAGGACATGCTTTCGGTTTCAGGAGTAGGTGAGGTCAAGCTCCAACGCTATGGAAAACAGTTTCTCGATCTCATCAGAAGATACTGCGAAGAGCACCCGGAGCAGACGAAGCAACCGTAGGCAGGAAATGTATTTATATCACAGCTTATGTAACCGATGCTGCACCTCTCTGTATACTTCGCTGTCGCGCCGTATTCCAACCTTTAAAACAAGCACACGAACCTTCTGTTTTTCAATCCTGTATATAACACGATAATCGCCTATCCTCAGCTTCCTGAATCCTTTCAGTTCATGTCTGAGGGGTGCACCAAATTGTTCAGGGCTGGTTCCGAGCTTTTTAAAGATGGTTTTGAGAATCTCTGAGCGTTGTTTCTCAGGAATTTTTTTGAAATCCTCTTCAATAACCAAGCGATGTACCTTGACCTGCCACATCCTTATTCTTTCAACAACGTCTCGATATCCAGGTAATCACCCGGTGAAGCTCCCTTATATCGTTCGTTCGCAAGATAGCCCAACACCAGATCCTCCGCAGTTTCAAGAGCCTCCTGCATTCGCTCGTATTCCTCACTGGAAAGAAGTACGGCCTGAGGTTTATGCCTTTTTTCAATAATCACAGGACCTTTTCCTGCTTTTTTCAGAATTTTATCGATACCTTCCCTCAGTTCCGATACCCCAACCAGCGTTGTATCTTCTTTAACAGTAATCATTCTTCAGCTATTTTTTGTTTAATCACATAATACAAATTGTCAATTCAATTGACAATTAATCAGCCATTTTCTTAACAATTTCCGTCCCACTCAAAACAGCCAACCGTGCTCTTATCGTAAAAAGGATGAACTGACACACCCCAAACCATCACGTAACAAACCTTATTTTTTGATCGCGATTTCAACGCGCCGGTTCAACGCCCTGCCGTCGGGCCTGCCGTTGTCGGCCATCGGCCGGAATTCACCGAACCCCTCTGCCGACAGCTGCTGCGAGGCGATACCGTGGTCAACCAGCCAGTTCACCACGGATTGGGCACGCTTTTCGGAGAGAGTTTGATTGTATGCATCGCTTCCCTCTGAATCGGTGTGGCCCTCGATGACCAGTTTAACATTTGGTCGTGCCTTGACCGCTTCCAGAAGCCGGTTCAAGGTCTCCTCGGAATCTGGCCTGATCGTAGCGGCATCAAAATCAAAATAGATGCCGTAGATAATAGCGCGGCCAGCCTCGTCAAGGGAACGTCCGATCGCATCCTTTTTCGTGTTTGATTCCAAAGCCTGCCGACATTTGGGCATCCTGCCGTCCGTTACCTGTGTTCCGTACCACAAGCCCTGATAACGCCCGTTTTCATACCACAACCCGTTTAAATAAGCGCTGTCCGAAGTCAGCACCATTACGGCCGTTCCGATCTGCGGTCCGTCTTCAGTCCATTGAAAACGTATCACCCGCCCATCCGTGGTCCCGGTGAGCCGACCGTTATCCCAATCGTAACAGCCTTCAATCCCTGTGCCGCTCTGCCTCAACCACATGAGACCGTAATTGGTATCATATACTCCCTTTATCGGTTTGGGGGCAGTCATCGCTTTGGCCGGTTCACCGTAGGCTTCCAGTTCCATCAGTTCCGTATACTGCGGATCTCCCCAGTTCGAGAGCACCTCGAGTTTCAGCCATTGACCGGGAACTGGCCGCGCAATAGTAAAACCCTTTCTTTGCCCCTTGGCTGCCTCTCCTTCGTAGATAAGCTTAAAGCCTTCTTTTGCAGACTTGTTCGATACATACAGTTTGAAACGCTTGGCGGAAATGCCGGGATACCCGCTCTCCTGGGCATTGGTGTTGTCGATGTAGAAAGAACTGATGGCAACGCTGCTCGGCAGCTCGATGAGAAACGTATTCGGATAAGGACTCCCTTTTTTGCTGCACCATCCCATGTCAGTGGACCCGTCCAGAAGCATCATCCCCGCCCATTTCTGGTTGTATTCCGTTGTAGCCGATATCAAAACAGCACCACTCGCGATATCAAGCCGATCAACTTTTTCGGCAGCAATAGCCAAAGTGCTGACAAATAAAACAGCGAGCATAATGAAAAGAATAGAAAGCTTTCTCATGGTGTTCTCCTGTTCAGGGTAAACCGATGAATGAAACATGCGTTTTCAGTCTCTAGCAAAAAAGACCTCTTTAAACCCCCTTCAAGCACCACACAACCCCCGTGAATTAACGCCGACCAAAAAGCTGAAAAACGAAAGCCGGGCTGAATAACTTGCGATACAACCTTTGCCCGGTGCCCCTGATCACAACCAATCGTTGGCCAAAACGAAAAAAGCCTGCGTTACACCAAACTTATTGTGGTTACGGAAACCGGGGCCTTCAACTTCAAGTATTCTTGAGCAGATGAAATATTCCTGATTTAGCCGCGTTTCTGTCGAATGTCAGAACCTGATCACTTTCGCCTGACAATACCGCATAGTGAGCTATCAGCAGATCCGACATATCGCATTTGCTCCTGCGCGCATCAGCGATACAGGCCCGCACCGCATCCTGTGCGTCGAATTCCAGAACCGGCAGCAGCAGCAGCTCGTCAAAAGCATCAAGAATATCCTGCCGGGAAATACCGTAGGCTGACTCCAGAACCCAGAGCAGTTCAAGAACAACCAGTACAGGAACAAAGAAAACCTCCTTGTTCTCCTCTGCTGTTTTAAACAAGCGGTAAACCCGTTCAGCCTGAGCCCCGTCGTCTTTTGTCAGAAAACGAACCAGTATGTTGGTATCAAGCGCTTTCATCACCCTGTCCGCTATGCTCTTTTTTGACCTGCTTCCTGACAATCTCATTGATTTCCTCTGTTGACAGGGCCCGCCTGTCTTTCTCGTACAGCCTGCCGAATACAGCATCAACAGATTTCTTTACCGGCCTAACCGTGATGATGCCCTCTTCTTCGCAGACAAATTCAATCTTGTCCCCGAAATGCAGGTTCATCGCATCCCGTATCTTTTTGGGTATTGTCACCTGACCCTTGTTTGTAATCGTTGCAACAGGCATAATTCTCCTTACATTATTTTATTTCCCTTACCTCTATGTAAGAAATAATAGGCGAACCAGAAAATACGTTCCATAGTTCACTAAGCAAGAAACTGTTGACCCCTGCGCTTCATCAGTCGAAGCATCCTGGGTTTTAAAGCCGGAACGACCAAAAGAAACATCAGAAGTAAACCAGTTCCTGTGATTGACAAAAGGCACACATAAATGTATATTTATCTCATGAAAACCTTTGCATGGAACGATGAGAAGAACAATAAGCTTAAGCTTCAAAGAGGTGTCTCTTTTGAACTCATCGTGTCACAGATCGAGGCCGGGAAAATACTCGATATACTTGAACACCCAGAGCAAACGAAATATCCAGGACAAAGAATATTGGTGATAGATGTAGATGATTACGCTGTTCTCGTCCCTTTTATTGAAATAGAAGAGGAGATTTTCCTGAAAACGATTATCCCAAGCAGAAAGGCAACGAAAAAATACCTTAAAAGACAACAAGATGAATAAGCAAGAGTATTACGAAGAGGAAATCCTGAAATCCTACGAAAATAATGAATGGGAATCCGTCAAAGATTTCAAGCGGCTCAAGGAGGAGTATGAAGCATATGCGAAGAACGCCTTCAAGAAAAACAAGCGGATCAATATCCGAATATCTGAAAAAGATCTGAATCGTCTCAAAGCAAAATCACTTGAAGAAGGCGTGCCCTACCAAACCCTGGTTTCCAGCCTTATCCACAAATATGTTTCTGGAAAAATTCCTTCATAAAGCAGTGAACGACTCTCTTGCTGAAGAGTTTCGTTTAATCAACTTTTAACGCTACCCAACAACGGTTCCGGATTCGCACGTATTGGCCCTTGATACCATTCCGATGACAAAACAACACCCGTGAATTCTAGCGAGCCAAAAAGCTTTACAACATCAAACTTATTGTGGTTACCGAACAACGTCCCGGACATTCTAACAGCTCCGATAACCTTTGCCTGTTTTCATCTTTTACCTGAAATCCGAATAAACCGTCCTATTCATCATCGGGAAGAGGACTTTTGGACTACTTCCAGAATATCTGCATTAGTGGTTCTCGTCTATAATAACCGTTTGTGCTTTCAACTCTTTTGAATTCGAGGGACGTCGGAGGGACGTCGTGGAGTAGCTTAAGCAACACACAGATGCAAGCCGGAAGTAGGCATATCCGGTGTTTCATGTAATGAACGTGCATGTCCAGTGGAGTTTTGGACCTACCCGATTAAGGGTTCATCGCAGTACCTTTGACTTTTCTTCACACTGCTCGTCGGAAGCATGCCAGCGTCTCGATATGACTGGTATGCGGGAACATGTCGACTGGCTGAACCTCTTCAAGCCGGAAGCCGGAAGCAGAGATCTCCTTGCTATCACGTGCAAGGTTGGCCGGGTTACAGCTGACATAGACAATTGTTTCGGGCTGAAGCCGAATCATTGTCTTGAGAGCTTTCGGGTGCATTCCAGCTCTTGGCGGGTCGGTGACGATCACCCTCGGAAACCCGAATTCCTCGAGCATACCGAGCAGGGTATGAAAATCCTTCAGATCCACTCCGTAAAACGAGGCATTGGTGATACCGTTGCATGAGGCATTTTCTGCAGCATCGGCAAGAGAACTCTCAACGATTTCAAGCCCGACTGCCCTACGGCAGCGCTCGGCAAGATAAAGCGTGATGGTGCCAGTTCCGCAATAAAGATCATAGACCGTATCATCCTCTCTCAGCCCTGCCATTTCCATGATACCGTCATACAGGGTTTCGGCCTGCTTTGTGTTTGTCTGAAAGAACGAGTTGGCGGAAATCCTGAACCGAAGATCTCCAAGACGCTCCTGAATAACCCCCTCACCATGAATGACATACTCTTTCTCACCGATGGCAACCGTGTTTTTCCGTGTCGTAACGTTGTTGATGATTGTCATCTTCTGTCCGGGCATTGTGGACAAAAGCCGGTCCCCGTATGACACCATGAGCCTGGAGTCATGCCATGAGGTGACTAGGTTAACCATGAGCTCATCCTGCTCCTCGCTGTAGCGCAGCATGAGGTTTCTTAAAAACCCCTTATGCTGCCTTGCCGCATAAGGCTCAAGGTTTTGCTCAAGAGCAAAAGCCCTCGTAGTGTCAAGCACACGGTTCATACACTCTTTGGCAAGATAGCAGCGGTCGATCTCAAGCACTTTCTCGAAATTACCCGGAGCGTGAAATCCAAGCGCAAAATCTTTTGGCTTGTCCAGCACATCCTTCTGTAGTTCTTCCGGTAACAGGTATCGTTTGCTGGAACAGGAGAATTCCACCTTGTTCCGGTAATGCGTTGTATTCCGGGCCGGAAGAACCGGCATGATATCGATATCCTGAAAGCCGCCGATATGCACGAGGGCATCGCGCACCTTTTTCTGCTTGTAACGAAGCTGCGCCTCATAACTCACATGCATCCACTTGCACCCCCCGCAAACGCCAAACACCGGGCATTCCGGCTTGACCCTGTCCGGGGACGGGGCAAGCAACTCGTTGAGAACCGTCTCGAGATAGGTCGGCCTGACCTTGGTTATGGCTGCCCTGACCCTGTCGCCCACAGCCAGCATTCCCCGAACAAGCACTCCGGTCCCGTTCTCCAGTCTCCCGAAACACTGATCCTTTTCAGCGATATCGGAAATTGTTAGTTCAACAGGCTCACCTTTTGTATAAAAATCCCGTAAGTTGCGCTCTTTCATTCAGACTTTCCTACAGTTAACAAGGCCGCTCCGATAACGCCGGCGCTGTCCCCCAGCTCCGGACGTACAACCGGAATATCGAGGGAACCGTTAAACAGATGTGTTTCTATTTCGCGCCTGGCTGCAGGGGAGTAGAGCGCTTCCACATTGCTGACACCACCGCCGATAATTATAATGTGGGGGTCAAGAATATTGATTACCTGGGCAATCGCTTTGCCGAAACCGTTCACTAAACGCTCAATGGTTTCCGCGGCTGCCTGGTCGGTTTCTGTCGTTGCTGCGATCTCTTTGAGAGATTTCCACATTCCTCCTGACCGGATGGTGTAGAATCGTTCAAGTGAAGGCCCTGACAAAACAGTTTCCACACATCCTTTCCGGCCGCAGTAGCACGGCTCCCCGTCAGGCAGCAGCTCATTATGCCCCCACTCTCCGGCAATGCCGTGCGCTCCGTGAATTACCCTATCGCCGCACACAATTCCACCGCCCACACCGGTACCAAGAATGATACCGAACGCTACATCCGCACCACGCTGCATCGTCTCTCTTCCAGCCCCAAAGAGCGATTCGGCAAGGGCAAAACAGTTTGCATCGTTATCGAGCGTAACGCCGGCCTGCAGCACATCCTTGAGATCCATATGCAGTGGATTGCCGTTCAGGCAGACGGTGTTGGAGTTTTTCAAAAGACCGTTTTCACAGTCAATCCTGCCTGGGGTACCGATGCCAATATGTTCCGGAAGGGGCGAACCAAGTTCATCGGCCATCTTCTGCACAAGCTTCCCGACCCTGGAAAGTATATGGCGGTAGCCTCCGGGCGCTTCCGTTGCTATCCTCATACGAACCAGCGGTGTGCGGCTTTCATCGAGGACTGCTCCTTCTATTTTCGTCCCTCCGAGATCTATGCCCCAATATTGTACCATCTTTTGAAATGATTATGATTTAATCCCATAACCAAACAAAAAATAAGGCATTATTGAGAATATCGAATAAGAAAAACCCCTTCTCTCACAGGTGTTGAGCACAGTCATGATGTGCGCAATGCCGCGAGTTCAGCCGTATGACCCCATAGCAAACCTGAGCAGGCAGCTCCGGGAGAATTCATCCCGGAGCATGTCCCCAACCGCTTTTCTGACAGCGAACCCCGACAGTTCGAGGGATCAACAGCCGGGCGTCGCGGTCAACGCTTTTTCCCTCCTTTTTTCTTTTTAGGAGGCTTTGGAGCCGGTTTTGCAGGAGTTATTTCCGGCAGGTCTTCCGTTGTCGTTGTTTTATTGATGTAAAACGTCTGGGCGATGCTGAACACGTTGAACATCAGATAGTAGAGACCCAGGCCCGAGGGAAGGTTGTTGAAAAAGAGCAGCATCATGACCGGGAAAATGTACATCATGATCTTCATCTGCTCATTGGTCTGGGTAGTCGGAGTAATCTTCTGCTGCAGATAGACCGCTCCACCCATGAGAATCGGAAACAGGGCGATATGGTCCCCGTAAAGCGGTATGCTGAATCCAAGATCAAGAATTGAATCCGGAAGCGAAAGGTCTTTGGCCCAGAGAAACGACTGCTGTCGAAGCTCTATGGAAGAACGAAATACATAGAACATCGCGAAAAGCAGGGGCATCTGCAGAAGAACAGGAAGGCACCCGCCCAAAGGATTGACACCGGCTTCCTTGTATATCCTCCCGAGTTCGCTTTGCATTTTTTGGGGATTGTCCTTGTACTTTTCCTGCAGCTCTTTCATCATCGGCTGGAGCGCCGCCATCTTTTTCATCGACTTCGTCGAAGCCATGGTAAGCGGATAAGTCACCACCTTGATCAAGAGAGCGAATATGATGATAATCAGACCGTAGTTGTCGATGAACTTGTTGAGCAGGTTGAAAATCGGCAGAATGATATACTCTGCAAACGGCCTTGTCAGCCAGTCCCAGCCGAAGTCCATGATCTTTTCAAGATTCACTCCTAAAGAATGAAGTACATTGTAATCGACCGGGCCGACATAGAGCGACAGGGCCTCTTTGTGCGTTCTCTCATCCGGAGGCAGCTTGAACTTCAGTGCCGCCGTATAGTCTTCAAACTTTTCTCCCGCCTTGTGATTGCCGCTCAGATACACCCCATCCGTCGGCGAGGCCGGTATAATAGCCGCGACAAAATATTTTGTCCTCACTGCAATCCATTTGGCAACACCGGACTGCTCTTCACGATAATCTTTTGAGGGATCGCTTGCATCAAGTTTGAGAAGGCTTCCGCCCATGTAAGCAGAAGCCCATGAATTTTGCATCTCATCTTCGACATTTTTTTCAGAATGCAAAAGGCCTCCATCCCATTCAATCTGGTACTCATTGCCCGGCAGCATACCGTCGAAGCCTGTAAGCTCCACGTCATAGCCTATGGTATAGGTATCACCCGTAAACGTGTAGACGATCTCAATACTTCTTTCGGGAGACACATCAAGCCTGTAGGTTATGGAATAGGACTCTTTACCGGTAAGGGAAACCTCGCCCTGATTATCAGAGGCGGTAAAATAAAGATCCCTTGTATCTATCTTTTTACCGTCACGGGTCTGGAAAAAAAGAGACAAAGCACCGCCGTCACTGCTTTTTACCAGGTCAAACCGTTCCCGCTCTGCATTGAGATGCTCTTTCAGCACCATTGACTTCAGCGTCGCCCCGCGCGAGGAAAATACAGCCGTAAACAGGTCGTTGTCAATGGTGGTCAGTTTTTCCTCACCGTCGGCAGCAACGGCAAATTCCCCGAAACTGTCACTGCCGCCGAACTCCTGTACTGGCGCCACCGCTGCTTCACGACTACTTTCAGGCGTTTCGTCGACCGCGGTCACATCGGTCGTCGTCATATCCTGCATGGGCTTTCTCTCCGGGGCCATAAACTGCATCCACACAATCATGATCAGGCCTATCAGCACAAGTCCTATTACAGAATTTCTATCCATTGTCTCCTTTTTTAACATTTAATTTTTTTCCGATATGCGGCACCGGGTCGTATCCCCCTTTCGAAAAAGGATTACAGCGCAACACACGCCACAGAGTAAGCCACATCGCATAAAAGAAGTTATGAGTCTTGAACGCTTCGAGCGCATAATTTGAACAGGTAGGATAAAATCGGCAGGAAGGACCCAGCAGGGGAGATATATAGGACCGGTAAAACTTGATCAGAAAAATCGGCACCTGGTTTATTTTCCAGAAAACATTGCGTTCCATGATGCTTTTTTGCTAAAACCACGTTCACTTGATCAAACACAGTCATTCAGCATGACAAACGGTATTCTCAACCGGGAGCCATTCTCATTATGCCTTCCAAAAGCCCCCTTACTTCTTTTCTGAAACTTTCCGACGACGGCAGTGTATTTTTCTCACGCCCTGTGTACATAAACGCTATACATAGTACCGTATTGCCGCTCCCTGTATATTTTCTTGCACATTCGACAGCAGTTGATTTCTCATGCCTGTATGCTTCTCTCATCAATCGTTTTATCCTGTTGCGGCCAGCCGCACCGGGCATGATCTTTTTGCCGACGACAAAAAGAACTTTCGGGAGTGCTCTTTGCCCTCCCTTTTCCATCTCGAGCGGAGCAAACAATACTTTTATAAATTCCCCCCTGAAACTGCGAGCTGAGCTGAAAAGCTTCGATACCAACGTACTGCCCCTGAGTATCTCATACTTTTTCAATGAATGAGCATGCGTAGTATTCAAAACGTCATGGGACGATTGCTATTTTCCCCTACTTTCTGCGGGTCCCCATATCACTGCTGACACTGAGCGAGTGGCGTCCTTTTGCTCTGCGCGATGCAAGAATTCTGCGACCGTTTTTCGTAGACATGCGCTGACGGAAACCATGTTTGTTTCGTCTCTTTCTGTTATGCGGCTGAAATGTCCTCTTCATAGTAAAACACTCCTCATTACTCCGTAATAATTCAAAAAATTCGGGGCATTGAATTTAGCACAATCATCATTCAAATCCAACCTCACAGAAATGCTTTTCCAGCTATTTCCTCACGATATAAGCACTTCCGCTAACCTGACATATCCACATTGTGGATAACTTGTGGATAAAAAAAATCGACCCCCCTTCGCCCCCTATAAAACCTAACCGGAAACACAATCCAAATGTGTTGACAACTAAACAGGACAAATCACTTATGCCATTATAAAACAACAAATAAACGTGTTGATAACATATGTTAACCTGATCATTTGCCCATGTGGAATTTTTCGTTCTACGAATTGTTTTTTATGCACTGAAAAATGTAATTTATAAACAGAAAATGTTGATGACTTACCCTTGAAAGGGTTTCCCACATTACAAATGCCCTGATTTCATGTCGCCTCAGCCCAGTAAGGAATTGCTCGAAGAACCGTCAAAAGTCGATACTGCACAAGCAGAAACAGCACAGAAAATATGGAATGCCTGTCTTGATGTGCTTAAAGACAAGCTTAACAGCCAGGCATTCAAGACATGGTTTACTCCCATCACTCCCATTCATTTCTCGGACAACGAGCTGACTATAGAAGTTCCAAGTCAGTTTTTTTACGAGTGGATTGAAGAAAATTACTCTACACAGTTGAAACAGGCGCTGAGAGACATTCTTGGCTCTGAAGGAAAACTGATGTACTCGATCGTTATGGATAAATCCCAGAGCAATCCGGTCACAATTGAATTGCCTCACCAGAATATAGCAAAAGCCGAGCCGGGTAATCAAGGCGGCTCAGAAGCTCAGGTATCTTCAGACAGAGACTTTCTGGAGCGCCACCGCACAAAATTCGAAAGTCACCTCAATCCAAAGTACACCTTCAATACCCTTATCCGGGGGGACTGCAACTCACTTGCCTTTGCTGCCTCGAAATCCGTCTCGCAAAACCCTGGGCAGAATGCATTCAACCCACTCGTTATTTATGGCGGCGTGGGGTTGGGAAAAACACACATGATTCAGGCAATAGGGAATGAGGTTCGTGAAAAATGCATTTCGGAATATGTACTGTATGTATCCAGTGAAAAATTTGCCATAGATTTCGTCAATGCCATTCAGAACGGCAATATTCAGGAGTTTTCAGCCTTTTACCGGAAAGTTGATGTCCTGATTATCGACGACATCCAGTTTTTTGCAGGCAAAGAAAAAACCCAAGAGGAAATTTTTCACATCTTCAACACACTGCACCAGTCGAACAAACAAATCATCCTCTCATCGGATAGGCCTATCAAGGAGATCAAGGGAATCGAAGACCGTCTTATTTCAAGGTTCAACTGGGGGCTGTCGGCGGACATACAGGCCCCTGATTATGAAACCAGAAAAGCTATCATTCAAAGCAAGCTGGAGCAAAGCGGTGTGACGCTTGATGGAAACGTCATTGAATTCATTGCAACCAATGTTACACAGAATGTCAGGGAGCTTGAAGGGTGCATCGTCAAACTTCTTGCATCCCATTCGCTTGTCAACCAGGATATAGATTTGTCTTTTACGAAATCTACTCTTAAAGACATCATCAGAATACAGTCAAAACAGCTGAGCCTGGAAACTATCGAAAAAGCAATCTGCTCTTACTTCTCCATAACCCCGAACGACCTGAAAGGAAAATCGAAGAAAAAAGAGATTGCAACAGGCAGACAGATTGCCATGTATCTGGGAAAGGAGCTCACAAATTCATCCCTCAAAACCATAGGGCTTCATTTCGGGGGGCGTGACCATTCTACCGTTATCCACGGTTACAATACCATCCGGAAAAAAATTGAGAACTCAGCGGAAACCAGAAACCATATAGAGGAGCTAAAAAAGCGCATTGAAATCATGTCAATGTAATGACAATGGGTATCTTCCGTAATGAAAGACAAGAACGCTGTTCTTCACAGGACCGTAATGTGGATAACCTGTCAACAATGTGTGCATGCATGAACGTATATGAAACAGATTATCAACACCCCGCGAAGGGTAGCCGTCAGAAGTTCCGGTAAACGTTGATAAACCAGGTTAGTTACCAACATATTGTCAACAGAGGCGAATACCGGAGAAAAAAGCGTAAGAGTATACGTAATAGTAAGTTACGGTTAACGAGAAAGAATAATCAAGATTTCCACACACTCAATAACAACAACAACTTTTTTAAGCATTTAATAATAAAAAGAGTGTACAATGAAATTTTCGACCTCAATCAAACATTTTCAGGATGCAGTAAACAAGGCAACACAAGCGATTCCCACCAAAGCGCTGGATCCCCGTTATGAAAACCTGCACGCATTTCTCGATAACCAGGTGCTTACCCTTTTTGCTACCGATGGGGAAATGTCCATAACTGCTACAATGGACGTCGAGTCAACTGATCATGGCAATTTAGGAGTGAAGGCACGCACGATTCTGGATTTCCTGAGAAGCATGTACGATACAGGTGTCAGTTTTGAAGTTGAGCGCCAGCAGTTAAGTGATCAGGGTATTGTCAATATTGTTACTGACAAGGGGCATTACAGGATGCCGTGTACCTTTGAAAGCAAAGCGGAAAAGCAGGATAAAACCTACGACATAGAGTTAGAGCTTTCTTCCGAGGACTTGCTCAACATTATTCACAAGACAATTTTTGCATGCAGTGTAGATGGTATGAGACCTGCAATGATGGGAGTGTTGTTCGAAATCGAAAATAATCTTCTTACTGCAGTTTCTACCGACGGTCATCGCCTGGTAAGATTTAGAAAAACATGTGACGTATCTCTTTCGGAAAAACAGAAAGTCGTTATACCGGCAAGAGTGTTATCTGTTCTGCAAAAGCTGGTCAGCGAGGGCAACGTCAAAATATCGATTGATTCGGCAAACAAATCCATACGTTTTTCAACGGGTAATCTTGTTCTCGATGCTGCGCTGATTGTCGAGCAATATCCCAACTATGAAGCGGTAATTCCTCTTGAAAACGATAAGAAGCTTACCATAGAAAGAGTTCTCTTCCACGATTCTGTCAAAAGGGTAGGGAGATTTTCAAGCATCGGTGATATCAGGTTTTCTATCACGCCATCTTCCATAAAACTTGCCGCTGAGAATATCAATGAAGGGGAATCGGCGCAGGAAGATCTGGCATGTACCTACAGCGGAGAAGAAATAGAGATAGGTTTCAACTCGAAATTTATTGAAGCTGCACTTGCCCATATTGACGAAGACTCTGTTGTCGTCGAGTTGAGTCTTCCTACAACAGCCGTTATTCTTAAACCGGAAAAAGGGAAAGATAACGACAATCTGATGATACTGGTTATGCCGGTAAGAATCAACAATTGAGAGACCGGACTGATCGTTGCATTTACAGGAAATAAAGCTTGTCAATTTCAGGAAACATGCTGATCTGACCTTCGTTCCGTCTGACGGGATCAATCTTGTATACGGGCCTAACGGTTCCGGTAAAACCAACATACTTGAAGCTGTTCATTACTGTACACTTGCAAAGGGATTTAACAGGTCCCTTGACAGAGAATGTTTGAGTTTTTCAGCCGACTACTTTCTCCTGACAAGCAGATTTAGCGATGACAGAGGTATCGAAGTTTCTGTGAAGGTCTCCTATGCAAAGACGGCCGAAAAACGGATTTTCGTAAACAGTGAAGAGCTGAAAAAGTTTTCGCAGCTCATCGGACGTATTCCATGCATAACTTTTTCCCCTATGGAGCTTGCTATTGTTAGCGGCTCTCCTCAGGAAAGACGGCGGTTCATGGATAATGCCCTTTCACAGATCAACAAGCGGTACCTCGATGACCTCCTGCAGTACCGCAGGGTGCTGCAACAGCGCAATACGCTTCTTGCAGTAATGGGTGATGAGGGTACAGTAAGGAACAGCTTGGAGATATGGACGGAAAAACTTTCCCTGCTCGCCGGTTCGATTATGTCGGAGAGATCCAGGTTTCTTTCCCAGTTCCTTGAATACTTTCAACCTGTGTATAAACAGCTCGGTCTTGGTGAAATGCCGGGTTTCAGTTACTGTTCTTCCATAGGGAAACATGTGCCGGAAACTACTGAAGAAGAACTGGCGAACGCTATGATGCATCGCTTCAAGGACATTGAAGCACAGGAGATGTATCGTAAGCAAACTCTTCTTGGACCGCACAGGGATGATATTGTATTTCTGCTCAATGGCGTTGAAGTAAAGAAATATGCGTCTCAAGGCCAGCTTAGAACATTTCTGATAGCAGTAAAACTTGCGCTGCAGAGGTTTATAAGCGGGATGTCCGGAGAAAAACCGCTGTTTCTGCTTGATGATCTTTTTAGTGAACTTGATAGAAAGAGAGTGGAAAAGGTTCTCGAGCTGCTTGATGGGTCGGGGCAATCAATTATCACCTCAACGGATAAGAAAGAGATCAACTGTGCTTACAGCATCTCCGTCGAGGAGTTGATGCAATGATCCGTTCAGTATGAAATCATCCAGGACACCAAGGAAATTCAATGATATCGTGGATGAAGTTTATTCTATCTACGGTATGAATCAGGCGCATGAAGAGCACCAGGCTCTCAGGATATGGGACGGCGTTGTAGGCGGAACTATTGCCAAAATGACGAAGGTAGAGAAATTCGCTCGTGGTATTCTTTATGTACATGTGCTGAGTCCCTCATGGAGAACAGAACTGAATTACAGGAAAAAAGATATCATCGACAGGTTGAATCAAGCTATTGGGAGGAGATTGGTGAAGGACATCGTTTTCAGGTGATTGTTAGAAAAGCCTGTGGCGTAGTTCGATAGCTATGTTAGGCGGCGCATACGAATGGTGGCTTGTTGATAGTGCATTGTGGTTGAGCAAAAAGACTTTGAGCTATATATTGTTTTGCTGAAATATTGTTGTAGTTTTTTTATTATTTCATTGCTTGGTAATCTTTTCGTGTAAATCCTGTGCTCAAGGCTGAAAAACATGGTGCAATCCGATGAAATGAACCCTAAGCCGGTTCAAAAGAACTACTGGTTTCCTGCCAAAAAGTATGGTTATGGCTGGGGGCTGCCAGTAAACTGGCAGGGCTGGGTTGTTATGGTGCTTTATTTGGGGTTAATCACTGCGGGTATTTTTCTTTTTCCTCTGAGCAGCGAGGCGGGGCTTTTACAGTACATTGTATTCGCCGTTATGTTGACAGCAGGTTTTATTGCTGTATGCTGGTACAAGGGCGAGCCTACGAGATGGAGATGGGGAGATAAGGATTCTTGAAAAAGATTTACAGAAACGGTAAAATATTAAAATAATTATGCTTATAGCAATAATTTCATTTATTCTTGTTCTTTCACTGGTTGTGCTTGTGCATGAGTTTGGTCATTTTTTTGCTGCACGCAGGGCTCGCGTGCCGGTATATGAGTTTTCCATCGGGTTTCCTTTCAGCCCTAAGATTGTGACATTGTTTCGGCACAGGGAGACGGAGTTCACACTACGTTTGCTGCCCCTTGGCGGATTTGTAAGCTTTTCCGGAGAGGGAGATGAAGAAGCAGCAAAGCTGTTCAGTTCGTCACGAACTTCGCGTGCACTGATTATGTCAGGCGGCTCTCTTTTCAATATACTTTTTGCTTTCCTGTTGTTTGTTCCTGCGTTTATGGCCGGTGAAGGTATGCCGCTGTTCAGTGCTGTAATTACCAGCATGCAGATGGTCTGGACCGTTATTTCGGAAACCGGCCATCTTTTCATCAATCTGTTCTCTAATCAGGCGGGTATGGAAAATCTTTCAGGCCCGGTGGGGATTGCCGCGCTTGCCGGTCAGGCTGCAAGCGGCGGATGGATCAATCTTCTTTTATTTACCGGTTTCCTGAGCTTGAGCCTTGGGATCATGAACCTGATTCCTTTTCCTGGACTGGATGGAGGTCAACTCTTCATGCTTTTGATTGAAACCGTCAGGAACAAACCTATTGGTGCCAGAACCCACCAGATCATCAATCTTGCGGGAATCATGTTATTTATTTTGCTTTCACTATTTGTTACATGGCATGATATCACGAAGCTTGTGAGCTGAACTCGGAAAAATTCCATGCCAAGAAACATCGAGATCAAAGCCATCATCCCAAGTGTTGACGCTCTCATTCCACAAGTCGCTGCTATTGCGGACCGCGGCCCGGTCGAGCTTATTCAGGACGACACATTTTTTGCCTGCGAAACCGGAAGATTAAAGCTTCGCATGTTATCTACGGGGGAGAGTAAACTTATTTTTTACCGCCGTGCTAACCGGAAGGGACCAAAGGAGTCCTTTTATCTCCACTCGCCTGTTTCAGAACCTGAGATGATGAAAGATTTGTTAGCAATGTCTTATGGTCAGGCAGGCCGTGTGCAAAAACACCGCTTGTTGTTTTTTGCAGGGAGAACGCGTATCCATCTCGACAAAGTCTCTGATCTGGGGCACTTTCTTGAACTTGAGGTGATTCTGGAAGAACACGAAACTCCCGAAGCCGGAGTCGAGGAAGCTCACGAATTTCTGAAACGGCTCGGTATAGAGCTGTCGCAGCTCATCGAAGGCGCATACGTCGATCTTCTGACAAATAAGGCTTCCATTAAAACCTCATCATATTACCACTGAAGGGCACCTTTATTAATTGTCGTGAGCGACCTGAAGACAAGGCGGACGGAACGCAGAAACCGGAGTGTACACAGAGTACATGAGGATTTCGATCCCGACTTGTCGGGACCAACGAAGTATTCGGGTCGCGCAACAGATTAATAGAGTGCCCTAAAGAATTGGTTATAGGAAGAGAGTTGTCTTGGATGGATCAGTATCAGGGATTCGTGAGTCTGAGGCTTAATATGCATAAAAAAAGGGCCATAAGACCCTTTTTTTAATCAGTTACTGTCCGCCTACACATCACAGACAAGCTTGTTTCTTTCGATCAGCTCCTTGGCGAAGGCTTTACCGAATTCCCTACACTCTTCAAACTCTTTCTCGTGAGGTTTGAACTTAACCTTGACATGCTGATCAAACACCTTGAGCTTGAGGTTGGTAAAGTTCGACTCGATGATTTTGATGCTTTCACCGCTCCAACCGTAGGAGCCGAATGCTGCGGCAAGCTTGCCGCGGTCACGAATGGGGTTGATGGCGGCAAAGAGCTGATAGATCTGCTGAACGATGTTTTGGTTGATCGTCGGTGAGCCGACAATGATCGCCGCGCTGTGCGCGATTTTTTCTTCGAGCTTTGAAAAGTGCATGTTTTCAATGTCGCATACATCGATGGTAAAATCACAGTGGGGGCGCAGGCCTTCGGCGATTTTTTCCGCTATGACGGTGGTATTTTCGTAAGCCGACACATAAGCGATGAGAATGTTTTTCTCATTGGGGAGCGCAATCGCGCTCTGAGCGTATTTTTTGGAAAGATCGACATATTTCTTCCAGTTTGAGCGAAGTATAGGGCCATGACCGGGGCAGACTACTTTGATGTCGAGATCCGCGATACGTTCGATGGCCTGCAGCATGTACTTGCTGAACGGCCTCAAAATGGCATCGAAGTAATAGGTAAAGGCATCGTCGAAATCACCTGCCAGATCATCGTACATCTCTTCATGGCAGTAATGGCAGCCGAATGAGTCGCAGGTAAAGAGTACCTTGTCTTCTTCCAGCCAGGTATAAATAGCGTCAGGCCAGTGCAGGTTTACCGCATTGATGAAGCGGAGCGTCTTGTTGCCGAGATCGAGGGTATCGCCATCTTTGACGGTCATTGATTTGAAATCACCGTCTACAAGATCGTGAAGAAACTTGATCGCGTTTGCACTGCCAACGACCGTTGCGTTGGGTGCAACTTCGAGCAGGTTTTTCACATTGCCCGAGTGGTCTGGCTCTGTATGGTCAACAATGATGTACTCGATTTCAGCAGGATCGGTAACCCTTTTTATTTTTTCAAGATATGTAGGCCAGAACTTGGCTTTTGAAGTTTCAACGATTGTTTTTTTGTCCGCATTGATGAAATAGGAGTTGTAAGTAGTACCATACTTGGTCTCCATTACAATATCGAAAGTAACCAAGCCGGGATCGAGAATACCTATCCAAGTAACATCATCGGTAACGGGAAGAATTTTATTATCAACCATTATTTTGTATGGGTCTTAAGTTACATGAAGAAAAAGGTGGATTTTGTTATTTCGTCTTAAGTATACAGGGAATAAATTCATAAAGTTCCATCTTTAAGGAGAGGAAATATAGCCATTTCTTTTTTAGGCACTTCTGTAGGTTGAAATAAAGGGCACCTTTACTTATTGTCATGAGCAGTTCAAGTGCAAGGCGAACGGAGCGCAGACCCCCCTCCTATCCGCTCAACGAGGCAATTGAAGCGCGGAATAAATAAAAGAGCCCTAAAAGCATAAAACTTGCTAACTTGTTATTTTAAAATGGTATATCGTCTTCACCGATTGATTCCGTCCCCTTGTGGCGTATTTCCTTGACGAGCTCTATCCCTTCCGGAGAAAAGGAAAACAAGGTGTCGGTTGAAAAAATTGAACTGAAATCCTGCGGCTTGAAAAACGGAAGAAATTTCTGTGAGAATTCATCAAGCCTTTTCAGGTAAAATTGTGTGTTTTCATCCGGTTTTGAGCTGTCCCATTCATCAGCAAGGCGTCCTTTGTCATAATGGCTGCTTTGCAGGCCGCTTCCGGAAACGTAGTAGGTGATCCGGTCTCCCTTATTGACTGAAAGGTTCTTTTTTAACGCAAGCTCATAGGTTATCGACCGCGGCCTTTTACCGGATTCGGTATCCGTTGTGTACTGTTCAATACTGCTTTTCAGCGTTTCTGTGCGTGAAAAATCTTCGATCGACCAATTGTGATTCAGGATCATTTCCTTGTATGAAACGTACAGCTCATGCAATTCCTCGACATTTTCTTCAAGAAGTTTTTCAAACCCCTTACGGATAAACTCACGCCCGAATTTTTCGCCGCTTCTGCTGATAAGAGAGGAGCCTTTCAGTTTGATAGAGCCATCATAGCCGAGAAGGGCGTAGTTCTTTTTCAGATAAGAGATCATTTTTCTGAACCGCCCGTCATAGCCGATAGTAATTCCCTTTGGCATAACGGCAGATACTTTGTCAACAAGCGCGATTTCATCCTGTTCTGAAACGACATGAGGTGGTGGAACGAACAGGATGCCATCGGTATCGACCTCAATAACCTTGCAGCCCCGTGATTCAAATTCCTTTATCATCTTGCGGGCTATTTCCTGGCCTGTTGTCGTGACACGATCGGCTTCCTCGTAGTCGTTGAATATGCCGATGCTGAAACCGAGATAGCCGTACATTGCGTTAATGAGTATTTTGAAAGAGGACTGCATGGCATCATAGTTGGCCGCAAGAGAGTTGTTGCCTTTTTGCTTTTCTTCTTTTGCTTTACTCTTTGCAGTAAAGCGCAGGTCTTTCAAATCTGTCAGTATTTTAGGGAAAATCCTTCGTTCATCGCTTTTCGGACAGATGTCATAGGAAAGCATAATAGATGGATAGAGAGACTCAACATCAGCATAGACTACAGGGCCAAGGATGCCTTTCAGGAACACTTCCGTGAATCCTCCCGTGTGCTGTTGACCGATTTCCGGCTTTGGCAGAGAGTGCTTTTCTTTAAGGTACTCTCTTACAAACAACGCTTCTATCTTCGCTGCAGGACCCATTCTCGACGTTTGCGCGTAAGTGTAGGGCATCATCCTTGTCATATAAAAGTTACTGCCGGAAAGCAGGGCGGCAATTTGTCTCGTTTCCCGAACATCGTCAAGTGCGTAGGCCAGAAGGCGGTTGGGGTTGTTTTCCCAGAGTTCCGTTATTTCACTGTATTGGACATAGGTCCTGTCGGGGGAGGCGAACCCAAAAAATTTCGCAGCAGCTTTCAGCCCGTATCCGGGCATTGAGCGTTTTGCGACATCATAATTTTGCACGAGGAAAAAGGTGTCGATAACGTGTCTTCCGGCTATATCGAAAAATGGATAATCTATTGAGCGTTCCGCAAAGCGGATGCTTGTCGGATAACTTCTCGGTATTGAGCCGTCACGCCCGATCCTGAATTCCACGCCATGCAGTTCACATCTTCTCTGGATATAAGAAAGGTCAAAACTGAAAATATTGTGCCCCTCGATTACATCGGGATCTTTCAACTGAATGATTTTTACCAGTTCCAGCAGCAATTCTTTTTCTGTTATCTCTTTCGTATGGATAACGTGCTCCCAGCCCTTGTTATCGCTGAGAGATACGATAATAATTGGGTCGCTGCCAATCGAAACTTTGCTGCTGGTGCTTTTTTCGGGCTTGAAGTACGTTTCAATATCGATTTGCATACGGTAAAGATCCTCGAACACCATTCCTTTAAACAGCGTTTTACCTGTTTGAAAAAGGAATTGCGTTACCGAGTCACCCCTACTGTAAGTCAAATTGCCTGAAAAACCGGTGTCATTATCGTCTTCGGAGGATGATTTTGATCTCGATGCCACATAATCAAGTGCATTTCGGTAGTTCTGCTGATTTTTAAATATGGCCAGAAATCGATAGAAATTTCCTCCCTGAAGTTTTATAAGCCAGTATTTTTCATTATTTGCCGGGGTATATCCATCAAGAAGCGTGTGTTCAGAAAGAAAAAAGAAGGGGTAGAAGTCATCATCGCGGCTGTTTACGGTGTTGCCATCCCTGATGTAAAGCCTCACCCTGCTGTCGGATACCTGATGAATTCCTACAATTCGTTCCTCGCTGTCTTTTCCGAAAAGAAGAGCGTTTGCGTTCTGATCGAGGGTTTCCTGAGAGTTATCGCTCATAGTAGTTCTGTGTAACGGTTATAAACGAGATGATGGTAATGTTTCACGTGAAACATCGGGTGCATTTCCTGTCTAACGCCCGATTTTTACCATGAGGACAGAGATGTCGGCAGGTGTAACGCCGAGTATTCTTGACGCCTGTCCTATTGTTGATGGTTTATGTTTTGATAATTTCTCTTTGCCTTCACTTGATAAGCCCTTTATAGCACTGTAGTTGAATGTTTCGGGAATTTTGTGTGACTCGAGGCGCGATATTTTATCCGCCATAAAGCGTTCTCTTTGGATGTAACCTTCATATTTACAATCGATCTCAACCTGTTCCAGCACATCAGGAGCCTTGGTGACTGCATAAATTTTTTCGGCGACTTCATGGCAAGTCGAAAGTATGGATGAAAATGACATATTCGGGCGTTTGAGAATATTCGCTATCCTTGTACTCCCGGTTACGGGCGGACTGTCCTGTGCTGTCAGCAGTGTATTGATTTCAGCAGCGGCAATACTCAATGATGCAATCAACTCCTTGACCTCAGCAATCGCGGCCTTTTTTGTCATCAGGTCTTTATATACTTTTTCCGACAGCAGGCCGCATGCGTATCCATAAGGCATCAGGCGAAGGTCGGCGTTATCCTGCCTGAGTATGATTCTGTGTTCGGCAGAGGAGGTAAACATGCGATAGGGCTCGTTGGTGTCCTTGGTAATAAGGTCGTCAATGAGTACCCCGATGTATGCTTCGGACCGCTTGAGTATCAAAGGCTTTTTGTCAAAGATGCCGAGAGCGGCATTGATCCCCGCCATAATTCCCTGTGCGGCAGCCTCTTCGTAGCCTGACGTTCCATTTATTTGCCCGGCGAAATAAAGGCTATTCACAAGCTTTGTTTCCAAAGTGGGGTGGAGTTGATATGGGAAAAAGTAGTCATACTCTATGGCATAGCCGGGCCGCATCATAATGACATCTTCAAGACCGGGGATTGATCGCAGTCCTTTGAGCTGGACATCTTCAGGCAGTGAAGTTGAAAAGCCGTTGACATACATTTCGTTTGTGTCAAAACCTTCAGGCTCAAGGAAGATATGGTGACTGCTTTTTTCGCTGAAACGGTGAATTTTGTCTTCAATTGAGGGGCAGTAGCGCGGTCCGGTTCCCTTTACTTTCCCTGAAAATAACGGCGACCGGCCGAAACCTGTTTCAAGAATGCGATGGGTTTCTCCGGTGGTTGCTGTCAGGTAACAATCAATCTGTTTTTTCCCTGAAAGATCATGTGTGCTGAAAGAAAACGGAGATGGTTCCTGATCACCCGGTTGAGCAGTGACTTTTGTATAGTCAACGCTTCTGCGGTCTATTCTTGGCGGAGTACCGGTTTTCAGCCGGCCATGTTGAAATCCCAGATTTGCGAGGCATTCGGTCAGCCCCGAAACAGGGGGTTCTGCAACGGTTCTGCCTCCTGGAAAGTGGTTCATGCCTATATGTATCAAGCCATTGAGAAAAGTGCCGCAGGCGAGGATGACGGCTTTTGCATTGATAGTGCGTCCTGAGCTGACCATCACGCCGGTACAAGTGTTGAGATCCGTAACGATTCCGGTAACATTGTCCTGAAGCAGAGCAATATTGCTTTCCTGTTCAATAACCCTGCGCATGTAAAGGGAGTAACAGGTACGGTCGGCCTGTGCTCTTGGCGAGTGCATGGCAGGGCCTTTGCTTCTGTTAAGCATCCTAAACTGGATTCCGGTGGCATCGATGGCTTTTGCCATTTCTCCGCCCAGAGCGTCTATCTCCCTTGTTATCTGCCCCTTGGCCACACCTCCGATTGCCGGATTGCAGGACATCCTTGCTATGGCCGAAAGATCTGAAGTGATAAGAAGGCATTTCAGCCCCATTCGAGCCCCGGCCAGGGTTGCCTCGCAGCCTGCATGGCCTGCGCCTGCAACTATAATATCATACATACTCATTGCTGAAGGTGTTTCACGTGAAACAGGTTTCTATCGCTTGATTTCAATGTTCTGATACTCCTTTAGTGTATGGTGACCGATTTCAAGGAGTTCTTGTTAATTTATTATTATATAATGATTTATTTGTTTTTCTCTTATGAATATCTTCGCGTTCTTTGCCTGTACCGACAGTCAGCGGCGTTTATACTCACGGGCACCTCTATTAATTTGTTGCGCGACCCGAATACTTCGTTGGGCGGATAGGAGAGGGTTTCTGTGCTCCGTCCGCCTTGTCTTCAGATCGCTCACAACAATTAATAGAGGTACCCTCATATGCATACAATCGAATGTTCCGGTTTCCGCTATCTATACGTAAATGTATATTATTTGGGAAACCTTAGGGCACCTCCATTTATTTATTCCACGCTTCAATTGCTTCGTTGAGCGGATAGGAGGGGGTTCTACGCCCTCTTTGCCTTGCATTTGAACCGCTCATGACAATTAGAGGTGGCCTTTTGTCGTGAGTCCAGATTCTATAGAGAATACAAATCGGGATGAGGATTTCGATCCTGATAGGTCGGGGCCAACGAAGTATTCGGGTCGTGCAACAAATTAATAGAGGTGCCCTTATGCCTGAAGGCCGGTAATTATTATTTGTGTTGCATGATAAAAATTGTTATATAAATATATAGTTATATAAGGCGCAGGGTATTTACTTTCATCTAAAGAAAAGTACATAACAAAACCTGTCTGAGTACCGACTGCCATCTTTAAACAGGATGGCCGGAGATACCAAAAGTAGGGAAATTTTATGGCTGTCGAGCGGTTCTGCGAGAACGCATGACGGGTAGGGTACGTGGCTTCATGCATAATTTATTACACAAGCAATTAATAAATGAAAATACAAGGGATTTTTAAACTCTTTCCCTCGGTTCGAGGATAAAAAATGACACGAAGCTCGGTGTCTCATGCAGGGGAAGTAAGCGGGAACCCTGTGTAGCTGAAGCCACAAATAAGAAATTCGGTCCCATCATTCCGCTAATCCATAACAAACAAGGAGATTAGAACTATGGTTAAAAAAATTACCTCTTGGCTGTCTGTCGGCCTTATTTCAGCCGCGGCGCTCTCCGGGTGTGAAACACAGACATCCGAAAAACAGGGCGCTGCCCAACAGGCCTCGGCCTCGGCTGAGGATGTTGACCCGCGTGGCGAAATTCTCGCGCTTTCCTGTGCTTCCTGCCACGGTACCGATGGTAAAAGTGTCGGTATTATGCCGGGCTTCTATGGAAAATCAGCGCCATATCTGAAAACGGCTCTAATGGAGTTTAAGAACGATGAGCGTTACTCTACGGTAATGGGGCGTCATGCCAAAGGTTACACCGATGAAGAGATCACACTCATTGCCGATTACTTTGGCGGCCTAAGTCAACAAAATTCTAAATAAGCGGGGGAATGAACATGAGTCAGAAATTTACACGTAGAGATTTCAACAAACTCGTCATTGCCGGAGCAGCCGGCTCTACACTTGGGGTTTTCGGCGGCGCCAAGCCGCTTTTTGCAAGCCAGAAACATGTGGTTGTTATTGGTGGCGGATTCGGCGGTGCATCTACTGCAAAGTATATCCGAAAACTTGATCCATCGGTTTCTGTGACACTTGTCGAGCCGGCTACCACGTTCTATACCTGTCCTTTCAGTAACTGGGTCATGGGCGGTTTAAAGGAAATGAAGGACATCGGCCGAACATACGATGTATTGAAAAGCGCCTACGGTATAGAGGTTATCCATGAAGAGGCTGCTGAAATTGATGCCGCCAATCACACTGTAAAGCTCAAAGGCGGGCAGGAACTGAAATATGATCGTCTGGTTGTATCTCCTGGTATCGACTTCGATTATGATGCCATTGAAGGATACAGCGAGGAAGTTGCGAACACTCAAATGCCTCACGCTTACAAAGCCGGGCCGCAGACCGAGCTGTTGACCAAGCAGTTGCAAGAAATGAAAGATGGCGACAATGTGCTTATCTGTCCTCCCGGTAACCCGTTCCGCTGTCCTCCGGGGCCGTATGAAAGAGCGAGTTTGATTGCCAATTATCTGAAAAAGAACAAACCGAACTCGAAAGTCGTTATCCTTGATGCCAAGGAGAAGTTCTCCAAGCAAGGTTTGTTCACCAAAGGGTGGGAAAAGCTTTACCCTGGTCTTATTGAGTGGCGAGCAGGTTCGGCAGGCGGCAAGATTACCGCTGTTGATCCAGCGGCAATGACTGTCCAGACATCAGCCGGACCGGTAAAGGGTGGTGTGGTCAACGTCATCCCTCCGCAGAGAGCCGGAAAAATTGCCGCAGAAGCAGGACTGACCAATGAGACAGGCTGGTGCCCGGTAAACCCGATTACTTTCGAATCCACGATTCATCCTGGAATTCATGTTATCGGTGACTCATGTATTGCCGGCGCAATGCCTAAATCAGGGTTTGCCGCCAGCAGTCAGGGTAAAGTCACGGCAGCGAGCATTGTTCGCCTGCTGCAGGGCAAGGTGCCCGCTCCGCCGTCACTTGTGAATACATGCTACAGCCTTGTCGGCCCCGGCTACGGCATTTCTGTTGCTGCTGTTTACAAACTTACCAGTGATGGTATCGTAAGCATAAAAGGTGCCGGAGGTCTTACGCCTATGGATGCTGATGATGATCAGTTGAGTGAAGAGGCAACCTATGCGCGAGGCTGGTATAACAACATATCCCAGGATATTTGGGGATAAAAGCACTTTCCCAGAGAAACAGGAGGCCGCCTCATACGCAACATATGAGGCGGTCTTTTTTTTGCCTACTGCATACTGAAGGACTGCCTACTGATTCTTCCGACCCCGATCTTTTGCAGGCACTTCTATTATTTGTTGCGCGCCATGATTACTTCGTGAGCTCCGACCTGTCGGGATACACTTCGGTTTCTGTGTTCCGTCCGCCTTGTATCCCGATAGAACCCCTACTCACGGCAATAAATAGAGGTACCCTCGAAAGTGACAAGCGGTGTACCCTGTGCTTTTTGGGGGCGGTGTGTTATTCTCAGTGGGAGTGTATGGGAGTTTTCACGTCTAATCGACTATCGAGCCAACAAGCCATGGAGCTATCAGGCAACCAGGCTGCATTGTTAATCATACCCTGGTTTTATATATTGGCTGAACTTGATTCACTGACTGTGGAATATCCGCAAAGCAAAATGCATATATGCATATATGAAAAACATCCGGTTCAAAAGTATTCTTATTGTGGCCCTGACGGCGCTTTCTCTATGGTCGTTGTGGCCTACCTATAAGGATTATTCCTATTCAAAGCAACTCGCTCGGCTGACCACGGCTGAAGACAGTCTCAAATTTGTCCGTGAGAATCGTGAGGCTATCGAAACAGCCGCTGAAAAAAGCCTGAAACTTGGGCTTGATCTCAAGGGGGGCATGTATCTCGTGCTTGAGGTTGATCTCATCGATCTCATCAAGGAAAGGGCATGGAACAAGGACGATACGTTTGACGAGATAATTGCCGCCGTCAAAAGTAAAGCTGTTGATGGCAATGCACAGGTTATCGAGCTGCTGGTTTCGGAATTCAAGAAACGCAGTATCCGAATGAGCCGCTACTTCTATGAGGTTCGTGACAGTGATGAGGAGATAATCGTCAAGCTGAGAAAAGAGGCGGAAGCCGCTGTTGTGCGGGCAAAAGAGATTATCCGTAACCGCGTCGACCAGTACGGTGTTGCAGAGCCGGTCATACAGACACAGGGGGCAAGGCGGATCATTGTCGCGCTTCCCGGTGTTTCCGATGAGGACAGGGTACGCAAGTTGCTCCGGGGTACGGCAAAACTGGAATTCAAGCTGGTCAGGGACAATGAAAGCATGCTGGAAGCGCTTGAAAGAATTAACAGGTTCCTTGCTGACAGCGAGGCTGCAGAAGAAACAGAGTCTATGCCCGATGGAGAGAGTCCTGTCAAAACAGCGAATCCTCTTTACGAGAACATTTTTATGGAAAACGGAAGGGTATACGTCCCTGATTATTCCAGGGAGTACTTGACCGGGCTGTTCCAGCGTGAAGATATTCAGAAGCTGTTACCCAAGGATTCGGAAATCCGCCTCTCGGCAAGATCTATTGAAGTGGGTGACGGAGAGGTGTTGTACGATATGTTTCTACTGAAGAAAACACCTGAGCTTACAGGCGGGGTAATTACCGAGGCAAAGGCTACGTTCGGTGCGTCCGCGCTTCAGCCGGAAGTTACCATGAGAATGAATTCCGACGGGACAGCAAAATGGGCAAGAATTACCGGTGCAAATATCGGCCGCCGGATTGCTATTGTTCTTGACGGTGCGGTGTATTCGGCTCCGGTTGTCGAGTCTAAAATTCCCGGAGGCAGTTCGGTAATCAACGGCATCGACAGTATCGAGGAAGCCCAGGATCTCGAAATCGTTCTGAAAGCGGGCGCCCTGCCCGCGCCTGTGAGAATTATCGAAGAGCGGACGGTCGGGCCCTCTCTTGGTGCAGACTATATCAGGTCCGGTCTGCTTTCTGCGAGCTGGGGCTTGTGTATTGTTGCGCTCTTCATGATCGTTTATTACCGCAAAGCAGGTGTTTCAGCCGATATAGCTCTTATCCTGAACATATTGTTCGTCCTATCGGTACTTGCAGGATTCAGCGCAGCGCTGACTCTTCCCGGTATTGCCGGTATCGTGTTGACGATTGGTATGGCAGTTGATGCCAATGTGCTGATTTTCGAAAGAGTAAGGGAAGAGATTGCCGCGGGCAAGAACCTTCGTCTCGCGGTTGATACGGGATACAGCAAGGCGTTCTCGGCGATCGTTGATTCCCAGATTACAACGCTTGGTGCAGGATTTCTGCTTTATATCTATGGTATAGGTCCAATACAGGGATTTGCGCTTACCCTGATGATCGGCACGGCGGCAAGCCTTTTTACCGCTCTGGTTATCACAAAGGTTATTTTTAACCTGCTGATAGAGAGAAATCTGATGACAGTCAAAAGTTTCGGTTAAATATCATTAAGAACGATACAGCATGCATCTGATAAAAAATACGAACATAGACTTTCTGAAGTACAGGAAAATAGCTTACGTGATCTCACTCACACTGATGCTTGCAGGGCTGGTTTCACTGCTTATCAGGGGGTTGAATTACGGCATTGACTTCAAGGGCGGAACCGAGGTAGTGCTTCGCTTTGAAGACGATGTAACCGTAAGCGATGTAAGAGCGGTGTTGAAGGAAGCCGGGGTTGAAGGCGCGGTCAAAAGCTACGGAGCTGACCGGTCGATTCTGGTTCAGACCGTATTCGAGGGTGATCTTAACCAGTTGAAGACTCTGGTGTCAAACGCGCTTAACGACCGTATTCCTGACAATCCGCATGAGGTGCTGCGGATTGATTCTGTAGGCCCCAGCATTGCGTCCGATCTGAAATGGGCAGCCCTGAAGGCGCTCCTGGGAGCGGTGATAGCTATCCTGCTCTACGTGGGAATACGGTTTGAGTTCCGGTTTGCCGCAGCGAGTGTGGTGGCTATATTTCATGATGTGTTTATCGTGCTCGGTATATTCAGTATTTTCGGCGGCATGTTTGATTTCATGCCTTTCGACATAAACCAGAGCATCATAGCGGCATTTCTGACTATCGCAGGCTACTCGATTAACGATACCGTCGTTGTCTATGACAGGATTCGTGAAAACATCCGCACGGGAAAACCTTCAGACTATATTACGATTTTCAACAACAGCCTCAACCAGACGCTTAGCAGGACAGTAATCACTTCCGGAACCACGCTTCTTGTCGTCCTTGTTCTTTTTATTTTTGCCGGACCTGCTATTCGGGGGTTCACTTTTGCAATCCTTCTTGGGATAGGGGTCGGCACGTACTCTTCTTTGTTTATTGCGGCCCCGATCGTGCTTGACTGGCAGCTGAGATCAAAACGTCCGATTAAACTCAGAGGGGGATAGCGGCATGAAGCGGTGTGCCGTTCTGGTAGCGGTCCTCTTTTTCATTGTCGGCTGTGGTACCGGGCAGGACGATGATGTTGTCGCCAGAGTAGGGAAGCTTCAACTGACCCGTGATGAACTTCTTGCTTCGATCAGTTATACCTCTCGGGAAGACAGTCTAACAGCCTCAGCCATTTACATTGAAGACTGGCGGGACCTTGCGGTGCTCTATCAGCTTGCTCTCGATGATGGTATGGACAAAGAGCCTGAGGCCCGGATGTTGATTGATAAAGCCACTCGTCAGATAATCGCGCAGCGTTTTATTGACAAGAGGATGAGAAAAGCGGAGAAGGAAGGACATTTTGCGGTTGACTCCTCCGCCGTCGGGGCTTTTTACCGTGAGTTCCCCGATGTGTTTGTCTGCGGAGAGACACAATATGCTGTTGCCAGGTATTACGCAAAGACCGCTCAGGCGGCAAGCCGGATGGAAAATGCGTTCAGGCTGCATGAGGGTGATGAGAAGAGCCTGTTGCAGCTCATTGAATCGATTGAGCCGGGGTATGCCGGAACAAACATTCGCAGTTACAGAAACTCCTGGCGGTTGAAAACCCTTGCGCAGCTCCATCTTGAAAATGAAAAGATGAAAGGCTTTTTGCAAAACATGGCTCCGGGAGAACTATCCCCGGTCATTGCACTGCATGATTCGCTTTTTGTGGTGATGGAAATGCATGATATTGTAAAAAAAGGTGACAAAAAGACTCTTGAACAGGCTTACGGGGATGTTGAGAATCTTCTTATTGTTGAAAAACAAAAGCAGTATTATAGTAAATTGCTTCAACAGGCAAGGGATAAATATCAGTAACCTGGGCTTGAACGCTCAACTTAGGTAAAGCTAAATGATTATGAAAAAAAGGTTGTTCAGTTGTATTGCGATTGTGGCAATTACGGTTGTCGCTGGCGTTCAGATTGCAGTCGCAGCGGTTGTTGCCGACAGAATTGTTGCGGTTGTGGGTAATGAGATGATTTTGCAGTCTGAAGTCGATGAACAGGTGGTGATGGCGCGTTTGCAGTATCCCGAGGTGGCAAACGAATCATCACTAAAAGCCGGTATCCTTGAGACGCTTGTCACCAGGAAAATAGTGCTGACAAAAGCCAGGCTCGACAGCATTCAGGTCGATGAGGCCGATATTGAGAAAAATGCTGAAGAACGAATGGGTTTTTTGCGAAGCAGGTTCCGTTCTATTGAGGAAATGGAAACAACTTTCTCAAAATCATATGCGGTTATTGAAAAAGAGATAAAAGACGACATACGAGATCAACAGTTGATCAACAACCTGAGGAGAAAACAAATGTCGGGGGTTACGGTTACTTTTGAGGAGGTTGAGGATTTCTATCGAGCCAACCGGGAAAGGCTCCCCCAGATGCCTGAAACCGTTGAAGTTTCTCAGATAGTCATGTATCCCAAGGTGACGGAAAAGGCTAAAGCGAAAGCCCTTGCCAGTATTCAGGATATTCACCGGCAGCTTAAGGCAGGTGGAGACTTTGCGGAGCTGGCCCGGCTGTATTCCCAGGATCCGGGCTCCGCCCGTCTCGGGGGAGATCTTGGCTACTCCCGCCGGGGTGAGTTCGTGAAAAATTTTGAAGAAGTCGCTTTCGGGCTTGAACAAGGAGAAATTTCAGGGATTGTTGAATCCCGTTTTGGCTACCATATTATTCAGCTTCTTGACAAAGAGCACGATGCGGTGCACACAAGGCACATTCTGATTGTTTTCGACAGAAGCACTCTCGATGCTCCGGCGGCAAAGGCCAAGCTGAAGCAGATCCGCGGAGATATCCTGAGCGGCAAAGCTGATTTTGCGGAGATGGCCAGGCAGTATTCCGACGATCCAGTATCGGCCAAAAACGGCGGTGTGATCCGTAACACTGAAACCGGCGAAACCATGTTTGCCATTTCAGCGCTTCGCGACCAGCTTAAAGATGTTGTCAGCTCGCTCAAAAACGTAGGTGACCTCAGCGAAGTGGTTCGGGTCGAGCCGGAATCAGGCGCCCCCTTTTATGCGCTTTTTCTTCTCAACAAAAAAGTGCCTGCTCATAAGCTCGAATTATCATCCGATTACGCAAGACTTGAAAGACTTGCCGTTGATGAGAAGCAAAACAGATTGTTCCAAGAATGGATCAATGAACTCCAGAAAGAGGTTTATGTCAGAATCTCAGACATCTAATCGGCGGACATAACGGGCGTTCTTTTCAATAAAATCCCGGCGGGGGTCGACTTTGTCCCCCATGAGTGTGGAGAAAATCTGGTCTGCTTCCATAGCGTTTTCAACGGTTACCTGAAGCAGTGACCGGTGCTCGGGGTCCATGGTTGTACCCCAGAGCTGTTCGGGGTTCATCTCACCAAGACCTTTGTAACGCTGGATGTTGATATTCGTTCTACCTTTCTGCGACTTCTTCATCGATTCGATAATACTGTTGCGTTCATCGTCGTCCCATGCGTATTTTTGCTCTTTGCCCGACTTGATCAGGTATAATGGCGGCTGTGCGATGAAGACCCTGCCTGCTTCAATCAGGGCTCGCATGTGGCGGAAGAAAAATGTCAGCAGGAGCGTGCGGATATGCGCGCCGTCCACATCGGCATCGGTCATGATGATGATCTTGCCATAGCGCAGCTTCTCGGCTGCGAATTCATCTTCACCGAAGTTTGTACCGAGCGCAAGAATGATGGTTTTTATCTCTTCGTTCTCGAGCATCTTGTGCATGCGGGCTTTTTCGACATTAAGAATTTTTCCCTTCAGCGGCAGAATTGCCTGGAAACTGCGGTCGCGCCCCTGCTTGGCGCTACCGCCGGCGGAGTCCCCTTCCACTATATACAGTTCGCAGTGTTCCGGATCGTTGATCGAGCAGTCCGCAAGTTTGCCGGGCAGCCCTGAACTTTCAAGCGCTGATTTTCTTCTCGTCAGCTCTTTTGCTTTTCTTGCAGCATCCCTTGAAAGTGCAGCACTTTTGACTTTTTCGATGATGGTTTTCAGAACGCCGGGGTTGCTTTCGGCATAATCGGAAAGCTGTTCGTTGACAATGCTCTCGACAATGCTCTGGGTGTCCGAGTTCCCCAGTTTGGTTTTTGTCTGCCCTTCAAATTGCGGCTCGGCAACCTTGACCGAGATGACGGCTGTCAACCCTTCCTTGAAATCGTCGCCGGTCAGGGAAATTTTCATGTTTTTCAGCAGGTCGTTCTTCTGGGCATAAGAGTTCAGTGTCCTTGTCAGAGCTTTGCGGAACCCGGTTACATGTGTTCCTCCTTCATGGGTATTGATGTTGTTTACATAGCTGAAGACGTTTTCCTGGTAGGAGTCGTTGTACTGCAAAGAGATTTCAACAACCGTGGAATCCCTTTCTCCGCTGATGTAGACGGGCTCCTTGATAAGGCTGATTCTGTTATGGTCGGTAAACTTGACGAATTCCCTGATGCCGCCTTCGAAATGGAACGTTTCTTCCGTGCCGTCGATATCCCGGACGATAATTTTCAGCGTGCTGTTGAGAAACGCCAGCTCGCGCATGCGGTCTACAACGATGTCCTTGCGGAACTCCGTGGTTTTAAATATGGTGGAATCAGGCTTGAAGGTGGTTTTCGTCCCTGCCTTGCCGGTTTTGCCGATAACCTGAACCTCGCACTGTGGTACGCCTTTCTGGTACCGCTGGAACCAGATCTTACCTTCACGGTAGACTTCGACTTCACACCATTCGGAAAGGGCGTTGACCACCGATGCGCCCACACCATGCAGGCCACCTGAAACCTTGTAGGCTCCTTTGTCGAATTTGCCGCCTGCTCCGATAAGCGTCATTACCAGCTCAAGCGCTGATTTTTTCTTCTCCGGGTGAATGTCGACCGGGATTCCTCTGCCGTTATCCGAAACGGTCACGGAGCCGTCAGGGTTCAGCGAGAGATCGATGATGTTGTTGTAGCCCGCCAGAGTTTCATCTATCGAGTTGTCGACGATTTCGTAAATGAGGTGATGCAAGCCTCTGGAATGAACATCGCCGATGTACATTGCAGGGCGCTTGCGCACATGTTCTATCCCGTCAAGTATCTGGATATTCGTGGCCGCATAGGTCGCTGATGGGGTTTTGCTTTGGGTCTCTGACATAATGTTAATAGAGGTGCAAACGGGTTCAAATCTTTAAAATCTTTAATCCTGCAAGATAGGAAAAATTAGCCTGATATCCCACGGCTCCAAGGGGCCAGTCGGAAGCAAGATATCAGCCCAGGTCAACCATGAATGCATTGGCAACATGTTCCAGGTCAAAGCCGCTGATTTTGCCGTTCACGAATGTGTGCGCAATGATTGCAATGACATCGAACCTGCAGTCGAGGTCAGTACCCGGAAAATCGGCAAGATAGGCGGAGGCGGCCCTGATGATTTCTTTTTGCTTGTCAGGAGTTACGGCTTCGAGCGGATGTCCTTTTGCATCGGATGACCTTGTCTTTACCTCGATGAAGCAGAGCGTGTGTTTGTCCTGGGCAATAATGTCGATCTCGTTGCGGCGGTAACGATAGTTTCGATGGAGAATCCTGTAGCCTTTTTCGATAAGGTGGGATACCGCGGTTATTTCTCCTTGGTGTCCGAGATCGTGGGGAGCAAATGTCATATGCTTCGGTTGTGTTATTTTTCACCAAGCTGCTTCAGCCGGAAACTTTTCCTGTGAAGGGGACAGCGGCCATGCTTCGCTATGGCTGCAATATGTGCCTGTGTCGGGTAGCCGAAATGCTTTTCAAAACCGTAGTGTGGATATTGGCGGCCGTAGTCCCTCATTATGCGGTCACGGCGTGTTTTGGCCAGTATCGATGCAGCGGCAATGGAAAAAACTTTAGCATCACCCTTGATAATTGTAAGGTAAGGGGTGGGAAGACTAGGTGTGAAACGGTTGCCGTCAATCATCATAAAATCCGGAAACTGGTTCAGTGATTCGGCTGCCTTGTTCATGGCGAGCATGGTTGCGCGGAAGATGTTCATGCTGTCGATCGTAAGATGATCGATAACCGATATGCTGAAATCCAGGGCGGAATCCTTTATCGCAAGAGCAAGAGTTTCCCGATGTTTCGGCGTAAGGCTTTTCGAGTCGTTCAGCTTGCGGAGAATTCCGTCAGGCTTGAAAAAGCGGGGGAAGACAA
The DNA here is from genome assembly GCA_004028745.1 of Prosthecochloris sp. Taxonomy (GTDB): domain Bacteria; phylum Bacteroidota; class Chlorobiia; order Chlorobiales; family Chlorobiaceae; genus Prosthecochloris. Next base: position 42,209 of record RAZP01000019.1, read on the forward strand.
CGGCGGCTGCCACAACCGGTCCGGCCAGCGGCCCCCTCCCCGCCTCGTCAATGCCGCATACCCTGTTGTACTCCGGCCAGAATTTTCCCTCGTATTCTGCGGTTGTTAATTGCAACGGTTCGCGTTTAACGTGGTGAGAGAGGACAAATTGGAAAAAACGATCAGGCAAGGTAGATGGTAGCCTGAAGAAGAAAAGTGACTAAAATTTGTCCTTTTAACAAAAATGTTAAATAATACAGGTTACATTTCATAACGGTACCTCTATTAATTGTCGTGAGTCCCGATTGCATCGGGATGCAAGGCGGACGGAGCGCAGAAACCGGAGCCCCGACAAGGTCGGGACAGCGACGCAATCATGGTGCGCAACAAATTAATAGAAGTGCCTATAGGAATCCTGAGGATTTGGGTATAACATTTTAGCGTTTGAGGTTTTGTAATGAAGAAGACTGTGAAAAAGCAGTTGTTAATGAACAAGTCCGGTGACGAGATCCAGGTAGCTCTGGTTGAAGAGGGTCGCCTGGCGGAGCTCGTGATTGAACGTCCGGACAGTCTCCGCAGCATAGGCGATATATATCTTGGCAGGGTGCACAAGGTTGTTGAAGGGCTCAAGGCGGCTTTTGTCGATATTGGACAGAAGTCGGACGGATTTTTGCATTTTTCCGATGTTGGCACCACAACAGAGGATTACCGTGCGCTCATAGAGGATGATGACGATGAAGAGGAAAACGGCAATGGTGAAAGCGATGAAGATGAGAATGTAAAAAGTAAGGAGCAGCTGGAATCTAAGGGGAACGCAGAAAAAGTTTCGAGTGCCCGGAACGGGCAAAGAAATGATAACGGGCGGGGTAAAGGAAACGGTACAGATAGAAGAAGACAGTCTTATACCCAGATGATAGCGAGCAAGCTGAAGCCCAATGACTCGATTCTAGTCCAAGTGATTAAGGAACCGATCAGCAACAAGGGATCGCGTTTGACCTCTGATATAACCATAGCGGGGCGTTTTATGGTACTGCTCCCTTTCGGCGGCGGTCAGATTGCAGTCTCCCGCCGTGTTGTTTCCCGCAAGGAGCGCTCAAGGCTGAAAAAGCTGGTCCGTTCGATGCTTCCCGAGGGATTTGGCGCAATCATCAGAACTGTTGCGGAACACCAGGAGGAGGAGCTGTTGAAAAAGGACCTTGAAAAGCTGCTTGTCAAATGGGAGCAGATCGAGGAGAAGCTCAAGGATGCCCAGCCGCCGCAGCTGATTTTCAAGGAGGACACCATTATTTCCAGTGTGCTGCGGGATTCCCTTACAACGGACGTTACGGAGCTTGTTGCCAACTCACCGAGTGTTTACAAAGAGACACTGAACTATATTCAGTGGGCTGCGCCCGAGATGGAAAAAAATGTCACCTTTTATCAGGGTAAACTTCCGCTTTTTGAAGGATACGGCATCGCCAAAGATGTGGAGTCTATTTTTTCGCGCAAGGTATGGCTGAAATCCGGGGGATATATCATTATAGAGCATACCGAGGCAATGGTTGTCATCGACGTGAACAGCGGACGCTATGCAGCCAAGAAGGAGCAGGAAGATAATTCTCTGAAAACCAACCTCGAAGCTGCCAGGGAAATTGTCCGTCAGCTCAGGCTCAGGGATATCGGCGGTATTATCGTGGTTGACTTTATCGACATGCTCGACCCGAAAAATGCCAAGAAAGTCCATGATGCAATGAAAAGCGAACTGCGCCACGATCGGGCGAAGTCAAATATTCTTCCCATGTCTGATTTCGGGTTAATGCAGATTACCAGGGAAAGAATAAGACCCAGCCTCATGCAGCGTATGGGAGATCAGTGCCCGGCGTGCGGCGGTTCCGGTGTTGTACAGGCGCGTTGTACGACCATAAACCAGGTTGAGCGATGGCTCAGAAAATACGCTCTTTCGAAGAAAACGAAGTTCCAGCAGCTGGATCTGTATGTGAGTCCTACTGTTGCCGAACCGTTGAGAGATACCGACCGCAACATCGAGCTGAAATGGTTTCTCCAGCATATGCTCTTTGTCAGGATCAAGCAGGATGAGAGCCTGAGGAGTGACGACTTCCGGTTCTATATCCGGAAGAACAGCGAGGATGTAACCGCAGAGTACAGCGAACTGTAGCAACATTTTCGTAATCAGCGAAGCGGTACTCCTAATCGTGCTCGTAATCGTAATCGATGAATGGAATGGTAATGTTCAGTCATGAAAAGCTTGACGTTTACCAAAAAAGCTTGGATTTTGCCCATTGGGCCTATGTTTTGTCAAAAAAGCTCAAAGGTGCGGATCGATATATTAGGGATCAATTAATTCGAGCTTCTCAATCAATTCCATTGAACATCGCAGAAGGAAATGGAAAGAGATCATTGGCAGATCGGCAAAGATTTTTTCAAATCGCATGTGGATCGTCTTTAGAATGTGCTGCGATATTGGATCTGCTTTATAAATGCGAGGTGATTAATGGTGATGAGTCAGCGCTTGGTAAAAAAACACTTTTTAGAATTGTGAGTATGCTGACAAAAATGACGAGTATGCCCGGTGGCAAGCTTGGAGAGGAAATCTCGGAGTATGAGAAGAATAGAAACGATTGCGATTACGAGTACGATTACGGGAAGGAATGGAAAAGAGGCGAAGGCTAACTTCAATTTTTTAAACGAACAACGAACAACGATGCAACTGGAAGAAGTAAGAAAAAGTATAGAAGAGCTGGCTGGTTTGTCGGCGCCTGATCTGCAAAAACATCCTGACGCCCGCAATGTCTTCAATGCTTTTAAAATGCTGCTGAACAACGGCACGGTCAGGGCTGCGGAAAAAAAGGGCGATCGGTGGCAAGTCAACACATGGGTAAAACAGGGAATTCTTTTTGGCATGAAGCTCGGCAAGCTTCATGCAGGTACTATCCAGCTTCGAGGAACCTATGACTGGACATTTGTTGACAAGGATACCTACCCCGTCAGGAGCTTTCGCAAGGAAGATGGTGTACGTGTTGTGCCTGGAGGGTCTTCGGTAAGGGACGGCGCCTACCTTGCTGCTTCGGTAGTCATGATGCCTCCGGCCTATGTCAACGTCGGTGCATATGTCGATGCAGGCAGCATGATCGACTCCCATGCTCTTGTCGGGAGTTGTGCACAGGTTGGCCGAAACGTGCACCTTTCCGCCGCAGTGCAGATAGGCGGTGTACTCGAACCTGTTGGAGCGGTGCCGGTCATTATTGAGGATGATGTCATGGTAGGAGGTAACTGCGGTATCTATGAGGGTACGATAGTCCGATCACGAGCGGTTATTGGTACCGGTGTTATTCTCAACGGTTCGACTCCCGTTTACGATGTAGTTAATAACCGTGTTATCAGAAAAACCGAAGATGCTCCTCTTACGATCCCAGAAGGGGGCGTAGTTGTCGCCGGTTCCAGAAAGATAAAAGGGGACTTTGCCGCCGAGCACGGCCTTTCCGTGTATACCCCTTTGATTGTCAAGTACAGGGATGAAAAAACGGATAGCGCCACCGCTTTGGAAAGCGCTTTGCGCTGACCACGGCAGCCTGCTCCTGGAACACTCAATATGCAAGGCATGAAACTTGATGTCAAAAGCAGCTCTTACCGCCGGGTGATTCTGATTCTCATCTCATTTCTCGTCTGTACGGGAACGGCGCTGAAGCCTTTGGAAAGCAGTGAGAGCAAATATTTTCCCATTGCAAAAAATATAGAACTGCTCGGTGAAGTCTATCAGGGAGTCTCTGAAAACTATGTTGACGGTATAGACACTGCAGAATTCATGTATGCCGGTATAGACGGCATGCTTGAAACCCTTGATCCTTATACGGTATTTCTTGATGAAAAAGAATCGGTTGAACTTGGGGAACTGACCAGTGGGCAGTATGCAGGGATAGGCGTCAGGATTTCCGAAATTGCCGGTGATATCTATATCGTATCGGTTTTCGATGATACTCCTGCTTCAAAAGCCGGACTGCGTGTCGGTGACCGAATTGTGAAGGTTGACAGGCATATCGTTGAGGGAAAAGAGCTTGATGAGGTGAAAAACTTCATCAAGGGACCCGCCAGAAGCCAGGTTACGCTTTCTATAGAGCGATACGGGCAGAAGAAAAAGAGCCGGTTCAGGCTTACCCGCCGGGAGGTAAGGGTAAACAGTATACGTTATGCAGGGTTGTTTGGAACTGTCGGCTACTTTGAGATGGATACATTCGGCAACAGGAGTGCAGATGAGCTCAGCCGGGCAATCAATGATATGCATGCGGTTTCCAGGATCAGAAATCAGCCCATGAATGCCGTTATTCTCGATCTGCGCAACAACCCTGGCGGGTTGCTTGGTGTTGCCGTTGATGTGACCGGACTTTTTGTCGACAAGGGCAGCCGGGTTGTCTCTACCATGGGGCGTGATCCGGAAAGCAAAATCCGTTACCAGACAACACGGGCTCCTGCCCTGGAGGAACTCCCTCTTGCCGTGCTGATCAATCAAAACAGCGCATCGGCGTCGGAGATTGTCGCCGGCGCAATCCAGGAGCTTGACCGCGGTGTGGTTATCGGTAACCGCTCTTTTGGAAAAGGGCTGGTCCAGTCGGTTATCAGTCTCCCTTATGATTGTACACTGAAGTTGACCACTGCCAAGTACTATACCCCTTCAGGGCGTCTGATTCAGAAGGAGCATGGCTGGACAGGAGGGGTGCGTGAGGTTCTTGAACGAGAAGATGAGCAGGAAAACAAGAAGATATTCTATACCCATAACAAGAGAAAAGTCTATGGTGGAGGGGGTATTCTTCCCGATATACGGATTGAAGGGGATGAGGTGAGCGGTTACGAAGCAGCCTTGCGCAAGGAAGGCATGCTGTTCCGCTATGCAAACAAGTACAGGGCTTCGAACGATCGCCTGCCGGAAGCCGGGATTGACAGAAAATCGCTGATGCAGGATTTTGAGCGTTTTGTGAAAAATGAAGGGTTTACCTACAAAACCGAACCCGAAGTCCTGCTGGAGGAAGTGAAAAAATCCCTTGAGGAAGATCACGAAAAGGCTTCAAAAAAGACTTCAGGAAAGATCGATGCCCTCATTGCGTCAATGGAAAACGAGATGAAGCTCCTTGCGGCAAAGAGAATGTCAAGCGAGTCGGAGGCAATAGCTCGTGCCCTTGAACAGGAGATCATGCGCCACTTCGATGAGGATGCCGCCCGCCGGAGCAGCATTGAACACGATCCGGTCGTCAAAAAAGCCCTGGCAGTTTTGCAGGACTCCAAAAAGTACCGTAAAATTCTCAGCCCTTAGAGGGCGACTCTCCTTTTTCCTGTTTTTCAACCCGTTTAATCTGGCGGTGGATGCCAAGAACGATCATCAGGTTGCTGATGGTAAGCAGACTTTCCGCACTGCCGTGCAGCAGATCGTCATGCGTAAGCGTAGGGTATCCCCGGATTTCCGCCGAAACGTACATGAGAAATACCGTCACGCCGATGAATACCAGCACAAACCAAAAACCGGCGACAGTCAAGCCGGAAAACACGCTGGGGTCCCTTTTTCTTATCAAGATAAGTGTGACCAGAAAGCTGAGGTACACCACGCTTGAGATTTGCAGAATCAAGTCGAAGATATCCTCCCCCATGTATGATTGCGGCCTTCCGGAAATAAGAAAAAGACCGGCAGCTGCCATGATGTTTGCTGTGCCATGTTTTTTAATGGTTTTCAGGATACCGAGAGACGCATAGAGCAAAGTAATGCTGCCAACAAGGTTCACGGTTTCCGAAAGGTCGAGCAGCACAGGGATTGTATCGCCGCTCACGTGATAGGCCAGTATGAACCAGCTCCCTATCCAGTGGGGGATCATGAACAAGCCGAACCTTTGAACGTCGTTCCTTCCTATGAGTTGCCCATAGCGGTACATCATGAATGAGGCTATGCCCCATTCGAGAGACGATGAGATATGAATCAGCCAATTCGGCAGCGATAAAAGCATTTATGAGCCTTTTACCAGGTGATAGATGTTTTTCATGAATATTTTCATCTGCACGCTCCAGGGTGCGGGTACCATTTTTTTGTAAAGGTAGGAGTCAAAGGTTATCTGTTGCACATCCCTGTCTTCACAGATCGCCACGAAACTTTCTCTCAGTCGGTCGCTTTTGTAGTAGACCGACTGAAGTGTCTGGAGGCCGAAGAAGATCGGTGAATAAAGTTTCCTGAAGGTGTTCTCGTAAGTTTTCAACGGTTTGTTGTTCCGTATCCGCTCGATCATGGCATGGGCGCCGAGTTTGCCGGAACGCATGGCGAAGAAAATTCCCTCACCGTTTGCAGGGGTAACAAGCCCCGCGGCATCGCCTGCCAGAATGGCTTTATCCTGTGTGAAAGACTTCCTCGGTTTCATCGGGATCTTTGCTGCCTCGTCGAGATACGGTTTGTCCGTAATGCCGAGCTTTTCGACAAAGCAGTTTTGCAATTTCTTAAGATTATGTTTGCGGAATTCGGTGCCTGTCCCGATAGCGATATGGTCGGTTTTTGGAAATATCCAGCCGTAGAAATCCGGTGATACGTCGCCGTCGAACCAGATCTCAACAAGTTCCTCATAAGGTTTCAGCGTGTTGCAGTAATGAAACCGCTGCTGCATGGCAATTACCTGAAGCTCGTTCGGAGGGAAGCCAAGTTCCCCGGCGGTTTTCGAGTTTGCCCCGTCGGCCCCGATGATAAATGATGCCCCGACCGGCGGCAGGTCTTTCGATAGTTCAATACTGAAGCCGTCTTTTTCCTGTTTGATTCCCTTGACGAGAGCTTCCACGATATCGGAACCGTGCTTTTTAGCCCGGTCACGCAGATAGCTGTCGAAACGCTCCCTCCGCACCATTCCCACGTAGCCGTTGGGCATTTCCATGAAAATCATTCTGCCCTTTGGTGAGCGTATGCTCATTTTCGAAAGTTTTTTCTCGACCAGAGCATCCGGTATGTTGAACTCCTCGATCAAGCCAAGCGGGATGGCTCCCCCGCAAGGCTTTACATTTTCAAGGTTGCGCTCGATGAGAACCGTTGAGATTCCGGCTTTTGCCAGCTCGGCTGCGGCAACGGCGCCCGAGGGGCCGCCGCCTATTATTGCGACATCATAACGCATTGTTGTAACCCTGTTGTTCGTTTAAAAATCGAAGTTAGCCTCCACCTCTTTCCCATTCCCCCCGTACTCGTAATCGTAATCGCAAGCATAAGCCCGATGGGCAAAATCCAGGCTTTTTTGGTAAATGTCAAGCTTTTCATGACTGAGCATTACCATTCCATTTATCGGTTACGATTGCGAGCACGATTACGAGTACCGCTTCGCTGATTACGAGTACGAGTTAACAAACGGAGCACTTCCTGCTAAAGGAGTTTCTCACCAAGAAATGCTTTTACTTTTGAGAGCTCTACCCTTTCCTGCTGTGCTGTATCGCGGAAACGTACTGTTACGGTGTTGTCCTCCAGCGTATCGTGATCGACCGTGAAGCAAAACGGTGTGCCGATCTCGTCCTGCCGGCGGTAGCGTTTGCCGATGGATCCTGCGTCGTCATACTGGACAAGGAAATCGGCAGCAAGTTCATCGCGAAGCTTTGCGGCTTTCTCACCCATCTCCCCTTTCTTCATCAGAGGCAGCACTGCAGCCTTGACCGGTGCGATTTTCGAGGAGAACTTCATCATGGCTCTTTGTTCACCGTCAACAACATCCTCTGTATAAGCATCACAGAGGAGAGCGAGGAAAAGCCTGTCGCATCCGGCAGAGGTTTCAACCACATAAGGAATGTAGCGTTCGTTGGTTGCCTGGTCGATATACTCCATGTTCTTGCCTGAATACTCCTGATGCTGTTTCAGATCGAAATCGGTCCGCGAATGAATTCCCTCTATCTCCTCGATGCCGAAGGGGAACTCGAATTTGATGTCGTAGGCAAGGTCGGCGTAGTGAGCAAGCTTGTCGTGTTTATACCAGTGCAGCTTTTCCCTGTTTATGCTCAACATGCCGGTGTACCAATTGAAACGTTCCTCGCGCCATGCCTCAAAACTTTCCTCCTGGGTGCCCGGTTTGACGAAGTACTGCATCTCCATTTGCTCGAACTCAACCATGCGGAAAATGAAGTTGCCCTTCACGATCTCATTGCGAAATGCTTTACCGATCTGTGCAATGCCGAACGGTACCTTCATACGGTTGGATTCACGCACGTTGTGGAAGTTCACGAAGATGCCCTGCGCGGTTTCCGGCCGCAGGTAGACGATCCCCGAAGATTCAGCAAGCGCTCCCATGTTGCACTGAAACATGAGGTTGAACTGCCGGACTTCCGTCCAGTCGGACGAACCGGTATCCGGAGCTTTTATTTCCTCGGCGACGATAATATCATAAAACGCCCTGTTCGGATCTTCGGCTTCGGATGCTCGTTCATAATAGGTGCTTACCCTGTGGGCGTCGTCTTCCTTGCCGTCACGGCGAAGTTTTTCGATATGGTTCTCTATCAGGTGGTCCGCCCGATAGCGGCGTTTGGTCGTCTTGTCGTCGATCATCGGGTCGTTGAAGCTTGCCACATGGCCGGAAGCTTCCCATACCGTTGGGTTCATCATTATCGAGGCGTCGATGCCTACGATATTCTGGTGTTTTCTCGTCATCGAGGTCCACCAGAGGTCTTTGATATTCTTCTTCATCTCGCTGCCCAGCGGACCGTAATCGAAGCAGGAAGAAAGCCCCCCGTAAATCTCCGATGACGGATAGATGAATCCCCGCCGCTTTGCCAGCGAGACCAGTTTATGCATTACTTTTTCAGGTGACTGGGTCACACTCTGCACCCGTGCTGTATCCAAATTGCTCATAAATAGACGTGTTAAAACCTTTTTTGTCCCAAGTCGGCCGGAGGCCTTTCAGGCCGCTTCCTCATAGAAACTCAAATGTCAATGAAGATAACACAAGAAACAGAAAACGCCATATAATGCTGCTCACCGGCGATCAGTCAAAGGCACCTTTATTAATTTGTTGCGCACCATGATTACGTCGTTAGTCGGTGCTCGAAATCCTCATGTACTCCATGTACACTCCGGTTTCTGCGCTCCGTTCGCCTCGCACTTGAACCGCTCATGACAATAAATAGAGGCGCCCTACATTATAAAAGACTTTTTTTAATAAACTTACAGTTATTGAGCATTTGTTGAAACGCTCAGTTTAGGATTACTTAACTTATTGCCTGTATCACAGATTCTCTGATTCACCCTGAAAAACATACTGCGTTTTTCATGACAGCAAGCTCGAAATGATGAGAATTTCTGACATAGAGGTGCCTTTATATCACCCAATGAGAAAAATAAACAGAGATGCCCAGATCAACAATTCAACAGTATCAATCCAATCCCATGCCGGAAAGTCAGTTCATAAAAACGATGGTTTCAGGTCGTTACATCGTTCAAAAACCTTTCGGCGACGGACCATATCACCTTCTGGTGGGCTTTCACGGCTACGGTCAGCTTGCGGAAGATGAGCTCGCCCTGCTGAAAGGAATGGCCGGGAGCTCACGCTGGATTTGCTGTGCAATCGAAGCCCTTCATCCGTTTTACCAACAGAAAGGGAGAGTGGGGGCGAACTGGATGACCAGCCGTAATCGTGAATTGATGATCGAAGACAATGTCAATTATGTAGATGCGGTGATAACGGAGCTTGGCAGCAAGTATCCCCTTGACGGTACTCTTGTTTACCACGGGTTCTCGCTGGGAGCAGCCATGGCTGCTCGTGCGGCGCTTCTCGGCAGTCATGGGGCCGCTGCCGTTATGCTCCTTGGAGGTAACATTCCCCCGGAACATGAGGAGCTGGGGAGAATGAAACGGGCACACATTGCTCGGGGCAACAATGACCGGCTTTACACACGGAAGGAGTTTGAGCGGGATAAGGCAAAGCTGGAACGGTCAGGTGTTCCTTTTGATCACTGTAGTTTCCCGGGCGGCCATGAAGCCGGCGAAGAGTACCTGATGGCGGCAGGGGAGTTTCTGAAGCAGGTGCACTAAAAACTTCCTGCTCGCAACTTTAGGGCACTTCTATTAATTTGCTGTGCACCATGATTACGTCGTTGGTCGGATAGAAAGGGAGTTCCGTGCTCCGTTCGCCTTGCACTTGAACCGCTCATTACAATTAATAGAGGTGCCCTGTAATACCCTTACGCTATGTTATTTTAAAAAACACTTGAAACAAACAAAGGCCCATAAATATTTATATAAAATATGCACCTGTAATGTAAGGTATATCTAAAAAGTCAGATACGCTATATTATGTTCTATAAAAGTCTCTCATTGTGCCGATAAGAGTCATAAAATCCGTATTTTTTTACAGCACATTATCTCACTTAACAAAAATCAACACGCCCATGAACACGCAGCAAGAATGCCCTGAATGTCCTGGTAATGGCAACCTGAGCTGGCAGGAGCCTGTTGTAATCCAACTGTATGAGTCCGAGGTATCCGGAGACTGTACCGGCGGGTCAGGTGCTTCGCCGTACTGTCTTCCAAACGGCAATGGTGCTGAGGGCTGTGCGGTGGGCGGAGGAGGTTTATAGTTCACTGAACAAATCGACACTGAGCCAAGCAGTATTCATCAGTAGCTTGGCATGATGCCAACAATCGATGTTCGGTGAAGAGTTGTAGCTCCGAACAGAACCTTTGACAAGGCGTAAAAAAGGAACCAGGAGCCACCGCTCCAGATTCATCACCAGAAACACGATTCCGACAACTGTCTGGCTGCTGTCGGCCAGTCTCGTCATCATTCTATCGAGACTTTAGCAGCGTCTTGCCACGCCAACCCTCCCTTCAACAGCATTGCGGATACTTTCATCTTCCCTGATCTGTTTGCGACGAGCACGGTGCTTATCGGCATGCACCGATGCAGGATATGAACCGTACCGCTCCCGATAGCGCTCGCTATCACGCACCAGATCACCGCCTTCGTTATAGTTGTTCCATGACAACTGTTCTACCATGCTCCAGCCATCTACTACACTGATCGAGAGTTTCATGCCGAACTCGGTGCTTGCCGATGCCTTGCCTCGCACGATCGGGCGTACATGCGGCTGACTGATGCTTACCAACCGGTCTGCAATACTTCTCCAATTGGTGCGGTACATCTCCAACTGCTGACGGTACAGTTTGCTGATCACCGGCAAGGCTCGGTACTACGGGGTTTCCAGAACGGCCAGGGAGACGGTTGCCGACAACTTGCCCACCGAACGGCAAGTGAAAGGTTTCAAATGAGAGCTGGTGAAATTTCGGCTGATACATGAAAACACGTTTTCAAAGTGTAAGGGTTTTCGAGGCTTTTCCTTGCTTGCAATATACGACATTATAGCCTTATTGCATTTTCTTATAGTAACTTAACTATTATTCAGTGAGCCCTAAATAAATAGAAGTACCTTTTTTTCTTCAGATGTACGCAATGCTACACAAAACCTCTCTTTTGCAAACCTCTCTACTAATTTCTCCATCCTTGCGGAAATAATCAAGGCTGCCTCGAAACCGTACCTCTTCAGCAAGTGATCTGAACGGGTTTTTGAGCCGTGTATTGTACTGTGTCAGCAGTGCGCATTTTTTCGGGCATTGTGTGTTAAGATGGAACAGTTGTGTCATTTTGCCCCATCTGAGCACAAACGCTTTTGTCCTGAAACCTCCTTGCTTATTTAGTTTTTCATATATCTATCTGTATTAATTAAAACGATTTAGGATCTGTGGCCACATCCCTATGACCCCATGGCATGGTAGTTGACCCTTCTGTAGTAGGACAATAACCAACAGGAGAGTCATCATGACACAGATCAGAAACATCATCATCGCAATCGCGCTCTTAACAGGGCTTACCTCACAGGCACTCGCAGCAAGCACAAGCGGAACCACCAACGTATCAGTCAGAGTTCCTGAATTTATTGTGCTTCATTACTACTCAAACATCACCCTGAATTTCGATACCCCGACAGCAGAAGCAATCGACGAAGGCAGCAATGATGTTGACGCAGACTGGAGCGGCAGCACCAGCGGAAACGGGCTCGACGCCAACAGTCTGATGGATGCTTCACTCGAACTCGACGGGACAAAGACAAGCATCAAGCTGAACAATGTCTGGTCAGTCAGAGGATTTTCGAAGAGCGGCAATGCCAGAATCGAAGTCACGGTTCCTTCAAACAAACTGCAGAACGGTTCTTCTGAAATCACGATGTCGAATGTCAAGGTTAGTGATGACGCAAACAGCGGCTCCTCGATCACCACCAAACTGAACGGTATTTCGAAGAACAGAGCAACCACGGGCAACATCGAAATGGATCTTGATTTCTCGAAGACGACCCGCTCAGGCAGCCACACGGGTGGACAGTACACCATCAAAGCAACAACAATCTAAGCCAAGGGAGAAATAATCACGGGCTTTTCAGTCCTCCGAATATGCTCGGAGGATTTCTTTTTTTTGCTAATATATGAGAGCACCTCGATTTATTTGTTGCGCGCTTCAATTGCACCGCTCAACGGAGTAATCATGGTGTGCAACAAATAAATCGAGGTGCTCTTATGGCTCTTGATCTTGTTTTCTACACAGGACTTGCATTTCTGGTGGTGCACGAGCTTGATGCCATTCACCGTCACGAATGGAGAATGTTCCCTTTTATTTCCAGGCTCAATGACCGGACAGGCTATCAGGTTTTTGTGCTGCTTCATATTCCGCTGCTTGTTTTGATCTTCTGGCTTGTGTCTCATCCGCCAGGAACCGTTCGTTTCTGGTTTCAGGTGTCTATGGATGTTTTTTTCATGGTTCATTTCGGGCTTCACTATCTGATGAGAGAGCATGAGCACAGCGAGTTCGGCGAAGGGTTCTCAAAACTGACCGTTGCTCTTGCCGCGGCGGCCGGTCTGATACATCTGATGCTTCTTTTTGTGGGAGCCTGATAAGCGCGGCTTATGGCAGGCGTTATTGGGTTTTCTAATCAAGGCGGCGGTATTCTTGATCCTGGTAAGTGCTGAAGTCGGGATCCGGATAAAGAAAGCGTAGATTGGCTTTGCGTTCACGCTGTTTTAATTTGAAGCGTACCTTTCACCATTTCTGCAACAGATTGTAGATCTGAGTCGTTGGGACGGCCGGTGATGTTTCCAAGCTTTCCTTTTTTGGAAAAATCGAGATATGCACCATGGAATTCACCAACAACGTACCATTCACCGGCAATTTCAAACCCGAGATGATCGAAGAGCTGTCCCATATACTTTACTGTAGGAACAGCTTCATTTGAACCTGTATGAGTGCCACCATAGGTACAGTACACTACTGCTTGTTTGGTGCGTCTTCTGCGGGCCGGTTGCTCGATATTTCCGAGTTTCCTGTAATGTTTCGCCAGCTTGCTGAAAAGAGAAAGAACCGGTTTTCCAGGCAGCCATTCATAAACACCTGATCCTGCAAAAACAAGGTCATAATCAAGTAGGTCAAAATCAGGAGCCATGCCTGGTTTTATTCTAATGGTTTCAACAGGATGCCTTTCCTTGTCGGCGGTTTCGGCGATAATGTCGGCTACCCGCTTTGTGTTTCCCGTGGATGAATAATAGATGTTCAAGATGTTCATGTTTGCCTCTTTTATTTTTTTGGTGAAGGACTTGCTCCGCATTAACAATGAATTCCTTCTTTCGTTGCCTTTACATGGTACGGACATGGATGAGCAGAAACTCAGTATCCTCTACAACGGAAAATTTGTGCTCGTGCATGGCATTAAATCTCACCGCGGAACCTGATTCCAACGGAATAGATTGATCCCCGACATGTAAAATCAGGTGCCCCGATAAAACAACACACACCTCCGTTGTATCCTCATGCAGTTCGTATCCATATTCGGTTCGGGCACCTTTGTCCGCTTTCAGCAAGTACATCTCCAGATTACCGAAATAGAGCCGGGTCCCCGAATATCCGGCTTTTGAAAAACTTTCTGTCCTGGCCTGCTCGACTCGTACACCTTCGGCTAATCGTATTAAGTCACCTGCACTGAGCTGCAATGCTTTTGCCAGTGATTCTATGGTTTGGACTCTGGGATTATCAAATCCTGCTTCGATTTTAGCGATAGTTGCACGTGTTACGTCCGACTTTTTGGAAAGCTGTTCGGCGGTCATCCGCCGTTTCAAACGAAGAGTTTTCAGTACTGAGAAATCAAGTTTTTTCATATTGCTGATGCGTTTGTTAATCTTTATTGATAAAATGTATGCTTTAATATACGAGCATGCAAAAAATAATTTACTTTTTGTATAAAAAAATATCACCAAGTGCGGAAAGAGGATTTTTCCTGATGTTGTAGCGTTAATTTTTCAATACAATCAAAAGCAGCTTTTTGTTTAACGGGTGTGGTGAGTTGCAGAAATGGATTGAATCACTGTCAGAGAAAGGCATACAAGTGATGAGTATGGTGTTGTCATGAAAAAAAGAGATTTTCAAAAAAACATGTTAACTGATTTTCCTCCTTCCTTTCTGGGGTGTTCCTCTGAGGAGATGAATAGGAAGATTGTGGGTCTTGATCGCTGCCTTGAAGCGTGCACCCTTTGTCCAAGGAACTGCGGAGTAAATCGTAAGAAAGGCGAAAAGGGGTTTTGCAGGATGGGAGATACGGCAATCGTGGCCAGCTACGGTCCTCATTTTGGCGAGGAGCGGCCGCTTGTTGGTATGGGAGGCTCAGGGACGATATTTTTCAGCAACTGCAACCTTGGCTGCGTTTTCTGCCAGAACTACGATATCAGCCATTTCGGCGAAGGGCAGGAAATCAGTATCGAGCGCCTTGCATCGATCATGATTGACCTGCAGGCACAAGGCTGCCATAACATCAATCTCGTTACGCCGACACACCAGACCCCGATGATTTTGAGGAGCCTGAAGATTGCTATCGAGGGAGGGCTCCGTATCCCTGTCGTTTATAACTGCGGAGGATATGAATCCGTGGAGACTCTTGAAATACTCAGTGGGATAATTGATATCTACATGCCTGATTTCAAATACGCTGACCCGGTAGTGGCGGAAAAATATTCCGGTGCCCCGGACTACCCTGCTGTTGCCAGAAAGGCGATCAGAGAAATGCACAAACAGGTTGGGGAGCTTGTGATCGACAAACACGGTGTAGCAATGCAGGGACTGCTGATAAGGCATCTGGTTATGCCGGGCGATATTGCCGGAACGGAAGCGGTGGTGAAGTTCATTGCCGAAGAGATCTCCGCAAACACCTGGATAAACATCATGGACCAATATCGTCCGTGTTACAAGGCTTTTGATTACCCTGGAATTTCCCGGAAAGTATCGGCAGCAGAGTATCGTGATGCACTTAAACGTGCTGTTGAAGCAGGTTTGAAAAGAATCGATGCATTGATGTTTTAATCAGTGTAATCGGTGCTTCGGTGAAGTTGTTCTGAATGCTGTCGGTGTTGAGTATCATTTGTTTTTTGTCTGGAATAATGTATTCTTGAGCAACCACTTTTTTTTTACGCAGCCGATCGTTTGTATGATTCCTGAACCCCGTAAGTGCATAGAGTGTTGCAGCTCTCGTAAAGAATTTTTTAATCCCGATTTCAACGCATAACAAGAAAGGTTTATGAATAAAAAAAAATCTGATATTGATCCGATTACAAGAAGGAAAGCATTACGGCGTACAAAAAAAATGTTGCAGCGGGAATGGCGTCTTGATTCTGAGCCATTGGTCAAGATGAAGCTCCAGGCCAGGCCTCCAAAAGGGCTTGGAAAAAATCAAAACCAGATTCGTGCCTTGGAGACACCGATTGAAACGGTGGATTTCGCTGATTTGGATGTCGATGTTGCCGGTTACAAACTTGCAGCAGCAGAAACTGTCGGGGCACTACGCGATGTCATCTGGGAAGGGATCCCTGATAAACACCGGACTGCTGTTACCATTACCGAAGGAGATGCATATAAACGTACAGTGAAGATGCTAATGCGTGAGTGGAAGCTTAAAGATATACCTTCACCAGACAAAAGTTTGTATGCCCTTCCTCCCAAAGGATTAGGAAAGAATCAGGTTCAGGTTCGTGCCTTGGAAACCCCTATTGAGTGTATTGATTTTGCTGATGTGCATGCCACGGTAACAGGTAACAGGCTTGTTGCGTCGTCAACTGTCAAAGGGCTGCACAAAGTTATTTGGAAAGGAATCCCTGATGACCATAAAATGAAATAAAAAAGGAAAATACAACTGATGAGAAACCTGTTTTTGATTTTCTGTTCCGCTGTCTTTTCTTTGTCCTTTTTGTTAATAAATGTCGAGGCTGCTGAAAACATTTCAGCAAAAAATTTCGCAGGAAATGATGGGATGCTTGATGAGCATGAGGCAGCCCTTTATCTGGCATTCATAAAAAACAAACCCTTGTCGGAATTTCTGGTGCCTGGCCAATTGACTATTGATATTGACAAGATTAAAAAAGTTATGGCCATTGATATCGCTGATTTAAAGCTTCGCATCGGAGAGCCTCTATGGAGGCCCCAGGAACTTGATTCTCTGGCTATTGCTAAAAAAAGAGATCACCAAAAGAAGCCGGGATGGAAAAAAATTACTGGGGTGACCGTTGCAAAGCCATTAGGTGAAAAAGGAGATAAAGGGAGTCTTGGCCCAATACGTTTGCGCAAAAGTGGATCGGAGCTTGCTAAAAATTCGTCGAATGCCAAAGGGGCTTTGATAGGTTTTTCAGATAATCGCTTGATCAATGGCGGCGGCGCATGGAACACACAAGGTGCTCTTGGCTATCCTGTAAAATTTTTCTTTCAACATGGGCAGGGTAGGTCAACTGAATTTGAAATAACTCCGGTGTTTGGCTGGAATCTTGCCGAGGCTGAAGGCACAGCAGAGTATGAGGTCAACGAACTGGATTTCAGCCTGCCGGTCATTGTTTATATATCTCCCGGTGGAAACAAAATGACCGGTACGTATGAGGAGAACATCTCTGCTGCAAGTGATCGTGGTTTCAGCCGGTTATGGATAGTAAGGGCTAGACCATACTTTCAGACTGATTTTGATTTTCGTCATGAAATCTATGGCATTGAAGCTTCTGCCGAATACGTGGGTTACTTATTCGGATCAAAACTCTATTTTGGGGGGTTTGAGAATATCGCATCCAGTGGATTGCAGTACCAGCTACGAATTATACCCAGAGTTGATTACAGTGAAACAGCAAAAGGGGGTATCCATACGACACGACAGGAAGGGGATGACTGGTTTCGTCTGGGTGGACAGGTGGCTCTCGATTTTCGCATAGGCGAAGAATATTTCAATTCTCTCGATATTGGAACTTCATATCAATTCTTTGAAGCATTGTCCGGTCAAGGGGGATACTCGGATTTATTTAATACATACGCAACCTGGTGGCTTAGCGAGAATGCAGGCATGACACTGGAGTATAGCAAAGGAAATACTCCGGTGGCAGCTCAAAAGATTGACCTTGTTATACTTGGGCTTGAGTTTAAATACTGAGACCTTGCCGTCTCAGGCGCTGAGCCTGTAAACGTGACCCGAACTGGAAACTTACGTGGCCCCTTTTTCCGGAGATGGTTCGCAAAAGGCATATAGTATAACTGCGACGATACAGGCAAACAGATATATCCCCGTTATTAACAGCAAAGTAAATTTTCCCGAAGCTGCCAGTGTTGCCGTGGCAGTTGCCATATCAGAAGGCTCTGAAAGCAGCATGATCAAAAGTAGCTGGTTTTCTATAACGTCGAGAATACCGGCCAGGATTACCAGCCAGGAAAGAAAATTGCCGGTTTTTGAAAGGAATTCATTTTTTTCTCTCAGGCTCTGAGCAAAGAATCTGCAAAAAAGCCACAGTGTTGCCGTGTAAGCGGCTATGAATAGATAATCCAGGCCGAGGCTGAACAAGGCAATTCC
The DNA here is from genome assembly GCA_004028745.1 of Prosthecochloris sp. Taxonomy (GTDB): domain Bacteria; phylum Bacteroidota; class Chlorobiia; order Chlorobiales; family Chlorobiaceae; genus Prosthecochloris. Next base: position 60,074 of record RAZP01000019.1, read on the forward strand.
TTTGCCATTATTTCCCCAGGAGTCAATGATTGCGTTTGCTTTTTCTGGAGTTCGGGCTAATTCCAATGAAACGATACCATATTTTTCAGGGGTCGAGCTGAAGCTGACGAGGTGCCGGTCAAGCGTGATCATGATACCCATCAAAATCAGTGTTATGAACAGCAAGATCGGAAGATTCTTTTTCTTCTCACGCAACCCGGCTTCTGTAAATGGCTGTGGATTGTTGAGCACTATGTTAGCCTCCGCCAAATAGATTTTTGAAAAATTGTATTACAGGATCGGTCAGTTTTGTCCATGATTCTCCATAAGCTTTTACGAAGCCTGACACCCAATCCCCTCCGTGGTTAAGAACGGTGTCATAGAGGGCTATCAGTACAAAGAACAGGCCGGTTAACAAAAAAAAGATAATGAGAGAGGATAACCATCGAATGGATAGTCTGCATTTGATTTGATGAACATTGGATGTAAAGAAACGCTTGAAAAGGAGGATAAACAGACTGATGCCGAGCATCACAAAGCCGAAGGCTCTGAAGGCATCTGGTAATGGTATGTTAAGCATTGTTGCCAGATAACTTCCTGTTATTATGGTGGCGGAAACAAGAACAAACAGATGCATCCAGTAATCAAAGAGCACTCCCTTGAATGTTTTTGGCGTCGAGAAATCAAGGAGTTCGAGAAGTATCCAGTTCAGCTTTTTCAGATAACTGCTGATTTTTTTTGTTATGCCTTCACCTTCTTCAAGCCGGTCTATCATGGAGGAAGCTATCCCGGAAACTCGCCCGAGATATCTCAGGCTTGGTTCGGGTTCGAACTCCCTGTGAAAATCGTATGTGCTTCGGAACTCTTTTTTCCATTGAGGTCCTGGTTGTTGTTCAGCAGGTGTAGTTTGTCCGGTTTTCGCAATGCCCATATTCCGGAATGAAAAACCGGGGCATACCCGCTTGATCAGGGTTTCTGCTCGATCAAGTGATCGCTGTTTGAAGCAGTACCAGGAAACCGCCGGTGGATGTTCAGTATTTCTTTTGCTTTCCGCAGAGGAACTTGTTTTTTCCCCGGTGGGTTCTTCAAAAAGAGCTTCTCTGATGGTTTGAAGCCTACTGTAATGCTCTTGAGCCTTCGTTGACGTGAACCGGGAGCATTGCAGTTCATCGAGCCATTCGTCAATCGATTCCCTGAGAATGGTATGGTGAGCTTTGTCGATGAGCTCCTGTCGTTTCGATACATGCTGTTCTCCCGGCAGTATTGCGGCAATGAGTCTTTCAGCACCATCCAGTCTGCCCCACATGATATCGTTTCTGCGCCACTCCCTGTCGAGAAAGCCACCGAACGCGCCAAGCGCAATTCCTGCAAGCTTTGATTTTTCTTTTTTTGTTTCATTCCAGAGGTTGGTTGCATCCAAAGGGCTTATTCTATGTATATCTACAGGGGTTCCTTCTCCATATTCTCCTCCTGCAAAAAGCTGGAAGGTTGTTAGGTCATGAAGGTCGTAACCATAGTCATAAAGAAAAAGAAGTTGAGCTGCAGTTATGAGGTTTACATCCGCCAGTTTGCTTATCGCATTTTCAATGTCGTTTCGGACAGAGACCGTTCCTGAAGAATACAGTTCAGGTGAAGGTGCTTGAGGATTTGAGGCGTCCTGAGCAGAAATTCCATAATGCACGCTCTTACTGATAGCTTTCATAAGTAATTCGAATTCGCGTATGAAGGAATCTCTTTTACCTATTGGAAAAAGTGATTCGACGATTGTTTCAAAATCAGGGAGAGCGGATTTTGTGCTGTTGTTTTGTGACGAGTGCACTAGCGCAGCATCAAGCGTATTTTTCTGGTCTTGAAGGCATTCTTTCAGAACAATTGTATGACGATTGACAGGATTATCATTTCTGTAGAAAAGCAGTGCAGTTTTGAGCTTGTAAAGACGCTTAAGTGCATTTAAAATAATATTATAAAGGTTTTTGGCCGAATTTTGCCCTTCGCTGTGAAACGGCTTTTCATCTATATCGATACCCTGCATCAAAGTCTTTTCAAGCAGATTACGGAAGTAGATGAGCCTCCTTATACGGAAATCAATATCATAGCTTTCAATAAATTTATTTTCTGTTTTCTGTCCCTGGTCTCTCTGGGGGAGAAAGTTTTTTTGTCGCCAAGTTTCTAGAAGCAAACGGATAACCTGATACTCCCTGGATTGCTCCTTTATATCGGATGCCCGACTGATTATTCGTGCAAGAAAGTCGGTGATTTTGTCAATTTTGGTGTAATGGTATGAAGGGTAGCCGTCGCCGTAAAGCTCCACCATTTCGTTCAAGTCCTTCTTTTCAAAGCTCTCAAAGATATTTTTGTCGAACTCGTTTCTTTTTTGTGGCTGAACCAATATTTTCAGGAAGGAATCATCGTATTCCTGGCTGGTTTTGTTGTCCCTGTTAATGATGTTTGATACTAATTTGAAAAACCCGGTATCAGGATTCAGAAAAGGCAGCGGTTCTTTTTTTCCCTCAGAAACAAAAAATTTTGTTCCCTGATATAAGCTCTCGATATCTTGCCGAATTTCTTTTTTTAGTTTGGACTGTTCAGCTTCATGCAGTGTTTGTGGCTGTGCGCTGTTTTTGGCACCAAGTTTTTTCTTCGTATAGTAAAGATATTGTTTCAGGAAAATGTTGGTAAGCCTTTTCTGATTGATGGGCTCAAGCGTTTCTAGTATCCGGTTTACCGAACGGAGCCAGCGGTTACGCTTTTGCAGCGCATTGATTTCCTCCCGGATAGTTTCATAACCGGGAAGAGAAATTGTTGCAAGTGTAGTGTTTTCCAGGAACGAAATCTCTTTACCTTGCTTTTTTGCTTTGTTTTTATCGTCAGATTCGGGTGCAGGGTCAATAAAAAGCAGTTTCCGTTCAAGCGGACAGTCGGATTCCCTTTCGTGTATGGCCTGAATAGCATGGCCGAAAGGTCGATTGTCGAGATAACCTCCATCGGCAAATTCCCGGTCTTCCAGTGAAATGTCATCAGAATGGGTATTGTAACCTTTGAAAAACTCATCTTTCCACTGATCCCAATTGGTTGAGAAGTTTTTGTGATCTTCGTGTGACCGTTTTTTCAGGTATGCTTCTACGTCTGCAATTTTTACCGGCTCGAACGCTGTAGGGAAGGATGATGTGCAACGTGAAGCGAACGCAAGTAACGGATCATATTCTCCGGTAAAATGATTTGGTTGTTTTTGACTTGTACTCTCATTGGCTTTTTCTTCAAATCGATACTTGAAAGGAAATACATGTTTGTAAATGTGCTCAAATGCCTGGCCGTCACTCAGTTGAATCGGGAGCTGTAGGCCCCGAAGGTCTGTCGTCGTGACAAACAGGTCGAGAGATTTTACATGTGCCGCATCGTTGTCTCGTGGAGCAGCTTTCTCCATTTTTTTAAAGGCCTCGAGAAGCTTTGCAAACATTCTCTGGCTGTTGAACAGGGATGTTTTCGGTTCCTTTGAGCAGAAAAAGTCTGGTTCAGAGCCGCGGTCGTTGAGTAGCTTGTCGATGTCTCCTTCATTAAGCCATATCTTTTCAAGAACTTTCAAGTCATCGAGGCCGCACACAAGCCCTTTTGCTAAGCAGACCCCATTGATGCCCCCGGCGGAAGTACCGGAAATGATGTCGACAACAAATTTGTGGTCGAACTGCGGGGTGACCTGTTTTGATAAATATTCGGCAAGCTCTTTGTAGACAGAAGCTGTTCCTTCCGTTTTCGCAGAATTCTTTTGATCCATCTTCTCCTGAGAACGGCCCGAAGTGGCTTTCACCATGTTCAGGAGTTCCTGGGCAATGCCGTTCATGTAAATAGCGAGGGATACCCCGCCATACATGACAACTGCAAAACGAATCTCTTTAGTGATTTTCTTTGAATCGCACGATGCATTCTGGGTCATAATAATACCTCCGTTGCAAGGGGAAGAGGGCTCGCTCTCTGATTGAAATTTAAAGTAAAATATACGAATTATGACAGGAAAGATAAGCTCTTATATGCTTCCGGGGTGGAAGAGGGATACGTAATATGGCTTCTATGTTTGCTTTTGCGGGCCTGGAAAAGTAGTTAACCGGTCTGGATCTCGGTCTTGAGATCGATCTCCTCGAGGATGGAGCTGACTTTCAGGCAGGCGGGCAGTGTTCCCGCGTATATGATGGAACGCCCTTTGGTGTGGACCTCCCAAGTGTGTTTTTCTGCTTTGGCCCTGGTGCACTGAATGGCTTTGATGATCTGAAAAATGACTTCATCAAAAGTGTGTATATCGTCATTAAATAGGATAACCCTGTAGGTGTCGAGAGTATCGCTGAGGGTTTCCTGTGGGGCTGCTTCGGTTTGCTCTCCGCTATGGGTAGCCTGCCAAAGACCGGGCATAGCATATGATCTTTACGTGAACAAAGTGATCTGCTGATGTAAAAAATGTAATAAAATCGGAAAAGATCATAAAGCACGGATTGTAAACAGAGCTCTCGAAAAGTGTGTATTTTTCATCAAACGAATCACCAATCAGCTAATCACTAACAACTGCTGGAGATGTTGTCAGGGAAAGTTCCCCGTTGCAGGCATGCAGGGTGCAACCGGCTCCGACAGGCGCGGTAAGAAGATCGTCGATGTGGCCGTAGGAAAGCCCGGCAACAACAGGGACATGCGGTGCTGTTTTATCGGTATAGTAATGAAGGATATCAAGAAGCGGGTGTTTTTTGTCGAAGTCCATTGCATCTCTGCTGAACTGGCCGAAAAGAATGCCGCGGCACTTTTTCAGGCGGTCCGCATTGTGGAAATGGGAAAGGAGGCGGTCGATGCGGTAGGGCTCCTCGTTGATGTCCTCAAAAAGCGGCACTGAATTTTCCATTGAGGGGAGGTAAGGAGTGCCTACGAGGCATGAAAGGACGGTGAGGTTTCCCGCAAGCAATATTCCTTTGGCGGAACCTTCGCGGAAAACGCGGACGGGATGGTCGGGATGATTGATAATCTGGTGAACCGAAGAAGTCGATTCAAGTACTTTCCAGAAATTCTCTTCCGTGTAGGGGCTGGGATTGTGCAGTTCCGTTGCAAGCATAGGCCCTGAAAAAGTTACCAGGCCAGTTCTTGCGTAAAGGGCTATCGAGAGAGCCGTTATATCCGAATAGCCTGCGAGGATTTTCGGGTTTGCCGAGATGAGCCCGTAGTCGAGGTCCTGAAGGAGCCTCGTGGCGCCGGAACCGCCCCTGAGGCAAAAAATCGCTTTTACCGATCTGTCAGCAAACATTTCATGGAGGTCGTGAAGCTTCTGCCGATCGAGCTCTTTCCTGGTTTCACCCTTGCAATTGAAGTGTGCTGCCGGCTTGACACGGTACCCGAGGTTTTCAAGATAAGTAACCGCCTGACCGATTTTTTCATGGTCGGGAGACGGCGAAGACGGTGAGATGAGCCCAATAGTATCGCCTTGCCGGAGTGCTCTTGGTATCAGCGTATGCATATGCAAAAACATCAGCGACACGTGAAATTGCCCGCATCACTGATGTTTTTTAATGTTTTTCAGCTCGAAAAGTTCGAGTTATGAGATGTCTTCCGTCAGCAGGATGGCCTTGTTGTTGCTGATTTCAAAAAAACCATCGGCAATGGTAAATGTTTTCTCGCCGTTATCAGGAAGCGTGAGCTTTACCTTTCCACCTTTCAAAGCGGCAACAAGCGGGGCGTGGTTTTTCAAAACCTGGAACAATCCATCCGTTCCGGGAGCAAGAATGCTGGTTACTTCTCCCGCAAAAAACTGTTTTTGCGGGGTGACAATCTCTATCGCAAAAGCTTTATCGGAACCGGCCATGATTGATTATCAATGAAGTTACAGGGTTTTTGCTTTTTCGACCGCTTCTTCGATGGTCCCGACCAGGTAGAACGCGTTTTCGGGCAAATCATCGTGACGGCCTTCAATGATTTCATTGAAACCCTTGATGGTGTCCTCGAGTTTGACATATTTTCCTTCAAGGCCGGTAAAGGCTTCGGCAACGAAGAATGGCTGTGAGAGGAACTTCTGGATCTTTCTGGCGCGGAAAACAATGAGCTTGTCCTCGTCGCTCAGCTCGTCCATACCAAGGATCGCGATGATATCCTGCAAATCTTTATAGCGCTGCAAGAGTGCTTTAACCGCCTGTGCGGTGTTATAGTGGTCGTCACCGACAATGTTCGGATCGAGAATACGTGATGTTGAGTCAAGCGGATCAACAGCCGGGTAAATGCCGAGCTCTGAAATAGAACGAGAAAGCACCGTTGTTGCGTCAAGATGGGCAAACGCAGCAGCAGGAGCAGGGTCGGTAAGATCATCAGCAGGCACATAGATAGCTTGAACGGAGGTGACGGAACCTTTTTTGGTGGATACAATCCTGTCCTGAAGCTCACCCATCTCGGTACTAAGGGTCGGCTGATATCCTACGGCACTTGGCATACGCCCAAGAAGCGCCGATACCTCTGAGCCAGCCTGGGTAAAACGGAAGATATTATCGATAAAAAGCAGAACATCGCGGTTCTCTTCATCACGGAAATATTCCGCGATACTCAAACCGGTCAAGGCAACACGTGCGCGAGCCCCCGGTGGCTCATTCATCTGACCGAATACAAGCGCGGTCTTGTCGATAACCCCTGACTCTTTCATCTCTTCCCAAAGGTCGTTTCCTTCTCTGGTGCGCTCCCCTACACCGGCGAACACGCTATAACCGGACTGCTGTTTGGCGATGTTGTTGATCAGCTCCATAATAAGCACGGTCTTACCGACACCGGCGCCTCCGAACAGGCCGGTTTTTCCGCCTCGGGAATATGGTTCAAGAAGGTCGATGACTTTAATGCCGGTCTCAAACATCTCGGTTTTCGTGGACAGTTCTTCGAACTTCGGCGTAGGTCTGTGGATCGGATATGATTTTTGGCTCTGGACTTCCCCCAAGCCGTCGATTGGCTCACCTACGACGTTGAGCATTCTGCCGAGAACTTTTTCACCGACAGGCGCCTGAATGGGTTTTCCTGTATTCACGGCGGCTGTTCCTCGCACAAGGCCGTCGGTACCTTCCATGGATACGGTGCGCACCCGCTCTTCTCCAAGATGCTGCTGGGTTTCAAGAATCAGTTTTGTGCCGTCGGGGCGAGTGACGGTCAGCGCGTCAAGAATTGCCGGCAGATCTCCTTCCGGGAAATCAACATCAACGACAGGACCAATGATCTGAGATATCTTTCCTTCTTGCATATTGACAGTGTTGATAGGATTGTATTTATTGCAGTCAAAAAACTTTTTACAAAAGGCTCATGTTTCTCCCTCTATGAGCCGCATTGTGCTTTTTCAGGTTCGAGCCACCTGCGGGATTTGAACCCACGACCTACTGTTTACGAAACAGTTGCTCTACCAGCTGAGCTAAGGTGGCGCCTAAAAAACTATGTCCTTAAATATACTTTATTGGTTGTATAAACACAAAATTCCAGATAGCCATTCAAGGGCTATAAAATAAAGGGAAGAATTGTATATTTTCAAACAAATTTACATAATGCGCTTGTTTTCGCATAACCGGATAATAAAACATCATTCACCTATGAATTTCTTCAAGACAGCGAGTATATTATGCCTCTCTCTGATCATATTTGCGTGCCAGCCGGAACAGGCCGAAACTGCAAAACTCCAGACGGCAGATACAGGAGTGACGGAGAGTATCACCGCCCCTGAATTCACCGGTACAACTCTTGGCGGTGCAATGGTTTCTTCACAGGATCTTTCCGGAAAAGCCTACATTGTAAACTTTTTTGCGTCATGGTGTCCTCCCTGCCGCGCAGAAATCCCGGACATGGTTGTCCTGCAGAGCAAGTATGAGCAAAAAGGTTTTACCTTTATTGGCGTAACGGTTGACGAGGATATGACGAAAGTAAGGGAGTTTGTCCAAGATTACGGTATTAACTTTCCTGTTGTAGTGGCCGACCAGCAGATTATCGATGCATACAGCCGTCATGTGCAGGGCGGTTTGAGCTCGATACCGACATCTTTTGTTGTCGGGGTGGATGGATCTCTTTCCTCGGTACTTATCGGAGCTCAAAGTAAAATGGTTTTTGAGGGCCTGATCAGTGATGCCCTTGAAGCGGGTCAGCAATAATTGTTCAGTATCACCGCATGATGATGAAAAGTATCATAAACGCTTATTTTTTAACTTTCAGTAAAACAGCAAGATCATGATCTCACTGCGCATTGATCCTCCCGAGTATGTAAAAAACCAGAAATTAATCGAGTGGGTCCGGGAAACCGCGGAACTCTGTCAGCCGGATTCAGTGTGGTGGTGTGACGGTTCCCAGGAGGAGTACGATAAACTTTGCCAAGAGATGGTTGAAGGCGGTACCTTTATCAGACTCTCGGAGGAAAAACGGCCGAACAGCTTTCTTTGCCGATCCGACCCGAGTGATGTAGCAAGGGTTGAAGACAGAACCTTTATTTGCAGCCTTCGCAGGCAGGATGCCGGCCCGACCAACAACTGGGTCCACCCGAAAGAGATGAAAGAGACACTGAACACTCTTTACAGCGGGTGTATGAAAGGACGCACCATGTACATCATTCCTTTCAGTATGGGCCCGCTTGGTTCCCATATTTCACATATCGGTGTGGAGATTACCGATTCACCCTATGTGGTGGTGAACATGCGCATCATGACCCGGATGGGAAGAAAGGTTATGGAAATTCTGGGCGAACAGGGAGATTTTGTCCACTGTTTGCACTCGGTCGGTGCGCCGCTGGAACCGGGGCAGCAGGATGTTCCATGGCCCTGCAACGATCAGAAGTATATTGTCCATTTCCCTGAAGAACGGGCCATCATGTCGTTCGGCAGCGGATACGGAGGCAACGCCCTGCTTGGCAAGAAATGTTTTGCCCTTCGCATTGCTTCTGCCATGGCCCGTGACGAAGGCTGGCTGGCTGAGCACATGCTGATCCTTTGCGTAGAATCGCCGGAAGGTGAAAAAACCTATGTTGCCGCTGCGTTTCCGAGTGCCTGCGGCAAAACCAATTTCGCCATGCTTATTCCTCCCGATTCTTTTGAGGGATGGAAGGTTACCACCATCGGTGACGATATTGCCTGGATAAAACCCGGTGAAGACGGCAGGCTCCATGCTATCAATCCTGAATACGGATTCTTCGGCGTCGCTCCCGGTACATCGGAAAAAACCAATCCGAACGCCATGGCTACCCTCAGGGAGAACTGTATTTTTACCAATGTTGCCCTGACTCCTGACGGGGACGTCTGGTGGGAAGGAATGTCGGATACGCTTCCCGATAGTCTGATCGACTGGCAGGGTAATCCATGGACTCCCGATTCAGGAAGGCCGTCGTCTCACCCGAATGCGCGTTTTACCTCTCCGGCATCACAGTGCCCTTCAATCGATCCCGACTGGGAAAATCCTTCGGGTGTTCCGATCGATGCCTTTATATTCGGCGGCAGGCGCAGTGACCTTGTGCCGCTTGTCTATCAATCGCCCAACTGGTATTTTGGCGTCTACCTTGCTGCAACCATGGGTTCTGAAAAAACAGCGGCTGCAGCCGGAAAAATTGGCGAGGTCCGCCGCGACCCGTTTGCCATGCTTCCCTTCTGCGGTTATCACATGGGAGATTATTTCAATCACTGGCTGCATGTCGGTCGCCTGCTGCAGGAGCCGCCGAGAATTTTCGGGGTTAACTGGTTCCGTAAAGATGAAAACGGCAAGTTTCTCTGGCCGGGATTTGGTGAAAACATGCGTGTTTTAAGGTGGATTGTCGAACGTGTCCACGGCCGTGCCGGTGCGGTTGAGAGTCCGCTTGGCTGGATGCCTAAATATGAGTCGATGGAGTGGGATGGTATCGAGGAGTTCACCATAGACAAGTTCTCCAAGCTTATGACCGTTGACCGTGAGGTTTGGAAGAAAGAGCTGCTTTCTCATGAAGCGCTTTTTGAGAAACTCTACGACAAATTGCCCAAGGAGTTTTCTCATATCCGCGAGTTGCTTCTCTCCACTTTCTGGCTCTCCCCTGAGCATTGGGAGCTCGCTCCGGAGAGGTATACGGGCGAGAATCATTGACCCCGTTTAGCCTTTCAATGAGTTGATCTGCAAGCTGCAACACTTCTTTGCTGTTGCAGCTTGTGTGGGTTTGGGGGTGCCCTAAAGAATTCGTCTGAAAGGTTTGGTGATCTATAAAAAGAGAGGTCAGCCATGGAATGCAAAAAAGAGGAAAATCTCTTGCGATGCAACTGCAGCTATGAGCCTTGCCCGCGTAAAGGGATATGCTGTGAGTGCATTTTCTATCACAAAGACAAAGGGCAGCTCCCAGCCTGCCTTTTTCCTGACGATGTAGAGCGCAGCTGGGACAGAAGCATATCGAAATTTATCGAAGTATACAGTAAAGGGCGATAGGCACCGAAGCCTCCCTCTTTAGTCTTCAAGCGTAAAACCTATTCTGACTGTTACCTGCCAGTAAGCGATCCTGTTTTCTTCAACATGGCATCGCGTTTCAATGACTTCCACCCAGCGAATGTGCCTGATAGTTTCGGCGGCTCTCTCTACGGCGTTGTTGACTGCTTCTTCAATACTGTTTGGTGAGGAGCCGACAAGCTCAATTTTTTTGTAAACGTGCGGTGTACTCATAACTATAAGTGGTATGGTGTTTTTATATTGTGTATAGGGTGGGTACCTCTATTAATTGTCGTGAGCGCCTTGAGTACAAGGCGGACGGAGCACAGAAACCGGAGTGTACACGCGAGTACATGAGGATTTCGAGCACCGCCCAACGACGTAATCATGGTGCGCAACAAATTAATAGAGGTACCCTATAATAAATAGCAAATAGCGTGCATTATCCCAAAGGCGTCTCGATAAACCTTCTGTGTGACCCGATAGCGGTGTTTGTCGTTAAACAAATCAACAATGTTCAGCATCTCCGGTATGCTAGAGTGGTCGGTCAACTCAGTTGATTGTTAGGGCATTTTGTACTTGCTCCGCTTCCTTTTTGTGTTATTTTATAATTGTATAGTTATATAGTTATCAATTAATCTGTAATAAGGCTGTTACTATGAGCGAAACACAAAAAAAAGTAGCGCTTATCGCATCACAGGGAACCCTCGACTGGGCCTATCCCCCCTTTATCCTTGGTTCAGCCGCCGCCGCCATGGATATGGAAGTAGTCATATTCTTCACCTTTTACGGTCTTCCGCTCCTGAATAAAAAAATCGAAGCCAAAATCTCACCCCACAGCAACCCCGCCATGCCGATGAAAATGCCCTTCGGCAACAAAGACTTCCAGAGCATCAACTGGTCGATACCCAAAATCATCACCGGTAACGTACCCGGTTTCGACACCCTTGCCACCAGCCTGATGAAAGAAACCTTCAAAAACAAAGGCGTAGCCACCATAGAAGAGCTTCGGGAGCTCTGCATCGATTGCGGGGTAAAGTTTATCGCCTGCCAGATGACCATGGACGTGTTTGGTTTTGAGAAAGACGACTTCATCGACGGAGTTGATTTCGGCGGAGCGGCCATGTTCTTGGAGTACGCGGCGGATGCTGATATTCAGCTGTTTATCTGATTTTTTTTAAGCGTTGCTGGTGCATATTTTTCCTTGATTTGCCAGCCGGATATCTGTTGCTGTTTTTTTTGCTGAGCGCAGCAGCAGCGGAAAACAATCAAGAGATTCATGAAAATTGCGATAAGTGGAAAGGGCGGGGTTGGTAAAACAACCCTTTGTGCTCTTATGGCGAGGGAACTCTCAAAACAGGGCCGCAGAGTTCTTGCTATAGATGCCGATCCCAACGGCAACCTTGCTGAGGCGGTTGGTTATGACGAAGAGAAATCAGGGCGGATTGAGCCGTTGATAGAAAAGAAAGCCCTTATTGAGGAGCGGACAGGCGCTAAACCCGGGAGCACGGGAAGCTATTTTGTCCTCAACCCGAAAGTGGACGATCTTGTCGAAAGGTTTTCAGTCGAAGTGAACGGTTTGAGACTTATGGTGACCGGCGAACTGAAGGAGGCTCTTGGGGGTTGTTATTGCCCTGAAAATGCTCTGCTCAGATCATTTCTGCGGCACCTTATGGTTGAGCGTGACGAGTGGGTTATCTTGGATATGGAGGCTGGTTTCGAACATCTTACGAGAGGTACCGCTGAATCAGTAAGCATTCTGCTCGTTGTTGTCGAGCCGGGTCTTCGAGCAATGAAAACAGCTGAAAAAATAACTTCACTGGCAAGACAACTGCACATTCAAAAAGTCGGGTATATTATCAACAAAGTGCATAGTGAAGGGCAAAATCGAAGGATTGCCGACAGACTGGGTCAGGATACTATCTGGGCAATGATGCCATTTGATTTTCAGGCGCTTGAAGCAGATCTTTCGGGTACCTCTCCCTACGAGCAGTGCCCTGATATGCGCGAGGCCGCCCGTGAGTTGATAGGAAAACTGCAGAGGGAGCAAGGTCAGGAAGTATGACTTTTTTTGCGGAAATGTTAACAATTGTTACATTAATAAAGAAGTTTAATGTTGTACGTTGTCCTGCTTTTCCGGGAATTACTATGCGATACATTATCCCTCAATAGGGCACCTCTATTAATTTTTGTTGCGCACCATGATTACTTCGTTGGGCGGTGCTCGAAATCCTCATGTACTCGCGTGTACACTCCGGTTTCTGCGCTCCGTCCGCCTTGTCTCAAGGCGCTCACGACAACTAATTAGAGGTGCCCAATAGAAAACGTGATGATCTTTTTCTGACGAACAGGTTATGAGCGGTTTGGATATGCCTGCTCCTGTTCTTTAATAAAAAAGTTAACAATTGTGAATAACGGGGTTTGCTGAACCAGCAGAAACTATCCTGCAATTGAAAAAAGGAGGCTTGTATGAAAGAGGAAAACATGACTATTTCACGCCGGAAATTTATTCAGAACTCCGCTGTTGGCTTGAGCGCTTTATTTGCAGGTTATCCCCTGCTTCAGGGGTGCTCGAAAGAGGAGCAAGGTGCAAGTCCGGGTGTAACAGCATCCAAAACGGTAAAAAGCTGCTATCTCCCGATAACCGACGCTACCCCGATCATTCTGGCGCATGAAATGGGTTTTTACAAAGAGATGGGCATAGAATCGGAAAGGCCGGTGCTGATCAGGGGCTGGGCGCCGATGGCCGAGGCATTTATGGCAGGACGGTTCAACCTTACACATCTGCTTGCTCCGATTCCGATCTACATGCGGTACAGTAAAGGATTTCCCGTGAAGGTTGTTGCATGGGACCATATCAATGGTTCAGCATTAACTGTCGGAAAAGAAAGCGGTATCGAGTCTTATGCGGATCTTGGCGGTAAACAGATCGCTGTCCCCTATTGGTACTCCATGCACAACATTATCATACAGATGATTGCACGGGAAATGGGTATTGAACCCGTTATTCAAAACAAGAACGAACCTCTTGCCGACAACCAGATGAATCTGTTCGTGATGGCACCTCCGGATATGCCTACCGCTATGGCATCGAAGGCAATTGACGGGTATATCGTCGCAGAGCCTTTCAATGCGGCAGGGGAAATTCTCGCGGGTGGAAAGATCGTAAGGTTTACCGGTGATGTCTGGAAAAATCATCCCTGCTGTGTGGCGGTTATGAATGAAAAGGATCTCAATGACCAAGCATGGTCGCACAATGTCATCAAGGCGCTGGTCAAGGCTGAACTCTGGGCGCTGAACAATGCAGAGGAGGCCGCACACATCCTCTCGAAAGACGGTGCGCAGTACCTTCCTCTTCCGGAGAAGGTCGTCAAGCGGGCAATGATGAAGTACGATCTCGATACCTATGGCGCCGGCGGTGGTACGGGGGCTATTCAACACCCTGAATGGAACGCAGAGAGACTGTCCTATAACCCTTACCAGTTCGAATCGGCGACGCACAAGATGGTCGAGATGATGAAACAGACAAAAATGGAAGGCGACCTCAGTTTCATGAGTAGTCTTGACCCTGCTGATGTCCAGAAAGAGCTGATGTACACGGCTGGTGTCGAACAGGCGGCGTCGGAGCTCGGTGGCCTTGTGCAGTTTGCCGGTGTCGATCCTTCCAATCCATACGTGAGGGAAGAAGTCATCGCGGTATAGTCCTGTTTGGCGCCAAGTATCGCGGGACCGGTCCGGTGCGGTGGCGGCAGAGGCGTCAAATCAATCAGCAAGGCAATAAGCATGTGACAGAGGCCTGTTTTTGCAGAGCAGGCCATAAGGAAGGCTGCGCTTTTGCCGGGGATATATGAAGCATTAAATGGTGTCAACATGGCAGATCAGATAGAAAAAAAACAACAGTCAGGAGTCGGAAAAATAGGCGCGTTCCTCATGGGCCGCAGTTACTATGTTCTTGGTGTTCTTCTCTTTCTGGTTGTCTGGCAGGCCGCAAGCATGTTGAAACTGTTCGGTAACGATTTCAGCGAGGCATTTTCTCCATGGGCGGCGGCTCTCGCTTTGGTGGAGATGGCTCAAAACGGAGATATCGTGCGGCACGCGATTCCGAGCCTTCGAAGAGTGCTGGTCAGTCTTGCTTTTGCTATCCTGGTTGCACTTCCTGTAGGGGTTCTTGTGGGATATTTCAAAAGACTTGAGCAACTGACCTATGTGGTTTTTCAGTTTATGCGCATGATCTCTCCTCTGGCATGGATGCCGATTGCGATTATCATGTTCGGGGTCGGAGACCTGTCGGTTACCTTTCTGCTCTGGCTGGTCGCAATCTGGCCGCTGATTCTCAATACCGCCCACGGTGCCGGCAGGGTAAGTCCGCTCTGGCTGAATATGGCGAAAACCATGGGGGCTATGGACGCGGGTATTCTCAGGAAAATCATTATTCCGGCGGCTATTCCAGATATGCTGACCGGGCTGCGTTTGGCTGTTGGCGTGAGCTGGATCATTCTTGTCCCGGCGGAGATGCTTGGTGTTCCGGACGGACTCGGCTATTTCATCCTCGACACCAGGGACAGGTTTCGCTACGATCAGCTGATGGCTACCATTGTGGTTATTGGGGCCATCGGTTATCTGCTTGATTCGATCAATCGCTGGTTGATCAGCAAATACTCGTGGAAAATCTGATAACGGGAGATGAACTATGACGGAAGGAAGGAGGAATGGCGGCTTCTGGGCAGGTGCAGAAACGTTCATAACCTTGAAAGGGGTATCAAAGAATTTCAAGAAGAACGGTAAGGAGATTACGGTAGTAAACGATTGCAATCTTGACATCGCGGAAAACGAGTTTCTGGTTATTGTCGGTCCGACCGGCAGTGGAAAATCAACACTCCTGAAACTGATTGCAGGTTTCGAGGCCCCGACGACGGGAGAGATCAGGGTCGGCGGCGATATAATAAAGGGACCGGGCGCCGACCGGGGAATGATCTTTCAGGAATACGCTCTCCTTCCATGGAGAAATGTCCTGAAAAACGTCGAACTGGGGCTTGAATTTAAAGGCAGCAAAAACGAGGCTGAAAACAGGAAGCTGGCTATGAAATACATCGATATGGTCGGGCTTTCCTATGCGGTGAACAAATATCCTGTCGAGCTTTCCGGAGGAATGAAACGAAGAGCATCACTGGCCATGATTCTTGTCACCAAACCGAAAATACTGCTCATGGATGGACCGTTCAACGCGCTTGACTCGAAAACAAAAATGACACTGCATACCGAGATTACAAGGATCTGGGAGCACGAGCACAATACGATCATCTTTGTCACGTCGGAGCTTGACGAGGCAGTAAAGCTGAGCGACCGGATCGCGGTGATGAACAGGGCCGGCAGGATTGCCAAAATCTTTAATAATGACCTGCCGCGTCCCCGTACCGGGAAGGCGGCGCTTGACACTGATTTTCATAACCGGTTCATCAAACTTCGTGAAGAGGTGCTGAACGAGGTGAAAGCCGGTGCGGGTCAGGCTGTTTGTGAATACCGGTAGTAATCAGGTCACGCGACAAATAGAGGTGCCTTTAAATGAAAAGGTTATGAGCGACAATGTAAACAACGGGAAGCCGCTTCTTGAATTGCAGGGGATAAGCAAAGTTTTCAACAAAGAAGGGAAAGATTTTCTTGCACTTGAAAATGTAGACCTGAGCGTCGAGGAGGGTGAGTTTGTCTGCATTCTCGGCCCGACAGGATGCGGTAAATCGGTAACCCTGCAGATTGTTGCTGGACTTATCGAGCAGACCACCGGCTCGGTTATTCTTGACGGAGCAGAGGAGCACGGCCCCGGACCTCACAAGGGAATGGTTTTTCAGGAGTATGCGCTTTTGCCGTGGAGAAACGTCATAGAAAACGTTGAGATAGGGCTCGAACTGAAGCATGTTCCCCGAAACGAGAGGCACAACATAGCGAAAGAGCAGCTTGCCACGGTAGGGTTAAGCGGTACCGAGCATCAGAAAGTACATGAGATCTCGGTAGGCATGCGCCAGAGAGTGGCGATCGCACGTGCGCTTGCAAACGGTCCGAAAATACTGCTCATGGACGAACCTTTCGAAGCGCTTGATGCACTGACCAAAGAAGAGATGCAGATACAGATCATCAAAGTATGGGAGAAAACGCGAACCACCATTCTTTTTGTAACCCACGATGTCGACGAAGCGATATTTCTCTCTGACAGGATCTGTGTCATGGACATCAATCCCGGCAGGCTTAAGAAAGTGCTTGTAAACCATCTGCCGAGGCCTCGCCATGAGTGCATGAGCAGGACGGACAGGGAGTTCAACGAGATGCGGGACGAGATCATCGCGCT
>RAZP01000002.1 GCA_004028745.1 Prosthecochloris sp.
GACACCTTCATATCCTGCGTTACCGGTAGTGAACATGCGATTCTTGTAAGACTCTCTCACCGGAACAATACAGTTGGTCGTCATCAGTATCGGACCGTTGAACGACTCAAACTCCTTGTCTTGTGACCACCAGGAACTGCCGTAGTTGCCGACAAAGTGGCTGTACTTTTTGAACGCCGGATAGTAATGTGCCGGCAACATCTCACAGTGCGTATAGACATCAATACCGGTTCCTTCGGTTTGCCTGAGCAGCTCGTCCATGTCACGCAGATCATGACCCGATATCAAGATACCGGGATGGTTTCGCACCCCGGTTTTGACGATAGTGATTTCAGGGTTACCGTAGGTTTCCGTGTTTGCTTTATCGAGCAGAGCCATTGCCTTGACCGCCGTTTCCCCGGTCTCCATAACCAGTGCGGTCAACCGATCGGCATCGACCTCTTTTGTCAGTGCCGCCAAAGCTTTGACATAGAAGTCGTAGATCGATTCATCGACATACCCGAGCACTTCTGCATGGTCGGTATAAGCAGCGAGGCCTTTGATGCCATAAAGCACAAGGCTCTTGAGAGAACGAAGATCCTCGTTTTCACTGAGGTCTTCTATACCTGCGCTTGCCGCTTTTTCAGCAAAATCCTCTTTGTTCCGGCCTGCCCACGTTACGCTGTCATGGTCCGGAACATCAGTGAGCGAACCCTTCAGCTCGTCACGCAAGGCAAGGGCTGCGAAAATTTTATCGGTGATCGCATCGTCATCAAAGTTGGTGTTGGTTACGGTGACAAACAGTGCTTCGCTGATAAAGCGCCCTTGGTCGGGACGAAGCTTCCCACCTGCCGCTTCTGCACACAATGCGATTCCTTCGAGCACATACACCAGCGTATCTTGAAGTTTTGCCGTTATTTCGTTTTTTCCGCATACACCCCGTGCTATACACCCGGTCTCTTTTACACTTTCCTGGCACTGATCACAATACATGCCCATTTTTCCTCCCTCCTGTCTTATGGGCACCTCGATTTATTTATTCCACGCTTCAATTGCTTCGTTAAGCGGATAGTAGAGGGTTTCTGCGCTCCGTTCGCCTTGCACTTGAACCGCTCATGACAATAAATTGAGGTGCCCTTATTTGTTGTTAATTAATAGTGCCTGCTGATAATCCAGATCAGCCCCGTTGTAATCCCCTGTTCTCTTTTTAAGCAGCGACCTGTTAAGCAGTGCTGTTCTCAAAATCCGCCTGTTTTTCGGACAGGCATTGATAATTGCCGTGAAATCCTCGATTGCCCCTTCGACATCTTCCAGGTCGGCTTTGGCCATCCCCCTGTTTCCACAGGCGAGATACCTTTCGCGCGGCCTCAGGCCAAGCTCAATCGCTTTCGTGTAATCTCCGATCGCCCCCGTTCTATCACCGGCACTGTTTCTCACATTTGCACGGTCGTAGTATGCTTCAGCGTTTTCCGGGTCTTTATCTATGATTCTGTCGAGTTCCTCGACCGACCCCCTGTAGCTACCCAGCGCATCCTTGAGCATTAGCCCCCTCTCAAACCCACTCTTCATCCAGAACCTCTCCCCTGATACCAATAACAATCCTTTTTACCGGCACTTTTCTGGAGGCCTTGTCAAGCGCCTGCTGCACAATTGCCGTAAGTCCGCCGCAACAGGGAACTTCCATAATCACGACAGTGATGGTGTTAATTTTTGCAAGATCGATCATCGCTTTTAGCTTTTCCACATACTTGTCTATTCCCGTATCAAGCTTCGGACATGCAATTGCAATGCTTTTTCCTTTCATAACGGCAGGATGAAATGCCCCCATGGCAAAAGCGGTACAATCAGCAGCCAGAAGCAGGTCCGCCCCTTTATAATACGGCGCCAGAGGAGTCACCAAATGGAGCTGTATCGGCCACTGTGCAAGCTCGGACGGTTGTTCTACGGTTGATTCTATCTGCTTCCCCGCGTTGCCGTTTTTTCTGAAATCCACCATGGCACTGCCGGGACAGCCCCCAACATGAGCGCCATGAGGTTTGCGAACATCTGCCAAGGCTTTTTTTTCAAACGGGTTTGCTATTCCCTTTTCCTTGAGGTATGCAAATGCTTCGAGCAAATACTCTTCTTCACCATGCTCTTTCAGATGCTCCAGATGTGCCGCAATAACATTCGGCCCGCCTTTAACGATGCTTTCTTCCATAACCCTGCGTTCGTCGTATGGTTCGGCTTCTCGCTCTTCGACGCTTATAGCTCCTTCGGGACACGTCCCGATACAGGCGCCGAGCCCGTCACAAAGCAGATCGCTTATCAGTCTTGCTTTCCCGTCGATAATCTGTAGCGCCCCTTCCGGACAGCCGGGGATACAATCACCACAGCCGTTGCACTTTACTTCATCTATTGTTACTATCTGTCGTTTCATTGGAATCTCAATTCTTTACATTAGGGTTTGTACTTCTGATACCTTTTGCTCAGTCAGCTTCATCTTTCTCGACTATTCGATTACGATGTTCAAGCCGTCTGGCTTTTTTCTCGTTCTGTTGCTCAGCATACCGTACGGGCGAAAAATCTTTCGCCCCTACTCCTGCTATCCAGCCATCCAGCGCTCCTCATAGCACCTAAACCATTAGCAATCTTAAGCACTCATTCTTCATCACTCCTCACTCAGCACGGGCAGACACTGGGGTCTGCCTCTACGGTTCACCAATTCAACGAATCAACAGTTCAACAAACACTTTCCGTTAAACACTCATTCGATTACGAGTACGAATCCCGCTTTTCACTATTTACCAATCACCTGTCACCAATCACTCTTTTTTTGCCAACTGCCCACTGATTTCCCCCCTTGCCTACTGCCAACTGAAGACTGCCTACTGATTCATGCCGGCTTCTGAACTTTTTTCGATTACGATTACGAGTACCGCTTCGCTGAGTACGAGTACGAATTTGATGAATCCGACTCACACAACATTCCCCCTTGCCTGCTGCCAACTGAAGACTGATTTCCCCCTTTGCCTACTGCCAACCGAAGACTGCTTACTGATGCTCCCTTCCATTCTCAAGAACTTTGAGATCATTGAGCAACTTGCCGATCGTTATCTGTTCAAACTCCCGATTGACAATCTGCTCAATTCTCATGATTTCATGGCGAAGCACACAATTAGCGCGATTGGAACAGATCTGTTTACGGAACATGCATTCTGAAAGCTCAACCTTACCCTGAAAAATTTCTATCACTTCCCTGATCCTGATACTTTCAGGTTCACGGTCAAGCATCACCCCTCCACGTGCACCTTCCTTGGTGCGCACAAGGCCATACTTGCAAAGATCCTGAAGTATTCTTCTCAGGAACTGGTAAGGAATACCCTGCTCATCCGAAATTTTCTTCGCAGAAACATATTCGCCCTCATGTGCACCCAGCACAAGAAGAGCCCTCACGGCGTAATCGGTATTTTTGGTCAAAACTTTCATATCATCATTTTCTGATACTAATTTAGTATCAGTTAATTAAAAACCAAAATATTTTTTAAAAAATTTTCAGTCCGCCGGTCAACTCAGCGCCCATGTTTCAGAAATAGTGCGAACAACATATATTTCAAGGGATGTCCCAAAACCACTACTCCACCACTTACTTTCATCCATTCACATGCTGCAACTCAAAACAGCAGGGTACATAGCACTCGATAATCTTCGCAAAAGTCTCCCATTCCCGCCCCAATGGCATACACAGGGAGAGCTGGAAAAGGCTGCTGACCGTTATCACAGCGCGTTTCTTGATGAAAGATTCGAGGTTTCCCGGAATCTTGGAGCATTTTTTTTTGCTGCGGAACTGATCGACCGCTCCATACGCACTGACGAACAGGAACATATGGACAACCCATCCATGCCGCCCCAAAAAAAACTGGAGCTTATCAAGGCGCTTGACAACATGAACAACATGCTGTTGCTTTACCCGCAATACATCTCGGTCATTGAACCTTCAATACGCGAAATTGTCAGGGAAAAGAAACGGCCGGCAAGAATACTTGAACTTGCCAGCGGTGCAGGCGGCCTTGCCTTTGCAATTGCGGCACAGGCAAAGCAGTCCGTACTGCCAGTGGAAATAACCGGTTCGGATATCGTTCCCGAGTATGTCGATTACTGCAATGCAACAGCAGAGGAAAGAAATCTTCCGGTACATTTCAGCATCATCAATGCATTTGCAATGGAGTCCCTTGAAAACTGTTCATGCGACATCATCCTTATATCACAGAGTCTGCACCATTTCACTCCCGGACAGCTGGCAAGAATCATCGAACAGAGCAAACTGCACGGTGCATCCATATTCCTGGGACTTGACGGCCACCGGGGGCTCGATCTTCTTGCAGGAGTCCCTCTGATAGCCCTTCTGCAGGGTGTTTCCGTTCTGACGCTCGATGGCTACACGTCCGCAAGAAAATTCTACTCCGAGGCGGAGTTGGACCTGATTGCAGAGATTGCAACAGACTCGAAGAGGCACAGGATCGATTTTTCCTGGCCCCTGACTGTTCTCAGAATTCCGTTCGAGTAGGGAGCGTCTGTTAATCTATTGCGCACCGTGAAATCATGATCATGTCTAAACATCATGGAAAGTCATGCTGCATTCGATCCGACGTTCATCAACAGGAAAAGTCAAAATTCAAAAGGAAAAAGTCAAAACGGGGAACAACAGAAAAATAAACCTGTCTCCAACGCTGATTTTTTCCTGTTCAAACGGGCAGACACATGGGTCTGCCCCTACAAACCCGGCTTTTCAGGCCTCTCCTCAACCGTACGGGCGAAAGATTTTTCGCCCCTACACATTCGGGGTCCTGGCTCCTGGGTTCTGAATTCTAACCTACTGTATTTTCGATTACAAGTACGATTACCATTTCGCTGAGTACGGGAGAAAGTCAAAATCAAAAGTAAAAAGTCAAAAAAAGCTTGCCATATTTTGTGTTTGACCCTATAAGACTCATACAGGCGAAAGATATTTTGCCCCTACAATTCAACAATCTTCAAATTCTGGCTTTTTCATACCAAACTGTAACAGAAACGTAACGCCGCCCGCTTCGTTTAACCGTCCTGAGATGGTTATCTTGATTTTAATGGCAAAAATTTAAGGTTGTCGAAATGCCGCAGGAAGCCCAGACAAAAACAGCAGCCATCGTTGTAACGGTGACCGATGGCGACACAATCAAAGTAACGTTACCGGACGCCGACGGCCGGTCTGAAATCTTGAGAATACTCGCCCTCGATACCGAGGAATGCCACAATGACGATGACACCCGCCGGAAAGCCACTCACAAAGGCGGAAAACCGATAACCAACCTCGGAAACAAGGCAAAAGAGCGGGCACGTGATCTGTTGAGAAACGGAGATACAGCCACTCTGATCTTTCCTGACGGTTCCCCCCTCGATGAAGCACTTGTCAGGCACCGGGGCAACCACGGAAGACTGCTGTGCTATGTTGAGCTGGAAGACGGGCGTGATTTCCAAGAGATCATGATCCGCGAAGGCTGGAGCCCGTATATGTCGAAATACGGCTATGCACAGCCTGCTAAAAGACATTTTTCATACATCAGAGCGGAAGCTCTTGCTCAGGCGGAAGGAAGAGGAATCTGGAGCTACCCCGTATTCAACTCAGAAAGGTTCCGCCGTTACGAAAGGCTGCTTCCATGGTGGCATCTCCGTGCAAGTGTTATCGAAACATTCAGGGAACACAAAAACCTGAACCCTGAAAAAAAGATTCTCAACTCAAGAACCGATTATGAAGATATTTGTAAAAAAGCACAACTCGGTGAAGATGCGGCAGTTTTTACCGAGCTCCGCTACGTAGCGTTGCTGGGCTCTGACAAAGCCATTGTAACCACCGGTTCCGACAAACAACCTTTCAAGCTCTTCATACCCGATCTCTATAGCTGGGAGGGCCAGAAAATTCTCAGGCTCCTGGAGCATCGTTATCTCACCATCGGTTATGATGGGTCAACGGTTGAAAAAGGCGGCACCAATTATGCGTATACCAACGGCCCGCTGAAACTTTATAATGACGAGCCCGAAATCACGATAACACAGGCGAGCCAAATTACAGACGCTCCCCCGCAGCAATAATAAGGGGACCTGAATTTTTAACTTCTTTCCTGCTGCACATTTTACCCGACAATTGCCACAGGCTTCCGCATCATTTTTTTCCGCAAAAAGCGTATACTTGAAGTCAGTTTTTCTATCAGCCAATTAAAAGTATAATGGGAGAGTATCCGTCCTCTCGACAACGTATCCTTGCCGAACAGAATTATCCGCTGCATGCAGGTCTGCTTATCGTGACGCTCGTTACAACCCTTTGGGCGGGTGCTTTCTGGACTGGCCATCCGGTGCGTTTCGACGGTATCTCCACCTTTCTGCATGACCTCCGCTACGGAATTCCATATGGGGCATCGCTGCTGATCTTCCTCGGCACCCATGAGTTCGGGCACTTTTTTGCCGCGTTCTATCATCGTATGCGAGCCTCTCTGCCCTATTTTATTCCAGTACCGCCACTGCCGTTTCTGTTAAGTCTCGGGACACTTGGCGCGGTTATCCGTATCAGGGACAGGATTCCTCACACAAATGCGTTATTCGATACCGGCGTTGCAGGGCCTCTTGCCGGGTTCATTGTTGCACTCGGCCTGATTGCTTACGGTTTTACTCATCTTCCTCCGATCGAATACATCTATGCTATCCACCCGGAATATGAAGCTCTCGGAGGAATCCCCTCCCCTCCCCCTGCGAACACCCTTTTTCTCGGAAAAAACCTGATCTATCTGTTGCTTGAAAAAGCACTTGATCCTGTTTACAGCCCTCCAATGACGGAAATGTATCACTACCCTTTTCTTTTCACAGGCTGGCTCGGTTGTTTTGTCACGGCTCTGAACCTTTTGCCAGTCGGGCAGCTTGATGGAGGACATATCCTTTATGCCATGTTCGGCAGAAAAGGCCATAGAAACGGGGCGATAGCGTTTCTGTTCATTATCACGATGTTTGGGCTCCCATCGCTTGTTCTGCTGCTCTTCGAACTGATTTCCCCCGGCATGATGCCTCCTTTTCCGAAATGGGTTCTTGAGTGGTCCTGGCCGGGGTGGATATTGTGGGCAATAATACTAACCCGATTTCTCGGCATCAATCATCCCCCCACCATGTTGGATCACACACTTTCACCGGGAAGAAAGCTCGTGGGATGGCTTGCAATCGTTATTTTCTTTTTGTGCCTTACACCGGTCCCTTTCGGAATAACGTAAAAATCAGTTGGCAGTTTGCAATTGGTGACTGAACCTTTGCGCCAACTTGTCACTCGTTACTGGTCACTTGTCACTATATCAGCAAAGCGGGATTCGTATTCGTGCTCAGCGAAGCGGTACTCGTAATCGTAATCGTAATCGTAATCGAAAATACAGTAGGTTAGAATTCAGAATCCAAGAGTCAGAATCCCGACTGTGTAGGGGCGAAAAATCTTTCGCCCCTACGGTTGAGAAGAGGCCTAAAAAGCCGGGTTTGCAGGGGCGGGCCTGTGTGTCCGCCCATTTGAACCAGGAAAAAATCAGCGCTGGAGACAGGATCGAGCCATCAAGCTATCTCGCTAACAAACCGTCCAGCTATCGAACGTATGAAAACCAGCAATTACCGCCTCCAATGCCGTGACCGGGAACTTGACCTTACCGGGCGGGCAAAAATCATGGGTATCCTTAATACCACTCCCGATTCTTTTTTCAACAGTGGAACCTTCTCAGCAGGGTCCCCAAAAGCCGGAGTAGACCTTGCCGTTGAAAGAGCACTGGAGATGATAGATGAAGGTGCCGATATTATCGATATCGGGGGCGAATCCACACGGCCGGGGGCGCAAAAAGTTGACGCGGAAGAGGAACTACGCAGGACTGTCCCGGTAATCCGCGAACTGCGCAGACAATCGGACATTCTCATCTCCATTGATACGTACAAAGCCGGTGTCGCTGAAAAGGCAATACTTGCCGGGGCGCAGATCGTCAACGATATTTCCGGGTTCAACTTCGACCCCGATATTGTGGAAGTATGCAGACGCCATAACACCGCCGCGATTCTCATGCACACAACCGGACGGCCAGAGAACATAAAGTGGAGCCATGAAACGAAGACCACTGGAGCTGATATTGTAACGCTGGTAAAAACCGGCCTCGGTGCGTCTTTAAAAAACGCCGAAAAACACGGCATACGAAACATTATTCTCGATCCCGGTTTCGGGTTTGGCAAAAGCGTTGCAGAAAATTATGCATTGCTTCAACGATTCCGTGATCTGCACGTGCTCGGACGCCCACTGCTTGCAGGCCTTTCAAGAAAATCCTTTCTCGGTGCCGCGCTGCAACTCCCCGGTCAACCTGCCCCGCCTCCCGGACATCGTTTGACGGCAACTATTGCAGCCAACACTGTTGCCGCAATCAACGGCGCGAACATTCTCAGGGTACATGATACCAAAGAAGCGGTAGAAGCTCTGGCTGTTGCCAGCTATGTAATCGAGCCGGGGAGCGGTCTTTTTCAGCCTTCCTGAAAATTCACTGCAATCGTATATTTTTTCTTAAATTTGCTGACACATGCAAGCCGGGCGATTGCGGCGACCTGACTAACTCCACACGAGCAGATGTATCTTTCTAAAATTGAGCTTTTTGGCTTCAAAAGCTTTGCGCACAGAGTCAAGATCACTTTTGATAGAGGTCTTACAGCCATTGTAGGCCCGAACGGGTGCGGTAAAACCAATGTTGTCGACGCTATCCGCTGGGTTCTGGGTGAGCAAAAATCCTCACTGCTCCGATCGACGAAAATGGAAAACATCATTTTCAACGGCTCAAGAAAGCTCAAACCCCTCAGTATGTCAGAGGTCTCCATCACCATTGAAAACACACGAAACATCCTGCCGACGGAATATACGGAGATTACCGTTGCACGGAGACTTTATCGCAGCGGGGAAAGCGACTACCTGCTCAACCAGGTTCCTTGCAGGCTGAAAGATATACTCGACCTTTTTGCAGATACCGGTATGGGCAGCGATGCCTATTCCGTTATCGAGCTGAAAATGATAGAGGAAATCATCAACAATAAAAGTGATGAAAGGCTGCGGCTTTTTGAGGAAGCTGCGGGAATAACCCGTTACAAGCAGCGCCGTAAACAGACGTTCAGGCAGCTTGAAAACACAACCCGTGACCTTGAAAGGGTCGACGATGTTCTGGCGGAGGTTTCGAAAAAAGTCAGGAACCTGAAGTCCCAGGTCAGAAAAGCAGAACAGTACCATGAGTTGAATCAATCTCTCAGGACTCTCGATCTGACACTGAACAAGCTCAGTTTTGATGAATTTCTCGACAAGCTGCAGCCTTTGAAAGAAGAAATTTCCAAACAGGAAAAAACGATTCAGGAGCTGACGACAAAAATTGCCACGCATGACAGTCTTCTCCAGGAATCGGAACTGGAACAGCTCGAACAGGAACGTCTGCTTTCGGAAGCACAGACAGAACTGAATGAGAAAAACAAAGCGTTCCATACTCTTGAAAAAAGCATCCTTCAGATGCAGGAGCAGGAAAAAAACTTCAAGGAATACATCACACGCATCACCAAGTCGATTGCGGAAAAAAAGCAGCAGACCTTTGAGCTGGAGGAAGATGAAAAGCTGCTTTCCGACCAGCTTGCACCGCTTGAGGAGGATTGCCGTGCAAAAGAAAACGAGATCAATACACTGAAAAAGGAACAGGACAGCCTGCAAAGCGTCCTTGCCCTGTCAAGGCAGGAACTGGAAAAGGTGAGGGAAAGCATCTCGGAACACCAGAAAGCCGGCTCTCTTTTTCATGTTGCACGCCAGAAGCTCGAAACAACAACCGATCACCTGAAAAACACGGTAAGCCGCCTGGAAAGCCACAAGAACGAGCTCCAAAGAATCATCGACGATACGCTACCGGCAAGAAACAGGCTCATTGAGCTTATCGACATACAGAAAACAGTCATCGATTCAGAAAAAAAAGAGCTCATCTTACTGAAAACGCTACAGCAGGATCTGGCAGAGCAGTTGGAAACAAAAAAAGAAGTGCTTCTGGAAATGCGCTCCCGGCTTGATTATCTGAGAAACAGGATACTGCTGGCGAACTCGATTCTCGACAACTACGAAGGGCTCCCCGAGGGAATAGCCCTGCTTGAAAACAGCGATAACGGCAAAACCGGTTATGGCTGCCTTTCCGACCTCATATCGCTTGAACATGTTCACCGCAAAGCGGTCAATGCAGTGTTCGGCGAAACGCTGGGTTATTATGTCTGCTCGTCGCTTCAGGAGGCCAAAGCAGGCATCCGCGCCCTGTCTGAGGCTGGTAAGGGAAAAGTTACTTTTCTCGTGCTTGAAATGGTCAGGGCACCCGAGCAGGCCGACTTTCCCGAAATTGAAGGTGCTGAAAAAATCCAAAGTATTCTCAGTATCCCTTCTGAATTGAAAGACGCGGTTTCGCTGCTCATACAGCGCTGTTATCTTACAAAAGACTTCGAAACAGCTGAAAAGCTTGCTTTGAAACACCCCGGCTGCATGTTCGTAACTCCGGATGGAGAGAAAATCGGTGGAAGCGGAATTGTTTTCGGCGGCAGTACCATCGAAAATGAGGGGCTGCGCCTGGGCAAAAAGGCTGAACGAGACCGTCTCAGGGTTGAAGAAAGCGATCTTGAAGAAGAGATCCAGCTCGAAGAAGCCGAACTTCAATCCCTTAAAAGCAGGCTTCAGGATATCCGTATCGAGAAAAAAGAAGAACGCCTCGTCTCGCTTGAAAAGGAACTTGGCGATCATGAAAAAAACATTGCCCGCATGGATATCGAGCATGATTCCCGCCGGAAAGATATCGAGCGAGCGGAAAAGGAAGCTGCAGAAGCAAGAGAACGCATAAATAAAACAGCGGCTGAACTCAAAGAACTGCTGCCCGAGATAGAACTGCACAAAGAACAGAATACACGGCTCCATGATGTGCTTGAGGAGACACGGCAACAGTTGGAAAGCAATGAAGAGATCCTTAGCCGCCAAAACCGGGAAGTCCAGCTTAGAAGCAACAAGTATAAAGACAGTCTGCTCGAACTTGAAAAGCTGAAGCTTCGCATACACTCCTGCTTCCAAGGCAGGGAATCACTGCTGCTGGAAAAAGAAAAAATGCAGGATGAAATACAAAAAACGGAGACATCTCTTGTTGCAACCATGGAAACAATCAGGCAACGCCAGAAGGAATTGGAAGTTTTGTTGATCTCATTGGGGACCGAACAGCAGGAGCTGAATGAAATGGAAACCCGTTATCAAGAGTGCAAGATGAAAAACCAGGAGAGAAGAAATATCCTGAGAGAGCTGCGCCGAAAGCATGAGGTGGAGCTGCAGATTCACAGCGAACTGCAACACAGGGCAGCTGAACTTGAAAAATCCATCGACAATATTTTCACTTCCATCGAAACACGTTACAACTGTAGGATCGAAGATATCGAAGTAGACGTTCCTGAGAATTTCCACCGTAACAGCGCCCAGGAACGCCTGAACAACATACGAGGTAAAATTGAACAGTTCGGAGCAATCAATGAGCTTGCTTTTGAAGAGTATGAAACCGAAAAAGAACGACTTGATTTCCTTACGGAACAGAAGGAGGACCTGCTCGGCGCCGAAACACAGCTGAGAACGACAATCGAAGAAATAAACAAAACAGCACTGAAAAAGTTCGAGGACACGTTTACCGCTGTCAGAAGCAACTTTGTACGGATATTCAGGGAGCTTTTCGAGGAAACAGATGAGGTGGATCTGCTTGTCACCACGGCAGATGACCCCCTTGAAGCTCATATAGAGATAATCGCAAGGCCGCGGGGCAAAAAACCGTTATCGATCGAGCAGTTAAGCGGTGGTGAAAAAGCACTGACTGCGCTGGCACTGCTTTTCGCGATTTATCTGGTCAAGCCAAGCCCATTCTGTATTCTGGACGAAGTGGATGCTCCTCTTGACGATGCAAATATCGACAGGTTCATCAAGCTTCTGAAAAAGTTTGAGAATAACACCCAATTTATTATTGTTACGCACAACAAAAAGACAATGGCTTCTTCGCAGGCCCTTTACGGGGTAACCATGGAAGAAGAAGGCGTTTCCAAGCTCATCCCGGTTAAACTTGGAAAAACTCAACCCGAAGAGCTTTCCGCTGCTGATGCTTAAAAAACTGATACTATTTGACATTGACGGAACGTTACTGCTGACCGGCAATAGCAACCGCCAAACATTAATTGATGCCCTGATAACCGTGTACGGTACAGAGGGCAGTGCACGCCGTCATAATTTTGCCGGGAAGATGGACAGCGTCATTATTTATGAGGTGCTCAAATATGCAGGGCTGGATGATGAGCATATTGCGGAAAAATTCACCGCTGTCAAACATACCTATATTGATCTTTTACGAAAGCAGCTGCGCCCCGAAGACGTGGTGCTTATGAAAGGCATCCCGGAACTTCTCATGGAGCTTTCAGAAAGAGAGGATGTGGTTCTCGGCCTCCTGACCGGAAACTTCGAAGGTTCCGGACGTCACAAGCTTGAACTTCCCGCCCTCAATCATTTTTTTCCATTTGGCGCGTTCGCCGACGATGCACACCATAGAAACGATTTGCCGGCCATAGCTGTTCAACGAGCACATTCCCTGACAGGGAAAAGGTTCAGGGCAGAAGAAGTCGTCATTATCGGCGATACCGAACATGATATCAACTGCGCCAAAACCATTCAGGCCAAATGCGTCGCGGTTGCAACGGGAACATACTCGGCTGAACAACTCGGCACGCACCGACCCGATGCATTGTTTGATGACTTCAGCGATACTGAAAATGTTGTCAGTTGTATAGTTAACATTTAATTCACTGGACCGCTCTCTTATGAAAACCTACCGCCGCAGAATACGAGAGAAAATTATGCAGGCATTGTACACACTTGAATTGAGAGAAACTGATATGGAACATGCCGCAGACTGGCTGATAACGCCGGAAATAGCACAGGATTCCAATGCGGTCAAGTTCTTCAAGGAGTTGTTGCAGTGTATCATCGAGCATAAAGAGGAGATCGACGACTACATAACGAAACATACTCTCAACTGGGACATGAACAGGATCGCGATTATCGACAAAAACATCCTGCGCATGGCATTGGCCGAGCTGCTTTATTTTCAGGATATTCCACCGAAAGTCTCGATAAACGAAGCCATTGAAATCGCGAAAAAGTTCAACAGTACTGATAAAAGCAGCAAGTTTGTCAACGGTATTCTGGACGCTATTTTCAATGACCTTAAAAGCTCAGGAAAAATCAAAAAATGCGGTCGGGGACTTATCAATAATTCGAAATCAACGCAACCGAAGTCTGAACAAAAAACCGGGACAGAACAGTAAACGGCTTTATATTCCCCATGGGCAACCATCTCACCGAAAATAAACGGATTCTCGCTATCGGCGATATTCATGGTTGTCTGCATTCCCTGCAGCGCCTTCTGGAGCTGCTTGAACCTCAGGAAACCGACCAGCTTGTTTTTCTGGGTGACTATATTGATCGGGGAAAACATTCAAAAGCTGTAATCGACTACCTTTTGAAGCTGCGCGAGTGGTATACATGTTTCTTTCTCATGGGAAACCATGAACGTATGTTCCTCGACTATCTCGATACGCATGAGCCGTGGCTCTGGCTGCAAAACGGCGGAATCGCAACGCTGGAATCATACGGCAGCAAAGATGGACTTGACCTTCCGGAGGAACACATAGCATTCATGCACTCCTGCAAATACTATTTGGAAACAGAACACTATTTTTTTGCTCATGGCGGCATCGACCCGGACATGACAATAAAGGACAACCTGCAGTATATGAAGCTTGAAGATTACTGCTGGATGCGTACTCATCTGCGCTCATCATACCTGGAAAAGAACAGATACAAGTGGGAGAAAACCCTTGTATGCAGTCATACTCCGATTCCCAAACCGATCATGCTTGAAAAGCTTATTGCGATTGATACAGGCTGCGTTTACAAGGAAAATCCCGCACTCGGCAGGCTTACCGCTGTCATACTGCCCGAGCGTACTGTTATCGAGACAGAAAACATCGATTCCTGAACCGAGTATTTCAATTTGCGTTCTATAGGACACCTCTATGCATAATACCTCCAAGAAATTGTATAATTTATCGTGTGTGCAAATGCAAACACCCTGTTGCCGAGAGGTTTCATGGACAAAACAGAGGAAAATCGTTCAACTCAGGTGATTGATATTTACATGACAATCCAGGAAAAAATAACATTCATCAATCAGGTACTTGGAGCAAAACATCCCTTTCCGAAAAGTGAGCTGCGCTACTCGACCCCTTTTCAGCTGCTTGTAGCCACCATGCTGGCCGCACAGGCTACTGACAAAAAGGTTAACGTGGTAACCGCAGAACTTTTCAAACTCTACCCGGATGCCAAAAGCATAAGCCGCATGGAGCTGGATACGCTCAAAGAGATCATACGGTCAATCAATTATTACAATAACAAAGCAAAAAATATCCTCGCTGTCAGTAAAACGCTCTTTGAATCGTACAACGGAAAAGTTCCTGACACACGGGAAGAGCTCGAGAGCCTTCCGGGGGTGGGTAGAAAAACCGCAAACATTGTGCTCAGCAACGCTTTCGGCCAACCTGTTATGGCGGTAGACACCCATGTGCACAGGGTTTCGAACCGCATCGGACTGGTAAAAACAGACAAGCCGCGGGATACCGAAGATGCCCTTATAGCGGTCATCCCGACCGAACTGGTCATCAACTTCCACCATTATCTTGTACTGCACGGGCGCTATACCTGCAAGGCAAGAAGACCCTTGTGCCCGGAGTGTCCTATCGTACCGGCTTGTGATTATCCGGACAAAACAGCCTGAGTGAGCTGTTTTGTCATCGCCCTTAAACCAGTTCTATCTTTTTATCAACTGCGTAGACCCACTCACCTTCCGGTCTGTTGCGATGACCAGTCCATAGCTCAAGGGTAATGCCTTTTGAAGAATCAACCTGTGAAGTAAAAATTTCGACCTGGTAGTAGAATTCATCAAGCAGCTCTTCCCAGGCGCTTTCGGCATCCCCCAGCGGCTTTGCAGGAACAAGCGATTCCTTGTCAGCCTGAAAATAATCGGCAATTGCAATAAAACTGTCGGGCATCAGGAAACCTCCCCGGTAAGTACCCCGCGGCCGTTTGACACCTGGAATTTCGACCCAGAACTCAAGCAGTGAATCGGACGTGAGCTGCCGGTCTTCAGTGAGGCGGACGAGAATCTGGCGTACAGCCTCGTTGATAAGTTCCTTGTTTGCCTCTGAGAGCTCCCGCAGTTTAAAATCGGGTGTATGGTCTCGCATAATGTAGATGATTTTAAAGCATTTTCAATCAATGGGTTATTAAAATATACATCTAATCCCCCTCATCATCAACCGTTCTTTGGGCTTATCATGGCATAGCGCTGTTATCCCGGGAGATGCTTTGCTGCTCAGCAATTCTATCAAAAAGACAGTTCCTCAATTCGATCCTGATTTTCGATAAGGCAGCTCTTTCGGGATTCGCCGTCGGTATCGGAATCAGTATCGAAAACCGGGCGCACACACAGATACGCCCCTACAACCCGATTACGATTACGAGTACCGCTTCGCTGAGTACGAGCACGAAACGGTTCAATAGCTCAACGAATCAACAGTTCAACAGCTCTTCACACAGCACAGCTCTCCTCAACCCCCTTACGGAGTTGCAAATAAAAAACAGATCGGCGCGCTCAATGTCTTCAATAGTGAGCACCGCTTCTTGCACGTTATGCCTTGTCTCAAAAAAATATTGCCGGTATATGCCGTTGAGCAGTCCGGAAGAAAGCTGAGGAGTATAATAGCATCCGTTTTTGAGGATAATAATGTTGCTGATCGCTCCTTCAGTAACTTCCTCCCTTTCATTACGGAAAACAACTTCATCAAAGCCTCTGGCGACGGCCTTTTGCAAAAAAGCATCGTACAGTTCGCGCCTTGTTGTTTTATGTCTCCTGAGGGGAGCGTCTGCCGCTAAAGTAACTGATGCCCTGCACACACGAACCGGTGCATCAGACAGCCGGTGAGGCAGTTCATCAAAGCTGATAAGCAATCGCCCCCTCTGGCGGAGTTCAAGACGGACTTTACACCGTTTTTTGCTTTTAAGCTCTTTTTCGGCAAGAGATTCAAGCTCCCACCGGATTTGCTCCTCGTTACAGGAAAACCCCAGACATAGGGCTGACTGCCTGAGACGGAACAGGTGTTCGTCAAGCCATACAAAAGAACCATTGTATAATATTGTTTCAAAAATACCGAAATTTTCATTTGGCCCGGGATCGAGGATCTCCGCTTTCAGCCTGCACTCGGCAAACTCCTCATCTGTATCCGAATCCCACACGATGCCTCCTCCTGCCCCGTATATCCCTGTTCCATCGTGCAGCATCAGTGTCCGGATTGCGACGTTGAAACACATCGAAGCACCCGGCAGCATATAGCCTATCGCCCCGGTATAGACTCCTCTCGGCGACCCCTCAATCTCCTGGATCAACTGCATGGCCCTGATTTTCGGAGCCCCCGTTACCGAACCACAGGGAAACACAGCACGGAACAGGTCATACAGCGACCTGTTGTCAAGCAACTCCCCGTGGACAGGGGACACCATCTGATGAAGCGTCGGGTAGGTTTCGATAACAAAAAGCTCCGGTATCTTAACCGATCCCGGCTTGCATATCCGCCCAAGGTCATTGCGAATCAGGTCAACGATCATGAGATTCTCAGCCCTGTTTTTCTCATTTGAACGCAGCCACTCTTTACTCAACCTGTCCTCTTTTGCACTTTTGCCCCTTGGAGCAGTCCCTTTCATGGGCCTGGTTTCAATGTGCCGGCCTTCAAGCCTGAAGAAAAGTTCGGGCGAAAACGACAAAACCTGGCGTTCACCAAGATGCAGCCATGCGGAATACACATCGGGCTGTTTTCCTGAGAGATGCCCGAACAGTCCCGAGACCTTTCCACTGAATTCGAAACGGTACCTCCCGGTAAAATTTACCTGATAAACATTTCCGGCTGCTATATGCTCTTTTATTTCCCTGATCTTTTCTGCATACTCCTCCTGTCTCAGGTCGAAAAAGGGTTCTCCGGGCCTGCAATCACTGGAAAACAAAAACTCCGTCTCCTTTTCAGGCAGCAGTAGAGGGGAACGATATACACCAAACCACGCGAGTGGAAACCCACCATCTCCTACTCTCATGGTGTCAAAGGATTCCGGCTCAAAACCATAGCCGGCTTCATAACCGATGTATCCGGCCAGGCTGAGACCTTTCGCCAAGCATGCATCAAGTTTTCCGAAAAAAATACGAAGATCGGCAGGGGACCTAAGCTCAATAATTTCAAGCGGGTCCGAAAAAAGAAGAAACGACCCCGGATCATCATTCTGGAAAGAGCCACCGAATAAAACCGAATGGGGCCTGCCAAACAGTTTTTCGCCGGTAAAGCTATCTTTCATGAGCGGTCAAGGCTTCAAAACGAATTGATTTTCCGAGAACGCTCTCCAGCCACGATTTCATCCTTTCAGCCGCCCAGATCTCGATATCGGGATTATGAATTGCATGCAGGCCAAGTTTGATAATGCTTCCTGCCACATCTGCCTCAAGGGAGACGATATTCTGGCGGTGACCACGGTCAAGTCCATTTGCAATGCGGAGAATACCTGAGAGAACATCGACAACCCTTCGCTGTTTCGGCTTGAGCTGACTGTAAGCCTCATGCTTCTCAGAAGGCGGAGATTTTCTGTGATATCTGGCAACATTTGCGATGATGCTGATTTCCGCAGGAGCAAACCCGCGAAGCTCACCGTTGAAGATAATATACTGGCTGTGCTTGTGATGAGAAGAAATCGAGATAAAGGTTCCGATATTGTGCAACAGCGCCGCGTATTCGAGCAGCTCACGGTCATTGATATCGAGTCCGTGCAACTGCTGTAACTGATCGAACAACTGCAGGCACAGTGCGGCAATTTGCTCTGAATGTTTTTTGTCCCAACCACAGCGATACCCAAGCTCAAGGACACTCTGGCGACGAATATTCAGCTGAAGTTTCCCCTCTTCGCTGCCCGGCCGGCGATTCTTCAAGTAATGGATAACCATACCCTCCCGAAGCGCCGAATCAGAGATTACCACCTCTTTGAGTTTAAACAGGGAAAAAATAACATTCACCAGAACAAGGCCGGGCACAATCAGGTCAACCCTTTTTTCGTCAAGACCTGTCAGCCTTTTTCTTTCTGAAGCATCAAGCCCTATAACCGACTTGTAGAACTTCTGAAACTCTTTCCGGGTAAACGAACTCTGGTTGAGCGTTACCTCATCGTCACGCCCTGTCATGGAACGGATCATCCTGGCGATATTCTGGGCTGTACCTGAAGAGGCGATCGCTCTTTTGATGTCGAGCTTCCTTGATTTTTCAGCTGAAGTAAAAAGTTCAGCTGAAAAGAACTGCTCGAGAAGGCTCAACTCACGGCCTGACAGGGGATCAGTTGTGATAAACCGCTCAAACATACGGGCGACACCGATTTTCCTGCTTTCAAGCAGGTGTATCCTCTGCTGGTCGGCAATGATAAACTCTACGGAACCACCTCCTATATCAAAAACCAGCTCGGGTTCTGAAGAGAGCCTGACTGCATGACGAACCCCGTAATAAATAAACTGTGCCTCTTCAAGGCCGGAAATGACCTTGATCTTGAGACCGGTTTCTTCCCTGACTCTTTGCAAAAAAACATCCCTGTTTTTTGCTTCACGGATAGCGCTTGTGGCAAATGCAATGATGTTACCCGGCTCCACTCCTTGCTGTGACGCAAGTACCAGAAAATGTTTCAGGGTCGTGATACCCGCCTCCATTGCTTTCTGGTCGAGCATTTTAGTGGAAATACTGCCGCGGCCTATGCAGATCATGTCTTTGACGCGGTCTATTTCAACGATACCTTTCTCCTCGCCCTCCTCGACGATTACCATATGAAATGAGTTGGTCCCCAGATCTATAGCCGCGATTTTCCTTGTTTCGGTGCGCATACCGGATTATTCATGCCTCAGGTTGGGAAAAAAGCTTAAGAGTGCCTCGAAAAACGTTGACCGGGGCTCCGAGGCGCCCTTAAGATACACCTTTTACAGAGGACAAAAAAAGGCCCGAAAATAACTCCGGGCCTAAAAAAAAGAACTGCTTGGCTTCATCGATTAAAAGTAGTAATGGGCGCCAAGACCGATTGAAACACCTGTCAGATCAAACTCATATTCTGAGTCGTCTCCATCATCTTCACCCGTAAAGCCGTACCCGACCTCAAAATTAAACCCAACTTCTTCAAAGTCACTGAAGTTGAATTCAGTACCTATAAGAGGTCTTACAAGGTAATAATCATCCGAATCTTCTTCTACACCATCGGCTTCCCAAGTTGAAGAACCGAGACCACCTTCCAAACCGACATAGAAACGGCTATTATCATTTACAACCGGTGCATACATCAGCTTGATAGTTCCAAGAATGGTGTCGGAAGAGAATTCCGGACCGGAAGGAATATTTTCGTCCGTAGTGCCGTAATATACGTTACCTTCAACACCAAATTCATTGGTGGCCCACCATCTTAAGCTTAAACCGGCACCTGAAAACGGTTCGGAATAATCGGTCCACATATTGATAACCTGAGGACCAACCCCCACGCTGCCGACATTAGGGCCTTCTGTTGCTGTTGCAGAACCGGCTCCGACAATAACCGCCGTTGCCGCTACGGCAATTGTTTTTGCTATCTTTTTCATTCTTCTTTCTCCGTTTATGTTGTGTTACCGTTAACAACATAATGCAGCTTCCCGGCTGCATTATGCTGATATAATAGAGATTTCCTGCCACTCAAACAAAAACATTATCCATACTCCATTTCTCCAAAGAGTTGTGATGCTAATCTTGGTCATGAGTAAAATATTTGGCCGTAGCATTCAATTCAGAGTAGAGAAAAATCATATGGATTTTTCGGACAGAAGTATATTGGTTACAAAAGAGTTGCGTATCTTAACTCCCGTGATTGAGAGCCAATAAAGCTTTTCTCCCAAAACCCGGCCAAAAGAAAAACAGCATGCGCCATTCAGACCGCGTCCATAGGAGCTTCAAGTTTGAGCTGGCACGCAAGATCATTCATCTTTTCTCCGTTTCAATCGCCATTATTTACTGTAACATAACAAGGGAACTTGCTCTCATACTTCTGGTTCCTCTTTTTTCAGGATTTCTTCTGGTCGATCTCTTGAAAAACTTTATTCCCCCTCTTTCCTGCTGGTATCACAAAACGTTTGACCCGATGCTTCGTGAGCATGAGCTTGAAAAGAGATACATACAATTCAACGGCGCGACCTATATAACTTTTTCGGCCTTGTTTCTGGTGTTTTTTTTTCCCAAAATCATTGCCATTACCTGCTTTTCACTGGTTGCCATTTCGGATACCATGGCCGCACTTGTAGGCAAAAAATTCGGAAAGCATACAATAGGAGAGAAAAGCCTGGAAGGAAGTACGGCGTTTCTGATCTCCTCATTGATCATTGTGGCCGTAGTCCCCAGGCTCGATCTGCTTGCCGGGATTATTACGGCTGTCGCGGCCACAATTGTAGAGGCCTTGTCATTTCGGATCAATGGCTTTAAAGTAGATGACAATCTTACCATTCCTCTGGCAAGCGCCCTGATCTGCTACTTGTACTACCTCCTTGTTTTGCCGCACAAGCTGCCGCTGCTTGAAACCTGTCCCTGAACCCCGCCTATCCCTATGCAGACAATAGTTACCGAATCAGTTGCCGTAGCGGCGACATGGATCAACCGGGGCGAGGTTGTTGCGTTTCCTACAGAGACGGTCTATGGCCTTGGTGCAGACAGTACCAATGATAAAGCCATTGAAAATATTTTTTCAGCAAAAGGCAGACCACCGGACAACCCTCTTATTATTCATGTGCATTCTCCGGAACAGATATGGGAGGTCTCGGAGAAAATACCTCACACGGCCGAGACATTCATACATCACTTTTTCCCGGGACCTCTGACACTGATACTGAAAAAGAATCCGGCCGTCTCTCCCCTCGTCACCGCCGGATTGCTTACTGTTGGCGTACGGTGCCCGATACACCCTGTTGCAAGAGCGTTTCTGAAACAATGTAACCACCCCGTAGCCGCACCTTCAGCAAACATATCCGGCCGACCCAGTTCAACCGACTGGAAAGCCGTCTATGATGACTTGCAAGGAAAAATACGCTGCGTTCTTAAAGGCCCGCAAAGCACCATAGGGCTGGAATCGACAATTGTAGACTGTTCGGAAACCCCTCCCCGGCTTCTTAGGGCAGGGGCCATAAGCCTTGAAACACTCAGAAAGCATGTTCCTGAAACAAGAGCCTTGACCGACAACGAAAAGCAACAACGGCCAAAAAGCCCTGGCCTTAAGTATCCGCATTACTCACCTTCTGCACGGATCAAACTCTGTGGCTCCGGGTATCCTGACTACAAGGGAGAAAAAAACAGCGCCTGGATAGGTCTTTCTTCACCACCTGAAGGAATCTCAAAAATCTCTGTCTGCAAAGATCCTGAAGAATACGCCTACAAACTGTTCAGCTTTTTCCGGGAATGCGATCGGGAAAACATAGAGGTTATCTTGTGTGAAATGCCACCGGCTGAAGGAATCGGCTTAGCCATCCGCGACCGTCTGAAAAGAGCCGCAGAGGAATAATGACACATGAAAAGGATGGGGGACGTTGTAAATAATTTATACTTATAAATCAAAAAACCTTACTGTCTCGTCAAACAAGAAATGCTATTTGACAGGGCAGGTAATTTCGAGAAGCGTCCTAAAACTTGAGAGCGCATCCCAGATGATACGACGCCGGAGCATTGGTGTCGCGTTCGTCATTGCCGCTGCTGTAAACATCACGGTCGACATACCATGCCTTTTCAAACCTTGCCGAAAGATCGAAATTTTCCATGATGTCAATTGAAAGAAGAGCGAAAACAGCCTGCCCCCTTCCATAGTAAGACTTCAACGTGAAAACAAGAGGTAGATCATTTTCATATACATAAATCGCCGAGTCATAATTATCGGTATGAAATCTGGTGTACCTCCCAGTAAAGGCAAGAGAACCTTTTTTTAATGCCGCCTGCTGATAAACAAGCCATCCGTTGGTATGATCGTCGTAACCGTGATATTCGCCTTTTACAAACTTCACTTCTCCTCTTGTCCTGAGTGTCAGCATCTTCGAAATTCTGGTAATAAGGTCAAGACGAGCCCGGTTCGATGTAAAGGGCACCGGTGTATAATACTCAAGCCCTGTTGGGCCGAAAAGCTTTTTAGCCTCTTCCTTGTACTGGTTCTGCAGCAGCAGCTCGGCTGTCAACACCGGCGACTGTCTCCATGTAAGAAAAATTTTCGATTCGTCTCCTGTTGAGGGCAGTTTGTAACGGCTGCTGAGCTCAGGGAACCTGAATATATCATAGTAAGCTCCCAATTGCAGATTTTCTAGGATTTCAGCTTCAAGGCCGATATAATATCCTTCCTCGTTTGCTGCATCATCAGCGCGTTCGGCAAAAGCGCCGGCAAAAGGGGAGAAAAATATATTATGATAATCTCTCACGGCAAGCACGGTGTGAATCTTTTCGGTCAGCGGGAACCTGACACCGCTTATCCACGACAGATTTTGCTCTTTTCCGGTAACTGCCGCCTCGGCAAAAAGGTTCACCTTTCCAATAAGCAGGTCTGCCTCGACACCGCCGATATCATTCCATCCCTTTTCACCACCGGCATCTTCGAGTGGAATACCGTAGTGGTACCGCGCCCATGTTCCCCCTAACGTTCCACTGACACCTCCCGATTGCAAACTGTAAAGAAGGTTCACCCCTGCAACCCGTTCCGTTACGTTATCCCTGTGCTCGATTTCACTTTCAGTTCGATGGTAACCTGATGTGCGGATAGTTGTTACTACCCCGTCTTCAACTGAAGCGTCAACTAGGTTATCGGAATAAAACGCTGTAAGTTTGAACGGCTCCAGATTGAACGTTGTAGCAGCACCCTGCATAAATCCGTTTTCCGTGCTTGACGCATAGGGTTTCAATCGACGTCCGGTCAGTTTAACACCGAGAGGATCAACCCCTTTTGAAAAGTATCGGCTCTGACCGAACAGCAGTCCCTGACCAATATTTACCGCGTAGTTACCCGCAATGAGCTGTTCCAGAATCCCTGAACTGTTGTAAGCAACACTGAGAGATGTGAAATCGTCAATATCCGGCTCCCCAACATCCTTTTCCATAACTCCATTGACCGCAACATCACCATATACGACCGATAAGCGATTGTACAGCTTGTAGTTTTCGCCTCCATATTTCCCTGTGGTAATTCCACTCCGCTCGGGGATCTCGCTGAAATACCTGCTGTACCAGCTTCCCCTTATCTCTGCTTTTTTCTTTGGTTCTTCCAGTACCAGAGGCTCGAAAGAAAGAAAAGGAGATACTCTTTGTGCAGTTTCAGCATCTATAGCCTCGGCAAGCTGCTCCTCCGAAGTCAGTAGCCCCTTGCTATTACGATAATCTATAATGCTGCGGGCAT
Source organism: Prosthecochloris sp. (assembly GCA_004028745.1). Classification (GTDB taxonomy): domain Bacteria; phylum Bacteroidota; class Chlorobiia; order Chlorobiales; family Chlorobiaceae; genus Prosthecochloris. Next base: position 23,618 of record RAZP01000002.1, read on the forward strand.
CTTCCAGAGAAAGGAAAGGAATAAGCAGAAGGTCTTCCTGCGTCGCAGTATTGACGGGAATTTTTCGCTGTTTTAACTGCTGAAGCTCCAAGAGAAGCTGCTCGATATCGCCGGGCATATCACTTTGGTCGAACAGTGCCTCAAGATCATCGGCAGCAGCGGCCAGAAAGGAGTAACACAATGAAAAACCGAAAAAGACCAGAAAAAAAAGTGCGGCAACAGAACGTTGCCGCAAAAAAGAAGGGGATGAACTCATAACCATTTTACTTTTAGCAAGTTATCCTTTTTTCAGTCAAGGGGAAGCACCTTTCAACCAAAGCTGCTCAACTTCTTTGGCGGTCACATAACGCCACTCGCCTCTACGAAGCTTGCCGGTACGCAACCCTGCATAGGCTGTCCTCTCAAGCTTTTTCACTTCATATCCAAGCGAGCGGAACATCCTTCTCACTTGGTGATTCCTGCCCTCATGCAATGTCACAAGCACCCGCAAACCTCCCTGCAGGATTTTGGCCTTGCAGGGACTCGTTTTTTCCCCGGTATCCTTCAGCCGCATCCCGCCGGTCAGCACTGGCAGCTCCCGAGCAGGGAAAGGGGTGCCGAGCTCTACAAGGTACTCTTTTTCCACACCGGACGATGGGTGCATCAATTTGTTAGCCAGAACGCCATCATTCGTTAAAAGCAGTACCCCGGTGGTTTTCCGGTCCAGGCGACCTACAGGAAAGACACGCTCTTTTACGTCAACCAGATCAAGAACCGTCTCCCGGCTTCTCTCGTCCCGGTTGGTCGTGATGCAATCCCTGGGCTTGTTGAGCAGAATATACACTTTTTTTTCTTCAGGCAAAGCAAGCATTTTTCCGCTCACCACAACCTCATCAAGTCCTGGACGTATGGTTATCCCTTTGGTTGTCACTATGCCGCCGTTCACCATCACCTTACCGGTCTCCACAAGCCTGTCGGCAGCGCGTCTTGACGCTATTCCGCAAAGAGCGAGGTATTTGTTGATCCTTACCGGGGCATCGGTATTCAGGAGGGATCCGCTGCCGCTATTCTTTTTCATGATCTTCAATTCTTTCAGACGAAGTGAGATAATCTTGTATCTCATTCTCCTGAACAAGCTCCCTGATCTCTCTGAGTTTGGGAAGGTCTTTAAGAGACTGGAGACTGAAAAAATCCAGAAACTCTTTTGTTGTAGCGTAAAGCAGCGGTTTACCGGGAGTATCCGCCCTGCCTTGTACATCAATGAGTCCGCGCTCAAGAAGTTTGTTAACAGCGTAATCAGGGCTGACGCCTCGTACCTGCTGGATTTCCCCTCTGGTAACAGGCTGTTGATAAGCAATAACGGCAAGGACCTCCAGAGCAGACTGTGAGAGTTTTCTCTGGATTTTCGGGGCAAGCATTTTTTTTAAGGTAGGCTCAAGAGAAGGAACCGTTAAAAAACGGTACCCTCCGGCAATATTTGCAATCCGGAAACACCTTCCGGTTGAGGCATAGGTCTCGTTCAATTCATCGATATACGAGCTGATGTCAGCGACCGAAAGATCTTCACCAAGAACCTGCCCTATATATTGCGGGGCGACGGCCTCGTCAGAGGCAAAGATCACAGCCTCGATCTTTTGTTCCGTGGAGGGCTCTTTGTGTGACACTTTGCTCTTAGAATAATTGCGTTCCTGAAAAAAGGGATGTGGAGTAACGCAAGATTCAAGAACAGCACTCTCTTCGTAATGCTGATGAAAAGTTGCGGTCGAGGTTCATCCCTTTTTCGTAGTTATACCAGAGCTTCTGGCACGGAAAGTTTGTTTCGTAAAGCGCTTTTCCGATAATAACCGAGTCTACTCCGTATTTTTCAAGTGCCCGGAGCTTTCTCAAATCCTCAGAACCCGTGACACCTCCCGAAGCTGTAACCCTCATACCGGCTTTTTCGGCAAACCGTTTTGTACTTTCGAAACCAAAACCCTGCATCATGCCGTCACAAGATATATCTGTATAGATAATTCTCGTGACACCGAGCTTTTTCATCCTGAGTGCAAGCTCGTAATCTTTTATCGAGGCGCTTTCCGTCCATCCCTTGATTCTCGGAATACCGTTCTCGGCATCGATACCGACAACTATCTGTGAAGCGGAATACCTTTTCAGCAGCTCTTTAACAAGCTCGGGATTCGTCACTGCTGCGGAACCGATAACAACCCTGCCGACACCAATATCAAGATATTGCGCCACCGCATCAACAGAACGGATACCGCCCCCAACCTGTACAGGTATATCGAGTACTGAAACTATCTCTTTTACCTTATCGAAGTTAACCGGTTTACCTGTCAGCGCCGCATCAAGGTCAACGACATGAATCATCTTGGCATTCTGCTTCCGCCAGATGATCGCCATGTCACGCGGATTGTCGAGATAAATCTTTTTCTTTTCAAAGTCTCCACGGGTAAGCCTTACGCACTTCCCGTCCTTTATATCTATAGCCGGGATTATCAACATACTCAAAGTCTCTAAACCTAATTCATTAATATTTAGCAAAATTCTCAAGTACCCTCAATCCTACATCCGAACTTTTCTCCGGATGGAACTGTAGAGCGAAAATACCATTTTTTTCAACGGCTGAACAAAATTTTTTTCCCGCAAAAAAGGTCGTTGCCGCAACATCTTCAACATGAAGCGGATTACAGTAGTATGAGTGCACAAAGTAAAAAAAAGAGTGATCCGCTATACCCTTGAACAACACACTCTCTCTGGCATACTCAACAGAGTTCCAGCCTATTTGCGGAACCTTTTCCGAGTCACTCCTGAAACGAACGACATTTCCGGGGACAAAACCAAGACCTTTATACGTCCCCCTTTCTTCGCTCTCAGTCATAAACAGCTGCATCCCCAAACATATGCCAAGCACCTGCCTGCCTTTGTCAACATGTTCCCGGAGGGCATCGCTGAACCCCGATGCATTAAATGAACTGATAGCATGACCAAACGCCCCTACACCGGGGATCAGTACTTTATGATAATCTGCCAGCAGGGAAGCATCACCGCTCACAACAGTGTTGACCCCGATATATTCAAATGCTTTCTGCACAGAATGCAGGTTGCCCGCCCCGTAGTCTGCAATAAAAATCATGAACCGACCTGTTTCCCTATTTTTATTAAACTACTGCCCGCCCGAAGCACACATGCATCTCTGTTGATACATGCCTATTGCCTTCAGATGATCTGTAAACGCTTTTTCCCGGCTGTCCGGTTCCACGCGGTTCAATACCGGTCTGAGACCAGAGGGAAACAGACGCTTTCTTTCATCAAGCTCTCTTATTATAGACAATTCACCGATCTCTTTAGCCAGTTCATTACGAAGTTCTCTCAGCTCGGTCAAAAAAGACTCTCCAGAAAGCTGTACAAGCAACTCATGGCCGTCCAATACCTGGTCGTCTTTTGGAAGAACTGCACGAGTTACAGAAAAATTTCCATCCCGGTTCAGCACCAGCCCCTCTGTCTGCAGCGGATCAGGCAACACAAAATAACACTCTCCATCGCCTCTTGAAGGATTGATGCTGATAACTTTCTGACCCTCTTCTGTTTCAATCCTTACACCAACGAGAAGAACCGTGTCCGCTTCTGGCTTCTCAGGGCTGGTCAGTTCCACTGCATTCAGCCGATCCAACAGGGCTGTGTTGGCTTCGCCGGCTTTTTTGCTGTAAGAAGCCTTTATCTGCTCTTCAGTGGAGGTGACTTCAGCCAAGAGATAGCAAAGCTGCCCGTTAAACCGTCTTGCAAGACGAGCAGCGGCATACAACTGCTCAACAGTAAGTCTCGGCGAAACCACAACAGCCAGTTCTCCGGCTGATGCAAGCATCTCCTTTGCCTCCTGAACGGAAGACTGCTCGGCGCCATTGCCCATGCTGTCAAGCAATTGATAACCGAACCGGCCTTCCGCACATATTACGGCGTTATTCACGGGATCACCATCAACACTGCGGACTTTTACAACTCTGCCTTCAGCCGTGTAAACCATCAATCCGCATCCACGGCTGCATGCGGTACAGGTGGTCTGCACGGCCCGGGCAATCCATGGCCCGGCCTCTTTTCCGGTATTCGGAGCAAGGGCTCCGGTCGGACATACATCCACGCACATGCCGCATGCATCGCAGCCGGTTTCTTGAAGGGGATCGTCGAAATTCGGTCCGACACGGGTTCCAAAGCCCCGGTCAATAAAGCTCAAGGCACCTATATTCCGGACTTCCAGACACATTCTTACACAACTGCCACAAGTAATACATTTGTCTCCTTCTATTTTTATGAGAGGATGCCGCGCATCATCGTTGTAACTTCTTTTCTCGCCGGTGAAACACTTCTCATCGGCCCTATATTCAGTAGCGTACTTTCTCAGGTCACAATCAAAGCGGGCGTTACAGCCACACTCAATGCAGCGCGATGCTTCCGCAATTGCCTGCATCTTTTCCAGCCCTTTGTTGATAGGGTCCCATCCGCCATTTTTTAAACGCCGTTCCGGAGGAAATACGGGGTCCTGAATCCTTTTCTTATGAGCGTAACGGGGAGCGAAATCCTCCATGTCCAGCTCTTCAATGCGGCCGCGGGAAATCGAATATTCGTTTTTAAGCTCAACATTTGCACCGGACAGGTACAAGTTGATCGCCTTGGCTGCACGCTGTCCTTCACCAACTGCCTGAATTACGGTATCAGGTCCGAAGGCACAGTCGCCGGCCGCAAAGATCCCTTCCTGAGAGGTCACATTGGTCTTTTCATCGTAAACAAACGTGTTCCAGCGTGTGGTCTCAGGCTTTTCAGGCTCTTGCTGAATACATGACATATCCGGCTCTTGACCGATCGCACTGATAATCAGGTCGAACGGTAAATCTTCTTCGGATCCATCAACGGGAACAGGGCGACGACGGCCAGACTCATCCGGGTCACCAAGCTTCATCGAGATAACCCGAAGATGAGAAGCCTTTCCTTTTCCATCTAAAAGCACTTCGGTTGGCGCCGTGAGAAACCGGAACTCCACTCCCTCTTCCATGGTCTCTTCCTGCTCCATCGGCAAGGCAGGCATTTCCGCCTGGGTTCGACGATAAAGCAGGGTCACTTTCGCGCTGAGACGACGTGCTACGCGAGCACAATCCATAGCGGTATCGCCACCACCTATTACAGCCACTCTTTCCCCAACATCGACATGTTCTCCGAGAACAATTTTTCTAAGAAAATCTATTCCTCCTATGACCCCTTCAGTATCCTCATTTTGCACTCTCATCGGCTTTGCCAGATGAGCACCAATAGCCAGCAGAACAGCATCGAAACCATCTTCTTTAAGACTGGCAATCGTAAAATCTTCCCCAAGTTTTTTCCCGGTGTGTACCTTGACGCCAAGATCAAGAATCGCCTTTATTTCATTATCCAGCAAGTTCCAGGGAAGCCGGAAACGGGGAATTCCATAGCGCACCATTCCACCAAGTTCAGGCAGCGCTTCAAAAATATGGACGGCATGCCCCATCTGGCGCAGATAATAAGCGGCGCTCAATCCTGCAGGACCTCCGCCTACTATCGCCACACGTTTTCCTGTGTCTTCAGCGGTTTCCGGCAGAAACGCCCCGTTCTGCAACTCATATTCAGAAGCATACCGCTTGAGCGGATTGATTGAAACCGGCTCATCAACCAGACCGCGACGACACTGTGACTCGCAGGGATGAGGACAGATCCGGCCGCAGACAACCGGTAAAGGATTCGATTGTTTGATGAGCCTGACAGCAGCCTCGGGGTTGCCGTTGGCAATATGTGCTATATAACCCTGAATGTCAATATGAGCAGGGCAGGTGGCCTCACAGGGTGCAATGCAGTCACCTGCATGGTCAGAAAGCAAAAGCTCCAAGGCCATTTTTCTTGCACTTTTGACTTTGCCGCTATCCGTCTGAATCACCATCCCCGGTGTAACCTGGGTACTGCATGCAGGCAGCAAGCCTTTTGCCTTTTCAACCTCTACCACACAGAGAAAACAGGAAGCGTATGGTTTTAAGCGATCGTCATAGCAAAACGTAGGAACGTGTATACCGTTGGCTTCGGCCACTTCACGAATAGTAGCCCCGGCAGGAGCTTCGACCTCTTTATCATTCAAGGTAATAGTAACAGTATCGTTCATAATACAACATCTAAGTTGATCGTTTCAAATAGCCTTTGTGCATGTACTCGTTATCCGGAACCTATTGAACACGAATCGCTTCATAATTACAGACTTCTACGCACATGCCGCAGTTGATACAAAGCTCCTGATCAATCACCCAGCTTCCGGGTTTTTTAATCACACCTGTAATCGCATCTACCGGGCAGTAGCGCTTACAGATCGAGCAGCCCGTACACTTGTCTTTCATAATTGTGTGGGTGATCAACCCCTTGCAGACTCCGGCGGGACATCTCTTTTCCTCAACATGTGCGATATATTCGTCTCTGAAGTATTTAAGCGTCGTCAAAACCGGATTTGGAGCCGTCTGACCCAGACCGCACAGGCTCGAGGTTTTCACCTGATGAGCAAGAGCCTCCAATGTATCGATATCCTCCATCGTTCCTTCGCCGTCACAGATTTTTGTCAGCAGTTCTTTCATACGAAGGGTTCCAATCCTGCAGAAAGTACATTTACCGCAGGATTCGATCTGCGTAAACTCAAGAAAGTAACGGGCGATGTCAACCATACAGGACCTGGTATCCATAACAACCATACCGCCCGACCCCATGATTGCACCCGTGGCATTAAGTGCTTCATATTCGATTGGGGTATCGAAGAGTGATTCAGGAATACACCCCCCGCTGGGCCCGCCAAGCTGCACTGCTTTTATCGGCCGACCGGTTGATGAACCGCCTCCAATATCGTAAAGCACTTCTCGGATCGTCATCCCCATCGGAACTTCAACCAAGCCGCCCCGCTTGATGGTTCCGGCCAGAGCAAATACTTTTGTCCCTTTTGATTGTTCCGTCCCGATTCCGGCATATGCATCACCGCCTTTTTCAACGATCCATGCAAGATTGGCAAGTGTTTCAACGTTGTTAATAATCGTCGGCTTCCCGAAAAGTCCCCTGACTGCCGGAAACGGCGGACGAATGCGGGGCATGCCGCGATCACCCTCTATAGAGGCAATCAAAGCCGTTTCTTCGCCGCACACAAAAGCACCTGCGCCCTGTTTGATCTTCACGTCAAAATCAAAATCCTTACCCAGAATATTCTTACCGAGAAATCCGGCTTCCCTTGCATCACGGATAGCTTTGCCGAAATGTTCAACAGCAAGCGGGTACTCCGCCCGGATATACGCATAACCATAAGATGCCCCAATGGCATAAGCGGCAATCAGCATGCCTTCAAGTACACTGTGAGGGTCTCCCTCGAGCAATGACCGGTCCATAAAAGCGCCCGGGTCACCCTCGTCGCCGTTGCAGATGAGGTATTTTATATCCCCCTGAGCCGATCTGGCAAAGCTCCACTTAACGGCTGTCGGAAACCCTGCTCCACCTCGACCCCGTAAGCCGGCTTTTCTAACCTCTTCAGTCACCTCTTCAGGGGAGATGTCCTTATTCAGGATTTTTTCAATCGACCGGTAACCGCCGAGGTTTCGATACTCTTCCAACGATTTCGGATCCAGAAGTCCAACATTGCGCAAGGCAATCCGTGTTTGACGGGCAAGATATTGAACACTTTTCGGGTCCTTCCCGGAGCGAATCAGAAGCTCCACCGGAACTTCCCCCTCACCCTGATGGAACTTGAGGATCGACGGTATATTTTTTTTATCCACCTTTCTGTAAAGCCGGGAATCGCCTTTGTCATCGAGGATCTCCACCATTACCTCCTCATGGCACATTCCCACACAACCCACAGTCTTGATTTCTGCCTCAGGGACCATTTTTCTGAATGTCTCGAAAACGTCTTTTGCACCTGCTGCTATACCACATGTACCTTCGCCCACAATAATCGTCACCGGTTTCGATAGCTGTACACTCATGGCCGTACCTCCTTTTTCCTTTTATCGGGCGATTTCTTTTCGGGAGCATCAGCCTCACTTATTTCTTCTTCATGGCCTGGCAAAAACTCTCCATGTTGGCGTGCATGTTTTTTCAGGCTCCTCTGCGCATCCGCTCCTTTCAGATTCCCAAACGTCTCACCCCCGATCACCATGACAGGGGCAAGGCTGCAGCAGCCGATACACGCCACATCTTCTATGGTGTAGCTTCCGTTGGAAGCCGTATCTTCCTCTTCTTCTCTGATCCCAAGGCTCTGGCGCAGTGCCGTATTGATGCGGTCCGCACCGCTGACATGACAGGCGGTTCCATGACAAACCTTGATAATATGCCTGCCGACAGGCTCCAACCGGAACTGGGAATAAAATGTCGCGACGCCAAAAAGCTGGCTGGCACTGATATCAGTTTCCGAAACAATGATATTCATTGCTTCCCGGGGCAAATAACCGTACTCATTTTGAACAGCCTGAAGCAGAGGAACCGCCGCAGAAGCATCGCTTCCGGTTTCAGCAATCCATTTCTGTACCAACGCCTTATCAACCACAGCTTCCAGGGAACGTTGTTCCACGAAATAACCTCCTTGTTAGTGATTCGCACACTTATGGGCAACTCTATTAATAAAAAGAAATAACAATTGCCCACTCACGAATACCGATCAATAAAAACCACCGGTAAATGTGAAACAGGCAATTGTCCTTTCGCTCATCGATGACCCTTGGCAAGGGCAGGTTGTCCCGTTGACGGTCATTCACGACGAAAACGCATATAATAAACGAAAATCACGGTCAATCAAAAAAGCACCATCATCCTTTTTTTTCGACAAGCCGGTGCCGGATATCATCCACACGGCTCCTGTTGACTCCGAGATCGGAAAAACCAAGTCTTGATGCCGAACGTATCTGGATGGCACCAGAAGCTTTATCCAGACGAAACTCAACATCGTCCGTAAACCCGAAAAGGGGAACCGTAAACGTTGCCCAGAGATACCCTTTTTCTTCACTCTGCACAACGCCCCCCATGTCATCAATTACCTTTTTGAGCTTTGCCCAGGCATCATCGGCGGTCAGTGGATCAAACGCTATTGGTTCTATCCAACCCTGACTGCCGGGATTTTCACTGCATACACAATTCGGCGTTCCGGGACAGGGCCTCAGTTTTCCGTCTGCAAGCCCTGGTTTTTCCGAAGGTTTCGGCCAGAACCCGGAAACTGCATCCGTCAAGGCTTTCATTGCATCATTCAGTATGTCCATGGCAGAATTATTGTTGTTTTCGCATAAAGTGCTACTTCTTAAAATACGTACCTTTCTATCCGAATAAAACATCTCCGTATGGAGACCTTACCCCTGACAATTTACCTTACCCGATTGCGGTTACGATTACCGCTCCGCTGATAAAGTGACAAGTGACGAGTAACGAGTGACAAGTTATAATTGACTACCGACTAATGACTATCGAATCCTGCTGGCTTCTTGCTTCTGAATTCAGGCTTCTGCACTTCTTTCGATTACGAGTACCGCTTCGCTGAGTACGAGTACGAATCCCGCCTTTCACTATTTACCAATCACCTGTCACCAATCACTCTTCTTTTGCCTACTGCCGACTGATTTCCTGCTATCCAGCTATCACGCCATCAAGCCAGCTTACAGCACCATCCACCACAGCGGCAATGTCAGAAAAGAGAGCACGACCCCTACGGCCACCATAAGATTGGCCAAAGAAGGATTGATACCATGCTCGGTTGCAATGATACCGGCCGTAATCATTGGCGGCATTGCCGCCTCGAAAAGCGTCACCCGGACCGGCAGCCCGCTGAGGCCGAAGAGCTGAATATAGAGAAGATAGATAAGCAGCGGCGCCAACAGCAGTTTGAACCCCAGACCCAAAATAAGGTTACGCAGATTCCCCTCGAAGTGGCCTGGATGCAGCTGGTAACCAACGGAAAGCAGTGCCAGCGGAGCCAGTGTGTCGCCCAGACGCTGGAGTACCGCAACAAGCCACGCCGGATAGTCAAAAGGAATCAGCACCGCCGCAGCCACCAGGGCAATAAAAGGTGGGAAAAAGACAATACGTTTAAGAATATCCTCGGCTGACGGCTTGCCGTCGGAATAGATCCCGGCAACGGTAATCCCGAGCGTTGATAACACCATAAAAGAGCCGAGCTGATCAACGATGATTCCGTTCGCTAATGCTTCTTGACCATAAAACGCTTCGATCATCGGCAGCCCGACAAAAGAGGTATTACCAAGACCTCCTGTCAATATAAGCGCTCCGACTGTGCTCCGGGGAAGTTTCAGGATCCTGCCGAGAAGAAGGAAAAAAACGGCGCCAAGTCCAAAATGCAGCCACGGCATGGCTGCCATATACAACACATCAGCCGATATGCTGAGATCGTGAATATACAAAAGCGTAATTGCGGGAAGCGAAATATGAATAATAAAACCATTGAGTACCGCAGGCGCTGTTTGGGGCAGTCTCCTGAAACGCCGCAGCAGCACCCCGGCAAGAAAACAAACGATAAGAAGCAAAAGGTTGTGCATGCGACAAATGTCAAAGTCAAAATTCAAAAGGAAAAAGTCAAAACTGACCCGAATGCGCTGGTTATCAAAAGGATGCCTCTGTAGATTGCCGTGAGCTCTGAAACCTCTTTATCCGTCCAAAGAGATAATCAGGTTGCACAACAAAAAATTAATAGAGGTGCGCTAACGCATAATTTTTTTTCTGTACTCCTCCAGACTTGCCGTCAGGCAACTGACAAGCTCCGTCGCAACCCGCAAAATCTGTTTTTGATCAAACTCCTGTTTTCTCATCTGCTGATAAAACTGACGCGCCAGATTCACAGCGAGAGCTTCGGAATTCCCACCGGGAATAACAATGGTATCAAACGTAAAGACAATCTTGTCGCCATCTTCAGTCTTCATTGCAACCTCCTTTACTTTTATTTGCCGTTTGAAAAGAAGAAACTTGCTTCTGCTTCAGCGCAGGAAAAAAGTTCAGCCCTGAGGCCGGGTTAAATTCATTATCTGCCTGGCTGCAGAGATGATTCTGCCGGAGAGAAATTCGATGAACGCATCTGAGTCATTGACACACGGAATGTAGGTCGTTGTGGCAATACCGCTTCGCTCCAGTGCTTCCCTGGCTCTTAAAATGGTTTCATTACCTTCAGCAAAATAACCTGCGCTAAAAAGGGCGACATGCCCGGTATTGTCTGTTTTCAGCCTGTCAAGCGTCTGCTCCAGAGAGGGCGATGTCCACTTTCCACCGACATCGTGGTTCAGATAGGAAACAATGACCTGCTCAAAAGGATTCCG
>RAZP01000020.1 GCA_004028745.1 Prosthecochloris sp.
CCTATCCGGATTCCTTGATGCTTCAAATGCTCCTGTAGCTTCCGACCCCCTGTTTCCGGCAAGAGCTGCCGGATCGATCGCACTCCGGCAAGAACACGCAATGCCTCCTTTGAACGCGCCTCTTCTCGTTCTTTTGCCTTGTAGTAGCTTTGCCGACTGTAGCCCAACTCTCGGCATATGCCTTGTAGACCTGTCGGCTTTCCCGAGGTTCTCATTCGTTCCCTGGTAAGCCCGGCAGCTCTAAGCCAGACTTTTTTTTAATGTCTATTTTCAGCTCTTTCTCGGCCACTTCTATCACCGATTCCAGCATGACCACACGTACCTGGGTCTTTGCCAGCGCTGCTTCAAGCTCTCGTTTCTCTTTCTCTAACTGCTTGATCCTGTCCGACTCATTCTTCATTTTCACCAACACCGTTTTGTTGATCAGATGACCCTTGCCATAACGACGAAGCCAGTTGTAAATCGTTGTGCCCCCTCCAATCTCATAGACTCGATGGGCTTCCCCTATACTGAATTTACCATTTTCGATCTCGGTGACCACTTTGTGCTTGAAGGCTGCACTGTATCTTTTGTTAACGCCCATTGGTTGACCCTCCCTCCTTTTTGTGTCAACCGGTTTCAGGACGACTCATCACTTTCTGCTAACTGCCTACTGAAAACTGCCAACTGACTCAACCATGCTCAACCGATGCCCCCGGAAAAGGAGGCCAGCCCATCCTTTTCCCACCCATAAGGTGTCCGTGAATATGAAAAACGCTCTGCAGTGAATCAGGACCGGTGTTGAACACCAGACGGTACCCTGAATCAGCAATTCCCGCCTCTTCCGCCACAACCTTCGCCGCCTGCATAATGTGCCCCGCAATCAGTGTGTCATCCTCACCGTCAAGATCGTTCAATGAAGCAATGTGCTTCAACGGAATGATCAGCAGGTGCTGCGGCGCAGCAGGCTGAATATCCCTGAACGCAAGAACATGCTCGTTGCGGTAAACCACATCAGCGGGAATATCGCCACTCACGATTTTGCAGAACAAGCAGTGAGGATCAGAATGTGCCATACAGATCGGGATTTAAGGATGAAGGTTCATGCCACAGACAACTGGAGCAATTTACACAGTTGACCTGCAAAAAAGAAAAACCCCCTTTCAGCATTCATTTCCCAAAGATTTCCAGCCCTGACACAGGTGTTTCATTATCGCGCTATCGCCTAAAAAAGAACACACCTGATCGCTAAAAAACATACGAACCGTCAATAAGGAGCGATGCTTATAAGGCATTTTACAATAGACACTTAAGAGCGACCAGATGACTCTGGCCCGGCAGTTGCCTCTACAGAGGTAGAAACGTCAATGAAAACAAGCCGGAGAGTCATCATGAAACGCTCAACATTCACAAAACTTATCTCAGCAGCAACTATCGCAATCACCATGATTGCAGCTGCACCGGTAAACGCAGCAGTCACCTTCACACCTGCAACAACGCTTTCGGAAGCAGAGGCAACAGCGAAGCAGACTTACAATTTCATCGCTTATAAGGGTTATGGTCACTACGGTAAAAAGGTTTCTGCGGATCAGCGTCTTGCAAAGCTCAACAGGATCAACAAGGAGATGGACAGAGTTGAAGCAGCTTATGGTATAGAGTTGCCGAGAGTGAATGTGGTTTACGTTACTGATACGAACAGAGGCTTTTACAATGACAGAAGGGATGAAATAGTTTTCTCATCGAGAAGACTTGAGCACACGCTTCGTCACGAGTTTGGTCATGTTATAGACAACAGGCTGGAGGTTACCGGTAGAGAATGGAGAGATCTGGTGAGCAAGATGAAGAAGCAGTATGGTTTCAGCCCGAGCAACTATGCGAATAAGAACCTTGAGGAGTACTGGGCGGAGGCGTTTGCATACTACACGGCTCCTGGTTATGAAACAAGCAAGGAGAAGTTTCCTGAAGAACTGGAAAGCTTTATAACGAAGGTTATAAGCCAGCTGCAGAGCCCGACACTGGCTTCAAACTAAGGCAAAGACTCATCACTCATAAAGACGTTTCTCCGGCGAAGGTCCTGGCATGGTTCTGGGGCCTTTGTTTTTTCATTAATCGAAGAGCTTTAAGAAGACACAGAAAGGAATATGAGATGCTGGAAATACCCACGGGGAAATATCTCGTGCAAAATTATGTATAGCTCCTACACGATATGTAAATACGACGAGTCATCTTGCTTTTGCGCAGCTTACAACAAAATTTTCAGCATAAAAGAAGTAAATATACGGTATATTATTATAAATGCTTAACAAACAATTTAGTGCGCATGATATGCATCATTCAAAATTATAAGGATATAGTACCGTATATAGGAGATAGAAAATGAACAGCCCAAAAAGACATTATCCTGCTATTTTGGCCATATTATTTGCATTAATAGTATCAGGGTGCGACGAGCAGCATTCTACTTCAGGCCCCCCTGCCGTTGATTACAACCGCCCCGTAAGAAACCCCTATGAAGGCGATCACGCATATAGCTTAAGTCAACAAGGCTATTCTGGCCCCTGTTCAAATTCATGGAACATGCTGGAATCGACCTATTTTAACTGGAAAAATGGACATGCCAGTTATGAGCAATACAGAGATGCTCAGCGAGGATATGATGAATGCTGTGACAGGCATTATCGTTGACAGCTGATGAACAAACAGCTTTGAAACTCCTCCAACCGGTCAGCTTGGCAGCTAAGCAAAGGATAAGAGGGACGTTCATAACTATTTAAATCTCCTGCAGAAAAATATTTTAGTTATCGTCAGGGACAAGGGCTGTGACAGGATGCAGGCAAGCATGGAGTTGTGTTCGGAACAACCACATGTTTGTACTAAGGTTTTTTGGAGAGCTTGTGTGATTGGAGCACATCTTATTGTTCTGTTTCTTTTTTATGGTTTGTATAGTTAGTTATGAACGTCCCCTATAGACCATAGAGAAAATGTGCTATCCGGCAGTATAAGTCCTGTTGTATTCTTGAGCTTCAACCAAAAACACAGTATATTTTTCAGAATACTTTGGAAAATCTTTAGTGCAGATGAATAAGTAATGTTATGATCAAGCCATGCAAAATAAAGCACATTTCGCGGTTAGCATTGTTGCTATTTTTTTCTCTGCCGATAAACGGTGTCGGGCAGGCATTCACCCTAACGCAGCAACACGTTGTCAACGAGAGTGCAGAGCCCGATTTTCTGCTGGTCCTGAACGGTCGTTCGGGCTCGATTGAGGGCAATAAACTGGTACTCAACGGCGTACCCTCGGTCATTTACTTTAGCGATCGCCCCGCCCGCATCGCGGGTCACATGACCATGAATGACTTCTTCGATACCTGGTACAAGGGGAACGATAGCTTCGCAATTGACCCACCCAACGCGACGCTAAGCCTGCTGGGTCCCGGCGAACCGTCCCACATCGTGATCGAACTGGTGAGTGTCGCGCCCAGTGACGATGGTAGCATCAGCTTCGGTATTCGCGTGCTCAAAGGCACGCCGCCAAGCGGCGAGTTCGGGGCGGCAACGTTGTTCTTAGCCGGATGCCAAGGTAACCCTACTGGCTGCCTCTAGTCTCAACAACGTTCAGCACTGGGGCACCGTTCGACGATTCTCGGTTAAAAGGAAGTAGGGGGCGTTGTTCAGCAAGCAAAACAACGTTTTAACAACAACGATTATTCCCCTCTCAAACAGGCAGAAAAAAGAAAACCCCGGCCCTCAACCGGGCATATTCCAATCCCCCCTCCCAACCTCTCGCAACTACAGAAGCCCGGACGGAGCAGGTTAAATACTTGAGTAATTTATCACTTCGCAGATCTGACAAAAATAGCATTTTCAATTCTTTCAAAATCATTGCTATAGATAGATTGCCTTAATCCTCCAGTATATAATACCTGAATCTTTCAGCTTTTTTATCAAGTCTGGTAGAAACTCTGAAAGACTTTGCTCCTCCTGGTCGCAGCCCCTCACTGCTCACTGCATATGTCCAGTCCGTATCCACAACCTTGCCATTTTTATCCAACCATTCAACCCCCACCTTGACATAATCAACTTTTCGATTGCCGTTGTTTCTGACCTTGCCCTCGATCTCCATGTAACTTCTGCCGAGCTCTCCATTCACATCCTCAAAACTGATGCTTCTCAAAGCAGCCTTTTTCTCATTTTCTTCTCGGAGCCTCTTGGTCTCGATCTCCGTTATCGAAGATTCATACGACAACGCAATTGTGCCAATAAAGATTGCCGGCGGAACGATCAGGCTGAGAATAAGAAGCACCACGCCGGAGCCAATTCTGTTTTGGGTGATCCCGACAATGCTTAAAACAAAAGCCGCCAGAAAAAATGGCCCGCTAAAAAGAATACTGGTGTGAATGAGCAGCATAATTGCAACCCCGATCGAAAAACAAGACCACCCTGCAGAAAGAGCCTTTGACTTTTTTGCTGTTGCTTCTGTCATAGTCGCTTAACATTTCGATTGTCTAACACCTCAAAATATACGCAACAAATCCAGCAAGCAAAAAGCCCGGCTCATCACTGGATAGGGATAGGGGGATAGGGGACATCCTATAATGAGTTATCCAAATACTGTTTTTCATAAAAAGTAAGCAACTTGCCTGTCTGCAGTTAGCAGTCACGAGCATATTCAGCGGTTTGCTCACTATTGCAGAATCCTGTACCTTATCGTTATCGGTATGCGACATGTCGATGAACGACTGCCGAGCATCCTTTATCCAGGTTCCATGGATTGCGGTGAGAAGCCCTGAGATTGTCCCGCACGAGGTCGCTGTGCCTCAACGTTGTTCCACGGGCTCTCCCGCTGAATCAAAGTCTTGTCAGTCGTTCATCACATGACTTTGAGATACTCCGCATTAAACCGCTCTTGCTTCTTCATCAGTGTCCAGGCAATCACCAGCAGTTTTGCCGCCAGCTTCGTCCTCATTTTGCCGTGAATTCCTTTCTCGTGTTCACGTCCTCGTAAGTGATGGGCGACATAGTCCATAAACAGTTTGTTACGACTCGATGCCACCAAGGCAGCCTGGCACATCGCATAGCGTAAATCGCTTCGCCCCCGCTTGGATATCACCGGGCTTGCTTGCTGTGATAGCTTACCGCTTCTCGATGCATTCAGATCAAGACCGGCAAGCTTCAATACCTGTCTTAGATTCTCAAACCGGTACGGATCACCTATAGCTGCCAACACCTTTGCTGT
>RAZP01000021.1 GCA_004028745.1 Prosthecochloris sp.
CCTGCGTAAGGGGAACCTGCAAGGGATGGAAAAGAAGAGAAAAGAACAAAGTTGAGACAAAGTAAAGCCCCTAAATACTTGCTTATCATTTGGCCTCCCGAGTAATTAATAATACATGCCTGTCAAATGAACAAACACATTGACAGCCCTGTATATACGTTACTCTCCGTTCATAGTGCAATCGTATACACGTGACCCAAACTAAGGGAAGCTATAATTTTTTTCTGTTTTATCAATGGGAATTTTAAAAAATAACATTCAGGAGACTTCCAGCATACCCATAAGGCCTCGTACTCCAAGATGGTAACTGTTCGGTCCGAACCCAGTGATTACCCCGCTGCAAACCTCTGAAATCACGGATTTTCGCCGAAATTCTTCACGGGCATAAATATTCGAAAGGTGAACTTCAATGACCGGTATGCTGACGGCGCTGATAGCGTCTCTCAAGGCTATGGAATAGTGAGTAAGCGCCCCGGCATTAAGTATTACCCCGCTGTATCCCCCATCGTCTTCGCAATGAAAGAGCTTTTCGAGAAGTTCACCTTCTTCTTCGGACTGAAAAAAATCAAATGAGATACCTGGAAAAGCATCTACAAGCTCTTTGTTGATATCCTCAAGACTGCGGCTGCCGTAAACTTCAGGCTCCCGCTTGCCGAGTCTCGAAAGGTTGGGGCCATTAAGCACAAGAATTGAAACACTATCCATAGCTATTACTCGTCACGTGCAACTCCCAGAAAACGGAGAAGCATAAGAAACAGGTTGATAAAGTTCAGGTAAAGCGAAAGGGCTCCCATTACAGAAACCTTGGCTTCAGACTCACCATCGCTGACCATGGCGGCCATCTCTTTTATACGCTGTGCATCATAAGCAGTCAAGCCGGTAAACAGCAAGACCCCGATTACACTGATCCCAAATTCAAGCATCGAGTTCTGCATGAACATGTTGACTAAAGAAGCGAGGATAATGCCGATAAGCGCCATAAAGGCAATGCTGCCGAGTTTTGTAAGATCACGTTTTGTCGTATGTCCGAAAACACTCATGGCAGCAAACGTCCCGGCAGTCACAAAAAAGGTGCTCGCTATAGAACTGTAGGTATACGCCATAAAAACAACCGAAAAGGTCAGCCCCGTTAGTGCGGAATAGAGAATAAACAATCCCGTAGCCGCCGATCCGGATAAACGGTTGATTCCTGCACTCAGCCCAACCACAATACCCAGCTGGGCCACAACCAGGCCAATTACGATTAAGCTGTTGGAAGATATGAGATTTTTCAGCACTTCACTTTCAGCAACATAATAGCCTACGGTTGCGGTCAATGCAAGCCCGAGCGTCATCCAGGTATAGACCTGGTTAATCACCCTTGCCTGCACATCCACAGTTGCGCGTGATGCCGTCACCGCCCCCACAGCCGGCGATATCCGATTACGTTGTATCATAGGTTTTTGTTCGTTATTCGTATGAGAAAATAGTCATGCCGCCCTGTGAAATAGATGTCCGGATTTCATAAGGGAAGCACGGAAATGATTCTAAGGAAAAACTCATTGCTCCGCACGGGCAGGCACACGGGCCTGCCCCTACAAAACCGGCTTTTTAGGCCTCCTCTTTTTCGCCCCTACAACTCCTCCTGGACTCTGAATTCTAACCTACTGCATTTTCGATTACGAGTACGATTACCGCTTCGCTGATAGAGTGACAAGTGACCAGTAACAGTGACAAGTTGGCCGAGGGTTCTGCCTCCAATTGCATACTGCTAACTGAAAACTACTGACTGATTTTTTGCTGTCCAGCTATCCCACCATCAAGTAATCAAGCTAACCGGCCCCCGTAACACATAGCACAGAACACTCTTCCCCATCCTACAAAATATACTGACTTAAATCCCGATCCCTGATTATCTTGCTTAGTTTATCGGCAACCATGGCCTTGTCGACAACAATTTTTTCATCGCTGCATTTTTCGGGAATAGCAAACATAAGCTCTTCGAGCAGATTTGTCATGATTGTATGCAGTCTCCTGGCCCCGATATTCTCGACGGATTCATTGACCTGTGCAGCGATAGCCGCAAGCTCTTTAATCGCTTCGTCTGTGAATTCAAGCTCCACACCCTCGGTTTGAAGCAGTGCCTTGTACTGTTTGATTAAAGCGTTTTTCGGCTGGGTAAGGATTTTGTAGAAATCCTTTTCAGTAAGGCTTTTTAACTCGACACGAATCGGAAAGCGCCCCTGAAGCTCGGGAATCAGGTCAGAGGGTTTGGCGACATGAAATGCACCTGAGGCAATGAAGAGAACGTGGTCGGTTTTTACCATACCGTGTTTCGTCGCAACATTGGAACCTTCCACGATAGGCAACAGATCACGCTGGACACCTTCCCTGCTTACATCAGGGCCCTTGCTGCCTCCTCCGGTTGTCGG
>RAZP01000022.1 GCA_004028745.1 Prosthecochloris sp.
GCGGATAAAAGGGTGAAGGGACTCACGACAATTAATAGAGGTACCCTTACGTGAAGCAACGTTTTGTTTGCAGGGAATCATGGAAATCAGGTACTGGGATAAACTTTTTATCTGCCCTTATAGTTGTACTTTTAATTACTTTAAAAAAGGCAAGTTACCTTAGAGACTCAACAGCAGACCCATACTTATGGCCGATAAAGAGGAGAAAAGAAGGCAGGCACAAAACAAATTCAAACCGGTGAAAGATCAGGACCCCGGTTCAGGGGGATGGTTCGGAGGCGGAGGAAGCGGAGACGGACCGAAAGAACGGTTCCCCAGGATACTAATTTACATCATGCTGTTTCTGGTGTTCATATTTGTGTTTCAGAGATTCTTTGTGCAGGATGACTCGAGGGAAATCACTTACAATGAATACCGCAAGGTCCTTGCACAGGACAAGATCGTATCACTCACGGTGGAGACTGCCCCGGACAGATCCGCAGTACTGAAGGGGGTTCTGAAAAGTCCTGCAACCCTTCAACTGATCGACGGGTCTACGGCGCAGGTTGACCGGTTTGCAACCAGAGTTCCCGAATTTTCGATAGAACAGGCCGACCTCCTCGCCGAAAAGGGTATTGAGGTAAAGGTCCGTGAAGGCACGAATGACTTCAATAACTTCCTCATTCTCCTTGCTCCCTGGATTATTTTCGCCGCTATTTACTTTTTCATTTTCCGGCGCATGTCCATGCAGAACGGCGGCGTACAAAGAAATATTTTCGCTTTTGGCAAAAGCCGGGCAAAGCTTGTAAGTGATTTCGATGTAAAGGAAACCTTCGAAGATGTCGCCGGTGTTGACGAGGCAGTGGAGGAACTCAAAGAAACGGTTGAGTTTCTAATGAACCCCGAGAAGTTTCAGCAAATCGGGGGCAAGATCCCCAAAGGGGTTCTGCTTTTGGGACCTCCCGGTACCGGCAAGACGCTCCTTGCAAAAGCCATTGCAGGCGAAGCGAAAGTTCCTTTTTTCTCCATCTCCGGCGCTGATTTTGTAGAGATGTTCGTCGGCGTAGGCGCGGCAAGAGTACGTGACCTGTTTGAAACGGCCAAAAAAAATGCACCCTGCATCATTTTCATTGACGAGATCGATGCTGTAGGCCGAAGCCGTGGAGCGGGCCTTGGCGGGGGACACGATGAACGCGAGCAGACGCTGAACCAGCTGCTTGTCGAGATGGACGGGTTTACAACCAAGGACAATGTTATTCTTATTGCTGCAACAAACCGCCCGGACGTTCTGGATACAGCTCTTTTGAGACCTGGAAGGTTCGACCGCCAAATCACAATCGATAAACCCGACATTCGCGGCAGAGTAGAAATACTGAAGATCCATTCACGCAAGACACCTCTCGCACGGGACGTGGATATCGAAAAGATTGCACAAAGTACTCCGGGATTTTCCGGAGCAGACCTTGCAAACCTCATTAACGAAGCCGCTCTTCTGGCCTCCCGTGAGGGCCGCAAGGATATTTCACTGGAAAACTTCGAAGCAGCCAGAGATAAGATACTTATGGGTCCGGAACGAAGAAGCATGTACATCTCGGACGAACAGAAAAAAATCACTGCCTATCATGAGTCGGGCCACGTTCTGGTGGCAAAGTTCACCAAAGGTTCCGATCCAATCCATAAAGTAACCATCATTCCGAGAGGCCGTTCACTGGGACAGACGGCATACCTCCCTGAAGAAGACCGTTACACCCAGGACCGGGACAATCTGATCGCAATGATCACCTATGCTTTGGGTGGAAGAGCCGCTGAAAAGCTGGTTTTTAATCAGACCAGTACCGGTGCGGAAAATGATATTGAACGGGCCACCGAAATCGCAAGAAAAATGGTAAGAAACTGGGGTATGAGTGAAAAACTGGGTCCGATCAATTACGGAAACGGCCACAAAGAAGTATTCCTGGGTAAAGATTACTCTCATGTTCGTGAGTACAGCGAAGAAACCGCTTTGCAAATCGATGTAGAGGTACGCAATATCGTCATGGAATGCATGGAAAATGCCAAACGCATCCTGACAGAAAAAAAGAATCTCCTGCACGCACTTGCAGCTGCGTTGATTGAAAAAGAGATTTTGAACAGCGATGAAATCGACGCGATCATTGAGGCGGCTGGTGGTGGTGCCGTAGCCATTTCATAACCCCTTTTCTGGAGAAAACCGGTCATGCAGATTTTCTGGATGTTGCTTACGGGAGCCGCCGCCGGAGTTCTTTCCGGCATGTTCGGTATAGGCGGAGGTATTATCATTGTCCCTGTGCTTGTACTGATTATGGGTTTTTCTCAACATACCGCCAACGCCACTTCCTTGATCGCATTGCTTCTCCCGGTTGGGCTGTTAGGCGTACTGGAATACTACAGGGTGGGAAAAATCACTACCGAGCACATCTGGTTCGGAATCGTCATCGCCGTTGGACTTTTCGGGGGAGCACTTCTTGGTGCGAAGATCGCCACTTCTTTGACAAATGAAGTGCTCCGCAAAATTTTTGCTGTATTTATTGGAATTGTTGCGGTAAGAATGTGGTTACAATAATTATTGGTAACGTTATCTAACCTTAGAACTTAAGCGCCATGGGAAACACAACGACAAAAGCGGACCTTGTTAATACTATTTCTCACAGGACCGGGCTGACCAAGCATGAAACCGAATCGGTGGTTGATTGTCTTTTTGAAAGTATCATTGATTCGCTCAAAGTCGGCAAAAGAATAGAGATCAGAGGATTCGGCTCCTTCAATATCCGATACAAAAACCAGCGGCTCGCACGCAACCCCAGAACAGGTGAAAAGGTATCGGTAGATGCTAAAAACGTTCCGACCTTCAAGATATCCAAGGAATTCAAGCACGCAGTTAGCCAGAGCCTCAGGGTTTAACAAGGTTATACGTTACTAATAAGGCCGGATGGACCCGATGTATCGGGATGGATAAAGGTGCCTTAGAATTAAAAGGGGAGCGCTTGCCACCTGAGCAGTGCTTCTCCGCTCCGTTTACAGATAAAACGGATCTTCAACCAGTTCGAATTCCAGAACGTGCCTGTTTGTAAAACAGACCTTGATATAGTGTCTGTTTTCTTCATTGAAAATATCGCACCCTTTTTCCGCAGCATGCAAAATAATATGCCCCTTGCATCGACCGAGTTCTTTGCGGAGATCTCCGCCCTTTCTGAACACAAGGTTTGTATACTGCTCTCCTTCGCGGACCGCCAGTTGGCCGTTCCCTTCACAAAAGTCAGTTAAAAGGTCCGGCACTGCCAGAAGAGACATTTCCTTGCCTATCCATACACTGAGCAGTTCGAGGTGAAACGGGAGAAAAACGGAGTTCCTGAATACCATCCCCTTTTCGCCGTCCTGTATTGCCTGGACAAATCCTTTCATTATTTTCAATCCTCTAAATTGATTAGAAGTAAAAATTCAAAAGCAAGCGGGCGCACACGTAGGTGCGCCCCTACGAGCACTCATATCTCAGCACTACTTTCCCTACTCACTACCACCTGTTACCCGTCAACCTAATAATTAAAAAATACATACCATATCACCGCAAATACCGGAACCAGTATCGGTAGTGAATACTTATACACATATTCAACAAAACCCGGAACATCAACGTCAGCCTGCTCGGCGATATTTTTAACCATAAAGTTCGGGGCGTTGCCGATGTAGGTCATGGTACCGAAAAACACCGCCGCAACTGATATGGCAAGAAGGTAAATATCCGACGGTACATCGAAAGAAACCGGAGACGGGATGCCATCGGCAAAACTGCGCACAGCCTCGACGGATCCGATATCCGAGCCGAATTTACCCATCGAGCCGGCCAAGAAGTTCAGATAGGTCGGTGCATTGTCCAGTACTCCCGAGAGAGAGCCGGTGAGCCAGTAAAAACGGGAGACGGAAAAGTCCGTTGCGTGGGACTCTGCATAGGCACCGATAAGTTCGAGGGCGGGGATCATGGTAGCGAAAATACCGATAAAGAGGAACGCAACTTCCTTGATGGGCTCAAAGTTGAATTCATTACCCTCCATAGCTTCTTCGTCAGCAGTTTTGAAGGCTGCGACAGCAACGGCAAACATGATCACTTCACGAATACCGAACGGAACATGAAGCATTTCCTGCAGGCTCGGAAAGCCCGGAATAACCGCCGGGTCCATGAATACCGAAACAATGATTACAGCAAGGAAAATAAAGCTTCTGGACCCTTGAATCTCCAGGGGCTTCCCGAGATGGCTTTCAAAATCCTTTGGAACAGTTCCTTTGCCCGCCATGGTGTCGAAAATCATAAAGATCCCGATCAGTACAAGGACAGTTATCAGCCAGATATGCCATACTTCTTTCAGTATCCAGAAAAATGGAACCCCTTTAAGGAAACCGAGGAACAGCGGCGGATCGCCTATCGGGGTCAGCCCCCCGCCGATATTGCTTACAAGAAAAATGAAGAAAACAATATGAAACGGTTTAAGGCGTCCTTCGTTGATGCGCATGTAGGGACGAATCAAAAGCATGGAAGCACCGGTCGTACCGATAACGTCAGCCAAAATTGACCCGAAAAAAAGCAGCCCACCATTTACCAGCGGTCTGCCGCGCGTTCCAATCTTGATAAGGATTCCTCCGGAAACGATAAAAAGCGAACCGATAAGGGCTATGAAAGAGATGTACTCCTCAAGGGTATGCAATAACGTGTGCGTACCATGGTCCATGAAAAAACCGTAAAAAACAGCGACGACCGCCCCCAGCCCAACCGCGACTTTCGGGTAATGGTGCTCCCAGAAGTGATGGTAAAAAAGCGGGCCGGTAGCAATCATGAGAAGCAATATGGCAAAAGGAATAACCATCCAGACAGGAGGCAGGTGATGCACCTCTTCGGCGGCATGAGATGCTGCAGCCTGGACTGCATCTGCAGCTTCACTGGCATACAGGTAGTCACTAAAACCAACAAGTATCACGGCAAAAACAATAACCATCAAAAGCAAAGCGCGCGACAGCGTATCTTTCATTTATTCCCCCTCGAACTCTGTAAGACAAAAGAGCTTGTAGCCTTTGCTTTCAAGTTTTTTCTGACCGCCAATATCAGGCAGATTGACAATAAATGCCATTTCAGCGATAACCCCGCCGACTTTCTCAATCAGTGCTGCACCCGCAAGAGCCGTCCCCCCGGTCGCAAGCAAATCGTCAACAAGAAGAACACGTGTACCTTTTTCCAGGGCGTCGATATGCATCTCCACCTTATCGACCCCGTACTCAAGCTGGTACTCCTGATCGACAACTTCGCCGGGGAGCTTACCGGGCTTTCTGATCGGCACGAACCCTTTGCCAAGGGTATAGGACAGTGCTCCGCCTATAATAAAGCCTCTTGCCTCCATGCCCACAATCATGTCAAAACCCACCCCGTTCCCGAGGTAATGCTGTGTGAGCTGGTCAATAACAAGCCTGAAACCCACAGGATCCTTGAGGAGCGTGGTGATGTCACGGAACATGATACCTTTTTTGGGATAGTCGGGTATGGTGCGAATACGGGATTTAATAGCCATTGGTGAAATTATTTAGACAGGTTTATAAGTATTCGAGAAACAAAAAGCCCGGCACGAGTAGGTATAGCCCGGCCAATGTGAAACGCTCAACTCAGGCTCGACAAAAAATGGTTTTTAAGTTACAAATCTACCCTCTAAAATCAAATCCTGGTTCATGTTTTCGATATGCACCTTTCTCTCTCTGCCGACAAGCTCCCGGGCTTTCCGAAAGTCCTCCGGCATCACCTGTACCCTGAGATAATTGCTTGAATAACCCGCAACTATGGGCTTCCCTCCTTTCGAGACCTTGTGTTCTTCGAAAAGTACATCGAGGTTTCTTCCTATATACTGCCGGGTAAACTCTCGCTGTTTGCTTTCAGCCAATTCAAGAAGCCGGCGGCTTCTTTCGCGCGATGTTCCGTCCGGAACCTCTCGACGGGTTCCGGATGAAACCTGTTTTGCAAGCACTGTCTCTGGCCGCAGAGAACAGGTAAACACGTGCAGATACGCTGCCGGGAGGGTTTCCAGCAGGTTGAGTGTTGCCTGAAAATCAGCCT
Organism: Prosthecochloris sp.; assembly: GCA_004028745.1. Classification (GTDB taxonomy): domain Bacteria; phylum Bacteroidota; class Chlorobiia; order Chlorobiales; family Chlorobiaceae; genus Prosthecochloris. The sequence continues at coordinate 6,086 of RAZP01000022.1, forward strand.
CTGTCTCTCCTGGATACCCGGCCATGATGTCGGCACCGATGGCGCAATCCGGGATCATCTCCACAGCCTTGAGAAAGCGTTTTCTGTAGCCCCCGGAAACGTAACGGCGCCGCATCGCGACAAGTATATCATCGGAGCCTGACTGAAGAGGAAGATGAAAGTGAGGCATGATCTTCGATGAAGATGCAACCGTATCTATCAGTCTGTCGCTGAGTACGTCCGGTTCAACAGAGCTTATCCTGATCCTTCCCACATCGACCGTTTCCATTTCCTGCAGCAGCTCGACAATGGTAGCCGAGCCGCTCCGGTAATCGGCAATATTTACACCGGTCAGCACAATTTCACGATACCCAGCCTCCGCAAGTTTTACAGCACCGGCGATTACTGTTTCAAGAGGCACGGATCGGGACCTTCCTCGCGCGAGAGATATAGTACAGTACGCACAGCTATAATCACAGCCATCCTGGATTTTCAGAAAAGCACGCGTTCTACCCCACTCCCTTTCATATACAAGGGAATGAGCAGGGGCTGCTTCTTCAATGGTTTCAGCCGGTGATACGGCTCTGTAGAGTATTTCTTTGCCGGCTTTTATATAGTTTTGCGTTACAAATTTTTCTTTCAAACCAAGAATAACATCAACTCCCTCAATGTTTTCTATACTATCGGGATTCAGTTGGGCATAACAACCAATGACCGCTATTCTGCTTTGCGGATATTTTTTTTTCATTTTTCTTATCTGCTGCCTTGACTTCTGCCCTGCCTGACCGGTAACCGTGCAGGTATGTATAATTACCAGATCCGGCGTATCTTCACCAGATGTTATCTCCCAGCCGTCCTGAACAAAACTATCCAGTATCGAAGACGTTTCCGCATAATTGAGTTTACAGCCAAGCGTAATTGCTAAAACACGTTTTTTTTCTCGACTTCCAATCATAGTACAAGCATTGTAAATCAATAATCAAAAATTACTTATGGGGGCCTCTATTTATTGTCACGAGCGATTCAAGTGCAAGGCGAACGGAGCGCAGAAACCGGAGTGTACACGGAGTACATGAGGATTTCGAGCACCGATCAACGACGCAATTGAAGCGCGGAATAAATAAATAGAGGCGCCCATATGTTACATATCTTTTACTGCATCATATATAATTTCATTCCCCGTCAGAAACCCGAAATGAGCGATTGCCCGAACATCCTTTAGCAGTAATAAGTAACCAGTGAAGATTGCTAAACTAAGTTATTATCAATCCTTTTTGACTTTTTACTTTTGAATTTTGACTTTCCTCTCATCCCATATCACTATTTACAGAGACAATTTGAAACGCTCAACTCAGGAAAAAAGGAATAAATGTATTGCGTACATATATCATTTCCTTTATATTAGTGTTGTTTGAACATACATAATAGTTGAAAAAACAATAAAATTAGACACACGAAATGAACATAACAAAAAGAGATGTAGCTGCCCCCGACAAATATGACCTTTTTATTCAGAAAATCGATCAGTTCCAGTCCCTTGTCGAGAAGAAGAAAGAATTGCAGGATACCATAGCCCAGATACAAAGCGAATATGAAGAAAAGGTCCGCCCAATCGAGGATGAGCTTGCGGTTGTTATAAAAAAACTTGACCAAAACCTTTCAAAGCTTGAATCCGCAACAGAAACGACAAGTGCAAAAGGAGGATATACCAAGTACGGCAGAGGCCAGCTTGGCATCGCTATAAAGGAGCTGCTCTACTCCAACCCTGCCAAAATGTTTAAACCTAAAGAAATCGCCGATGCCCTCAACACAAAGGGAACTGCTGTAAGCCTCTGGTTTAACAAGTATGGCATGGCGGACAATGAAATCGAGCGCATCCCTGCAGGCAAAGGAGGCAAACGATTCGTCTACAAAATCAAATAAACTTTTTCCCCCACAGCGGTTGTTCTTTTTACCACACACACAAGGCGGCTTCATTCAGGCCGCCTTGTTGTTTTAAGTTCAGCCATCAAGGGCACCTCATATCTCAGCACTACTTTTCTCGATTACGAGTACCGCTCCCTTGGTATAGTGACAAGTGACCAGTAACGAGTGACAAGTTATAATTGACTACCGACTAATGACTATTGAAATAGATAGCACCAAATGTTTTTTTCGATTATTCATTAGTCATTCAGTTGTCTTTTCTCATTCTGGCTTCAGCAATCTTTTCGATTACGAGTACCGCTCCGCTGGTATAGTGACAAGTAACCAGTAACGAGTGACAAATTGGCTCGAGGGTTCACTTTTGCCTACTGCCAACTGAAGACTGCCTACTGATTTCTTGCTGGCTTCTGGCTTTTCTCCCTTCTGCTGTTCGGCTATCAAGCTAAACGGCCACCATAGCACCTAATACTACTTCTCCTCCTCTTTTGACTTTTACCCTTTTACTTTTGCCTTTATCTTTATCAATACCCCAAATTCCTCTTGTTTCTGAAGAAGTTCAGGGCAAGGGCTACCATCACCATGTTGCCAAGGAGCGATGAACCTCCATATGACAGAAAAGGCAAAGGAACGCCGATAACGGGAAAAAGGCCAATGGTCATCCCGACATTGATCATGACATGCACAAGCCAGAGAGAAACAAAACCTACCAGTGTCAATTCAACAAACTTGTTTTTGATAACACTGACAAGCCAAAGTATTCTCAGGAAAAGTGCGAGAAACAGGCTGAGCAGTATAATACTGCCGATCAGTCCCATCTCCTCGCCGATCACACAGAAAATAAAGTCAGTCCACTGCGCAGGGATAAAACGCAGCTGAGTCTGTGTACCTTCAAGAAAGCCTTTTCCGAAAATCCCCCCGGAGCCTATCGCGATTTTTGCCTGCAAGGCGTTGTAACCAGCTCCCTGCGGATCCGACATGGGATCCAGAAAGGTCTGGATACGCCTCATCTGATGCGGCTGCAGAATATCCGCAGCAAAGCGGAAAGTGAAAAGGCCGCCGGCAAAACCGAAAAGGGATACAATAAGCTGTGAAAAGTGAAAACCCTTGCGCATAAAAATAAGCACTGCAAACACAAATATCGTGAGTGTGATCAGCAAATATATATTGAAAAAACCCACAATGGTCAGGAGAAAAGGGATCATTATAAGCAGCAGATAATAAACATTGAATCCTGCCATAATCATTACCGGAAAAATAAAGGAAAGATATGTCAGCGTTGTCCCCATGTCAGGCTGAAGCATAACCAGACCTGCAGGAATAACTGCTATGGCAAGAGCAAAAAGTACATCACTAAGGGATGTGATATCCGTATTGTCACTGGAAAGATATCTGGCAAGAGCAAGAACGGTGGTAACTTTTGCTATCTCGGAAGGTTGTATGCCGATGAAGCCAACACGTACCCAGCTGGTAGCACCTGAAACCTTCGTCCCGAAAAACAGTACCAGTACAAGAAGAAATAAACCGACAACATATAAACCATAGGAATACTCCATTATTTTCCTGTAGTCGGTATAGTATATGACAGCCATGACGATCAGGCCGATCCCAAACCATGCAAGCTGTTTATAGAAAAGATCAATTGCTCCAACCCCGTTACTGGCACTGTATATCGCAAGAAGACCAAAAGCTATAAGACTTGCCATAAGTCCAAACAGCCATACATCAAGTTTGTTATACCGATTTACCATACCTTTCCTCTGCTCGAAAGAAGTCAAAATTCAAAAGTAAAAAGGCAAAATAACTGGATAGCGAGATAGACTGCTTTTGTTCATAATATTCCATGTTATTACACGTAACCAAAGGGCACCTCTATTTAGGGAACCTCTCTTACCATAAATTTTATTATAGTAAAAGCAATCCATAAGCGCTTAAACAACCATTCATGTCCAAAGAAACAGCTTTTGCCTGCGGTTATGCAGCCATTGTAGGCCCTCCCAACGCAGGCAAATCCACCCTGCTTAACCGCCTTCTCGATCATAAACTATCCATAGTAACGCCTAAACCTCAAACTACAAGAAAAAAAATCACGGGAATTTACCACAATGACCGTTGTCAGATAATTTTTCTCGATACACCGGGCATTATGCATCCTATACAGCAGTTGCATGAGTCGATGCTGATGACAACCCGCGCAACCCTGAAAGAAGCCGATGTAATTGTTGCCATGGTTCCCGTATCAAAAAAGGGAGGACTTTTTGACCGGGAATTTACCGACCTCTTGTTCAAGAAATGGCTTAAGGCAACGTCAAAACCGGTGGTTGTGGCTTTAAACAAGGTTGACATTTTGAAAGAAGAAGAGACGGAAGAAGCGCTGCAAATCATCCGGGAGCTCTGGAAGCCTGAAAAGGTGCTGGCAATCTCCGCCATACAGGGTAAAGGGCTCGGCGATCTGGTCGAAACTTTGATGCCTTTCCTGCCCCTCGAACACCCGCTCTACCCTGGAGATATCCTCAGCACCGCTCCCGAACGTTTTTTCGTGAGTGAGATTATCCGGGAAAAGATCTTTCTCCAGTATGGCCAGGAAGTACCGTATTCGACCGAAGTAGTCATTGACGAGTTTAAGGAACAGCATGAAAGCGATCCGTCAAAAAAAGATGTGATCCGTTGTTCGATCGTCGTTGAACGGGATTCTCAGAAACATATCCTTATTGGCAAAAAAGGAGCCGCCCTGAAAAAACTCGGCATGGCGGCAAGAAAGGATATCGAGGAGTTCCTTGATCGACCGGTATTCCTGGAGCTGTTCGTGAAAGTTCGGTCGGATTGGAGAAAGAAAAAAGGAATGCTGAAAAGCTTCGGGTATTGAGCAAGATAACCGGGGTTTTAGCAAAAAAGCCTCTTCCAGTTTGTTGGAAGAGGCTTTTTTTCTTGGAAAAACGCAAGTGATTTACCCGCCGTTTTCCTGCCCTTCAGCCTTGGGCTGGGATTCCAGCTCGGCACTTGCATCCTCAATCTCTTTCTTTTCGTTCGGATGGGCCTGAAGATACTCCTCAATCTCTTCCTTGCTCTTGTCCTTGAAATACTCGAGCGCCGAGAGAATGATTCGCTTGTTTTCCTTGTCGAACTCAATGACACGAAGCGGAAGCTCATCCTCCACCTTGAAGGAGGCATGAATGTCCTTGACCCCTCCCTGGAGAAGATGCGATACCGGCACAAAACCGTCCACGTCGCCCGGCAGGATAACGATAACGCCTTTTTCTATGATCTGCGATATTTTCCCGGAGCATTCCGAACCCACTGCATATTTCTGTTCGAATTCATCCCACGGATCAGGGTTTATCTGCTTATGCCCAAGCGCTATACGGCGCGCGTTGACATCGAACTTCAGCACTTTAACCTCGAGCTCCTGGTTCTTTTTAACCAGTTCGCTTGGATGACGGATCTTTTTGGTCCATGAAAGATCGGAAATGTGTACAAGACCATCCACCCCCGGCTCGAGTTCAACAAACACACCGAAATCGGTAATGTTGCTAACCGTCCCTTTATGTACCGAGCCCTCTACGTATTTCTCCGAAAGAGCGATCCACGGATCCTCGGCGACCCGCTTCATTGAAAGCGAGAGTTTTGTATGCTCTTTATCGATGTTGAGGATGACACATTCAACCTCCTGGCCGAGAGAAACAAACTGGCTTGGGTGCTTGATGTGCTGTGTCCAGCTCATTTCCGAGATGTGAACAAGACCTTCGATACCTTTTTCAATCTCGACAAACGCACCGTAATCTGTAATGGAAACAACACGGCCGTTTGTCTTGGCACCGACCGGGTACTTGATCTCGATGTTTTCCCACGGATGAGGCTCAAGCTGCTTCATACCGAGGGAAACCCTTTTGGTTTCTTCGTCAAAACCGACAACAACAACTTTGATCGGCTGATCAAGTTCGACAACTTCCGAAGGATGGTTGATCCTGCCCCAGGTGATATCGGTGATATGAACAAGACCGTCGAGCCCCCCGAGATCGACGAAGATGCCGAAATCGGTGATGTTCTTCACCGTGCCTTCGAGAACCATGCCTACTTTTATGTTGGCGAGCATCTCTTCCCGTTTTGCCGCGTACTCTTCTTCGAGAATGACCTTGTGGCTGACAACGATATTCTGCGTTACAGGATTGATTTTAACAACCCTGAAGTCCATTGTCTGGCCAACAAGCGCGTCGAAATCACGAACCGGTTTGACATCGATCTGTGAACCCGGCAGAAATGCTTCGACTCCCGATAATGAAACGGTCATGCCACCCTTTACACGGTTGACAATTTTTCCGTTTATAATGGTGTCATTTTCGATCGAATCGTAAATCTTATCCCAGATCCTGAGAACGTCAGCTTTTCTTTTTGAAAGAATGAGCTGCCCCATTTTGTCTTCGATGTTTTCGAGATAAACTTCAACCTCGTCACCGACTTTCAGCTCTTCCTCGTCTTTGAACTCGAGCTTCGATACGATACCCTCCGACTTGAAACCTACGTCGATGGTAACATCCTTGTTCGAGATGGCGACAATGGTACCTTTAACGATCTCTTCTTCCGTAATCTCGTTAAGCGTGCTCGAATAGAGCTGCTCCATCTGGTCAAGTTCCGAAGGCTCGTAATTCGCGAAAAATTTTACCCGATGACTTTTAGGACCTGACTCCGTTACCTTTTGTTGTTCGATTGTTTGCGTTTCTGACATTAATTATTCCCTTCCTCTCTTGTGAATTGTGCCTTCCGCCGCGAGAGATTTCAGCGAAAGATTTTATGGTTAACAAGTACACAGCCGTTTTACACGGCTGTTTTTTCCAATGCAAGATTGTATACCAGAGTAACTTGCTCTTCTATGGTAAGGCCGGATGTATCAACCTCGACCGCATCCTCATGTTTTTTCAGCGGCGCATGAGTGCGGGCCGCGTCATCTTTGTCACGTTGCAGGATTTCCCGCTCAAGTTCATCTACCGACGGGACGCTGTTGTTGTCCCCACTTTTCTGAACAAGCTCCGCATAACGGCGTCGTGCCCTTTCAGATGCGTCGGCTATCAGAAAAATCTTCAGCTCGGCATCGGGAAACACGACGGTGCCGATATCCCTGCCGTCCATAACAACACCGCGTCTGCCGCCCATGTTCCTCTGCATCTGTTTGAGAATATCCCGAACCGGTTTCAAAGAACTGATAAAGCTTACATGACGCGAAACCCTGTTCTCCCTGATGGCAGCGGTTACATCCCGACCATCGAGAAAAACACGGTCACCATCAAAGGCAATGTCGATGTTGTCAAGAAGAGGCTCAATCTCCTCAGGATTTTCATGAAGACGCTCCAACATGCCTGCTTCGAGAGCCTTGAGGGTCACGGACCTGTACATTGCCCCCGTATCGATATAGGTATATCCCAGTTTCCTGGCCAACAGACGTGCCGTGGTGCTCTTACCGGAAGCAGCCGGACCATCTATTGCTATGATAATTTTTCCGCTTTCGTTTATGATGCCCACAACATTTTAAGTTAGCCTGCTATTCTATAAAAAAATTTTGCTTTTTGCAAATATAGTGATTTCTTGCAGTGCCCTGGTTTGCGTCGCGTAATCAAAGGCACCTCTATTAATTGTCGTGAGTCCCGATGCTATCGGGATACAAGGCGGACGGAGCCCCGACAAGGTCGGGACAACAAAGCATGGTGCGCAACAAATTAAGGGCACCTCTATTTATTGTCATGAGCGGTTCAAGTGCAAGGCGAACGGAGCGCAGAAACCGGAGTGTACACGGAGTACATGAGGATTTCGAGCACCGCTCAACGAGGCAATTGAAGCGCGGAATAAATAAAGAGAGGTAACCTTAATAGAGGTGCCCTTAACAGTAACATATAATCATTCCTCTATGGCTTTACGTTGCGGTATTGTCGGGCTGCCCAATGTCGGAAAATCAACTCTTTTTAACGCAATAACGGCAAAACAGGCTGAAGCTGAAAACTACCCGTTCTGCACGATCGAGCCAAACGTCGGCATGGTGCTTGTCCCGGACGGAAGGCTTCAAAAACTGGCCGATATCGTCAGGACATCAACCATCATTCCTGCAACTATCGAGCTTGTGGATATCGCAGGCCTTGTAAGGGGAGCAAGCAAGGGTGAAGGTCTTGGGAATCAGTTCCTGTCACATATCAGGGAGGTTGATGCGATTGTTCACGTCGTGCGCTGTTTCGAGGATACCGATGTGATCCACGTCCACGGCAAAGTGAACCCGGTTGATGATATCAGCACGATCGAAACCGAGTTGATGCTTGCCGATCTCGAAAGCATGGAAAAAAGGCTGGATAAACTCAGGAAAAACGCAAAAAAGGAAAAGGAGCTGCTCCCGGCTGTTGCTCTTGCTGAAAAGATCATCAAAGGTCTTGGCGAAGGCATCCCGGCACGCAGACTGCTGGAAACCGATGATGAGAAAGCACTGGGTAAACAGTTTTTTCTATTATCCGCAAAACCGGTTCTTTACGCAGCAAATGTTTCCGACGACGATCTTCCGGACGGGAACAGCTATACAAAGCAGGTCGAGGAAATCGCCGAGAAAGAAGGGGCAAGAATGCTGATTATCAGCGCAAAAACCGAAGCGGAAATTGCCGAACTGCCCGAAGAGGACCGTCCGGAGTTTCTTGAAAGTCTCGGGCTGGACATGTCCGGCCTGGACCGTATCATACAGACAGCCTATAACTTGCTTGGCCTGCATACCTTTTTTACTGCCGGCGAAAAAGAAGTGCATGCCTGGACTATTCGCAAAGGTGCTGCCGCACCTGAAGCAGCAGGTGCGATCCATACCGATTTTGAAAAAGGATTTATCCGTGCGGAAGTGATAGCCTATGACGATATGCTCACTTACGGCTCTGAACAGAAAGCCAGGGAAGCCGGCAAAATGCGCTCTGAAGGCAAGGAGTACATTGTCCGGGACGGCGACGTGATTGTTTTCCGGTTTAATGTGTAAGTGCTGAGAGCTAAGTGCTAAGTGCTAAGTGCTAAGTGCTAAGTGCTAAGTGCTAAGTGCTAAGTGCTAAGTGCTAAGTGCTAAGTGCTAAGTGCTAAGTGCTAAGTGCTAAGGAAAAGATAGAAAGAGATTAAAAAAGTCATCCTCCCCTTCTCTTTTCTCATTATTCAATAGTCATTCTATCGTTACTCCCTCCTTGCTCCTGCAGCGAAGCTGCTACTCCCTCCCAACCTCTTTGCCTTTTGCCCTTTGACTTCAAATCATTCCCTTCCCAATCGTCATTAGTCATTCTATACCTCCACCAGTTCTACGTCAGGAATATCGGTTCCCAGAAAAAGCCTGCAAAGCGACCTGAATTTCCGGGGAAGATCACTGACAAGCAAGTGTGGTGAAACCGGAGCTCCTGAACCATTGAGCAGGTTGTTTTCAGCAAGCAACTCCTTTGCTTTGGCAGCAACCGCTTCGGCGGAATCTATAATGCGGATATCCGGCCCGGTAATCTTTCCGATCATTTTCTTGAGTATCGGATAATGTGTGCAACCGAGAACCAAGGTATCGACTCCCCAGCCCACAAGCTCCGCCAGGTAATCCCTTGCTATCATACCTGCCGCGGGATGGTCTATGAATCCTTCTTCCGCAAGTGGTACAAGCAGCGGACAAGCTGAAGAAAAAACCTCGATCTCCGGCTTGAGGGCATTGATAGCGAACGAATAAGCATTCGACTCAATGGTGGCGCGGGTTCCGATGACCCCGATCCGATTGTTGCGTGAATGCTGAACAGCCAGTTCCGCACCGGCCTCCAGAACCCCCAGGACGGGGATACCTTTCCCAACCTGCTCGACAACATCAAGTGCAAGTGCCGAAACGGTATTGCAGGCAACGATAATCATCTTGGGCTGATGTTTCATAAGAATGCCCGCATCGTCCTGCGCGTATTTGCGAATGGTGACCTGTGATTTCGAACCATAGGGAACTCTCGCAGTATCTCCAAAATAGATGATGCGCTCAGAAGGCAGGAGTGCCTGTATTGCTTTGACGACTGTTAGTCCACCGATACCCGAATCAAATATGCCGACAGGGCTCGAAGCTGATAATGTCATGTATAGTGAATAGTGAATAGTGAATAGTGAATAGTGAATTAGTGAATTAGTGAATTAGTGAATAGGAGGAAAATAGTGCAAAAACAGCAAAGTTGGTGTTCTGTTTGGAAACTAGCCTTACGTACTCGTACTCAGCAAAGCGGTACTCGTAATCGTAATCGAAAAATCTGAAGGGCACCTCAATTTATTTACTCCGCGCTTCAATTGCTTCGTTGAGCGGATAGGAGATGGTTTCTGCGCTCCGTTCGCCTTGCACTCGAACCGCTCATGACAATAAATAGAGGTACCCTGAATAGGAGGAAAATAGTTTAGGAGGAGCTGTCATTAACCATCTCCTTACTGATATTCCAGAGCTGACGGCGGAGATCAGGGTCCATGGCAAGGCTGGAACATGAGGCTGGATGATTATTTTCGAAATAACGTCCCGTAATACCTGCAACATTCTCTGAAAGAGCAAGCCATGCCAGCGCTTCACCGCCGTATACCGGGTCCTGTCCGGAAAGCATCCACCCTGCATGGAGAAGTTTTGTAGCAAGCACACCTGGGTCGAGTGTGTTGACGGTAATACCTGTTTCCTTCAGCCGTTCAGCGTATTCGAAAGTGAACATGACATTGCAGAGCTTGCTGAAAGCGTAAGCGTCATACCCTGTGTAATGTCGTTCCCCCTGGATATTGCCGACGTCAAATCCGGCACTGAGATGATCGACGGAACTGACATTGATAATGCGTGCGCTGCTCTTCAGTAAAAGAGGCTCCAGCAGAAGTGTCAGGTGAAAGTGCGCGAGATAGTTGACGGCAAAGGTTGTTTCAAAACCATCGACTGTCAGCTCCCGGCGCTCCATATAAACCCCGGCGTTGTTTATCAGTACATCTATGTGATCATTCCCGGCAAGCAGTGTGTTTGCCATCATTACAACTTCTTCCAGGGAACTGAAATCAGCCTTTACCACACTGACGTTCGCTAATCCGGCAAATGGAGCCACCTCTTTTTTCACCTCCTCAAGACGCTTGCGGCTCCTGCCGTGCAGAATGATTGACGAACCAGCTTTTGCAAACTGTAATGCCGCGGACCTCCCTATCCCGTCAGTGCTTCCTGTTATGCAGACGACCTTTCGCATAATTCTATCGGCCACACCCTACCAGTTTGCTATCAGCATCCGATTGAACAGATCATCTACAATCTGGTCGACCGCCGCTTCGATTGCTTCCTCCTGCCCCACAAAGTCTCCGACATTGTAATCATCAAAGCCGTTAAACGATATCCTGGTGAAAAAAGGTTTTTTTTCCACTTGGTCAATGAAAGATGCACGGACAACAATGGTAATCCGGTTGGTGATAGCACGCTCGGTTTCACTGCCGATCTGGCTGGGCTCGTCGCTGAAAGAGACTATTGCAGCTTCAACCAGGGCATTTGCCTGGCTGATATCGGACTCAATGTTCAGAGAACTTTGCGATTCAATGGTATCAATCAGCTTCTCTGTAAACTCGGCACCGAGCTGAGCAACACCGGCCCCGGAAAGCTCTTCGAAGGGCGGGACCGCAACGGTCTTGATATACGGGGGAAGAGATGCTCCTGTAAAGCTGTAGCAGCCCTGCAAAAAAAGCACCAGGCTGAAAAAAACAGGGAAATATGCGCCATAACCTTTAATCCTTAACATACTCTTCTCTCCTTTTTATAGAATCACCCTGTTCAAGATCCCCAACCTTTTTGCCTTTTGACCTTTACCTTTTGACTTAATCCTTCTCCCCTTGCTCTCAAGCGATCCAGCTATCCGGCCAACCCGCCTTTGTACTAATAATTCCTTCGATCTATTCTCTTCAACAGTTTACGGAACGGATAGGAAAACAGCAGCCATTTTCTGCGTTTTCCGTCAAGCGCCGAAAGGTAGTCTCCGCTTTTGCACCTCCCCTCTTCGCTGGCCATTTTCACCGCCAGGGATGCCGCAACAGAAGGCGGCTGCGCAAAGATATCGACTATGGTTTGAAAGGTCCCCTGTTGACGCTTCATTTCCGGCGTCGGATTTTCGACACTGATCATGTTTGTACGGACAAGACCCGGATGCAGCAGCATAATGGATACCGGCGTGTCTTTATATTCCTCGGCAACGGCAAAGGTAAATCTCGCTATAGCTGCTTTCGATGAACCGTATGCGCTGATAAACGGGGTGTTTGATTTTTTATCGGTGCCTGATCCGGCCATGTTGATAATTTTTCCCGGATGACCGGCCCCAAGGAAATACTGCAGTGCAGCCCTGCATCCATGATAGGTGCCCTTCAGGTTAATGTCTATAATGTGTCCCCACTCATGAGGGTCACTGTCGGTTATGTTGTAAAACGTGTCGGATATTCCTGCATTATTGATAAAGACGTCAAGTTTGCCGAACCGCTTCACGGTTGACGCCACCAGTTCCTCAACCTGTGCATAATCCGATACATCACACACATGACCAAAAGCACTCTCCCCAGGGAAATCATGCAGCGCCATGTCAACATTGGACTTGCAACTGGATGTGATGACTACCTTGGCTCCTTCCTTGACAAAAGCTGTAGCGATGGCTTTGCCGATTCCCTTGGTTGAACCGGTAATGACTGCAACTTTGTCATCGAGTTTTCCCAAAAGAATAAAGTCAAAAGTGAAAAAGCAAAGGCCAAAAGTCTGAACTCAAAAAACACATCACCTGCAAGGAATGTATAGCATTTTTGAATTTTGACTTTTACTTGTCCAGCATTGCCCTGAGCTCTGGACGGGTTTCCGCATAAGAATCGAGAGAAACCCCCTTCTCAATAGCTTCCCATGCCTGACGAATACTTGACGCTCCGGCTTTCGGTCCCATTGGATGGCCGAAAATACCCCTGCCCGGCACAAACCCGAAGTCAACGCTGCCAACTTTACGGTAAACCAGCTCCAGTGTCAGCGCCGAGTCGCTCCCCCCTGGAACAGGCAGTGAACGCTTGAGCGAACCCATATCAGCCAAACACTCCTCGATATTTTCACAAACTTCCTGCTCAGGAGTCATCATGCGGTTCCCGAAACCGGGCATGATAATGGCATCGAGACCTGCAAGACGCTGCAGTTTCGTAATGACCTTTGAGTGAACCCCGTACTTTTCAAGACGGGCAAATGCAGCAATAAAAGGGAAATGACCTATCAGCGGTACTTTCGTATGCTTGCGCAGCATTCGTACCGCACTGAGACCAACGGGAAAAGCATTGATAAGCAATGCATTTGCGCCGTTTGCCACTGCTATATCGTGCTGCTCAACCATTTTATCCACCTCGTCAGTGATATTTGCAAGATAGATTTTTTTATCTCCGGTCTGCTTTTCTGCTTCAACCCGTGCCTTGCCGAGAAGCTCTGTGCGCCTTTGCGTTGTGGACCACGCCACGTCGGCAAGCATCTCATCGTCTTTAGCTATATCAAGTCCTCCCAGCCAGCTTTGATAGGCTATCTCGGCAAAATGTTCAGGCTGCAGACCGATATTGGGCTTTACCACTCCGAAAAAGATCGGCCGGTTGTATGCTCCGAGCATATCGCGAATGCCTTCGATACCGAATTTTGGGCCCTCGAATTGGGCAAGGTAGCTATCAGGAAAAGATATATCGAGCATTTTAACCAGCGGTATACCAGGGGTAAAGTAGGTGCCCTCACCACAAACAGCTGTGATCAGGTTTGGCAGCTTGGGCCCGAAATTCCCGTGGGGATGCGCTATGCGCACCCTGCATGCATGAATTTTCCCGACCGCGGCATGCTCAACCGGATAACTGAGCTCTGACAGTTCTTCCAGAACCTGCCAACTGATAACCTTTGCGCCATAATGTTCCCTGAAATCCTCATCAAAACCAACCCTGCTCCACTGAGCTGTCGACTGCTCGCTGCAAAAATGGGCTAAAGCGGTCCTGATATCGCCCACACACTCAAGGTAGTACTCAAGTTCAAGATAATCAGCCATGTTAAGCTGATCCCGATCTGCAAAAAAACCTTTTATATCCTCTGCATTCATAGTACGTCGTTCGGCCAGCTTCTAACCTTCAGCTTTAACGCTGTTGAAATAATCCAACGCCTCTTCGGGCGTTATGTTTTCATGAACGATCCTGTTGACCGCTTTCATCATGGCAACTGGAGCTTCGCTCTGGAAAATGTTTCTTCCCATATCAACTCCGGAAGCTCCTTCCTGGATTGCCCTGTAGGACATGGTAAGGGCGTCCAGCTCAGGAATTTTTTTCCCTCCGGCCATTACAATCGGTACGGGACAAGAGGCCACTACAGTGTCGAAATCTTCGGGAACGTAATAGGTTTTGACGATTTGTGCACCGAGTTCCGCGCAGATCCTGCAGGCAAGACGGAAGTACTTCGCGTCCCGGACCATGTTTTTTCCAACAGCCGTAACAGCCATGACCGGTATGCCGTAACGGTAACCCCAGTCAACGAGTTTTGTCATGTTGTGAATAGAGCGGGTCTCGAATTCACCGCCGATAAAAACCTGCAGGGTAATGGCCGCAACGTTCATACGGACGGCATCCTCAATATCAACGGCTATTTGCTCGTCGGAAAGCTCCTTGAGGATGCTTGGTCCTCCGCTGCTGCGCATGACAACAGCCTTGGTCAGAGTCGGCGGTACCGTTGTCCGCAAGATACCCCTCGTCAGCATGATAGCGTCCGAGTACTGCATAAGCGGCACTATGTTCAAGTCAACACGTTCAAGACCTGTGGTCGGCCCTTGAAAATAACCGTGATCGATTGCAAACATAACTGTTTTCCCCGTGTCAGGCCTGAAAATTCTGGATAAACGATTTTTCATGCCCCAGTCCAGAGCACTTGCTCCTTTGAGAAAAAAACCTTGGGTATCTACCGGTATGTCGGTATAGTACTTTTTTTCCTGCTTTCCCAAATCTGCTTCCGGCATAGTTATGCTCCCCTTGTATTTTTTAAAATGAGTGTATACTGTGTTACCTGAGTGCGGCTGCAACGTTGCCGCCGTCAACTGTTGTAATCGAGCCTGTTGTCTTTTTTTCCAGCGCAAGATGCACAAATGCATCGGCAACATCCTCAGCTGTGACTTCAAGCTTGAGAAGATTGCCTGCCATGTACTCCTGCGGACTAAGCCCCCTCTTCTTTGACCGTGAGGAAATCATCTCCTCGTTGAGCAGCCCGCTGCGAATCCTGTCTGCATTGATACCGTTCGCCCGGATGCCATCACGCCCATGGTCAAGCGCATACTGACGAACAAGAAACAGCGTAGCAGCTTTGGGAAGACCGTATGGCCCGAAATCAGGACCGGGATTGACCGCCTGTTTGGAAACGTTGTAGAGAAGATTTCCACCGATTCCCTGCTGCTTCATGATGGCAACAGCTTCTTGTGAAATAGCCTGGTGAGAAAAGAAATTGAGCTCAAAACTTTTTCGCAGTACTTCGTCGGAAACCTCTCCGATCCTGCCCTGCAAAGCCACACCGACGTTGGACACAACAATATCCACTCCTCCGAATCTGCAGCAGATCTTCCTGAATGCTTCAGAAATAGAAGAGCGATCGGTAACATCACAGGCAATGGCAAGTGTGTCGGGACCGAGTTTGTTTTTTGCCTTTTCAAGATTTTCACTATCGAGATCGAGAATGGCGATTTCCGCACCTTTCTCCCTGAATGCTTTTGCGGTGGCAAACCCTATAGCTCCAGCCGCCCCGGTGACCATCGCCACCTTTCCGGCAAAAACATCATGTTGTACTTTCTTCACCTTGGCTTGCTCCATATCCCAGTACTCTATCCCGAAAACCTCGTTTTCACTGATAGATTCAAAACAGCCGATCGACTCTGCCTGAAGCACAGCCTCAGTCATGCCTTGAGCAATGTCAGCATTAATACGGGCATCCCGAAGTGTTTTACCGAGACCGAACAAACCGACACCGGGAACAAGCACAACCCTGGGCATGGGATCAAGCATATCGACGTCTATGCCGGCTGCCGCCCGCTGCCGCTCAAAGTATGCAGTATACTCTTTTTTATAGGTTTCAACCGCCTCATGAACAGCCTGTCTGAACCCTTCGGGGTCCTGAGCATCAGGGGCAGGCAGAATCAGAGGAAGGTTCTTGGTCCGAATAATAAAATCCGGGGTCATGGTACCCCTGCGGGCCATGGATTCAAGATCAGTGCTGTTGACATACTCCATGATCTCAGGCGAGCTCCTGAAGTCGAGAATGAAGCTGTCATAATCCCGGCTGCCCGGAGTATTTTCAATCGCACAGCTCCCCCTGATCACCGTGGCAATCCTTTCAACCGGAAGAAGTTCACCCGGCAGATCAATAACGGGAAATGTTTTCCGGGCAGTGTGCTCAATTCTTTTTTCAAGCTCGGAAACCGAGTCGATCATCAGATCATATGCCTCTCGAGACGTTTCCGCGAAGGTTACCAATCCATGCTTCAGCAGCACCAGCCCCTTCACGCCCCTGTTTTCAGCATAGATCTTTTCAGCCGAACGAGCGAGCTCAAGGCCGGGCCTCATGTAAGGCACAATGCCGAATCTATCACCGAGCACCTCCCTGCTGAGCCTCTCTCCGTCAGGCTGGTTGGTCAGGGTAAGCAAAGCCTGAGAGTGAGTGTGATAGATATATTTATGGGGCAGAAAGGCATGCAGCAGAGTTTCAATGGAAGGTGTCAACCCGTTTTTTAACACATGATCGGTAAGACTAAAGAGGTTAAGGAACAAAAAATTTTTCAGCTCCCGGTTAGAAAACCTCTTGAGATCCTCATCGGTAAGATTACCGCCGGAAAGAATCATGTGCAGCAGCTTCTGGAGAGGCTCAATTCTGACTGGCGTAAAATCATATGCTGTAATATCGGCGAGATCGACTCCACTACCCTTGATAAAGAGTACATTTACCTTGTTGCCAATAACATCGGTCAGCTGGCTTTTTACAGACGTATTGCCTCCCCCATGCATGACCAGTTTACTTTCCCTGCCGAGCAGGCGTGATGCATAGACCACTTCGGCAAGCTCCCCGGGCAGCTGAATATCAGCTTCCAGCTCTGCCGCTGTTGTATTAAAACCGTTTTCTTCCCAGAGGTTTTGCATACAAAAAAACGTCTAATGTCTGAAGAGATGTAAATCGGTCAAAATATTGGGCACTTCTATTATAGAGGTACCCTATTGATATGTAAGGCTTTGAATATAGCAAAAACCTGAAACCCTGAAAACTCCGCATCACCACCGTGCTATTATTTTTCCGGTTGTTTTTACATTGGAATGTTAGGTAATAGGAAATGGTGAATCGAGCCAGGAGTACTGAGCAACAGAAAAGAGAAAAGCCAGAAGCCAGCAAGAAATCAGTAGGCAGTCTTCAGTTGGCAGTAGGCAATTGGGGGTGAACCCTCGAGCCAACTTGTTACTCGTTACTGGTCACTTGTCACTATATCAGCGAAGCGGTAATCGTACTCGTAATCGAAAATTGAGGGAACAGGTAACATTCTGTTGGTGAACTGTTACAATGGCCGGTTAGCTTGATAGCTGGATAGCGAGATTGTTAGAATAGCCTGAAATCAGGGTAGTGGGGAGTAGGGAATAGTCGGAAATGGACTCGTCACTCGTTACTGGTCACTTGTCACTATACCAGCAAAGCGGTACTTGTAATCGAGAAAAGTAGTGTTGATTTGTTACTATCGTTCCCTGTTTTGACTTTTTCCTTTTGAATTTTGACTTCCAACGTCCCCTGGACCCTTAAAGAAAATACTCGACATGCAAGAGAACACTGACAAAAAGGCATTCGACCTTGCAATACGCTGCCTCGGCAACCGCGAGCATTCGCGCAAGGAGATCATCACCAAACTTGAGCAGCGGCGGTTCAGCCCTGAGGATGTCGAAAAAACCCTTGAAAGGCTCGACGAACTCGGCTTGCTTGACGACCGGTCGTTTGCCGCAAATTATGTCGGCAGCAAGTCGAGGAAAAAACCTTCAGGACGTTACAAGCTAAGGCATGAGCTGCGCCAAAAAGGCATACCCGAAGAGATCATCGAAGAGGTCCTCAGCGAGTATGACAGCAATGCACAGTGCCTGAATGCCGCCCTGAAAAAGCTCCCTTTTCTTAAGGGAGATGATCACTACAGGCGAAAAAAAATGCATGCGTTTCTGATGAACAGGGGATTTGACAGTCAGACGATTCGTGAAACGCTCGACCAGCTTTTTCGATCCTGAACCCCATCACCTTTCCTGTCATCTTCGGGCTTGACCTCGAGTTCTACCCAGTATCCAAGATTGGCATGATTTTTCGATTGTCCATCCCGACTTATCGGGATATCAAGGCGTCCCGCTGTCAAGCCATTGTCACTTTTTACTCTTGAATTTTGACTTCGCCTGTCACTCACCGCCCTGGTTCACAAGCGTCCCGACCGTTTCACCATTGAGTAACCGGACAAGGTTACTTTCCACATTCATATTCATTACCACAATGGGCAGAAGGTTTTCCCGACAGAGTGTTATGGCCGTCAGGTCCATAACTCTGAGGTTGTTTTTCAGCACATCGAGATAGGATATGCTTTTGTACATTTCCGCCGCCGGGTTTTTCTCGGGGTCCGAGCTGTAAACACCGTCAACACGGGTTCCTTTTACGATTACATCAGCTTCGATCTCGACAGCACGAAGGGAAGCTGCCGTATCGGTCGTAAAATAAGGGTTACCCGTACCAGCACCGAAGATAACAGCTCTTCCTTTCTCGAGGTGGCGTATTGCACGCCTGCGGATAAAGGGCTCTGCGACCTGCTCCATCTTTATCGCGCTCATGAGACGTGTAAAAACACCTTTCCGTTCAAGCGCATCCTGAAAAGCAAGCGAGTTGATGACTGTTGCAAGCATACCCATATGGTCGGCCTGAACACGGTCCATGTTGGCCGCAGCCGAAGACAAGCCGCGAAAAATGTTGCCCCCGCCGATTACCAGTGCAATTTCAGCACCAAGAGAAAGTGCATTTTTTACTTCTTCAGCATAGCGGTCAACCATGCGGGCATCAATACCATAGCCTTCATCACCGGCCAGAGACTCGCCGCTTAATTTGAGCAGGATACGCTTGTAGTGTAACATGCCTGATCCTCCGGTATATTTTGCGATAAAAAAAGCCTCGTACAACGAGGCTTTTCTGTTTATTCACCCAACTGATATCTGATAAAACCGTTCACCGTTACCTGCATATCGTGCTGCTTTGCAAAGTCATTCAGCACACTTTGAACTTTTGCACTGCTATCCTTGATAAAAGCCTGTTCAAGCAGCACCACCTCCTGATAGTATTTTTCCAGGCGGCCTGTTATGATTTTGTCAACGAACTGCTCTGGTTTTCCCTGGCTTAGCGCCTGCTGCCGATAAATTTCTTTTTCTTTTTCAATATAATCGGCCGGAACCTGTGACCGGTCGACAACAATAGGTGCCGCAGCAGCAACCTGCATAGCTATATCCTTAGCAAGAACAACCGATTCGGGTGTATTCCCGCCGATGATCTCAACCATCGAGCCGAGCTTCGAGCCGGGATGTACATAACCTGCAACAAGCCCCCCCTCTGTTTTGATATAACCCAGCCGCTTGAGTTCGATTTTCTCGCCGAGCTTACCCGTCATGGTCTTAATGGCATCTTCAACCGATTCCCCTTCATAGGCATCGCCCAATGAAACACTCATCATGTTTTCAGCCGAATCGATACCACCCTCAAGTGCAGTTTGAGCAATAGCTTCAGCGAATCCGGTAAAATCATCGCCACGCGCCACGAAGTCGGTCTCACAATTCAATTCAAGAATCAGGCCGGTATCAGCAGCGTCATTGACCTTAACGGTAATAACCCCTTCCCTGGCCTCACGTTCAGCGCGTTTTGCAGCAAGCGCCGCACCTTTTTTGCGCAGGTATTCCACTGCTTTCTGCATATCACCCCCTGCTTCGTCAAGGGCTTTCTTGCAGTCCATCATACCAACACCGGTTTTATCCCTTAATTCTTTTACCGCTTTTGCAGATATCTGACTCATTATTACTTAATGGTTTATGTGCTAACATTAGGACGCCTCTATTAATTATTTCTGAGCCGTCTCCTCTTCCCCTGCTTTCTGATCATCTTCGGCGGCTTCTTCCGCCTCCGCCATCGCTGCTTCTTCAGCATACTGCTGACGGGCGCCGGTGATCGCCTCGGCCACGCCTTTCACCATCAGCTCGATTGAACGGATGGCATCATCATTCGCGGGGATAACAAAATCAACTTCATCAGGATCACAGTTTGTATCAACAAGGGCAAAAATCGGTATCCCAAGGGAGCGAGCCTCCCGTACCGCGATATGTTCTTTTTTAATATCAACGACAAAAAGAGCTGCAGGAAGCCTGGTCATATTGGCTATTCCGCCAAGTATCCTGACAAGTTTCTCTTTTTCACGCATCAGCATCAGCCGCTCTTTCTTGGTAATCATATCGAAGGTTCCGTCGGTTTCCATCCTGTCGATCGCGTTCATCCTGCGGATGCTTTGACGGATTGTCGAAAAGTTGGTCAGCATACCCCCAAGCCATCGTTCCGATACATAAGGCATGCCCGCACGTTCGGCTTCTTCCGAGATAATGGATTTGGCCTGCTTTTTGGTTCCGACAAACATGATCTCCTTACCTGTCATGGCAATAGCCTCAATAGCCTTCATTGCCTCTTCAGCCATTATTAGGGTTTTCTTGAGATCGATGATGTGTACGCCGTTCTTCTCCATGAAAATATACGGCTTCATTTTGGGGCACCAGCGCCTTGCCAAATGGCCGAAATGCACGCCGGAACGGAGCATGTCCTCAAGCTGGAATCTTGATGTTATCTGGGTCTGCATAGCTGTAAAAGTTTTTCCTCTACCCTGCTTGTATTGCACGGAATCCGGTACTCAAGCACCGGACACCACCGCACAACGTCACCCGCCGAAGCGGGTTAACAGGATATGTGTTGTTGACAAATGTAGAAATAAAAAATCTTAACGTTTCGAGAACTGGAATCTCTTGCGGGCCTTTTTCTGACCATATTTCTTTCTTTCAACCATACGAGGGTCTCTTGTCAGCAGCCTGTCCTTGCGGAACAATAAACGGTTTTCTTCATCAATCTCCACAAGAGCTCTTGCAACTGCAAGGCTTACCGCACCTGCCTGACCGCTTATACCTCCGCCGTGAACATTGATTTTAATATCAAACTCATCCTGTTTTCCGGAAAGCCGAAGAGGCCTGAGTGCCTCATTCCTTCTGTACTCATCGTTAAAATACTCATCAACAGGCAGCTTGTTGACCGTCACAGCACCCTTCCCTGGTACAAGAAAAACCCTTGCAACCGAGGTTTTTCTACGGCCCACTGCATTGATAACCTCTTTCATCGCCATTTGTTTTAATATTAGTTAACCTTCATTTCAACAGGACTCTGAGCAGCATGCGGATGCTCGGAACCAGCATATACCTTGAGCTTTTTAAAAAGCATTCTTCCGAGGTTGTTGTGCGGCAACATACCCCATACAGCTTTTTCGATAACCTTTTCAGGGCTTTTCTGAAGAAGCTCCTTGACGTTTTCAATCTTCACACCGCCGGGGTAATTTGAATGGGAAAAATAGGTTTTTTGATCCATCTTCCTGCCGCTCAGGCCGACTTTTCCGGCATTCGTTACAATAACGAAATCTCCGGTATCGATATGCGGTGTAAACTGCGGCTTGTGTTTTCCACGCAGAACTTTTGCGATTTCGCTGGCAAGACGGCCCAGCACCTTACCTTCCGCATCCACGACATACCATTTACGTTCCACTTCACCGGGCTTTGCTGAATATGTCTTGAAACTTATCGTCTTACTCATCCTCGTACGTTGTTTTAAAGAATACATTCCCAAAAAATTATGTCTGGCAATGTAATTTATTTCAAATAATTCTACAAACATTATACTTTGCTAAATTAGTCGGCAGTTTCCGCCGGGTAGGGAACTTGTTTTTTGACTTTTACCTTTTGAATTTTGATTTTTGAGCGACCGCAATGAAACCTCTTGTGGCCCTTGTAGGCCGACCGAATGTCGGGAAATCAACCTTGTTCAACCGTATATCGGGCGGCAAAAGTGCTATTACGGACAGCACGCCCGGAGTAACCAGGGACCGCCACATCGCTTCCGCGGATTGGCAGGGAAAACAGTTTATGGTGATGGATACCGGCGGATACTGTCATGAAAAGGACAGTATCACCGGTGCGATGATCGAACAGACGCTTGCCGCCATCCGGGAAGCAGAGGTCATCCTGTTTATGGTCGATGTACGCTCCGGACTGACCTACCTCGATCTTGACATGGGCAGAATGCTCAAAAAGAACTACCAGGACAAAACCATCTACCTCGTGGTAAACAAGGTTGAAACCCGTCAACTTGCCTTTGAAGGTGAGGAGTTTCGCCGAACCGGCTTCACTGAACCCTGGTTCATCTCGGCACGTGAAGGGAACGGTGTAGCTGACCTTCTTGATGATGTCGTCGCTTCTTTCCCTGACGCACATCAGGAAGAAGAGGACCCCGCTGTGAAACTTGCGATCATAGGGCGCCCTAATGTGGGAAAATCCAGCTTCGTCAACGCTCTGCTGGGGACCAACCGGCACATCGTTTCAAACAAGCCCGGCACGACAAGAGACGCAATAGACAGCAGGTTCAAACGCAGCGGACTGGATTTTTTACTGATCGATACCGCTGGATTGCGGAAGCGGACAAAGATCGACCGCGGCATTGAGTTCTACAGCTCCCTTCGTACAGAAAAGTCAATCGAGCGCTGTGATGTAGCGCTGCTCTTGATTGATGCTGAACAAGGCCTGGAAAAGCAGGACATCAGGATTATACAGATGGCTGTCGAGCACAAGAAAGGGGTTCTGATTCTTGTCAACAAATGGGACCTTATTGAAAAGGACTCGAAAACAAGTAAAAAATACAGCGACAGGATATACGATCAGATCGGCAATCTTTCCTGGATTCCGCTGCATTTCATCTCTGCTCTGACAAAAAAGAACCTGTATAGGGCCATTGACACGGCTTTTGAAATTTCCCAGAACCGCCGGAAAAAAATCAGCACCAGCGAGCTCAACAGATTCCTCCAGGCTGTGCTCTCGGAAGCGTCTCCCGCCTCAAAGTCGGGCCGGGAGCTGAAAATAAAATATATGACCCAGATAGGTGCTCCCTATCCGGTGTTTGTGTTTTTCTGCAATAACCCGGAGCTTGTTCCCAGCAATTACAAGCGGTTTCTTGAAAAACGTCTGCGACAAACGTTTGACTTCACAGGAGTTCCAATATCATTACGTTATAAAAAGAAGTAACCAAAGGGCACCTCTATTAATTTGTTGCGCAACCCGAATACAGGCAGCCCTTAGAACGTACGGTAAGAGTATTTTCCAGAACACTAAAAACCAACAAGTTGTTATGCCAGCAATCACCGAACAAAAGATACTTGAAGCGCTTAAAAACGTCATGGATCCCGACTTGAAAAAGGACCTGGTTTCACTGAACATGATTAAGGACATACGTATCGGGAAGAATCATACTATCTCGTTCAGCGTCGAGCTGACGACACCTGCCTGCCCCATGAAAGATCATTTCAGGAGTGCGTGCACAGCCGCCATCCGCGAGCACCTTCCCGAAGCGGGGGAAATAACCGTCAACCTTCCGGCAAAGGTCACGTCCGGCAGAAGCTGCGGGGGCCACGAAGAAAAACACAACCCGCTGCCGAATGTAAAAAATATCATTGCCGTCGGCTCGGGAAAAGGGGGCGTCGGCAAATCAACTGTTGCGGTAAATCTTGCTGTAAGCCTCGCCAAAACAGGCGCAAAAGTCGGTTTGATCGATGCCGACCTTTATGGCCCAAGCATTCCCACCATGTTCGGCCTTGAAAACAAGCGACCCGAGGTACTCAACAAGACTATTATCCCAATTGAAAAATACGGTGTAAAACTCATGTCAATTGGTTTTCTCATAGAAAGCGACAACCCTGTTATCTGGAGAGGACCCATGGCTTCATCCGCAATAAAACAGTTTATCACGGATGTGGCATGGGGTGATCTGGACTATCTTATTTTTGATCTTCCTCCGGGCACGGGAGATATTCAGTTGACACTTGTGCAGATGCTTCCTATCAGCGGTGCTGTGATCGTTACAACACCCCAGGACGTTGCTCTGGCCGACGTGGCAAAAGCGGTCACCATGTTCAGAAAGGTCAATGTCCCTTTGCTGGGACTGATAGAGAACATGAGTTACTACCTTCTGCCGGATGGCGCAAAGGATTATATCTTCGGCAAAGGGGGAGGGGAAAAGTTTGCAAAGGCTCAGGGAATAACACTTCTCGGTTCAGTGCCGATCGGCAGCACTATCCGTGAAGGCGGGGACAGCGGGAAGCCTATCGTTATCGAATCCCCCGAAAGTGAAGCCGCCGACGCAATCAACTCGGCAGCCTGTGAGGTTGCCAGACAGATCTCGATACGCAATGCCGCTGCCTGTGCTCTTCAACCCGGGCAGTAGTTATCAACTACGGGGCACCTCTAATAATTGTCGTGAGCGACCTGAAGACAAGGCGGACGGAGCGCAGAAACCGGAGTGTACACAGAGTACATGAGGATTTCGAGCACCGCGCAACGAAGTATTCGGGTCGCGTAACAAATTAATAGAGGTGCCCTACAGGGAATGCAGCAAAAAACCCCGGTTTGGAAAGCCGGGGTTTTCTGACAAAAAATATTTCTGGCTGGTTGTTAAACCGATTCAACCCTCGCGATTTCTGGAATAGCTTTCTTAACAGCCTGCTCAACCCCTGCACGGAGTGTCAGTGTACTCATCGGACATGATCCACAAGCCCCGAGCAGCTTGACATCAACTACCATATCTTTGGTGATGCCAACCAGTTGACAGTCCCCTCCGTCAGCCTGAAGGTAAGGGCGCACATCCTCCAGCGCCTTTATAACCTTGTCATAAAGCGGATCGGTATCAGGCAGATAATCTTTGGTGGTATTCATAATCGTTATTTTTGTGTAGGAAAAAAATCACGGGCACAGTTATAGTATAGCGCCGCATGACCTAATATGAAATGTCACGGGCAAAAAACAAAATGGTTTTCCAAGGGTTTTGTTTTTTCAGTCGAGGTTTCTCAACAGAAGATCGAGGGCATCGTGGCTTTCAATCAATACCTCCCGGGCTTTGCTTCCATCGGCCGGGCCCACAATACCACAGACTTCCAGCTGGTCCATAATACGGGCCGCCCTGCTGAAACCAAGTTTAAGGCGACGCTGGAGAAGGGAAACACTCCCCTGCTGATGCATCACCACCAGGTGGGCGGCTTCTTCAAACATACTGTCTCGACCCTCTTTCTCCTGAACACCGGCGTTTTGGAAATTGTTTCCTTTTTCCCTGATATCAGGCTGTGGAAGATGATAGAAGTTCTTCAAGCCATCTTGACTGCCGATAAACGAGGTAATTGCCTCGACTTCAGCCGAAGATATATAGGGGCACTGAATGCGTTCGGGTTTCGGTTGTGATGCCGGCTGGTACAGCATATCACCGTTACCAAGAAGCTGCTCGGCACCTGATCCGTCGAGAATCGTTCGTGAATCGACTTTGCTTGCAACCTGGAAAGCTATTCTGGCCGGAAAGTTTGCCTTGATGACTCCGGTAATAATATCGACAGAAGGACGCTGAGTCGCAACGATAAGATGGATACCAACCGCTCTTGCAAGCTGGGCAAGTCTGGTTATCGGCTCCTCGACATCCCTGCCTGCTGTAATCATGAGATCCGCCAGTTCATCAACAACAACGACAAGATACGGTAGAGCCTCTTCCGGACGTTTGCGGTTTAAATCGGCAATGTTACGAACGCCAGCCTTTTCAAGCTGTTCATAGCGTTGTTCCATCTCTTTCTCAACAGACCTCAATGCATACACAGCTTTTGCCGGATCGGTAATTATCTGTTCGTCGAGTCCATGAAACTTTACAAGAAAATGGTTTTTAAGATCCTGGTAATGCAGCAATTCGACGCGTTTAGGGTCGATCAACACAAACTTGACCTTGTCCGGACTGCATGCATAGAGAAGGCTGGTCAGCATGACGTTGATCCCGACGGATTTTCCCGCACCGGTAGCACCGGCAATCAGGAGGTGCGGCATGGTGGCGAGATCGTCGAGATACACCTCATTTGCAATTGTTTTACCGAGCACAACCGGAAGTGCCATCCGGTTGTTTTTGAATTTTTCAACTTGCAGCACCGAACGCATCCATACAATACGGGGTTTTCCATGAGGAATTTCCACGCCGACGGCATTTTTTCCGGGAATAGGTGCTATGATACGTATTCCACTTGCCGCCATTGCCATGGCAAGATCGTTTTCCAGCGAAGTAACCCTGCTCACTTTGACATCAGGTGCAAGCTCAAGTTCGAAAAGGGTAACTCTCGGACCTACGGTTGCAGAAATCCTTACAACTTCGACCTTGTATATCCTGAGCTTTTCAAGCAGCTTGTTCTTGCTGTCTTCAAGCAACGTTTCGTCAATGTATTCATCCTCTTCACGGGTTCGTCGAAGAAGATCGACAGAAGGGAAACGGTAGGCAACTCTGTCCCTTGTTTTTACTTTGAGCTTGCGTTTATCCAGGTCGGCTTCTTTTTCATGAACACTTTCACGGATTGTTATTTCAGGCTCTTCACTTTCTTCACTGGTTGAAGGGACTTCTTCAACAAAAGTTGAAGGAAGGGAGTTCATTTCTTCCGCAACGGGAAACCGTGCGGGCTCTTCAAACGGATTCTCTTCAACAGGAGGCTGCCCGTCAGACAATGATTCTCCGGACTTCTGCCGGGAAAATAAAGACCTTTTGCGTGCAAAGGAAACAATCCGCTCACCCCAACTTCCAATAACAGCACCGGCTGAACGCAGTTTGTCAACCGGGTTATCAACAAAAACCCTCATGGCAAAAAGGGTTGCGGCCACACCAAGTACCGCAAGAAAAATCCACGCTCCGGTATAACCTATTACAGTCGAAAAGAATGCCGCCAGCATTCGTCCTACCGATCCAGCCATAACATCACCGAACGGTGCCGTAGTCAACCCAAACATGGTGGCAATAACAAGAGACATCAAGACCGCGTATAGCGTAAACAGCAGCGGAGGCTTGAGGCTTTTATGACGCAACAGCGACCAGCCCCAGTGCATGAGCACAAGGCCTGGAACTATCGAAACATAGCCTAGAAAAGAATGGATAAGGAGCTCAGCCAGACGCGCACCGAAAATACCGAAAGGATTGTGCAGATTCGAAGCAGCTTCCATAGCGTTACGGCCAAAAACTTCATACCATTTCAAAGCTGCAAGAACCGTTTTGTCATCTTGATGATAGAACAGCAGCGCACCGATATAAAAAAAGGCAATAATGCCCAGTACTATTCCCGAAAGCTCCTGTTTCAACTTGTCCTTGTTCATGTCGATCAGTTATGGGTCTTATATGACCTATTAGACCTATAAAGCACCTAATTTCTTTCTCATTATTCAATAGTCAATTGTCATTTTTCCTTCTGGTGCTACGCGCCGCCCCGCTTGACAAAGGGCAATTTCACAACTTTGCCACGGAATCGTTTGTTCCTGACCTCCATAAATACGGGGGTTCCCGGCTCCATGCCGCCACGAAGAACATGTGCAATGCCTATAGGGTTTTGCAGTGTGGGCGACATGGTTCCGCTGCATACTTTGCCTACTTGTTTTTCATTGCTGTTATAAAGCGTATATCCCTGACGCGGAATCGCCCTCTCTTCCATAACAAACCCCACAAGGGTACGTTCCGGATTACGATCAGCTTCAATGCAGGCATCCCTGCCTATAAAATCGCCTTTTCCAAACTTCGTAACCCATTTGAGACGCACCTCGATCGGGTTGGTATCGCGGGTTATCTCATGGCCGTAAAGAGGATAGCCCATTTCGAGCCGCAGTGTGTCTCTGGCTCCAAGCCCAACCGGTTGAATACCGAACTCACCTCCTTCTTTCATGATCGATTCCCATAAATTTACGGCACTTTCATTCGGTAACGAAATTTCAACGCCTTTTTCACCGGTATAGCCTGTACAGGCTACTATCACATCACTACCTTGAAAGCCGGTTTTGCGGAAACGAAACGGGGACAGATTTTCACAAACCGATGAAGGAAATACCCGCTGAAGAATATCCATCGACTTAGGCCCCTGCAAAGCAATGAGTGAGAGTCTGTCGGTATGATCTTCAATTGACACGCCTTCAAACTTCTGCATATGCTTTTCAAGCCAGTCAAAGTCCTTTTCCATGTTGCCTGCATTGACAACGATGAACCAAGTTTCATGGTTTACCCGGTAGATGATAAGATCATCGACAACACCACCGTCAGGATAAAGCATCAGCGTGTATTGTGCCTGGCCGTTTTCAATAGCAGTTGCATCATTGGTCGTCATGAATTGAAGAAAGTCCAGGGAGCGGGCTCCTTTCAGATAGAAATTCCCCATATGGGAAACATCGAAAAGACCGGCTGAAGTGCGCACAGCTTGGTGTTCTGCAATAATCCCGGAATACTGAACCGGCATGAGGTAACCGCAGAAATCAATGATTTTTGCTCCTGCCTCCTTATGCCATGAATACAACGCTGTTTTTTTCATGAATCGAAATACTTCTCGGTTTTGCATACTGTTATCTACAGGGCGTCTCTATTTAGGGCACCTCTATTAATTTGTTGCGCGACCCGAATACTTCGTTGGGCGGAATAAATACATCGAGGTGTGCCCCACAGCATCTCTTTATCGTACATCAATGACTCTGGAAGTCCTGTTATTCTGAGGATTACTGTCTTCAAAACCATTGGGGGTTACCAGCACTGATATAGTATACCTTCCGGGGGTATTGCCGCAAGCAACCGAGGCAGAAAATACCGAACCGGTCTGCCCAGGGTAAAGAGCTTCATTATGAACGGTTTGACCGGCGAACACTTCGTTTCCGGAGCTGTCATTGACGGTAACATCAACATCATAAAGACCAGTGCGGACAATACCGATGTTCTGGCAGAAAACATTCAAAACAAATGGTTTTCCAGCCTGAGGGACATGCGGCTGGACCTCGATGCCAGAGACCATGATGTCAGGCATAACACCTGAGCGGGCCCAGCTTTTTTCCCTTTGGATATCTTCCGGTGGAGGTTCGGAAAGGCGGTAATCATTCATAAGAAATACCAGTGAAACAACAAACAGCAGAAATGCAAAAAGCGTTACTCTCCGGCGCCTTCTTGAACCCGGGCTTTCTACGAAAAGAATCACGGTATTGTCTGAGCTGATGTAGCTATTGTTTAACGCTCTCTGGTTCTCCGAGCTGTCTTTAGGGCACCTCTATATGTTGCCATTATTCCGTCTTCTGCTCCTCCGTATCCGCACCCAAATCAAGTATTGCGCCCTCTTCTATCCATTCTATACCACTTTTTTCAAGCCGGTTACGTGCAGCGGGATCACCGAGTCTGGCCGCTTCTTTTAGATTGGCAAGCTCACCTTCCTTATTCCCGAGCTTCGAATAGATCAAAGCCCGGTTAATATAAGCCTCAACATCTTTGGGATTCAACTCTATAACCTTGTTGAAATCAGCTATAGATTTATCATACTCTTCAAAATAGTCGTAGATAACACCGCGGTTATAGTATGCTTCGACGCATCCTGAATCTAAAGCAATGGCCTTATCGAAATTGGTAAGAACTTTTTGGAGTTCACCTGTAGTTATGTAAACATACCCGCGGTTAAGGTATGCTTCCGTGTACTTCGGATCTTTTTCTATTGCTTTGTTAAAATCTGCAAGTGCACCGTCGATGTCTTCGTTTTTAAATTTTTCTTCGCCTCTGGTATTAAGCTCCTCAGCGTTCGGACCGCATGCGATAACACCAAAACAGACAGCCAGCAGAAAAAACGGAAGGAGTTTTTTGTAATGCATCATAGTGAACTCTCTCGAATTTAATGTAACAAGAAAACGGAGACAGCTTCCGCACGAGATGAAAAGATAAACAACTTCATAAAAATACGATAACTTGAGGATACCTCTATTAACTTGTTGCGCACCATGATTACTTCGTTGAGGCTGTCTCATAAGTCTTACATTTTATCTCTTTTTAGTCATCCTCAGGCTTGACCCGGGGATCCATCTTCCGATGAAAGTCAGCATGGATGCCGCATCAAGTGCGGCATGACTCTCTGCAGGAAAGTGACTCATGGTAACTGATAATCGCTAAACAGTGCTTTTGAGACAGCCTCTCCGGGTTCTGCGCTCCGTCCGCTTTGCATCCCGATGGAATCGGGACTCACGACAATTAATAGAGGTACCCTTGAGTAAAGGAGTCCTTTAAAAAAAGCTTTTTTGCCGTTTCAACTTTGAAAAAAATCAGCAGGGTCTTCGAAAAGCTCATTTAACCGTTGGATGAACGATCCTTACCGGCTGGCACAAGTGCTTTTTCTCTCTTGCTGCCCTTGCACATTTCCCGCAGACATATCTTGGTTTTGCAACCTCTTTCATAACGCCCCGGAGATTTTTCTCTATTTCTTTACTCTTAAGCTGACACAAGGACTTCATAAGCCGCCTTCCCGCATTTCAATGACCGATAATCACTGAATCATTAAGCTCGTTCGAGTTATTTCCCGCCAGACCGATGTATCAACCTTTTCGCTTATCCCTCTGTCAGCCAGAACCCATAGACAGCTTTCAAAAAGGGCTTTCTTCCCCCATATTCGAATCAGTAACAAACAAGCGCTTCAGGAAAAAACTTCATTTTATAATCTCATTGCATAACGCAAATAAGAGCACGAAAAATCCCAGAAAACGCCACATGGTTTCCGAAAACAGCTCCGAACAGCATTCCGCCCAAAGAACAGTGGCAACTGGAGGGCACCTGGAAGAAGCAAAGTTCACGGGACGCTATTGAAAGCTGCATAAGCTTGCAAAAGATAAAGATTTCTTTCCAACTGTCGAAAGAAAGCTAACCTGAATAATTCACCAAAAGAATAAAAAAAGGGAGAGCGGGAGATAGGAAGGTGATACGTGTCGGATAGGTGAAAAATAGTGTTGAATTGCTGATGTGTTGAGTTGTTGACGTGTTTCGAATCGTACTCGCACTCGTTATCGTAATCGTACTCGAAAAAAGTCCGGGATCCGGAATTCGGAAGCAGGAAGCCAGCAAGAAATCAGTCGGCAGCTGTTTCTTGTTGAAGTGTTGAGTTGTTCGGGAGCGTGTAAAAGACATCTCAGGCAGGAGAAGATAATCGGGAATCGGGGTCGGGTTTTCGGACTCTCATGAATTATTCAGGCTAAATGTTATTCCTCCAAGTAGTCTTGTCTGAGTTTTTCATATAGAATACCCTATATTACTCCCTTTATACACCCAAATATACTT
This sequence comes from Prosthecochloris sp., assembly GCA_004028745.1. Taxonomy (GTDB): domain Bacteria; phylum Bacteroidota; class Chlorobiia; order Chlorobiales; family Chlorobiaceae; genus Prosthecochloris. Next base: position 37,452 of record RAZP01000022.1, read on the forward strand.
TTCTCCAATATGAGATCACGAATTCTGCTTTTCATTATCAGTCTCTGCATTCCTGCATCGACTGCTTTCGCTAGTTTTGAACACCACGGCCAGGACGCGAAGATCGAGGCTATGGGCGGTGCAGGCGTTGCTCTTAAAAACTCTCCTTTTGGCATATTCTATAATCCGGCATCCAGCGTTACAGAAGATAACTGGTCCGCAGGGCTCTCTTACGCAGTCCCGTTCGGCGAAAGCTCACTTGACAGCTTTCACGGGGCTTTACAAGCAAGCAATCTTCCGTTCGACCGGAACGGCAGTGCAGGAATTTCGTGGCAGCACTACGGCGCATCTTTTTATAGTGAAACGTGTACCTACGTTACTTACGCGACAAAAGTAGCCGGACCTGTTCGAACAGGAATTTCAGCAGGACTCCTGGAACGTGATACCGATGAATACGGGTCTGATTCCGCCCTGGGTATCAACGTCGGAGCACTTGCCACTCTTTCTCCTTATCTGAGCTTCGGCGTTGCGGTTTTCAGTGTAAACCGGCCCCGAATTGGAAACAGCGGTGAGAAAATCCCATCGATAACTTTTGCCGGAGCATCATACAGGCCGGACAACAACGTTTTGTTAGCCGCTGCGGTAGAAAAACAGGAGGAAAGAAATGCCAGGATACGTTCAGGAGGCGAGGTTCAGGTATTGTCGTTTCTATCTCTGAGGGCAGGATTCACGACCGAACCTTCGACGTTTTCCGGAGGTGCCGGATTTACCTTCAGGAATATTCAGGGTGACTTCAGCTTTGTCCGGCACCCTGAACTTGGAACGGGAAGCTGGTACACGATGCGGGTCTCATTCTGAATTCTCTCCGATCCAGAAAGCATCTCTCGCCAAAGGAACCATTCCCCCCCCCTGTTACGAGAATATGCGTGAAATAAGGGCGCCTCTATTAATTTGTTGCGCGCCCCGAATACTTCGTTGGGCGGATAGAAAGGGGTTTCTGTGCTCCGTCCGCCTTGTCTTCACGTCGCTCACGACAATTAATAGAGGTGCCCATAATAGATATCGCTTACATGTTTTTTTTCCAGCCTGCAAGCAGGCGGTTCAACGCGGCAAGGCGTTCTGACGACAAGGGTTTGCTCTGTTCCTTGAAAGATGCCAGTTGAGCATCACAAATAGTAATGCTGTCGACAGCATCCAGAGGCAGACCGCTATAGAAAAATTCATCCGTCTGAACCACCATAATAATTGCTTCAACTTTCGGCGAAAACATCAAGGCCTGTATACGATGGTAGAGACTCCTAAACGGCATGGGAAGAGGTTCACCAGAGGGATCGAAAGTTTTCCATTCGTTTGTCAGACAGGCGCGTTTGCCCATTGAAAGCACTTTTTTCCAGCACTGTCTCGAACCCTGCAGTGCACTCTCACCGCCGACATACACGTGGACAGGGATTCTGCCATCACCTGCCATAAAGTCCCGGAGAAACGTCGATATATGACGCCTCGAAATCTCCCCTCCTCCGAACAACGGGGCGTAGTTGACCTCGTTGATGATTGCTCCGTTCTCATACCAGGGCTTGGAGATATCAGTGCTGATGATATCGATTCCGGCAACATGGAGGCTGAAAAGGGTTGTTGCATCGAGAGCCGCCCTGAGATTTTCGGGGTGAACGCGGTCCGTGACCTCTTCATCGACACCACCCCATTGGGTTGATTCTATCGGACGCAGGGGAACAAGCATTCCTTCTTCGGGGACAGACGACACAGAAAGTCCGGCTGCCTTGATGGTGTCAAGGGCAAGCTGGTCAAGAGGTTGGATCTCCGTTCTTTTCCACGGCGGTTTTCGTTGCTGGCGCTCATATTCACAGGTAACCAGTTCTTCGATGTTTTTCTTTCCATCGCCGGCAACCGACATGGGATGGCGCTTGACGGCATAGAGAAGCTTGCCATTGGCAACAAACAAACGGTGGCAGACACCGGGAACTTGGCGCTCGACTATGACTTGTCCGGCCCGTGAGACCTTCAGGGCATGTTTAAATGCTTTTTTCAGTACCTGCTCACCTGATACGTCAACGGTAACGCCTTCGCCCCGATCACGGTCAACAGGCTTTACGACAACCGGCCATCCCGTCTGTCGCGCTGTCCGTAGCGCATTGTCATAGTTCGTCACAACCTCGTGCAGCGCAGCCGGCAGCCCGGCAGACCTCAGCAATCTCGCGGTGAGAACCTTGCTTTGCGACAGCTTGGCCCCCATAACCGAGTCACGTTCGGTGGTACTGCGGTCCATACGGCGTGCCTTTGCACCCCATCCAAGCTGAAAAATCCCTACTCCAAGATGACGGATAGGAATGCTCATCTCATACGCCTCCTTCAGGACGGGAAACGTGGACTTGCCAATAGGCAGAACTTTCGCAAGCGGGGTAATAACATGCTGTTGCACCCTCTTGTAGAAATGCTGCAGGTTTTCCCCTTCCGGCGGGTGGGCCATCGCCCATCCGGCCATCGAGAAAGACGTGCGCAACGCGGCTTCATACATTGTTGTCGGAAAACCTTCAATCAGAGCAAGCCCTACAACAGCCTCCCATTTCCCGCTTTCTTTTCTCAAGCATGCAGCAATCCCGGGCGGGTCGAAGACAGGAACTTTGGCTGACTGCAAAAGCAGCCTGCTCATCTGCAAGCATCGCCAGAGCCACTGCCTCGTATCGATGGGAACATCGTTTCCTCCAGGAAAGTTGACCTCATCGCCTGCTTTCAGGTCATTGCCAAGAACCCTGTCAAGCCAAAGGTCCAACGCCGCAATGTCAGGTTTCTCCGGCATGATGAATGAACAGGAAAACCGCATCTGAAGCTGTTTACCAACCGCCCGGGCCGAGCCATGATGGAGAATTTCTCTAGGCATGTGCACCAAGGCGCTGACGTGCAAAGTCAAGCAGATCCTGTTCAGTCACTGCTGCATCCTTCTCAAGGACCACTGCGCAGACCGGAACGTTCTGATGTATTTCGTGCTTGAGCGGCACTGCTGCTGTTTCATGAACATCAGGATGAGAATCCAGGACCTGCTCGATCTCTGCAGGGTAGATATTGATACCATTGAATTTCATAACTTTCATAACATCGATTTTCCAGAGTGTTCAGGTGCATGCTGTCTGGATATAGCGTCTCCCGTTATAGACCGGTATGATAATCGAAATCAGATCTTTTACGGCATTCTTTTTTGCTGCTGAGGATTTATTGGCAGTACGTTACCATTATCCGGAAAGATAATGTCATTATGATTCCTGCTTGCAGGATGCTGAAGGACGGCCAGTTGGGTATAATCAACGATGCAAGGAAAGATATGCAAAGCAGCTAATTCCCGAGACGTTCAACGGAAAAAACTCCCTGTACTTTTCTGATTTTATCCATAAGCCACTGAAGGCGTGCTATGTTGCGAACATAGATCATGACCGTCCCGATAAACATTCCGTCTCTGGCATGCAGGGAGATACTGCGAATATTGATATCGGACTTTGAGAGAACACCGGTAATCTGGTTAGTGATGCCAATCCTGTCCTCCCCAACCACTTTTACACCCGCAAGAAATTCGGTCTCAACCTTTCTGTTCCAGGAAACGCTTACAACGCGCTCACTTTTCAAAAGGCTCTCATTGCTGACATTCACACAGTTTTTTCGATGGATCTTTACCAGCCCCTCTTTGGTAACGAATCCTATGATATCGTCACCGGGAACAGGTTTGCAGCACTTGGCGTAAGAGTACGCTATGTTGGGCAGGCCCTCTATAACCACCTCGTCCTTGCCGACACGCTCTCCCTCTTTTCCCTTTCTTGCCTGCTCTGCGAAACTATCGTATCCGAGCTCTTCGGATTCAGTTTTTTCAACCGGGAATGGCTGATGCTCCTGATCGGAGAGACTCTTGATAACCTTTTCACCGTCGATTTGCTGGTTTGCTAACGCGCTGAAAAAGTCGGCCGGTGTCTTGATGCCATATTTTCGGACTTGTTTGATAATATCATTTTCCGTAAGCAGTTTTTTGGTACCGGAAAGCATCTTATCCCACATGTTTCGCCCTTTCTCGATCTGGCGGCGGCGCTCCTCATTGATCGCCGACCGTATCTTCATGCGCGCCCGGTGAGTCACCACAGACTTCAGCCAGTCAGCTTTGGGCTTCTGGTTTTTCGAGGTAATAATTTCAACCCTGTCACCGGACTTGAGCTCCGAGTTGAGACGAACAATTTTCCCGTTCACCTTGGCACCGATACACCCGTTACCGACCTCTGTATGAATTGCATAAGCAAAATCAATAGGTGTTGCCCCTGCAGGAAGGGTTTTCATATCACCTTTCGGTGTAAAAATATAGATTTCGTCATGGTAAAGGTTCAGCTTGAAGCCTTCCATAAAAGACGCAGCTGAATCAGCATCCTTGATGAGATCACGAGCCCATTTCAGAAAGGTATCTATGGTTGCATCATCTTTGGACACTTTCTCTTTATACCGCCAATGGGCAGCAACACCAAACTCGGCGAATTCATGCATCCGGGTTGTTCTCATCTGCACTTCGACAACCCTCCCTTTCGGCCCCAGAATTGCCGAGTGGAGAGACTGGTAACCGTTGTGCTTCGGAATGGATATATAATCCTTGAAGTGTTGAGGAAGCGGAGGGTACTTCTGTGTAATATAACCGTAAGCAGCAAAGCAATCGGATATTCGCTCGGTGTCAATGATTATCCTGATACCGTAAAGGTCATGTATCTCTTCAAACTTCTTGTTTTTGTAACGCATTTTGTTGTAAATAGAGAACAGGTGCTTTGCCCTTCCCTGAACCTCGACCTTGAAACCCTGCTTTTCAAGATCTTCCTTGATCGGCACGATCATTTTATCAAGGTAGGCTATGCGCTCTCCTCTGCTGAGACGTACTTTCTGCTGGATCATTTCAAACATCTCCGGGTCGATATACTTGAACGCGAGGTTTTCAAGCTCGATTTTCATTTTTCCGAGACCGAAACGATGCGCAAGCGGCGCGTAAATGTCCCTTGTTTCGAGCGCGATTTTCAGGCGGCGATGCTCAGGCAGCGCGTCGAGAGTTCGCATGTTATGCAAGCGATCGCAGAACTTGATGAGAATGACCCTTACATCTTTCACCACGGAAAGCAGCATCTTGCGGAAGCCTTCAGCCTGCGTAACCTCCCGGTTGATCATGATCCCGGATATCTTGGTAAGACCTTCCACGATATCGGCCACTTCACTGCCCAGCTCGGCGGCAAGATCCTCATAGGTATATTCACTGTCTTCAATAACGTCATGCAAAAGGGCGGCTGCAACCGATACGCCGTCAAGTGGAAGTTCGGTCAACAATATCTTTGCAACTTCAACAGGATGATAAAAGAAAGGCTCCCCCGACGCACGCTTTTCACCTTCATGCGCCCGGTAGCACATGAAAAAAGCCCTCTGAATCAGCGATTCATCGAAATTTCTGAGATTCTGGCGGGCAAGCCGTAAAATCTCATGCATTTTTTCATACTGCGCTTTTTCAATCTGGGCTAACATATCGTATATGTACACTAATTGTCATTTCGTTTCTTGAAGCTTTTTATGGTATTGTTATACTACTTTCTTGTAGTAACAAGTCAAAATTTCATCCACTCTCCCGCTCTTTTCCCAACGCTGCTTGTTCCAGCTTTGTTATTTCATCGCGGAGGTATGCTGCTTTTTCGTATTCCATGCTCTCTGCCGCTTCCTGCATCTCCAGTTTCAAACTTTCCGCCATATCATAAAGCTCTTCACTGCCCAAGGAACCGATCAGATCATCAAACACTCTCTGGGAACGCTGCTCCAGTCCCAGACGTCTTCTTCTGAACCGCTCCTCTGCATCGGCGACACCGGTTGTATCAAGCACTTGATCAACCGATTTGACTATAGATTCGGGAATAATCCCATGCTCCTCGTTGAACCTCCGCTGAACGTCCCTGCGTCTCTCCGTCTCTTCAATGACGGCACGCATGGAATCAGTTATCCGGTCGGCATAAAATACCACTCGTCCCTCGACATTACGCGCGGCGCGGCCTGCAATCTGCATCAGGGATTTACTGTCCCTGAGAAATCCCTCCTTATCGGCATCGAGGATTGCCACAAGGGAAACCTCCGGAAGGTCCAGCCCTTCCCGCAAAAGGTTAACCCCGACAAGAACGTCGACATCCCCGGCACGCAGTTCCCTGAGGATCTGCATCCTTTCAAGACTCTTTATCTCTGAATGAAGGTACCGGGACCTCAAACCGGTTTTTCTGAGAAAATCATGAAGATCCTCGCTCATGCGCTTGGTCAAGGTCATAACCAAACACTTGAAGCCTTTTGCCGTATGCTGCCGGATTTCTTCGAGAAGATCATCAATCTGCCCATTCACAGGACGAACGACGATCTCCGGATCAAGCAGGCCTGTTGGCCTCACCAGTTGCTCGACCACTGCCCCGCCCGTACGCCTGAGCTCGTAATCTCCCGGCGTGGCACTGACACCTATCAACTGCGGCACCATTGCCTCAAACTCCTCGAAACGCAAAGGACGGTTGTCAATTGCCGAAGGCAGCCTGAATCCGTATTCGACAAGAATGGTTTTCCTGGAACGATCCCCTGCATACATGCCACGTATTTGGGGAAAGGTGACATGCGATTCGTCAATGATCACAAGATAATCATCAGGAAAATAATCCAGCAAACAATAAGGCCTTTCCCCCGCTTTTCTTCCGGAAAGATGACGCGCGTAATTTTCAATTCCTGAACAGTAACCAAGCTCTTTCATCATTTCAAGATCATAACGGGTTCTTTCCTGCAGCCTGCGGGCCTCGACAAGTTTGTTTTCGGCACGCAGCACATTCAAACGCTCCGCCAGCTCATTCTCTATCGCCAGCATGGCATTCTTCAGTTTTTCCTCCTCAGCCACAAACTGGCGTGCAGGATACACAAAGGCATATTCCTGATCACCAAGAATCTCACCGCTTCGATGGTCGAACAACTGCAAACGCTCGATCTCATTGCCGAAAAACTCAACCCGCAGCGCAATCTCTTCATGCATCGGCACCAGATCGATAACATCGCCGCGTACTCTGAATTTGCCTGGGGTAAGCTCCCTGTCATCGCGAACAAAGTGAAGCGAAACAAGCTGCTGCAGAAATTCTTCACGATCTTTTTCCATGCCCCGGCGAAGCTCGATAATCTGCGCCTTCCAGTCTTCAGGGGCGCCGAGACCGTAAATGCAACTCACCGAGCTGACAACAACGACATCCTGCCTGCCGCTGAGCAGCGCACTGGTTGCCTTGAGCCTGAGCCTTTCGATCTCATCGTTGATCCGCAGGTCCTTGGCAATGTATTTATCCATCGTAGGTATATAGGCTTCAGGCTGGTAAAAGTCATAATAGCTGATAAAATACTCTACCGCATTATGCGGAAAAAACTGCCTGAGCTCGCCGTAAAGCTGCGCTGCAAGTGTTTTGTTATGGCTGATAACCAGCACAGGCTTACCGACCGCGGCGATAACATTCGCCATCGTAAAAGTCTTTCCTGAACCCGTTACCCCAAGCAGTACCTGACAAGTTTCCCCATGCAACACACCTTCGGTCAACAACCGAATCGCCTCCGGCTGGTCGCCTTTTGGCTTATAGCTGCTTTCAATTCTATACACGTTCTCACCTTTTCTTTTCATCACCCCCGACCAGCTCGTTCCTCAGACCAATCCCAGCGACATGTCACTCTTCGGCCGCGATTGGTTGACTGTGAATCGTGATTGGATATTTGACCAGATAGCACCTACTAAAACTATTTATAAAATTTGTTAGTTCTTTCTCAGGGTTGTACCATAAAGGTTGTTTATCAGGTACAGATCGATATTTCACAAGACATCGTACAGAGTATATGCGTTTGTTTCTATATCTCATTTTTTTCCGCCTGTCTACCATCTGTACTATCGGTATCGTATTCATTCACTTAACATCGTGCTCCGCTATGCGTTCTGAAAAACAGTATTCATACATTTCTTTTCCCGACGACCCGCTGCACACAAGAATCTATACCCTCGAAAACGGCCTGACCGTCTACATGAGTCCCCAGAGCGACGAACCGAGAATATACACTTCAATCGCGGTCAGAGCCGGGAGCAAAAACGATCCAGCGGAAACAACCGGCTTGGCACATTACCTTGAACATATGCTGTTCAAGGGGACAGACTCTATCGGGGCTCTCGATTATGAAAAGGAAAAAATCGAGCTGCAGAAAATCATCGATCTTTACGAAGAGTACCGCTCGACCGACGATCCGGACAAAAGGGCGGATATCTACCGCCAGATAGACAGCTCGTCCAATTTTGCTGCGGAATTCACGATACCCAACGAGTACGACAAACTGCTCAGCTCGATCGGAGCAAGGGGAACAAACGCCTATACCTGGGTTGAACAGACCGTTTACCTGAACGATATTCCGTCCAACCAGCTTGAAAAATGGCTCTCCATTGAGGCCGAAAGGTTCCGTAACCCTGTAATGCGGCTCTTCCATACGGAGCTTGAAACGGTCTATGAAGAAAAAAACATGACGATGGACAGCGACAGCCGGAAAATCTGGGAAAACCTCTATGCAGGACTCTTCAGGAAACATACGTACGGCACACAGACCACCATCGGCGAGGCCGAACACCTGAAAAACCCTTCAATCAAAAATGTCATCGAATACTACCGCACATGGTATGTGCCCAACAACATGGCTATCTGCATGGCCGGGGACTTCGATCCGGATAAAGCCATCAGGCTGATTGACAAAAAGTTTTCAAAACTGGAGCCAAGACCGGTACCGGAATTTTCTCCGCCGGAGGAAGAGACTATCAGGAAACCGGTCATAACAAGAGTTAAAGGACCCGAAGCAGAAGAACTTGTCATCGGTTTCAGGTTCAGCGGGGCAGGCTCACGTGACATGGATATCCTTACGCTTATCGATAAAATCCTTTACAATCATACGGCAGGCCTGATCGACCTGAACCTCAACCAGGAGCAAAAAGTACTTGAGGCAGCCTCTATGGTAATAGAGATGAAGGATTATTCAACACACATCCTCAGTGCAAAACCTCGTGAAGGGCAGAGTCTCGATGAAGTCAGGGAACTGCTGCTTGAGCAAATCGAAAAAGTCATGAAAGGTGAATTCCCTGACTGGCTGCTTGAAGCTGTCATCAACGACCTTAAGCTCGAAGAGCTCAAGATCCATGAAACCAACAAAGGGCGTTCAGAGACCTTTGTCGATGCGTTCGTACTCGGCCTCGACTGGAGCAGAGTAACCGGCAAAATCGACAGGTTGAGCCGCATTACAAAGGCAGAGATCTCGGAGTTCGCCAGGAAACATTACGGTGATAATTATGTCGCTATTTACAAGGAGCACGGTAAAGATGAGGAAACACCCAAAATCCAGAAACCCCCTATAACCCCGCTCAAGGTCAATCGCAACAAAACATCTGCCTTCGCTGAAGATATACTTTCCCGGAAAACAGAGGAGATCGACCCGGCTTTTCTCGATTTTAAACGCGACATTCAATCGCTCGACATCACCGCAGACGTACCGCTTTATACAGTAAAGAACAATGAAAACGATCTTTTCTCGCTCTACTACGTTTTTGATATCGGGAACAACCACACAAAAAAAATCGATCTGGCACTGGACTACCTCGGTTATCTCGGTACATCAAAGCTTACACCAGCGGAGTTCAGCCAGGAAATGTACAAGATAGGAGCGAGCTTCGCGGCGTACACTGCAGACGACCACCTTTATCTGAAACTTTCAGGTCTTCAGGAGAACTTTTCGGCTGCTCTTGAAATGCTTGAAGCATTGCTGACCGATGCACAGCCCAATACCGGAGCACTTGAAAAACTCAAGGCGGGGATTCTGAAAGAACGAGCTGATGACAAGCTCTCAAAGCGAAAAATTCTTTTCGAAGCCATGCATAACTATGGCAGATACGGCTCTTCATCACCCTTCACGAACGTGCTGGACAATGAAGAGCTGGAGCAGATATCTTCAGAGAGTCTGCTTGCGGAAATAGATAGCCTTATGCACTACCGCCACAGGATATTGTATTACGGGCCGGCTGAACCCGAAAAGCTTTCCTCGGAATTTCGCAGATTAGGGCGCCTTAAAGAGGAACTTGGACCGATCCCTGAAGCCAAACTCTTCAAAGAAGTTGCACAGGAAGAAAACCGTGTCTATGTTGTAGATTATGACATGACACAGGCTGAAATCCTGATGCTTTCCAAAGACAAGCTCTACGATGCCAGTCAGGTTCCTTTGGTTACACTGTTCAATGAGTACTATGGCGGAGGGATGTCATCTGTTGTTTTTCAGGAGCTTCGTGAAGCCAAGGCGCTTGCATATTCGGTATTCTCCGTCTACCGCATACCCAAAGACAAAGATGAGCACCATTATATTTTCAGCTATATTGGAACCCAGGCGGATAAACTTCCCGAAGCACTTTCAGGCATCACTGAACTGCTGGAAAACCTTCCCGAGTCACCGGAGCTTTTCGCTTCAGCCAAAGACGGCATACGCAGAAAAATCCGTACCGAGCGCCTTACCAGAACAAAAATACTTTTTACGAGAGAGGAAGCTGAAAAACTCGGGCTGAACCATGACATCCGCAAAGATATCTATGAAAACGTCGAACAGCTCAGCTTTAAAAATATTGCTGAATTTCACCGGCAAAGATTTGCCAACAAAAAATACACTTTGCTGGTGCTGGGCAAAAAAGAAAACCTCGACCTGGAAACCCTTAGCCGGTTTGGAAAAGTCACTCAATTGACCCTTGAGGAAATTTTCGGCTACTAACAACAGAGGAGACAAAAAATCGTACTTTTGTAAAATAACCTGTACATCAAGCATCATGCGTGCAGGAGTAGGACACCTAATATAAAGAGTCAAACAAATCAATAAAACAAACCATTAATCAATCATGACTTCACTGCTATTTCTTGGAATCGTCCTTTTGTTTATAGGCTTTACGGCCCGTTCCCTCAATCCGTCCCTGCTTCGTTTTTCAGGGTTGTTTAAAATAGGGGGCATATTTGTCATAATTCTGGGGCTTCTGACAGCAAGTATACGAATAGTCGAACCCGGCAAGGTTGGCGTCAAAGTTCTTTTTGGAAAGGTGCAGCAGGACGTTCTCACCAGCGGGCTTAACATCATCAATCCGCTCGTGAAGGTTGAGTTCTTTGATATCACTACCCAGACCTATACCATGTCCGGAACCGAAACCGAGCTTTCTCAGTTGAGCGACGCCCCGATCAGGGTATTGAGTGCCGACGGTCTGGAAGTTACCATCGACATGACTGTTCTTTACCGCATCAACCCTTCTCAGGCTCCTGAAATACGCCGGGAGATCGGACCCGGACTTTCCTATATCGATAAAATCGTCCGGCCGACTGCCAGGACACGCATCAGGGACAATGCCGTCATTTACAATGCTGTAGACCTGTACTCGAAAAAACGCGAGGAATTTCAAACAAACATTTTTGAAAGCATCAAGACTGATTTTGAAAATCGCGGCCTTATTCTTGAAAATCTGCTTGTTCGCAATATTTCTCTTCCTCAGTCCGTAAAAGCAGCAATTGAAGCGAAGATCAATGCCGAGCAGGAAGCTCAGAAAATGCAGTTCGTTCTGCAAAAAGAAACTCAGGAAGCCGAGAGAAAACGTGTTGAAGCCAAGGGTATTTCCGACTACCAGCAGATCCTCTCCCGGTCGCTGACCGATAAGCTGCTGAAATATGAGCAGATAAAGGCCCTGCAAAACTTGGTTAAATCAGAAAACTCCAAGGTAATCATTATGGGTGACGGAAAGGGAGCTTCGGTGCTGATCGGGCAGTA
>RAZP01000023.1 GCA_004028745.1 Prosthecochloris sp.
CCTTGAGTCGTCCTGAAAAAGGTTGACACCAAACAAGAGGAGAGTCAACCAATGGGCGTCAACAAAAGATACAGTTCGGCCTTCAAGCAAAAAGTGGTCACAGAGATCGAAAATGGTAAATTCAGTGTAGGGGAAGCCAATCGTGTCTATGGAATTGGTGGCAGTGCAACGGTCTACAACTGGCTTCGTCGTTATGGCAAAGGTCATCTGATCAACAAAACGGTGGTCGTGAAAATGAAGAATGAGTCAGATCGGATCAAGCAGTTAGAGAAAGAGAAACGAGAGCTTGAAGCAGCGCTGGCAAAGACTCAAGTGAGAGTTGTCGTTTTGGAATCGGTGATTGATGCTGCAGAGCAAGAGCTGAAGATAGACATTAAAAAAAAGTCTGGTTCAGAGCTGCCGGGATTGCCCGGGAAAGGATGCGGGCGATGAGCAAGCCGACAGGTTTATGTGCTCTTTGTAGAGAACTGGGTTATAGTCGTCAAAGCTACTACAAAGCCAAAGCTCGCGATCAAGAGAGGGCGTTGGAGGAATCAGCAGTTCTTACTAGAGTCAGAGCAGTGCGAGAACTCTTGCCGGAAACAGGCGGTCGTAAGCTGCAGAAGCATTTGAGACAGGCAGGTATACTGATTGGCCGGGATCGGTTATTACGCATCCTCAAACACAATGTCCTGTTGGTCAGTCGGAAGAAGAACTATCGTCGAACAACGAACAGTAATCATGGCTTTCGAGTATACCGGAACCTGATCAAGAAAGGCAAGCCGGAAGGACCGAATGAGGTGGTGGTAACCGATATCACGTATTTACGAACACTTGAGGGGTTCTGTTATTTGTCGTTGTTGATGGATCTGTATTCGAGGAAAGTGATCGGTTATCACGTGAGCAAGAGTTTGGCCGTAGAAGGAAGTGTGAAGGCATTACGGATGGCGTTGCAAAACCTCAAGCAGTCGAAAGGCATGATCCATCATTCGGATCGGGGTATCCAGTATTGCAGTAAGGAATATTCTGGGTTATTAAGGAGCCGTGGCGTAAGGATCAGTATGACGGAAGAGGAGCATGTGTATGAAAACGCCAATGCAGAGCGGCTCAATGGAATATTGAAGCAAGAGTTGGGCTTGGGAGGAACAATGGCATCGTTCAAAGTGGCAAAGGAGTTAGTTCGGGAAGCAATAGAATTGTACAACAATAAACGGCTTCATCTGGCATTGAATTATCGCACGCCAGCTGAAGTACACGCAGCTTAAAAACTGTCAACTATTTCAGGACGGGACACCTGTTTTTTCTAAATCGTACTCGTACTCAGCGAAGCGGTAATCGTAATCGACATTCACTACTGTGGCGGGCATTTAGTGCTAAAGAGTTTTTCGATTACGATTACGATTACGATTACGATTACGATTACGATTACGATTACGATTACGATTACGATTACGATTACGACTAAGAGTAAGCACTGATATCCAGTTCAACAAATAAACAAATCAACAGTTCAACAATTCTTTATAACAACCATGGAAAAACCGAAACATCACATTCTGGTCTGTGGAAGCTTCAGGGCACAGGGGACTCCACAGGGAATATGCCATAAAAAGGAATCTTCGCAATTGCTGCCCTACCTTGAAAGCGAACTTTCAGACAGAGGCATGACCGAAGTTGTGGTTTCTGCGACAGCCTGTCTCAATGTCTGTGAAAAAGGGCCGATCGTTGTCGTGCATCCTGACAATTGCTGGTATGGTGAAATCGACAGCGAGGAAAAGATCGATGAGATTCTCGACGCCCTTGAGGAAGGAGAGGCATGTGAAGAGTACCTGATCAGTGAATAGTGCCGGCACACAACAGAACTATCGAACTGGATGGTACCCTCTGGTTCCGCAAATCCGAAAACAGGTTCCTCGGTGCCGACAGAATTGTGCTGCTTGAAACCATCGATGAGCTCGGATCGATCAGCAAGGCTGCAAAAGCCGTGGGAATGAGTTACAAAACAGCATGGCAATTGATCAACACCATCAATAACCTGTCGGAAAGGGCTATTGTTGAACGGACAACCGGGGGAAAAGACGGGGGCGGAACCAGACTGACCCTGGAAGGCAAAAAAATTCTCAGGCAGTACCGTGTAATACAGGAAGAGCACAGGAAGTTCCTTGAAAATCTTGAAACACGCCTTGGAAGTTCAGAAAAGCTTTATCAATTCCTGAAAAGAATATCCGTGAAAGTCAGTGCCAGAAACGTCTTTAGCGGGACCATTTCCACAATCATACGTGAAACGGTAAACGCGGAAATCATTCTCTCTCTCAAAGGCGATATACGGATCACTGCCATTGTAACAAGCGGCGCGATCGACAAACTGGGCTTGAGGGAAGGAATGACGGCCTATGCAATCATCAAATCAAGCTCTGTTATCATCGGCAAAGAGATCGACGTGTCAAAAGTCAGTACCCGCAATGTTATTTTCGGGATTGTCGATAAAATCATCGATGGACCGGTTAACGTAGAAATCGATCTCGATATAGGAGGCGGCAACATAATCACCTCGATCATCACCCGCGAAAGCGCAAAAAACCTCAATCTCCGGGAAGGCGGTAAAGCCTGTGCAATGTTCAAGGCATCAAGTGTTATTATAGGGGTGCACTGAGGGCACCTCTAAAAATCTATTCCGCAATGCGATTGCTTCGTTGGGCGGATAGGAGAGGGTTTCTGCGCTCCGTCCGCCTTGCACTCACATTGCTCATAACAATTTTTAGAGGTGCCCGGGAGAATACCGGAAAGGTTACCGATCATTATTAAGGGGAAGCCAGCGCTGCAGCATATTTATCATAACCTTACGCTCGACCGGTTTCGGCACATAATCGTCCATGCCCGCTTCGATACACTGTTGCCTGTCTTCTTTAGTCGCATTAGCAGTCATTGCGATTATAGGGATATTGCGGTCTAAAACCTTATCTGAACTCCTGATGGTTCTCGTTGCCTCATAACCATCCATAACCGGCATCTGCAGATCCATCAGTACCAATCCATAGTGTTTCTGCCGAAGAGCTTCGACTGCTTCCGCTCCGTTAAAAGCGATATCTATGTCATATCCCATCTTTTCAAGCATGGCCCGAGCCACTTTCTGGTTTATCGCATTGTCTTCGACCAGCAGCACTTGCTGCTTTTCAGTTTCATTTTCCGATTCACCGGCATTACCCTGGCCGAACTGAATGGAGACGGCTTCATCATCTGCCGTCTCATCGGAATCGTCAACCTTTTCAAATGAAAGGATGAAACTGAAAGTTGAACCCTCTTTTTCACTGCTTTCCACATGGATCTCACTTCCCATAATGGCGACAAGTTTCTGTACGATAGCAAGACCAAGCCCCGTTCCGCCTTCTTTGCGGGTCGAAGAAGCGTCGATCTGTGTGAACGGCTGAAAAATCTGGTGCAGATGCTCTGCAGGAATACCAATACCTGTATCCTCTACTGATATTCTGAGTTCAACTTCTTCGGGGGTTTCGGAAACAACTGAAGCAGTCACTGTAACCTGACCTCGATAGGTAAACTTGATGGCATTCTGGATCAGATTCAGCAGCACCTGTTTCATATAACCTGGATAACCGCTGAGCCTGCCGGGAATAGCGTCATCAATATCGCCTGCAAGCACCAACCCTTTACAGCTGGCTTTTTCCTTCATTACCGTGATAATATCCTGCAACAGCTGGCGAAGGTCAAACGCTTCCCTCTCTTCATCGATACGTCCTGCATCTATTCTGCTGAAATCAAGAATATCGTTGATCAGCATCAACAACATTTTAGAACTCGAATACAACGTATCGGTATAATACCGCTGATCCTTGTCAAGTTTTGTTTCGATCAGCAATTCAGTCATTCCGATGATCGCATGAAGCGGCGTTCGAATCTCATGCGAGATGTTTGCAAGAAACTCGCTTTTGGCTTTGTTTGCACTTTCTGCTTCGAGACGAGCTTTTTTAAGGTTTTCAATAAGGGTCTGCTGTATTTGCTCCTTCTCTTCGACATTATGCTTTTCTTCGACCAGCTTCTCATTAAGCTTGCGGGCATCTTCAAGCGCAATCTCTATTTTACGTTTCTGCTCTTTTTCTTTCTTCTGCAGCTCCTGCAAATCATCATGAAAAACCACGATGATTTTATAGAGCTCATTGAGCGGGTGGTCAGGCGCAAGATAATTGCTGGCGGAACAGGCAAAATCTTTTCTTCCAAACAGAAAGTGGCCGCACATTGCCGCAAAATCATCGATTTCTTTGCGGGTAACAACCACGCCATCTGACTGAGCGGGCGCCTGAACACTGCTGTCACTGTTCAAATACCGGAAAGCTTCTTCGACAGAATCCACGAAAACGAAACGCTGCTTGACAATGCGGGAAAAAATTCGCAGCATTGTTTTTAGCTGCTGTGATGCCCCGCAGATGTAGGTAACAACAGAACGGCAGTTATTAGCAGCATTGAGCCTGTTGATGGTACTTGCGTAAAGAATCCTGGCATTGATCCCAGCTTTGGTGACCCCGGAGTAATCAGCGATTCTTATATAGTCACAGTTTTTAAGCACCCCGTCGGCAAAAACCCGCTCTATAAAAGGAACAGTCTTTTGGACGACTTCGTACTGCACATCCCCGCCGAGAGAAGTAAAAAAAAGCTTGCCGGGAACAACGGCGCTATGATAATATGCACCTGTCTCCTGGTCGTCAAACTGCCATTCCGGCCGGAACTCCAGCATTTCATAGCTGAAGCGGACACCGCCTTCTCCATGACCTTGCGACTGATTCATCAGAATCAACTTTTAATAGCCCTATACACCATTCAGCAAAAAACCAGCTAATCAAGGGTGGCGTTATAAAAAAGCATATTTTTGGAATTTACTTCTATTACTAACCAACGGCAAACTGTAAAAAATTCTTAACAGATTCGGGGAAGTTGTTCTCCAAGGGGCATTTCCAGTATCCTCCGGCTTCCAAGCACAGTCCGAATGATCACCATTCCCGGATGATCTTCAACCACTTCACCGATAATCGCGGCACCGTGCTCCGCGGCATCGGAATGTTCCTGCATGATCCGCAGCACAGTTTTCGCACACCCGGCAGGAGCAGCCACCACAACCTTGCCCTCATTGGCTACGTTGAGAGGATCGATCCCCAGAAGCTCACATGCCCCAAGAACATCAGGACGTACAGGAAGAACCGCCTCGTCAAGAACGATACCCACCTGAGATGCCGAGGCAAATTCGTTCAGTGTCGCCGACAGGCCTCCTCTTGTCGGATCCCTCATGGCATGTACTTCAGGGACTTCGTCCAGGATTGCGGAGATCATGACGTTCAGAGACGCCGTGTCACTTGTGATATCCGATTGAAAAGAAAGACCTTCCCGGGCTGTCATGACCGCCATACCATGATCGCCCAAAGTTCCTGAAACAATAATACTGTCTCCAGGCCTGAGGTTCAAACATGATACTGCAATACCCTTTCTGACGACACCGATTCCCGAAGTATTGATAAATATTCCGTCGCACTGACCTTTTTGTACAACTTTTGTATCCCCGGTTACAATCTGCACCCCTGCCTTGCTCGCAGCATCAGCCATACTTTTTACAATTTTCTCGAGATCCGTCAGCGCAAATCCTTCTTCGAGCACAAAACCGGCACTGAGATAAAAAGGGGTTGCACCGCCGACGGCAAGGTCGTTAACCGTACCGTTTACAGCAAGATCACCGATATCACCCCCGGGAAAAAACAACGGACTGACAACAAAAGTATCAGTTGTAAAAGCAACCGTACCCTCTTCGAGAACGAACTTGGCCTGGTCATCGAGAGACGCAAGGCAGCTGTTGTTGAAATGAGGCAGGAAAATTTTTTGGGTCAGCTCACGCGAAAGCCTTCCTCCCGCACCATGAGCCATCTGAATGGTTTCATGTTTCAGAAGCGGCACCGGACAGCGTAATTCGATGGACATAAAAAGAGTGTTGATTTGTTGAATCGTTGAGTTGCTGCAATCTCCGCCCTCAATCGTAATCGTACTCAGCGAAGCGGCAATCGTACTCGTAATCGGAAAAAAGAATTAACATTACGATTACGATTACGATTACGATTACGATTACGATTACGATTACGATTACGATTACGATTACGATTACGATTACGATTACGATTACGATTACGGAAAGATATCAGGATACTGAAAAAACAGGCAAGCCATCATGCTATCAAGCCCTCTTGTGATATTTATAATATGCGGCGCATGCTCCTTCTCCTGAAACCATAGGTGCACCGAGAGGATTCAGAGGTGTACACTCTCTGCTGAAAGCAGGACAGGCATCCGGTTTTATCATCCCCTGCAAAACTTCTCCGCTTCTGCAAAGCGGGGACTCTTCAGGCTGTATATGAGCAACGTCAAACTTTTTTTCCGCGTCGAAAGCCGAAAACTCTTCACGCAGTTTTAAACTGCTTTTCGGAATAATACCGATGCCGCGCCATTGCTTGTCAGAGACTTCAAAAACCTCATTGACGGTTTTTCTCGCCTCGGGATTACCCCCTCTGCTCACAACGCGGCTGTATTCATTAACCACACCATGCTCCCCCGACTCCAGCATTTTGACAACTCGTAATATTCCCGAAAGAATATCTACAGGCTCAAAGCCCGTTGGAACAACCGGCACATGAAACTCTTCCGCTATCGGCTCATATTCCTCATACCCCATAACCGTGCATACATGGCCGGCGGCAAGGAAGCCCTGAACAATTCTCTTTTCCGACGAAAGGATTGCTCGCATTGCAGGAGGAACCATGAACTGGCTGACAAGCTCGCTGAAGTTCCCCACCCCTTTTTTTGCCGCTTGTTTTATCGCCATAGCGTTTCCGGGGGCCGTTGTCTCAAAGCCTACAGCGAGAAAAACAACCTCCTTTTGCGGGTTGTCTTGCGCAATTTTCAGCGCTTCGAGAGAAGAAAAAACCACTCGGACATCAGCACCTTCGCTCCTGGCCTTCAAAAGATCCCTGTAACTTCCGGGAACACGCAGCATATCCCCGAAACTCGCAAGGATAACTTCCGGCCTCGAAGCAATGGACAGTGCGCGATCCAGTGTTTCAAGAGGAGTTACGCAAACAGGGCATCCAGGCCCGTGTATCAGCTGGATTTGATCAGGAAGGAGCTGGTCAATGCCATTTCTGATGATGGAATGGGTCTGGCCGCCACAGATCTCCATAATAGTCCAGGACCTTGTCACGAAATCCTCAATCTCCTTGAGAATGTTTCGAGCTATATCGGGGTCCCTGTATTCATCGAGGTATTTCATTATCCTAAAGTGAGCGTTTCAACAAATGCTCAATAATAGTAAGCTTATCAAAAACAGTCTCTTATACTGTTCAAAAAGTGTGATTATTCGTCACCTGCCGGGTGCAAGAAAAAACCGGTAAAAAGCCGCATTTGTTGAAACCCTTCGGGATTGACAATCGCTCAATTCAGGATTTCTTCACAGGCTTGATCGCCTTAGACGGATTTAACTGTCCTCTTTGCCTTTTCAACTCTTCTCTTCATTTTTGACTTTTGAATTTTTACTTTTGACTTTATCCTCCGGGCTCCTTAGCCCTTTGCTCTCAAGCTATTTACGTAACAGCTCATCCCAGAGCTTGAGGCTTTCGGCAGCCTCTTTTTCATCAATTATTTTCAGGGCAAATCCCGCATGAACAATAGTGTATTGCCCCAATTGAATGTCGGGCACATACTCAAGACATGCTTTTGTCAGAGAACCGTTAACATCCACGGTTCCCATTTTCAATCCGTTTTCATCGGTTATTGCCACAACTTTTCCCGGTATGGCTAAACACATGGTTATTCAAGTCAAAAGTGAAAAGTAAAAAGTAAAAAGAGTCACGTGACCCCTCGATAATTGCCTTTGAGGTACTCTCTTCCGATAACCGCCTGGCCGAGAGAAATACCTCCGTCATTGCATGGCACTTGTTCATGGGCAAGTACCGTATAGCCCTGCCGTTCCAGTTTTGCGATCAAGCCTTCGAACAGCAAAGCGTTCTGAAATACTCCGCCGCTGAGAGCCACCCTGCGAATCCCTGAAAAGCCAACTGCTTTTTTAATAACATCATACAGAAAATCAACAATTGTTACATGAAATCTTCTGCTGATTGTTGAAATATCCGCCCCCGAACGAACTGCCGATACAACGTCACGAATCAGAGGCGAAACCGTAATATGCCATCTATTGCTGCTTGCAGGAACCACACCCCAGGAAAAAGGCTCTCCTTCAAGAGTCCCCGCGGCAAGCATGAGCTCAACCGCAGCCTGGCCCTCATAACTGATATCACTGCGCAAGCCGCTCAAAGCAGCGACAGCATCAAAAAGCCTTCCACAACTGCTTGTCAGAGGAGAATTGATTCCCTTTTCAAGAATCTGAGCAATACCCGTAGTATCCTTATCCTTTAAGAAATCAAGCTCGGGAAGAGCTCCGAAACTATGATACAGGTAGCCTGCAGCAACTTTCCAGGGATGAGCAACCGCTGCATCACCGCCGGGCAGAGGCACCGGCTCGAGCGACGCAAAGCGAAATGCGCCTGACGCATCACCGATCAGGATTTCTCCCCCCCAGCTTGTCCCGTCGACCCCATACCCCGTACCATCGAGAATAACGCCAACAGCCGGTTCATCACTGTGGTTTTCCGCCAGACAGGAAACCAGATGCGCATGATGGTGCTGTACCGGCAGCAGTGGAACGCCTTTCTGTTCCTGAGCCCACTGGGTAGACAGATATGACGGATGCATATCACAGACAAGAAGCTCAGGAGATGCCTGAAAAATCAACTGCAGATGATCTGCAACTTTTCGGAAATGACTGAACGCCTCGTAATTTTTAAGGTCTCCTATATGCTGGCTCAGGATCGCATTGGATCCTTTGAGCAAACAAACCGTATTTTTTATTTCAGCACCGGCTGCAAAAATCGGGGGGCCTCCCGAAGAAAGAAGCACGGGTGCAGGAACATAACCTCTGCTCCGCCTGATCTGACGGAGCTTGCCGGACATATAAACCGTTACAGAATCGTCACATCTGAGATATACCGGCCGGTCATGCACAAGATAATAGTCAGCAATATTCTCCAGGCGTGACACTGCCTCATCGTTTTCAATAGCTATGGGTTCATCGGAAGAATTAGCACTTGTCATGACAAGAGCTTCAGGTCCACGTTCCATCATGAGCACATGCAAAGGGGTATAAGGCAGCATAATACCCAAACGGTCGTTGCAGGGGGCAATTTCCCCGGCAAGACCTTCTTGCCGCTTTTTTTTCAGCAGAACGACAGGGGCCTCAGGTGAGCACAGCGCCCGGCGCTCAGCATCACTGACGATACAGAACCTTTCAGCCGTATCTGCGCTTTTTACCATGAGGGCAAAAGGTTTTTCCTCCCGCCTTTTCCTTCGTCTCAAACGCCGAACGGTTTCGTCATCAAAAGCGTTAACGGCCAGGTGGAAACCTCCTATACCCTTCACCGCGACAATCAAGCCGCTCCAAAGCATGTCGAGAGCATGCCCCAGAGGATCGGAACAGTCCACCCTTTTCCCATTCGCGTCAAGCATAAGCAGAGCCGGACCGCATACCGGACAGGCATTCGGCTGTGCATGGAACCTCCTGTTCATCGGGTCATGATACTCCCGGTCGCAGTCACCACACATGACGAAATGTTTCATTGACGTGTACGGGCGATCGTAAGGAATCCGCTCCACAATTGTATACCGGGGACCGCAGTTCGTGCAATTGATGAAAGGATAACCATATCTTCTGTCGGAAAGATCGAGCAGCTCCCTGCGGCAGTCTTCACAAACAGCAATATCCGGGGAAACCATTGTCTGGACTGCTCCTTCTCCGTTTGAAGAAATAATGACAAAATCCCGGCCAGGTACCGGAGCAATCTCTTCAATTTCAACAGAGGAAATCTTTGCACGAGGAGGGGCTTTTTCACGCAGATCGCGGCGGAACAGGCCCAGCTTCGAAGCCTCAATGCCTTGAACCTCGATACAGACACCGAAAGAAGTGTTTCTTATAAAGCCGCTTAACCCGGCCTCTTTTGCAAGGCGGTAGACAAACGGTCTGAATCCGACTCCTTGAACGATGCCGGAGACACGGTATCTTAATCTTTTTTCAGCTTTGACTTCAGCCATTCTATCCATACATCAATCCCCTCTCCCGTCGCCGCGGAAAGATCGAACCATTCAAGACGGCGGTTGACCTGCATAGCGTTCTCCCTGCATTTCGCGGCATCGAATGAAACATAGGGAAGAAGATCTGTCTTGTTCAAAATGCAGACATCGGCCTCAAGAAACATTGTCGGGTATTTCAGCGGCTTGTCTTCTCCCTCCGTAACGCTTATTACAACAACTTTCATTGCCTCTCCAAGGTCAAAAAGCGCCGGGCAGACAAGGTTACCGACATTCTCAATGCAGAGCAAGGAGCTATCCGCAAGCTCCATCTCCCTGACCGCCCGGTTGATCATGAGCGCGTCGAGATGGCACCCCGTCCCGGTATTAACCTGCAAAACAGGAACACCAAGAGCCTGAATGCGCTCAGCATCCCTCGTTGTCTGCTGATCGCCCTCAATAACACTGACCGGGTAATCGGTCTTTATCAACGGGATGATTTTTTCGAGCAGCGAAGTTTTTCCGGAACCCGGTGAGCTTAGAAAATTAATTGCCAAAACATTTTTTGCTTCAAAATATCCCCGGTTTCTTTCCGCCAGCAGGTTGTTCCGCAATAATACATCCTGTTCAACAACAACCTGGCGGCCATGTGTATGCTCATGAGCGTGAGAATCATGCTCATGATGGTGACCGTGTTCATCGTTATCGACATGAACATGATATGAAGCATCTCCGGGCTTATAGATGACAGCACCGTCGCTTGAAGAACAACCGCAAGTATTGCACATAATTATTAATTGCTTGTTGAATTGTTGATTCGTTGAGTTGTTGACCCCTACTTGTATAAATTGCCGGACAGACCCCGTGAAATAATCGATCTATTTTACCCCTGTGTAATATTCGTTCTTATTACACGGGGGGCCTGCCCCTACATGAAACCTTTTCACTTTTGACCTTTGACTTTTTACTTTTTGAATTTTTTTTGACTTCCCCTTGTCACTCCTCAAGAATAATAGATTTGATCAAAAGCTCCCTGCCTGACACAAGGTCCGTTTTGAAAGATCCGCAGGAATCACATGTAGAGTAATAAAAATTCATGGAAAAACGCCGCCCACACTCGCTGCACACTCCCACGGGCTGAATCTCCCGGATATCAAGAGCCGCACCCTCGGCAATAGTGCCTTTGGCAGCTGCGGAAAAACAGAATTTCAGAGACCCCACCTCTACACCCGCCAGTTTCCCAACTTCCAGCTCTATGCCGTTAACTTTTTTTGCATGCTCTTCCTCAGCTTTTGCAGCAACGGCATCAATAATGGAAAGTGCTATTGACATTTCATGCATAACCCAGGGCCTGATTGTTTTGAAAGTAACAACCTACACTTCAAAATCATTTCCTTTTGCCGGCAAGCTCACTTTCCTTTTCCTAAATCTTACCTTTTCTCCCTCACTCAGCACTAATCCTTTCTTTCCGATTACGAGTACGATTACCGCTTCGCTGATATAGTGACAAGTGACCAGTAACGAGTGACAAAGGTTCAGTCACCAATTGCACACTGCCAACTGAAGACTGCTAACTGATTTTCGAAGAGCCCTTTATTTTTTGTACATTTGCTGAAAATATACCACCTCACACTATTGAAAAAATTGCTGCATTGAAACACCTCACAGGATTATCCGGTATATCCGCGGCAAAAATCACGGAAATTCTTGACAAAGCTGCCCTTCATAAAGAGTTGTTCCTGAATGCAGAAAACGAGATTCCTCAAACATTGAAAGGAAAACGCATCGTTCTGGCATTTTTCGAGAACTCAACCAGAACAAGGTTTTCTTTTGAAATAGCCGCCCGTAACCTTGGTGCGGTCACCCTTAATTTTACCGCTTCATCGAGCAGCGTCAGTAAAGGGGAAAGCATTGTCGATACCATAAGAAACCTGGAGGCCATGCAGGTCAATGCTTTCATTATCCGCCATCCTTCTCCAGGCTCAGCCGAACAGATCAGCCGCATAACCGACAAACATGTTATCAATGCCGGCGACGGCACACACGAACACCCGACGCAGGCACTGCTGGACATTTTTACATTACAAGATTATTTCGGATCGCTTCAGGATACCAAAATCATGATTCTCGGCGATATATTGCATAGCCGCGTTGCCCGGTCGAATATTTTCGGGCTTACCACCCTTGGAGCAAATGTCGGCGTCTGCAGTCCGGTATCACTTCTTCCCGGCAATGTAAACTCTCTTGGTGTCAGGGTATTTACCGGGCTCGATGACGCTATCAGGTGGGCGGATGCCGCGATAGTGCTCAGGCTCCAGTTGGAAAGAACAACCGGCGGTTATCTCCCCTCGCTCGAAGACTATTCGCTCAGTTTCGGACTCACTGACGAAAGGCTCGAGAAAATCCGCAAGCACATGCTTGTCCTTCATCCGGGCCCGATCAACAGGGAAATAGAGATTTCAAGTAATGTGGCTGACCGTATCCAGCCCCCTGGTTATTCAAAAAGTGTCTTGCTCGAGCAGGTAACCAACGGAGTCGCCGTGCGAACCGCCATCCTGGAAATGCTGCTCACCGGACAAAACGGAAGTTAACGCACTCAGCACAAAAAAAATAAAACATGCAAAAAAGGTTTATCACGCTATTGGCTGCACTGTTGATCGTTACAGCATCAGCCCAGGCTGCTTTTGCCGGCCCCACATTCCGGACAATGTTTCCTCACCTTCTTGCTGACCCTCTTGAACCGAGGATTGCCATCATGCCCTGGCTCGACAATGATTATCTTCAACTCGACATCGGCACATCGGCAGACCTTTACCAGAGCAAAAGCGGCCGGTTCGCTTTCGGAATAGATTTCGGCACATATTCCCTTTTGCGAAGAGAAGATAACTTCAAATTTCCGGTGGATACGATCGACTACCTGTTCGGAGTCAACGCTACCTGGAAACAGCCGCTTGAAAAGGATACACTGCCATTTGACGAGCTTTCCGCAAGACTGCGCATCACTCATATTTCGGCTCATTTCGAAGACGGACACTATGACGAAGAGGCTGATGAATGGATAAACGAGGAAGAAAGTCCTTTCGGCATTCCATTCACCTACAGCCGCGAATTCATCAACCTCGTTCTGGCGCTTTCCTCAGAAAACCATCGTTTTTATCTCGGTTACCAGTACCTTTTTCATACTATCCCCGACGATATCAGCCGCCACTCCTTCCAAGCAGGCGCTGAAGTCTCCACCCCTGGCAATACCTACTTGGCGGCGGATTTCAAACTGCTCCCGGAATGGAATGATGATCTGGATAAAACTGATGGCTTTCACGGAACCTGGAACCTGCAGGCCGGGTGGAGGCTTACGGGGCTTGGCCTTGAAAACATACGTCTCGCCTATAACTATTTTAACGGCATGAGCCGCCACGGTATGTACTTTTATGATGACGAAAGCTTCAGCACACTCGGACTCATTATTGATCTATAACGGTGAATCGTAAAACCGTGGAAATGTGCCGGTAAATCCTTTTGCATGGTGCCAAAAGACTCCTCTCCGTTCTGCCTGAAGTCCAGGATACAGAACAGAGACGTGTTGTATTTGCCCGAGATGTTATCATTACTTTAGGGTACCTCTATTAATTACCGTGAGTCCCGATTCTATCGGGATACAAGGCGGACGGAGCACAGAAACTGGAGACCCGACAAGGTCGGGCCAACGACGTAATCACGGTGCGCAACAAATTAATAGAGGTGCCCTTTAGTTTTTTTTACTATTATACCCGTTAAATTACTATGCCCCAAACTCTTATAAATCGTATCTCAACTTATGTGCCCGTGTGTACAGGTGATGAAAATCTGCAAGGATTTGAAAAGTAACTTCTTTTTTTTATCTGATTTATGTACATTTGACAATTAATTTGCATTTGTTCTTTCCCAACAAAGCATTTTGCCCTGTGCGAACGGCAGGTGCTAATGCTTTTTTATTACTTGAAGCAACACAAAACCTAACGGAGAAAAACAGCAATGAAAAAACTTCTATCGCTTGTATTTGCGCTCGCGATGACCGCTGCCTTTGTTACCACAGCAGAGGCCAGCGTCAAGATCAGCGGTGACGCAATGGTTCGCCCGAGATACGAGACGTATGAGTTCAAAGGAGATTATACAAAGCAGGCTGATGACCTGTACTGGCTTTACAGGGTTCGCTTGAGATTGGCAGCAGATCTTGGCGAAGGCTACTTTGCAAAAGCCTTGCTTGCAAGTGAAACACCTGGCTGGTTCGCCGCAGTCGGAGGAAAAGGAGGGTTCCCGGCATCACTTTCAAAAGAATTCGGTGTCAACCAGTTCTACTTCGGCCGAATGATGGAAAACTCTCACTATCTGACAGGTTATGCGCCGGTCAACAGCTTTAACAACCCTATCTACGATCTCATTGTTTTCCCGTTCCAGCCGGTCGAGATCCCTTACTTCCTGTACTTTAACGACAGAATCTTTGCGCTCAATTACGGCGCGAAGGTCGGCCCTGGAGAGCTGAACACCTCTCTTCTCGTGCTTGACAACGACATGCAGGAAGACGACGTTTTCGAAGACGCCTACGCGATTCACGTGATGTATAAAACCAACATCGGAAATGTCACCATCGACCCGCAGCTTCTTGCCGCGATAACCGATGCTGACCTTGATGCAGCTTCACATTCGCTCAAAGTACCTTTAGCCACTCTCGGTGTCGACCACGAGTACCAGAACGTCACTCCATGGAGCGTCGGCACCAACGTTGTCATTCCTGCCGGCGATACCAAGTTCACACTCAGCGGCTTCTACACTGCATGCAATAACGGCGATGTAGAGTATGACGGCTACCTTTTCAGAGTCAAAGCTGAGCACGGCCCGATCAGAGCATGGGTGGATTACAGCAGCACGGATGACGAAAGCTTCGGGCGTTCCGACAACTACAGCAGCATGTTCGTCTGGGCTCAGTATAACTACAAGGTCTATGAGTCATCCATGGGCAGCTTCACTCTGTCTCCGACTGTCCGCTACATCTCATCTGAATTCAACAACGACGAGCTTGAATTCAACCGTCTGAGAACGGAACTCTGGGCACAGGTTGCATTTTAAAAGTTTCTGATGAAGACCCGTCGGGAATTAAAAAGCCGCAGCGTTAACTGCGGCTTTTTATATACCCAAACTATTGCCCACACCATTATTTTGTCAAGGTCTATTCACTATTAACAATTGTTAACACCACACTTTTCAAACAGACTTTTTTTTCATTAAATTATGACAAGTCTTTTCGATAAAAGACTTTTGTTTCAACAAACCTTAAACCATTGATGCCATGGAAAAAGGAAAACTACAGGAATACTGGCAGACCAATCTCAAATACTTGGTAGGGCTGCTTGCAATCTGGTTCGTTGTGTCCTACGGTTTGGGCATTTTTCTGGCTGAACCGCTCAATGCCATCCGCTTTCCTGAATGGAGTGGGGGGGGAGGATTTCAATTGGGCTTCTGGTTCGCCCAGCAAGGCTCGATTTATGTTTTTGTTATCCTGATTTTCGTGTATGTCGGTCTGATGAACCGGCTGGATAAAAAGTATGATGTACACGAAGATTAACCGTCCCCATACAACCAGTTTTCAAAAATTATTTAACCAAAAAAAATCATGGATGTACAAGCGTGGACGTATCTTATTGTAGGACTGACCTTTGCGCTCTATATCGGCATTGCGATATGGTCTAAAGCCGGTTCCACAAAAGAGTTTTACGTTGCCGGTGCGGGTGTACCGCCTCTGGCAAATGGTATGGCAACCGCTGCTGACTGGATGTCGGCGGCTTCATTTATTTCAATGGCCGGTCTGATCTCTTTCATGGGTTATGACGGCTCGATCTACCTTATGGGCTGGACCGGCGGTTATGTTTTACTTGCATTACTTCTGGCCCCCTACCTGAGAAAGTTCGGCAAGTTTACCGTTCCTGATTTCGTCGGTGACCGCTACTATTCCAATGCAGCCAGAACAGTTGCTGTCATTTGCGCTGTCTTTGTTTCTTTCACCTATGTAGCAGGACAGATGCGCGGTGTCGGCGTGGTTTTCTCAAGATTCCTTGAAGTACCGATCAACATCGGCATTCTTATCGGTATGGGTATCGTGTTCTTCTACGCTGTACTCGGAGGCATGAAAGGCATCACCTATACCCAGGTTGCTCAGTATTGTGTACTTATCTTTGCATACATGGTTCCGGCTATCTTTATCTCCATGATGATTGTCGGCACTCCAGTTCCCCAGCAGGGCTTCGGCAGTATGCTTACGGATGGAGGCGGGTATCTTCTGGACAAGCTCAATGGTTTGCACCAGGAGCTCGGTTTCGCCGCCTACACTGACGGCAGCAAGCCGATGATTGACGTATTCTTCATTACTTTTGCGCTTATGGTCGGAACCGCAGGCTTGCCGCACGTTATTGTCCGCTTTTTTACCGTCCCGAAAGTTCGCGATGCACGTGTTTCGGCAGGCTGGGCACTTGTTTTTATAGCCTTGCTCTATACCACAGCTCCTGCCGTCGCGGCATTCGCCCGTTACAATTTGATCAACACTGTCAGCAACACCCAATACGTCGAACTCCCTTCATGGTTCAAAACATGGGAAGGCACCGGCCTCATCGCTTGGGTTGATAAAAACGATGACGGCGCCGTTCAGTATGTCAACGGTAAGGCATTTGCCGGCAAACCGGTTTTTACAGAAGGTGAGGGAGCAGAAGGTCAGCGGCTTATATCCAACGAACTTACCGATAACAACAATGAACTGTATATCGACCGCGATATCATGGTTCTGGCCAACCCGGAAATCGCCAATCTTCCTGCATGGGTTATCGCGCTTGTCGCTGCAGGTGGACTTGCCGCGGCGCTTTCCACGGCTGCCGGTCTGCTGCTTGTCATCTCAACCTCCGTTGCGCATGATCTGATAAAGAAACAGTTCAATCCTGATCTCAATGAGAAATCGGAAGTTTTGATTGCCCGTATAGCAGTTGCCTGTGCGGTGCTTATAGCGGGCTATTTCGGCATCAATCCTCCGGGCTTCGTGGCTCAGGTTGTCGCATTTGCGTTCGGCCTTGCTGCCTCTTCGTTCTTCCCGGTAATCATCATGGGTATTTTCTACAAACGGATGAACAAGGAAGGAGCGATAGCTGGTATGCTGACCGGTATTGGCTTTACCGCTGCCTACATTATCTACTTCAAGTTCATCAATCCGGCGGCGAACACTCCGGATAACTGGTTCCTGGGCATCTCGCCAGAAGGAATCGGCACGGTAGGCATGCTTATCAACTTTGTGGTGAGCTTCATCGTATCGAAAATCACCCCGGCACCGCCGGAAGATATTCAGGAACTCGTTGACAGCCTGAGATATCCCAAAGGAGCGGGAGAAGCTTCGACGCACTGATGCATGAGCGGAAAAACTCAAAAAAAGGCGCGATATTTTCGCGCCTTTTTCATTTCCTGTACTGGAAACCATTTATTTTCTACCTTGGTTTTGGAATTTCCAACCGTTCACCATGATCGACGATGGAAGAACCCGACAAAGACCCAGTGAACCTGAAAAAAACAAAGCTTGACAAAAAAGTTGCGGCCCTGCCCGCCACTCCGGGAGTTTACCAGTTTAAAAACTCCACTGGCAAGGTCATCTATGTCGGGAAAGCAAAAAGCCTCCGTTCAAGAGTCCGTTCGTATTTCGGCAACAGCGGCCGGTTATACGGAAAAACCCGGCTCCTTGTCAACCATATCGCAGATGTTGACGTCATCATCACTTCCTCGGAAGTTGAAGCCCTTATCCTTGAGAACAATCTTATAAAGAAACTCAAGCCCCGCTACAACATCAATCTCAAGGATGACAAGACCTATCCCTATCTGGTAATTACCAAAGAACCTTTTCCAAGGATAGTTCTTACCAGACAAGTAAGGCACAACGGATCAACATATTTCGGCCCCTATACCGAAGCCCGGCAGCTTCGGTCGGTGCTTGAGCTGATCAGCTCAATATTTCAGGTTAGGAGCTGCAAGCTCAAACTGACTGAAGAAAATATTCGACGAAAAAAGTTCACGGTTTGTCTGGACTATCACATTCATAAATGCAAGGGGCCATGTGAAGGTCTTCAGTCTGAAGAAGAGTACAACCGGATGATCTCTGAAATCACCAGACTGCTGAAAGGCAAAACTTCGGCTCTGGTTCGTTCACTCACGGAAGAGATGCACCGATATGCCGAAGAGTTGAAATTTGAACAGGCTGCTGAGTTGAAAATGCAGATCGAGGGACTGAAAAAATATGCCGATCGGCAAAAAGTTGTGACAACGGATCCCGTTGACCGGGACATTTTCAGCATCGAAAGAGAGGGAGACGACGCTTGCGGTGTTGTGTTTAAAATCCGTGAAGGTAAACTCCTGGGGTCACAAAGAATGTATTTTTCAAATACCGACGAGGAGCCAATGGCAAATCTGTTCTCAAAGTTCCTTGAAAAATACTATCTGGAAACCCCTGATATCATCCCGCAGGAAGTTTTTACGCAGTCTCCTTTACCGGAAGAAGAGCAAAAAGCACTTCAGAAACTTTTTTCGAAGAAAAACCCGATCCATTTTGTAACCCCTCGGATAGGAGAAAAAGCCCACCTTGTAGAGATGTGCAGGGAAAACGCACGGCACCATCTCCGGGAATACCTGATAGAGAAACAAAAACGCGGAGAACTGGCACGCGAGAATCCAGCCCTCAAAGCTTTGCAGGAAACTTTTTACTTTGAAAAATTGCCCCTGCGAATCGAGTGTTTCGATAACTCACATTTCCAGGGCAGCGATTATACAAGCTCCATGGTATGCTTTGAGAACGGTAAACCAAGGAAATCGGACTATAGAAAATTCAGGCTGCGCACCATGGAAGGGTCTGACGACTATTCAGCCATGGCCGAAGCAATAACGCGCCGCTACGGCGGAACTCTATCGAGCGAACTTCCGCTGCCCGACCTTATCGTAATCGACGGAGGAAAAGGACAGGTAAACACCGCCTGGAAAGCCCTTTCAGAGTTGGGTATTACAGTACCTGTTATCGGCCTTGCCAAAAGACTCGAAGAAATCTACCTTCCGGGAAGCAGAGATCCGTTTAATCTTCCGAAAACATCGCCGGCACTCAAACTCCTTCAGAGAATACGGGATGAAGCGCACCGCTTTGCTATAAGCTACCACCGAAAACTGCGAAAATCACGTACTTTGAAGACCAAACTGACGGATATTCCCGGTATAGGAGAAAAAAATGCCATGAAACTGCTGGAACACTTTGGATCGGTCGAACGAATTGCGAGAGCCGATAAAGAAGAGCTGAGGAAAATAACAGGACCAAAAACCGCCGCACTTATCGCAAAGTTTTTCAGCAGCAAAAATAAACCTGAAAATTCCGGAACTCATGAATAGCGGACACCTTTATTAATTGTCACCCTCTCCTATCCGCTCAACGAAGCAATTGAAGCGCGGAATAAACTAAATAGAGGTGCCCTCGTGTTGAGGAAACTGCAAATTAAAGAGACCGCACATTGATTCCGCCAGCCCTGATTTCCTGCCCGCTCTAACAATCCTGCCCGACGTTATATTTGTTTAAAAAAACTTGTATATTTGTTTTGATATGTAGCAAAAGGAAACGAAGAAAGAAAATATACTCCACATCTATGAGCTTCCTTGACTTTTTTGATGAAGGCGGCAACTACGACACGAACGGTTCTTTCAGGAAAATACAACTTGACGATCTAGATCTCACATCCATATATGATACCGAAGAACTGATTGAGGTAATCAACCAGTTCAATGAAGAGGGAAAGCATCAGGACGCACTGACTGTCGCCCGTCATCTGGCCCAAACTGCTTCCTATAATGCGGAATCATGGTTTCATCTTGGGAACTGTCTTACTGTCAACGGCTTCTTTGATGATGCTAAAGATGCGTTTGTTAAAGCAGCACTGCTCAGTCCTGCGGACAGCGAAATGACACTCAACCTTGCTCTTGCGCATTTCAATACGGCCGAGTACCACGTTGCCCTTGAAAAACTGGATACAATTGTTTTCGATTCATCTCTCGAAAAAGAGCTGTATTTCTACCGGGGTCTCATTCTCCAGAAGCTTGAACGATACAGAGAGTCTGAAAAGTATCTGGAAAAATGCCTTGCCCTGGACCCGGATTTTACAGAAGCATGGTATGAGCTTGCTTTCTGCAAGGATGTTCTCGGAAAGATGGAGGAAAGTGCCGTCTGTTATCAGAAAACCATTGATCAGGATCCTTACAATGTCAATGCGTGGTACAACAAAGGCCTGGTTCTGAGCAAACTGAAACAATACGATGAAGCCCTCGAATGTTACGACATGGCCCTTGCCATAGCTGATGATTTCAGTTCCGCTTGGTATAACCGGGCAAACGTTCTGGCAATAACAGGTAAAATCGAAGAGGCTGCGGAAAGTTACCTCAAGACCATTGAGCTCGAGCCCGACGACATCAATGCACTCTACAACCTGGGCATAGCATACGAAGAACTGGAAGAATACGGCAAAGCGATCTCACACTATTCACGCTGTATAGAGCTTAAACCGGATTTTGCCGACGCTTGGTTTGCTCTGGCCTGTTGCTATGAAGCCGATAAAGCTTACGAGAAAGCATTGCAGTCTATCAATCACGCGCTGCTGTATATTCCCGGCTCAGTCGATTTTCTTCAGCTAAAAGCCGAGATATACTATAATATGGAGCATCTCGACCGCTCAATTCAAACCTACAAAAAGATCCTTGAACTGGAAGCCGAATCACCCCAGATATGGGTTGATTACGCTCTTGTGCTGCGTGAAGCATCTCTCTTCACCGAATCCATTAATGCCCTTGAACGGTCTCTTCAGCTTCAACCGCAGTCTGCAGAGGCTCATTTTGAAATAGCAACCACATACTTTGCCCTTGGCGACAAAAAAAGTACTATCAGTGCACTGACCAAAGCGTTTACGATTGACCCAGGCAAAAAGCAGCTTTTCAAGAGCACTTTCCCGGAACTGTATAATCAGGATTCCGTCCGGAAAATACTGGGAATCGTTTGAGCACCGGTGCCTGATTGTATGTACAGCGCTAAAAAAATTCTCGGGCTGATCGGCAGGAATGTAGGTTATTCGTACTCTCCTTACATTCACAACACTGCGGCGGAAATACTGCGTTTGCCGTATTATTACACAATTTTCAACATCTCTTCGCCTGATCTTGTCTTACCCGCTCTTGAAGGTGCGAAAGCGCTCGGCATAGCCGGATTCAATGTCACTATCCCGTACAAGCAGACTGTGATTGCCTGCATGGACAAGCTTTCCCCTGAAGCCGAAGCGGTAGGCGCGGTAAATACCGTAGCGAACGATAAAGGTACCATCATCGGGTACAACACGGACATTGCCGGTATCGTGACACCTCTCGAACCCCACAAATCAACGATAGACGGGCAGCCGGCAGGCATTTTCGGTAATGGCGGCGCAGCGATGGCTGCTGTAGAGGCGCTTGGCACCCTTTTCAGGCCTTCGGCTATCCACCTGTTTGTCAGAAACAAAGAAAAAGGCCACGATCTCTGTGAACAATTTCAGGACAGAATATTCCCTACACCTTTATCGATACACCCGCTGGATGATTATTCCATTCTCAGCGGCTGCAAGCTTGTAATCAATGCAACTCCTATCGGCACAAAAGGCACTGATTCCGGATACAACAACTGCATCGTTCCCCCAGGAACAGGCGCCTTTCATCGCAATCAGATCATATTTGATATGGTTTACAATCCGATGGAAACCCCTTTGCTGCAGATGGCCCGTGAAGCCGGAGCTGTAACAATTCCGGGGATCGACATGCTCATCGGCCAGGCCGCTCGATCATTCGAGATCTGGACAGGCAAGGCAATGCCCATCGACTCAGTAAGAACAAAGCTTGAAAAACTGCTTGAAACCAACCAGCAGTTACCTTAAAGAATAGAACCTTCGACTTTTGAATTTTAATTTGACATCCCACTACTTAAGGGTACCTCGAAAAACCGTTGTGAGCAGTTCGAGATGCCTCAAACACGACCCATAGAAATATGCCATTGTTTTTTTTAGTTGCCGTTCTGGTTGTCGCTCTTGACCAATTTACAAAACAGCTTGCCATCAGCCACCTGATGCAAAACGAAGGGAGCATTATATTGATAGCCGACTGGCTAAAGCTCACCTACGCAGAGAACACCGGCATAGCATTCGGGGTATCCCTGGGCCCCCAGACTCTGCTTATCGCCATTACAGCTCTTGTTTTGACGGCACTTCTTTTCTATGTTGTTTTGTCAAAAAACCGCAAACCCGGCTTTCTGTTCACCTTCGGGCTTATTCTGGGCGGAGGTATCGGCAACCTTATCGACCGTATAGCGTTCGGAAAGGTAGTTGATTTCATCCACGTTGACATTTATCAGGGGTATCTGTTCGGTTCATGGATGTCCCTCTGGCCGGTTTTCAACATTGCCGATTCAGCAATTACCGTAGGTGCCTGTATTCTCCTGATCTTTTACAACAGGCTTTTCAATGCCGACTAAAAAACCACCCGAACACCAGTAACATGTTCGTTGACGTCCATTGCCACCTCTCTTTCCCTGACTTTGATAATGACCGTCATGAAATAATCAGGCGTTTAAAAGAACAGAATATCTCCCTGCTCATTGATCCCGGAACGAACACGGAAACCAGTAAACGGTCGATAGAACTCTCCGCTCTCCATGATTTCATCTATTCTACAGTCGGGCTGCACCCTCACGATGTCAGACAGGCAGTGCCTGATCAGACTTTTTGTGAACTCGAGTCACTTGGGGCTTTACCTGGGGTAGTCGGTATCGGTGAGATAGGTCTTGACTACCACTATCATGACTATCATGCAGAGTTGCAGATGGAGGCTTTTCGCTCCATGCTGAGAATTGCGAAAAAACTCGACCTTCCGGCAGTCATTCACAGCAGGGATGCCTGGGAAGATACCCTGAGAATCATCGAGGAAGAAAAGTCCTCGAATCTTCGCGGCATCATGCATTGCTTTTCCGGTAATACGGAGATTGCCCTCGAATGTATCCGGCTGGGCTTTAAAATCTCCATTCCGGGAACCATAACCTATAAAAAATCAACACTCCCGGAAGTAGTTCATGACATCGCAACAAGAGACCTGCTAACCGAAACAGATGCCCCATATCTTTCCCCGGTACCTTTTAGAGGCAAGCGTAATGAACCTTCCCATGTGCGTTTCGTTACCGGTAAAATCGCTGAAATCAAAGAATTCCCTCTGGAAAAAATCGCAGGAATAATACAGCGCACTGCACATGAACTGTTCTCTATAGAAGAGGGTGCGCAAGCTTCCCGGCAAAAAGAACAGTGAGGTGCTTTGAAATACCGGCAGACTTGCTTAGGTTGCTGATCGAGGTTTGCTATCTGCTTGGGTAAAACCTAAATACGCTTATAAATGGAACAGTCAGAAAACAGGACCGGAGAACAGATACCGTCCATGGAAACCGACAGCCATGCTGAAAAGGTTGATCGCATGCTTGAGTTTTTTCTCTTCAACAAAAACCTGATCATTGTCGTCACGCTTGCCGTTATCGTTGGTGCTGGAGCACTTTTTTACTTGCAGCAGCAACGTCAATCAGCCGAAGAGACCGCTTACAGGCTGGTCTCTCATGCCTCAACAATCGCGGAAAACGGAAACTGGCAGCGGGCCATTGAGGGAGATGCTTCCATGAAAGGCTTTCGGGAGATTATCAGAGAATATGGATCGACACCAAGCGGGAACTACGCAAAAATCTTGATCGGTGACAGCTTTTTTGCTTTACAGCAGATTGATTCAGCTTTGGCCAACTACCGTTCATATTCCGGGAAAAACCGGAATCTCGCTGCTTCGGCCAAAGCAGGCGAGGCAGCATGTCTCCTCAGCAAAAAAGAGTTATCCGAAGCCGCCCCAACATTTGAAAAAGCATCTGAAACCGCAGCAAACCAAGCGTTGAAAGCCCTTTATCTTTCGGATGCCGCAGATACTTACCTCTCACTTGGAGAGATTGAAAAAGCGGTTGACATATATAAACAGGTTATCAGAAAGTACCCCGGTTTCGCTGCCGCTGCAAAAGCTGAAGAGTCCCTTTTGGCACTTGCGGGAAAAACCGGAAACGTAAACCTGTAGGAAACAATCGATACATACCAACACCGTCGCCGAATCCCGAAAAGATCATCATAGATCGAAGCTGTACAACCATACACAAAACGCCATGAGCACCAAATACAAGATTAAAACAACCCTCGGAGATATTACCGTATCCCTGTATGATGACACCCCGCAGCATAAAGAAAACTTCGAAAAGCTGGTCAAGGAAAATTACTACGACGGAATTCGTTTCCACCGGGTCATTGAAGGGTTCATGGTCCAGACCGGAGACCCTTTGTCACGTAACAATGACAATCGCATGCTCCATGGCACAGGAGGCCCGGATTACCGCATCCCCGCCGAAATCAAACACCCCAACCTGAAAGGAACCCTTGCCGCAGCACGGGATAACAACCCTCAAAAGGCTTCTTCCGGCAGTCAGTTTTATATCAATCAGGCTGACAATGATTTTCTTGACGGAGAATATACCGTTTTCGGCACGGTAACCGACGGTCTCGGTGTTGTGGATAAAATTGCAACCGCAGAAAAAGATTTCAATGACAACCCCGTTGCACCTATAACCATCGAGACCATTGAGGTCATCCAGGCCTAAACCAGGCATTTCAAATTGTCCTGAACAGCAATGGCAAGAAACGAGAGGAAAGTCAAAACTCAAAAGTTAAAAGTCAAAACAGGCTTGATAGCTCAGTAGCCCAACTGGTCTTGCTTTACGGTTCGATTACTTATTTCTTGTCACTCTATCAACGGAGCGGTATTCGTAATCGAAAATACAGTGAGTTAGAATTCAGAATCCAGGAGCCAGAATGAAAATGACTAAGAGATATTTATTAATTAATGAATAATGGTGAAATTCATCGTTCTCTTCTTTTTTGACTTTTCACTTTTGACCTTTGAATTTTGACTTTCCCTTGTTACCATTTGTTACTGTTAAGGACACCTCTATTAATTGTCGAGAGCGACCTGAAGACAAGGCGGACGGAACGCAGAAACCGGAGTGTACACAGAGTACATGAGGATTTCGAGTACCGCCCAACGAAGTATTCGGGGCGCGCAACAAATTAATAGAGGTGCCCTTAAATCACTCAGTTTAGGTCAGGGTAAGAAATAGAAGAACACATTGGAAAACATAGCACATAATCTGCAGCAAATACGCAACGAGATCCGGTCAATCTGCGACAGGACCGGTCGAAATCCCTCTGATATCAGGTTGATCGCTGTTTCGAAAACCAAGCCTGCTGTGCTCGTCAAAGAAGCTTTTGATGCCGGTCAGGTGGATATAGGTGAAAGTTATGTCCAGGAGCTGGTAGAAAAACATGACTCTGAATTGCTTTCGGGACTGCCCTTGCGCTGGCATTTTATCGGGCACCTTCAGACAAACAAAGTAAAGGATATTGTCGGCAGAGTAAGCTTGATCCATAGTATTGACAAGCTGAAAACAGCCGAAGAACTTTCAAAACGAGCCTCCTGGAAAAACGTCACGGCCGACTATCTGATCGAGATCAACACATCGGGAGAGACAACAAAATTCGGTCTTCCGCCAGCGGAGCTTCTTTCTTCTGCACCCGATTTCATCACTTTGCCCAACATCCGCCTGAGAGGGCTTATGACCATAGCCTCCCCGGACAGAAACAAAGCACGTCAGGAGTTCCAAGTGCTTGCAGAGCTGCTTGATAAACTTAGGAACATTTCACCTGACCCGGCTCTGCTGACAGAGCTCTCGATGGGCATGAGCCAGGATTTTGACATCGCCATCGAAGAAGGAGCAACCATGATCCGTATCGGCACAGCCATTTTCGGCTCACGGCAACGGTAATAGATGAATGTTGGATTGTTGATTCGTTACAACAGCCGGCTTGCTTGACGGCGGGATAGCCGGGCAGCAAGAAATCAGTCAGCGGTCTTCAGTTGGCAGTAGGCGACTGGGGACTGAACCCTCGAGCCAACTTGTCACTCGTTACTGGTCACTTGTCACTCTATCGGCGTAGCGGGATTCGTACTCGTAATCAGCGTAGCGGTAATCGTACTCGTAATCGAAAATTGAGGGAGTAGGTAACGCTCTATTGTTGAACTGTTTGGAAGAAAACTGTAGGGGCAAACCTGTGTGTTTGCCCGTTTGAACAGGAAGAGATCAATGTTGGAGACAGGTTTATTTTTCTGTTGTTCCCCGTTTTGACTTTTTCCTCTTTCCTTTTGATTTTGCCTTTTGACTTTTACCCTTTGCCTTTTGCCTTTTGACTTTTCCCCAAACATCTATTTCACGGGGCGGCATGACTTTCAGGCTATCGAGCCATCAAGCTATCAAGCCGTTTTTAGGGGCACCTCTATTAATTGTCTGTGAGCGACCTGAAGACAAGGCGGACGGAGCGCAGAAACCGGAGTGTACACAGAGTACATGAGGATTTCGAGCACCGCCCAACGAAGTATTCAGGTCGCGTAACAAATTAATAGAGGTGCCCTTAATTACACAGAGGGGCATAGCTCCTTTTTCTCAGGAAATATCAGTTATTATCGAGCACAATTTGAATCCGTCAACTCAGGATTTTATATTGCGGATTGATTATTTTTGTCGGGCCTGGGTCAAGCTCTGAAGACGCAGTCACGGCATTTTCGAACCGAAGTTTTTAACGCCTGCGTTTCAGTTACCATATGCCGTACTCAAATTCACCTGTCTTTGTTCCTGCACAGCGTGTCGAGAATTATCATTACGCTATCCGCAACATAGTCAGCAGTGCAAAACTTCAGGAAAAACAGGGGAAAAAAGTCACCTATCTTAACATCGGAGATCCTACACTCTACGGTTTTCAGCCACCTGAGGAGCTTGTCGAGACAACGGTGCTTGCTCTCCGGCAGGGACATAACGGTTACTCGCCTTCGTCCGGGAAAAAGGATGCGGTTGAAGCGATCACCGAAGACGCCCTTTCACGAGGAATCAGAACTTCTCCGGAAAACATCATTATAACGTTCGGTGCTTCGGAAGCTGCAGATCTGGTCTGTACCGCAATGCTCAACCCAGGTGATGAGGTGCTCTGCCCGTCTCCGGGTTATCCGCTCTATAACGCAATAATAGCAAAACTTAATGCCAAGGAGCTTTGCTACAGACTTGATCCGGATAACAGATGGTTTCCCGACCCCGAGGATATTGAAAGTAAGGTAACACCGCTTACCAAGATCCTTGTGGTCATCAACCCGAATAATCCGACCGGAGAGTTGTATCCGCCGGAAGTACTCAGTAAACTGGTTGATATTGCGCGCCGACACCGCCTTCTGATCATAACAGACGAAGTATATCACAAGCTTATCTATGAAGAGGCACACACTCCTCTTGCGTCAATGGCTGAAAATGATGTTGCGGTCATCACCATCGACAGCCTTTCGAAAAACTATATGGCTCCGGGGTGGAGAATCGGGTGGCTTGCGATCACCAACAGCCACCTTATTCCCGACGTACGTCTGGCTTTTATCAAACTCGCCGATGCAAGGCTGTGCGCCCCGATGGCTCCCCAGTTTGCCATAAGGGCCGCCATGAATCTGAGAAAGGACTATATTGAAGAGGTCATGAACCGGCTGAAGGCTCAAAGGGAAATAACCGTCAACATGCTCAATGCTATTCCGGGAATCAGCTGCAATTATCCCAAAGGCGCGTTTTACGTCATGGGGAAGGTCGATCTTGAGTCGCTACCATTCAGCTCTGACGAAGAGTTTGTACTGAAACTGTTACAGGAAAAACAG
This sequence comes from Prosthecochloris sp., assembly GCA_004028745.1. Taxonomy (GTDB): domain Bacteria; phylum Bacteroidota; class Chlorobiia; order Chlorobiales; family Chlorobiaceae; genus Prosthecochloris. Next base: position 28,045 of record RAZP01000023.1, read on the forward strand.
ATTCTTTTTGTGCATGGTTCGGGGTTCAGAACTGATCCGTTACAGGGATTTTTCAGGGTTGTTTTTTTGCCCGATGTACCTACCCTGAGAAGAGTGTACAGTGACGTCAGTGATTTCATCAAACAATTCAGTAACTATTGCTCAACATAATCTATAATATAAAACCTCTTCACTATGATCGAACAACGCGCGAAAATCCAAGAGGCGGTTACGTTTATCCGTACAAAAACCAGTGATGACTACCCTGTAGGAATTGTGCTCGGAACCGGCCTCGGTGCACTGGCAAAAGAAATAGATGTGGAGCTGTCACTTGATTACGGAGATATCCCTTACTTCCCTATCTCCACAGTGGAAACCCACCACGGCAAACTTATTTTCGGAACTCTTGCCGGCAAAAAGGTTGTCGCTATGCAGGGACGCTTTCATTTCTACGAAGGCTACTCGATGCACCAGATTGTTTTCCCTGTCAGGGTCATGAAACATCTCGGCGTCAAAACCCTCGGTATCACTAACGCATGCGGCGGGCTGAACCCAGCTTTCAGCAAGGGTGACATCATGCTTATTGACGATCACATCAACCTGCTGGGCAGCAATCCTCTTATAGGCCCTAACGATCAGGAAATCGGGCCAAGGTTCCCGGATATGTGCGCACCGTATTCTCCGAAAATTCTCGAAATAGCCGAGCAGGTCGCGCTTGAAAACAGGATCAAGGTTCAACGCGGCGTGTATGTAGCCCTTTCGGGACCTTGCCTTGAAACCCGTGCAGAATATCGGATGCTCCGTACTATCGGTGCCGATGTAGTCGGTATGTCAACCGTCCCGGAAGTAATCGCTGCGGTGCACCAGGGAACTGAAGTTTTCGGTATGTCAATCATTACCGACGAATGTTTCCCCGACAGCCTGCAACCGGTGAGCATCGATGAAATAATCGAAGTTTCCAACGGGGCCGAACCGAAAATGACAACTATTTTCAAAAACGTTGTAGAAAGACTTTAACCTGAATTGAGCGCTTTAAGCACCCCTTGCCCGGCATGTACGAAAAATTGTTCAACCCAGGTTCAATACATAAAAAAATACAATAACAATGATTGACGCCGTTTCTTTTGAAAACAATACCCTTGGCTACCTCGACCAGCGGCTTCTGCCGCTGAAAGAAGAATATATCAGGACAACCAGCTACCTTGATGCCATTGAAGCGATAAAAACCCTGGCGGTTCGGGGCGCTCCGCTCATTGGCATTGTTGCAAGCTATACGGTTATGCTCGGCCTGAACAGCTACAATGGAAACAAGGAAGAATTTCCTGCATATTTTGAGAAACTTATAGCGGAGGTCGAAGCATCCCGCCCGACTGCGGTCAATCTTTTCTTTGCTACAGCGCGCATGAAAGAGGTGTACGATGCCCATTTTGCCTCAGACTCTCTTGAAGAACTCTTTTCAAAAATGCTTGCCGCGGCAAGAAAAATCCATAATGACGAAATTGCGAACTGCGAAAATATGGCTCGTCATGGAGTGGAACTTATCCAGCAAGACCTTGCCGAAACACTGAAAACAAGAAAACTCAACGTCCTCACACACTGCAACACCGGAACTCTTGCAACAGGAGGATCCGGGACGGCTCTCGGTGTCATCAAGCATGCCTGGCAGGAAGGCCTGATTGAAAAAGTAATCACGGCTGAAAGCCGCCCACTGCTGCAAGGCTTGCGTCTGACCGCATGGGAGCTCGAAAAAGAGAGTATTCCCTTTCTATCGATATCTGATTCATCTTCAGCTTTCCTTATGCAAAAAGGAATGATCGATTTCGGCATCGTCGGCGCAGACAGAATTGCTGCAAACGGGGATACCGCCAATAAAATCGGCACATTTGCCCATGCTGTCAGCGCTGCTCGTCATAATGTACCATATTACATCGCTGCACCGGTATCAACAGTTGACATAACGTTAAGCGACGGCTCACAGATTCCTATCGAGGAACGCAGTGCAGACGAGCTCAGAACCATTTTCGGAAACCAGGTTGCCACTCCTTCCACACCGGTTCTCAATTACGCATTTGATGTGACCCCCAATGAGTACATCCGGGGAATCGTTACCGATAAAAAAGCCGTTGTCGGGAATTATACGGAAGAGCTGAAAAAACTCGTAGATTAGATCCACACGGAAAACAGCGTGGCAAAGGGGGGGGGAGACTCCCCTTTTTTATTTCGCATTTCTTCGTTATACTTTTTTATGATTGAAGCTCCTCAACCTGTAGAGGAATTTCAGCTTTTCACATCCCGAAGAGCCCCTATATCGGAAACTGTCCTCGCATAATGACCGATAAAGCTCGGGAAATACATATATTATGCTAAGAACTGTTCAGCCGGTAATGTTTATCGCAAAAAAGCAGCGCTTACTATAATGGCTGTCTCAAGCAGCTACAAACTCTCACACCCTGAACCTTCAGTAAAGAGATGAAAAACTGGTTAAAGAAAGATCAGACCGAAGAGAAAGAGTCACACCATAGCGGAACATCAGACAACCCCTTGCATGTTTTCGACTACAACGATTTTCTTGACCGTATCATGGGAGACAAGGAACTGGCCATAAGTATTCTTGAAGAGTTTGCCGGGCTCATCGGTCAGCACGGAGAAAGGCTTCGCCAGGCTGTTGAGTCGGGGGATCATGAAAACATCCGGCAGATAGGTCATCTTATAAAGGGTGAATCAGGTAACATAAGCGCACCGGCACTTTATGAAAGCTCTTATGCAATGGAAAAAGCAGGAAAATCACAAAACATCGCCGAACAAAACAAACTTCTTCCTGTAGTGCTTGAGAACATCGACAGTTTAACCAAAGCAATCCGGGAAGTATTACAGAAAGAGCAGTAAACAGCCCTCCCCGCAGCCACCCGTATCGTCGGCACTTCACTCTCCTCAGGGTTGCCGGCTCTCAGGTCTATCGTGGCTCAACGATCTCTTCCGTTTGCTTATTATCAAATTGTTTTTTCAAAAATCCTTATCGACATGCCTGACGCTGCCTGCTTGTTGTCCTTTCAGCAGCAGCTCCGATTGCATGCATTGATATAATTCCGTACAATTAGTCGAATCAGGAAAGAATCCAAAACCAGATCATGAATCTCGACCGGAGGCTTCTTCTGCTTGTAAAGCAGCACCCCCTGCCGTTTATCGCATCAGTTGTACTCGGCACACTTGGTGGAGTCATGCTGATCGGTCAGGCCTCCCTGCTGAGCAGGATTATCGATATAATTTTTCTGAAAAACGCTGAACTTCAGGATATACTACAGTTTCTCGTCCTTTTTGCGCTTTTCAGCATCCTTCGTGCTGTTTTTAACTGGACAAGCGAAAGTGAAGCAAACCGGGGAACCCTGAAAATCAAGCAGCAGCTGCATGAAAAGGCCTTTGATAAAATAGCTTCTCTCGGCCCGCTTTACACCGGCTCGACACAAAGCGGGAAACTCAGCGTTAAAATTCTCAAAGGCGTCGAGTCCCTTGACCCTTATTTCAGCCAGTATATCCCCCAGCTCGCCCTTTCCCTGCTGCTCCCTCTCGCCATTCTCGCTGTCGTGTTTCCTGTCGATATAATCAGCGGCCTTATTCTGCTTGCATCCGCCCCCCTGATTCCCCTTTTTATGATTCTAATAGGCAAAGCCGCTCAAAAAGCAACTGCAAAGCAGTGGGAGACACTCAGCAGGATGAGCGGCAACTTTCTTGACGTGCTTCAGGGTCTTACTACTCTGAAACTTTTCAGCAGAAGCCGGGAAAGAGCTCACTCTATTTCTGAAATCAGCGAGGCGTTTAGACATGCAACCATGAAAGTCCTGAAAGTCGCATTTCTCTCGTCACTTGCGCTTGAACTTGTAGGCACCATAAGCACGGCAATTATCGCTGTAGGAATAGGTCTGAGACTCTGGACCGGGTCAATCGCTTTCGAGTCCGCATTCTTTATTCTTTTGCTTACACCCGATTTCTATCTTCCTTTGCGTCAACTGGGCACAAAATTTCACGCCGGAATGGAGGGAGCCAGTGCAGCAAACGATATTTTCAACCTGCTCGAGCAACCTGAACCCAAAAAGAAAACAACCGCCACCTCCTCCCATGCCCGCGGGTTTTCCGAAAAACCCATTCTGTTTGATAATGTAGGGTTTTCCTACACGGACGGAAACTCATACGCTTTGAAAGATATCAACTGTACGCTGGAACCCGGTTGTACAACAGCAATTACAGGACCAAGCGGAGCAGGAAAAACAACGTTTATTAACGTGCTTCTCCGGTTTATCGAACCTCAGGAAGGAGCAGTTATGTTCGGTAATTCAAACCTTCAGAACTTTGACCGGGATGAATGGCTGCGATGGATATCTTGGGTACCCCAGCACCCTTACCTTTTTAATGCAACACTCCGGGAAAACCTGCTCCTTGCAAAAAAAGACGCCACGGAAGATGAACTGATGCAGGCCATCGAATACAGCCGTCTGGAGCCGTTCATCCACTCACTGCCTCAGGGACTTGAAACACAGATCGGTGAGCAGGGAGCCAGAATAAGCGGCGGAGAAGCACAGCGTCTTTCACTTGCCCGGGCATTTATCAAAGACGCTCCGATTCTTGTTCTTGATGAACCCACGTCACATACGGACCCTGTTCTTGAGAAAGAGCTCCTTGCATCGATGAACAAACTTATCAAAGGTAAAACAGCCGCGCTTATCGCCCACCGCCTGAGTACCGTTAAAAGTGCTGATCGTATACTGGTTTTTGACAAAGGCCGCATCGTTCAGTCCGGCTCTCACATGTCACTTATGGGGCAGGAAGGATTTTACCGTAACGCTCTGCGTACTTATCAAGAGGACACGACAGCATGAAAGAAATAGTCAGGCTCCTTCACATTGTACGGCCCTTCCATTGGTGGATGCTGTTTGCAGCCGTGTTGGGGTTTGCCACTATCGGCAGCGGAATAGGGCTGCTCATGTCTTCGGCATATATTATCGCCAAAGCCGCCCTCCACCCTTCTTTTCAGGAACTGCAGCTCGGCATTGCAGGTGTGAGGCTTTTTGGTGTGGCACGTGGTGTGTTCCGTTATATAGAACGGCTTGTTGCACATAACACAACTTTTAAAATTCTCTCCAGACTGCGGGTCTGGTTCTATGAATCGGTTGAACCGCTTACGCCCGCCAGACTTCTGCAATACAAAAGCGGTGATCTTCTGCAAAGAATCACAGGAGATATCGATACACTTGAAAACCTCTACGCCCGCGTGATTGCACCTCCCCTGACCGCAGCCATGATTTCGTCTCTTCTCTGGATTCTCATGGGAAGCTTCTCGATCACGTTCTCGATTACCCTTCTTTGTTTTCATGCCGCCGCCGCGGTAGGAATTCCTCTTCTTAGCAGCTACCTGAACCGGGGAACCGCCTCAAAAATCTCTGCGATGCAAACGGGGCTGCAGACAAGAACCCTCGACTGTATTCAGGGCATCAGCGACCTCATGCTTTTCAACCGTCTTGATGATCACATCAGGAAACTCCACCAGTTGAAACACCAGGAATTGAAGTTACAGAGAAAACAGGCCCTTATTCAGCGATCTCACGAATCATTGACCGGATTGCTGATGAACGGCGCTGTCATCGCCCTTTTATGGGTTCTCACACCTGAGGTGTCGGCAGGAAACATTAATGGCGTATACACAGCAGTAGTTATTATCGCAGTCATGGCATCATTCGAGGCATTTCTTCCTCTACCGGATGCGGCCCAGCATCTTGAAGCAAACACAACGGCTGGAAAAAGACTCTTTGAAATCGTTGATGTACAACCGGCAATAACCGTACCTGAACAACCCGAACAGTTTCCTGAAAACCACACTATTTGTTTTGACAGTGTCACGTTTACCTATCCGGAAACATACAGTCCGGCACTTTCAAATATTTCGTTCAGCATCAATGAAGGGGAAAAAATAGCCTTTATAGGCCCCAGCGGTGCCGGCAAATCAACAATTACCAGCCTGCTGCTGAGATTCTGGGATCCATCAGAAGGAACCATCAGCATCGGCGGCAAAAAACTTGAACACTTCGATCCGGAAACCGTCCGGCAAAACATAGGCATCGTAAACCAGACAACCTATCTTTTCGGAGAAACCATAAGGAACAACTTGCTGTTGGCAAAACCGGACGCAGGCGATGAAGAACTGAAGCAGGCCCTGACCTTCGCCGGTCTTGAGACATTCACCGGTAAGCTTGACCAGTGGGCAGGCCAACACGGCATGAACCTCAGCGGCGGTGAAAGACAGCGAATGGCAATTGCAAGAATGCTTCTGCAGGATGCACCGGTCATCGTGCTTGACGAAGCAACCGCAAATCTTGACACTATCACAGAGAAAAGTGTTATGCAAAGCATACTGAAGTTTTGTGGGCAGGATCAGGCAAAAACACTGCTTATCATCACCCACCGGCTGCGCAACATGGAGTTATTCGACAGGATATTCGTGCTCGAAAACGGATGTATCGTGGAGCATGGCTCACATCACGAGCTTCTGAAGAACAAGGGTCTCTATGCCTCAATGTGGTCATTGCAACACCAGCCCCTCTTCCCGGACCTCATAACCGGATCATAAAAGCAATGTCAAAAACCGTTTCAACAATCACAGGGCTCATAATTCTGTTCCTCTTTTGCACTGCAAGCTATGTCTGGCTTGACAAGCCTCTGATAGATTTTTTCCTTAACTACAAGGAAACTGCTTTTCACCAGACATTCAAGCAGATCACAAAGCTTGGAGAATCACAATGGTACCTCGTGGGAGGCTTGCTGTTGTGGCTTTTTTACAGAAAAAAAGATTCCTTGCAAGCCGGGGGGGGATTGCTGCTGCTCACTTCGGTTGCAGTGTCCGGGATTGCAGTAAACATCCTCAAAAGCATCTTGGGAAGAGCACGCCCCCGCCTCTATATTCATGAACAGATTTACGGATTCGATTTTTTCCATATCGAATACGCCTGGCTCTCTTTCCCCTCTGGTCATTCGGCAACGGCACTCGGTGCAGCTTCGGCACTTGCCTTGATCTTTCCGCGTTATAAAACCGCATTCTATACCGCAGGGATAATCATCGCTGCCAGCAGGATCGTCCTGGCCGAACACTATCTCAGCGATATTATTGTCGGCTCTTTCCTGGGGCTGGCTACAACCCTCCTACTCTACCAGCAACATTTCCGGAAAACAATGCATGAGCAACCGCTCGACAATTCGCTGAGAGGAGATATCCTGATACTGGGAGCCCTTTGTTTTATCAGTTTTTTTGCCGGGCTGGGCTCAGTGCCTCTCTTTGATGTCGATGAAGGCGCTTTCAGTGAAGCAACCCGTGAAATGCTGGCAAGCGGGAATTACCTTACCACATATCTTTACGGTGAACCCCGCTTTGACAAACCGATATTGACCTACTGGCTGCAAGCGCTAAGCGCAAAACTGTTCGGCCTGGATGAATTCGCGCTTCGCCTTCCTTCGGCCTTGGCATCCACGGGATGGACCGCCGCCCTTTATTTTTTTTCCCGCAGAATGCTCGACCGGCGTACAGCATTCATAAGCACCTCTTTGATGATGCTCTCCCTCCAGGTCACCATTATCGGGAAAGCAGCAATTGCCGATGCGCTGCTCAACTGTATGCTTGCCGTTAGCATGTTTGCCATTTTTCTATACTACAGGAAGCGCCAAACTGCTTATATCCTGCTTGCATTCACGGCAATAGGACTCGGCACACTCACGAAAGGGCCCGTTGCAATACTGATTCCTTTGGCCGTTTCCTTTATTTTTTTCTTCCTTCAGCACGAGCTCCGCGTCTGGATCAGGGCGGTTCTCAACCCTAGAGGAATAGCTCTTTTCACTTTGATTGTCCTGCCGTGGTATACTCTTGAATACCTCGACCAGGGCATGGCTTTCATCGAAGGTTTTTTCCTCAAACACAATATAGGCAGGCTCAGCGCACCGCTTGAAAAACACGGAGGATCACTTTGGTATTACATACCCGTCCTGTTTCTGGGTATTTCGCCTTCGACAGTACTGCTTTTTCCTGTCCTCAGAAAAATACGGGCTCTGACCGCAAACCCACTGAACACCTATCTGCTGACCTGGTTTGGTTTTGTTTTTATCTTTTTCTCACTCTCCGGGACAAAACTCCCGCACTACGTCATCTACGGCTATACCCCGCTTTTCATCCTCATGGCACAGGCACTGCCTGGTTTTCGCCGGGAGTACCTGATTACCCTTTGGCCCGCAGGCGTTCTTTTTCTGCTTGCCGCCGCTCCAGTTGTTATCCACCGCATCAGCAAGGGGGTAAGCGATCCCTATATCATTGCCGTACTTGAAAGCGCAATTGCTCTTATGGAAAGTTCCGGTCATACGGTGATACTCTCCCTTGCTGCTGCGGCTATCATCGGTATTTCGTTTATTCCCGGACTCTCAATCCTGGAACGCCTCATTGCAAGCGGCACAATCTTCTGCATGATCATTAACTTCCATATCATGCCTCTTGCTGGAAAGATCATGCAGGAACCGGTAAAAGAAGCGGCTCTTATTACAAAAGCACAAGGATACAAAGTTGTTATGTGGAAAATCAATAACCCTTCTTTTTTAGTATATTCCGAAACCTTGACAGAAAGGCGGAAACCTGAACCCGGAGAGATTGTCCTGACGAGCGTCAAATATCTCAAAAGGCTTCCCGATCCGATTATCATGTATAAAAAAAACGGTATTGTTTTAGCAAAACTTCGCGAGCCTGCCTCGCAAGTCGGGACGCAGAAAGCTCAATAAATCGTTGCTGTATCCTGAATCGAGCGATTGTCCAAACATCCGGAAGCAGTGACAATGTGAAACGACCAACTTAGGCATATGAAACTTTCGGTTGTCATACCGGTAATGAACGAGAAAGAGAGCATCAAGCCGCTTTTCAGTGCTCTTGAGGAAGCATTATCCGCAATCGAGCACGAGATAATCATGGTCGATGACGGCTCGATAGACGGTACGGTAGCCACCATAAAAAAACACGCCCCTTCGAATGCCAAGCTTTTGGTCTTCAACAAAAATTACGGGCAGACCACAGCCCTCGCTGCAGGGATCGATCATGCCGCAGGAGAGCTGATTGCAACCATGGACGGCGACCTCCAGAACGATCCTGCCGATATTCCGGCCATGATCGCATACCTGATCGAAAACGACCTCGATGTTGTTGCCGGGAGAAGAGTCGGGAGAAAAGACGGCATGTTTCTCCGGAAAATACCGAGCAGGATTGCGAACGCCCTCATCAGAACCATGACAGATGTCCATATTCATGATTATGGCTGCACGCTCAAGGTTTTCAAAAAAGATGTCGCTAAAAATCTCGGGCTTTACGGCGAACTCCACCGTTTCATTCCGATCCTTGTCCAGCTTTACGGCGCAAGGATGGCTGAAATGGACGTGAGACACCACGCAAGAAAATACGGTGTCTCGAAATACGGTCTTGGCAGAACCTTGAAGGTTCTGAGCGACCTGCTTTTTATGGTATTTTTCCAGAAATACGGCCAGAAACCCATGCACCTTTTTGGCACCCTGGGTTTTCTCACATTTTTTCTGGGCATTGCAATCAACCTGTACCTGCTGGCTGCAAAACTTGCGGGGCAGGAAATTGGCGGGCGCCCCTTGTTGACTCTCGGGGTGATTCTGACATTTACCGGCATCCAGCTTATAACCACAGGGTTTATCGCGGAATTCATCATGAGAACCTATTACGAATCCCAGAACAAGAAACCCTACATCATAAGAGAGATCGTTGGCAAAAAAGAGCATCAGTAGAAAAAAGCTTGTCAGGACAATCATCCAGATCCTCATATCAGTTACTGCACTCTGCATAGTCCTGGTAAAAACCGATACAGACAAGCTTCTGGAAACCATAAGAACGGCAAACCCGTGGTATCTGGTTCTTGCCTTCGTGGTTTTCAATATCTCAAAGATCCTGAACGCTCTTCGGCTCAACAGATTTTTCAGGGCCGTCGGCCTTCATCTGAAGGAGCTTTACAACTTGCAGCTTTACTATCTCGGGATGTTTTACAACATGTTCCTTCCTGGAGGAATCGGCGGAGACGGTTACAAGATCTATATCCTGAAAAAAAACCACAGCATGAAAATGGTTAATGTCTTCAACGCGGTTTTTTGGGACCGCGTTGCAGGCGTCTTCGCGCTGGTGTTTCTAACGGCTATTTTTTTGATCCCGAGTACCTTTGCGGAACTTCACGTGAAATATGTTCCTGCAGTTTACGGCATACTCATCCTTTGCTATCCCCTTTCATGGCTGCTCACAAGACTCCTCTACAAAAGGTTCAAAAGCATTTTTCTCGTTACCGCCGGGGAATCTATACTCATACAGGCTGCACAGGCTGTTTCCGCATGGTTTATTCTTCTGGCGCTCGCCATCCCTTCCCACCATATCGACTATCTCGCAATTTTCCTGGTTTCGACCGTTGCCGTAGTTTTGCCTATCACCGTAGGAGGTGCGGGAGCAAGAGAAATAACCTTCTTCTACCTGCTGAAGCATCTTGGGCTTGACCCGAACTCCGGTGTCGCCCTCTCGCTGATCTTCTTTGCAATTTCAGCGGTTTCAGCCCTCACCGGCATGTTCCTGCAAGGCAGGTCAGGGGGAAAGCATGAAGAAAGTCAAAAATTCGAAGTAGAAAAGAGTGACCGGAATCTCACGACCGGATAGTTGGATTCGCAAGTGCTGCTGCAACACCGTTAAGATCGTTTTGCCCCACCTCATAGATGGCTCCAATGGCTGCAATGTCGCCGACGCTCAGAGACTTCCGTTGACCTGTCGGTGTGCTGTCATGTACAGTTATCGTCGGCTGACTGTTCTTGGAAAAGGCCCTTGTAGAGTAATGCATGATCGAGCCGTAATCATATGGTCCAAGCGGCATGCCGTTAAAGCGATGCTTTTCAAAATTGTGTTCTTTGCCCCTTTTAATGTTCTTCCAGTTTACGGTGATGTACGAATCTCGATCAAGCCTTGTGTGCTCATGCCACAAGCCTAACGCATGACCGATCTCATGAATGACGTTACCTGCCGAGCAGTTGGAATGGAGTATAATGGGTTGTCTGCCTTTTCCGACCATTCCCACATACGAGCTGCAACCGGATCCCGGTTTAAATAGCACATGATTTTCTGACTTATTGCTGATTTGCTCAAATCGAATGCCGGTTTTCGACTCCCAATGTTTGATAGCGTTGATCACCCTTTCAATACCTGTCAGATCGTCGGCCACCATGTATTTGAGAACACTGCCAGGCCAACGATTACCAGGAGGGGCCGTGATGACATGTCCTTTCAGGCAAGGAGGCTCCTTAAGTTCTTCTGCTGTACCAATAATGATATCGCCTTCAATAACGGCATACCCATCTACAATAGCGTAACGAACACCTCGTTCTCCATGTGCTGTCCGGAGAATGCCAGAGCTGTACTCGAGGGATTCATTACATTCGTAATAATCTTCTACTTGCACTACAGATACTTCTTTTTACTAAAAATCTCTTTTCCCAACGAAATGATTAAGAAAAATGACCCGGATTATTGCCCGAAATTCTCCCAACTGCCCCGTTCTTCCTTTCTCCTGCGCTCTATCCACCGGGACCGGAATCGGCATCCAAAAATTCTACAACTTCAGGTCCTCCCCTTCTGGCTGCAACAACGCTTTTGTATGCCATAGAAAGTAACAAGTGACAACTGCCAACCATGGAAACTGCCCACCTTCCCAACTACTCCTCAAACCCCATATCTTTCAGCTTGAGCTGGATGCTTTTGCGGCCGTTCCACTCATTTTCTTCAAGGGAGTACACCATGGAAAACATTCTGCGTGAACCTCTTTCAAGCTCCCGGTAGATGTCTTCCCTCCCGAAAGCAATAACATCATGAATATGCCCGGTAACATCCTTCACGGCGAATTTCACATGTTTTCCCTGTAACAGTCTCGGAAGTCCTGAAAGTTTGAGGTTTGCGCTGAAAAAAAGCGGTTCACGGTTACCCTGCCCGAAAGGCCCGAACTGCCGAAGCACATTGAGAAATTTGCTAGTAACGCTTTCCAAAGATAGAGGAGAATCAACTTGCAGCTCTTTCTGACGTTGATCGAGCGAAAGTTTTTCGGAACATATCCTGTCAAACTGTTTGCGGAACCCTGGAATATTTTCCGGTTTGAGCGTAATACCCGCTGCGGTTTGATGGCCTCCGAACTTTTCAAGAAAACGGCTGCACTGTTGCAGAACATCAAAAATATTCAACCCCTGAACGCTTCTCACGGAACCCTTAACCATGCCTTCCCCACCGCCCATTATAACCGTCGGCAGGTAGTATTTGTCCTGAAGGCGGGATGCGACAATACCCAGAACACCAAGGTGCCAGTCTTCGCTGTAGAGCACAATCGAGGAACAGTAACTGGCAAAATGACCGTCAACCATGGCTTCGGCACTTTTCAGCATACCTGTATCCGTTTGCCTGCGCTCTGCATTAAGCCTGTCAAGCTCTGCTGCGTGAACCCTTGCCTCATCTCTTGAACCGGCAATAAGCCACTCAACCGCTGTCCGTGCCGTATGCATCCGTCCCGCAGCGTTAATTCTCGGCGCGATACCAAATGCAATGTGTCCCGTACCGAGAATACCGGGTTCTATCCCCATCAGAGAAAGCATTTCCTGAATACCTGCACGAGGACTTTTTTGCAGAAGCCCCATCCCTTTGTACATGTATATTCTGTTCTCTTTTTCAAGCGGTACCATATCCGCAGCGGTTGCAATAGCAACAAGATCGATATACTGCTGCCACTCTTCAGGTGATTTACCCACAGACTCGCTGAACGCATGGATAAGCTTCAGTGCAACGCCGCAGCCACACAGCTCACGAAACGGATAACCGCAGTCCTGCACTTTGGGGTTGAGAATCGCATAAGCTGAAGGCAGCTCTTCCGGTTCGTGATGATCGCAAACAATCACATCTATGCCCTGACCGGCAAATTGCTCTATTTCTCTTGACGCTTTTATGCCGCAATCAACTGTAACGACAAGTGATGCGCTCAGCTCCCTGGCATGGGCAACTCCGGTCTCTGACAAACCGTAGCCTTCTGAAAACCTGTCATTGATATAGTAGGATACTTCAGCACCCAGAGAGTTAAGAAAGAGGTAGAGAAGGGCTGTCCCGGCGGTACCGTCAACATCGTAATCCCCATAGATCAGGATTTTTTCTCCTGCATCAATAGCTTTCCTGACACGATCGACAGCTTTGCGCATGTCGCTGAAAAAAAAAGGAGACGGCAGCTGATCGAGAGATGGCCTGAAGAACTCTTTTGCCTCTTCAAAACCTGTTATACCCCTGTTACACAATGCCCTTGCGATGGGCATACTGACGTTTATGTCCCGTGAAAGTGCCGCCACCGCCTTTTCATCCGGCGAGAGCACTGTCCATCGATATCGTTTCATAAGATCTGGATACTGAACTTCGGCCACCCATTATCATCAGTTTATATAACCATTTCATTACCAGCGGGCAAGTGATCTTTTGTTTGTATCCTGGCTTCCGATCGTGATATCAGGCTTGCCAGCCAATACCTGTAGGGGCGAAAAATTTTTCGCCCCTACACATCGGCTTCTGACTCCTGGATTCTTTACCCACCTGTTCACTACTATCTGTCATCAGGCCTACCCATACATTCGATTTTTCGATTACGAGTACCGCTTCGCTGAGTACGGGAGAAAGTCAAAATTCAAAAGTGAAAAGTCAAAAAAAGCTTGCCATGTTTTGTGTTTGACTCTATAGACTCATACAGGCGAAAGATATTTCACCCCTACAGTTCAACAACTAAACAAATCAACGCTACTTTTCTCGATTACGATTATAGGTAACGTTTGTGTATTGAAAACCCTTGAAAAAAACTGTACATTAGCGGCGAAACGTTAGCTGAAGACATTTCTCAACCCAATGATACCGCAACAGATGAATAAACTGATTACAATCGAGCGCCATTTTGTCGAAGAGCAGAAACTCAATCCTCATGCAACCGGAGAGCTGACGGACCTTCTTTACGACGTAGCTTTCGCAGCGAAACTTGTTAGACGCGAGGTTGTTCGTGCGGGACTGGTTGATATTCTGGGCATGGCCGGAACAACAAATGTTCAGGGTGAAGAGGTTAAAAAACTTGATCTGTTTGCAAACGAGAAGATCATCAATGCCATCGGGCAGCACGGCAGGTTTGCGATCATGGGTTCCGAGGAAAATGAGGGAACGATCATTCCGCCGAAAAACGAGTCGGGGAAATATGTTCTTCTGTTCGATCCGCTCGACGGGTCATCGAATATTGACGTCAATGTCAGTGTAGGGACTATTTTTTCAATTTACCGCCTTACCGGCGGCAACCCGCAGGATGCAGATATCAATGACTGCCTCCAAAAAGGATCACAGCAGGTTGCAGCAGGCTATGTTATCTATGGCTCTTCCGTCGTGATGGTTTACAGCAGCGGCCACGGGGTACACGGGTTCACCTATGATCCGACTATCGGGGAATTCCTGCTGTCCCACGAAAACATCACAACACCGAAACAGGGAAAATACTACTCGATTAACGAGGGCTCATGGAACCAGTTCAATGATTCCACCATCAACTTCATCAATTACCTGAAAGAAGAAGACAAAGAAACCGGCAGACCTTACAGTACCCGTTATATCGGTTCGCTGGTGGCCGACTTTCACCGCAACCTTCTCACCGGCGGCATCTTTGTATATCCGGCAACGAAAAAGCACCCCAACGGCAAACTCCGTCTCATGTACGAAGCAAACCCGCTTGCCTTTATCTGCGAACAGGCAGGTGGCAGAGCAACTAACGGCACAGAGCGTATACTTGGCATCGACCCTGCCGAACTGCATCAGAGAACCCCGCTCTATATCGGCAGCGAAAATGATGTGCTGAAAGCAGAAGAATTTGAAAAGAATTGTTAAAGCAAATCAACGGCGTGCTGCGCTTTTTTGATTTCCGGTTTTTTCTCTAATTCTCTATTTCATAAAAGATTGCGTAAATTCACCCTGTGGTTTTTTGATCATTCAGCATGCTGGAAGTATGGGCAAAAAAACAGCAAATATACTTTTTATCGGAGATGTTGTCGGAACACCGGGACTGCAGATGGTAAGCCATATGCTGAAAGGCTTTCTCAACAAACATTCGATTGATTTCACCATCTGTAACGGCGAAAACGCTCACAACGGCAAAGGCATGAGCAAAGAAGCCCTGTGCCAGCTGCGAGAATCCGGAGTTAACGTGATTACGGGGGGAAACCATACCTGGAACAACTTCAACTTTTTTGAAACCCTGAAAACCGATCCGCATGTCCTCAGGCCTCACAACTATCCCAAAGGGGCATATGGAAAAGGGTTCGGCATCTACCCCATGCCGGACGGTCTTGGCAATATCGCCGTCATCAACCTTCAGGGAAGAACGTTCATGTCCACCATCGACTGTCCCTTTAGAACTGCTGACTGGATAATCAAACAGGTAAAGGAAAAAGTCCGCTACATCTTTGTCGACGTGCATGCTGAAGCCACTGCGGAAAAAATCGCTCTGGGGTGGTATCTCGACGGAAGAGTATCAGCCGTTATCGGAACCCATACTCACGTCCAGACTGCCGACGAACGAATTCTTCCAAACGGCACCGGATATTGTTCCGATACCGGGATGACCGGACCCTATCAGTCGGTTATCGGCATGCAGATAAAATCTGCGACAGACCGTTTTCTTTTCCAGACACCTCACAAATACGAATGTGCCGAGGAGGACGTTCACCTGTCAGCTATCCTGCTGCAACTCGACCCCGAAACCGGAAAAACAACCGGCATCCAAAGGATCTTCTACCCGGAATTCAACCGTGGACAACTTTCCTGACCGCGCCGGATGAACGCAGAAACGCTGACCGGCTTCATCCTTGCACCGCCCCCCCCTATTGTTGATTACCCGTCATCGTCACTGGTGCAAAGCACATCCCCGTGAACAAAAAAACACTCTGTCTTGTTTATACTTTGAGCATTGCTCACCAAAACGTCAAGAGCCATGGAAAAGCCGAGGGCTATAGCAAAAGTATTTAAAAGCAAGCCCGTTACCGAAGGTGCCGGCGTCAATCTCAAACGTGCCTTTGGTTTCAGTCAGGTCCCCCTCTTCGACCCATTTCTGCTGCTTGATGATTTCCGTTCCGACAATCCTGCCGATTACCTGAAAGGGTTCCCATGGCACCCTCATCGCGGTATTGAAACCATCACCTACCTCCTTGAAGGAAGCGTCCAACATCATGACAGTCTCGGCAACAAAGGCGTGATTCATCCCGGCGAAGTTCAGTGGATGACAGCCGGCAGCGGTATCATTCATGAAGAGATGCCTTTCGGCGATAACAAAGGAAACGTCGCGGGATTCCAGTTATGGGCCAATCTTCCGGCATCAGACAAAATGATCTCCCCGCAATACCGGGATATCAAGACGAGTATGATACCGGAGGCCCGCTTTCAAAACGGAGTTACTGCCCGCGTTATATGCGGAGAAGCTGCAGGAGTCCCTGGAGCGGTCAGTGGAATCAGAATCGACCCGGAGTACCTCGACGTTACGATCCCTGCCGGAACCACCTGGAACCATATGATAAAAGAGGGCTATACTGTTTTCACCTATATCATTGCCGGAAAAGGCTATTTCAGCCACAATACGGAACCGTTTTCCTTCGACACCGAAGGGGTAAGCTACTTCGACATGGAAACCGGACCGCTTATGGATAACGAAACCCTGGTGCTTTATCGTCGAGACGGTGACCATGTCCACATCTCAACCGAAAGCAGCCCTGTCAGATTTCTGTTGTTTTCCGGCAAACCTTTGCATGAACCCGTTGCCTGGCACGGTCCGATAGTGATGAATACCCGCGAAGAACTGCAAAAAGCCTTCGAGGAATACAACAACGGAACGTTCCTCAAGGAACACCAGGCAAGACCATGACCAGAAAAGCGTTATTTGCCGCGGGCAGCGTTGCGGTCTTTCTCTCCATAGCCATCCTGTCAAGTTTCCTGCTGCCTATACAATCGGTTTCCGACGAGGCAATCCGGTCAGCCCGTCAAGCTGTTTCACAGTATGCACTCAACCACCCCGATGACGCTGTTCCGCAGCATCTTGCTGTCGTTGATTACACAAAGCCCTCTTTTCTCAAACGGATGGTCATTATCGACTTGAAAACAGGAACAAAAACCTATTACCGTGTAGCACATGCGAGAAAAACCGGGACACTCCATGCCCGAAAATTTTCAAACATCCCAGGGTCAAACATGAGTAGTCTTGGCCTTTTTAAAACCAGCAGCGCTTACATGGGAGATCACGGACTCGCCATCAGGCTGCACGGGCTTGATTCATTGAAAAACAGCAACGCTTTTGCAAGAGATATCGTCCTGCACTCGGCGGGATATGTCTCGATTCCTGTTATCATCGAGAACATTCTGACGCTCAACGGTCCGAGAATCGGCAGAAGCAACGGCTGCTTCGTCGTTGCACCCTCGAAAATCGAGGAAGTCGTCGACAAGCTCAGCCGGAATGGGTTTCTTTATGCATATGGTAAGGCAGAAACGAGTGACGAGTGACAAGATGATAGTCTATAGTTGAAAACAAGCGAGGATGCTTCAAAAATGAGGGTTTTTGGTCAAGATCAAGGAGTGTTCAGAAACCGAAGCGGAGCGTATGTTTGAATACGTGAGCATCGGAAGTCTGAACACGACGCAGAGATTGGGCAAAAGGATCATTTTTGAGGCATCCTAAGACATTTCGAGCATGCGCAAGATGGGCCTCAGCGCCGCCTGGCGAAGTCCTTCTTCAACTATAATCCGAGGCCGTCGTTTTTCCATGCATTCGTAGAGCTTTTCAAGAGTGTTCTGCTTCATCTGTGTGCAGGTACTCCACGGCTGCGATGCATCCTTCGGAGCGGGAATAAAGGTTTTTCCAGGCGCTCGTTTCCGCATTTCGTATAGAATGCCCGGCTCGGTAGCTACTATGAAAACCCTGTTCTTGCTGTTTTCGGTATAGTTGAGCAACCCGCTGGTGGACCCTATGAAGTCCGCATGTTCCAGAACCTCCTCACGACACTCTGGATGAGCTATCAGTTCGGCTCCCTGATACTTCTCAACAGCTTTTCTTATAACATCCCAGCTGAAAGCATCGTGGACGTAACAGTAACCCTGCCAAAGAATCATTTTTCTCTCGAGCTTTCTCATGATATATCCGCCGAGGTTTCTATCCGGGCCGAAGATAATTTCCTTGTCTTCAGGAATCTGGCGCACGATACGCTCAGCGTTGGAAGAAGTACAGATAATATCTGACTCAGCTTTGATTTCTGCTGTAGAGTTGATATAGCTTATAACTACAGCGCCGGGATACTCTGCCTTGAACACCCTGAACTCATCCGCAGGGCAGCTGTCGGCAAGCGGACACCCTGCTCGGTCGTCGGGCATAAGCACAACCTTGTCAGGGTTGAGAATACTTGCTGTTTCGCCCATGAAATAAACACCTGCAAATACAATGACATCTGCATCAGTACTTTCCGCGGCACGGGCAAGGGCAAGGCTGTCCCCAACAATATCCGCTACGTCCTGGACCTCGGGAATCGTGTAATAGTGGGCAAGAATAATTGCCCGCATTTCTTTTCTCAGTCTTTCAATGCGCTCAACAAGATCTTTTTTTTGCTCATTGCCAGGCATATCGTTCTCTACTCCAAATACTGTCATGATAAAGCGGGGAAAAATTGCACCATAATCCAGTCCGTGAAAAACGGTGGATTATTTCAGATAGTATTCAAGCTCATCGTCCTCCCTGATAAGCAACAGGATAGCTGCGTGAGGGACAATGAGATACTTTTCCCCCTCATACTCAATCTCGTGCGCACTGCTTTGGATAAATATGGCCAGATCACCGACTTTTGCCTGGAGGGGAATATACTGGGGCGTGGAAATCTCTTCCATCCAAGGCTCGTCACTTTCCGGAGGAGGACCGACGGGATACCCCGGGCCGATTTTCAGCACGTAACCGCTCTGTATTTTCTCTTTTTCTTGAACGCCGGGGGGCAAATATATGCCCGACTTGGTTCTGTCATCACCCGATCTGGGCTTTATCAGCACCCTGTCCCCAACTACAACAAATTTGTCAGTTACGTTTAAACTCATAATTTTAAAGCATTCCCGCTGTATACTACTATAAACCGGTAAATTTAATAAAATCAAGGTGCCTGCCAAATCAGTCCGATCCGCATGGCCCAAACATGTAGATTCAGGCGATAACGGCACCGCCGGCAGCCATTAACCCAGGATGGAACATAACGAGAGAATCCTTTCAGAACAAAATTTCAAAGGCGGGAGAGCAAGAAAAAGGCTGAAGTATGCCGTAGTAATCACAGGAGTTATCTTTCTTGTTGAGCTTGTCGGAGGATGGATATCCGGGAGTCTTGCACTCATGGCCGATGCCGGACATATGGCTACCGATCTTTTCGCCCTGCTGATCAGTTATCTTGCTATTACATTCAGTGCAAAACCTTCCACCAAACAACGTTCATACGGCTATCTCAGGCTTGAGATCATAGCGGCCCTGATCAACGGGGTCATCCTTTGCATCGCAGCTCTTTTTGTGATTATCGAAGCATGGAAACGCATCTCGCTCCCGAAAGAAATTGAAACCCTGGAAATGTTGTTTTTCGGCATGATAGGTCTTGCGGCAAATGTCATCAACGCGGTCTCACTCAGAAGGGAAAAAGACAGCAGTGTCAATGTCAAAGCTGCATATGTTCATATATTAAGCGATCTTGCAGGATCTTTCGGTGTTGTGGGCGGCGCGATTCTGATACGACTGACCGGGTGGGTGATCCTGGATAGTCTTATCAGCTTTTTTATTGCCCTTCTCATCGTACGAAGTGCGTTGAACATTATTAAAGAGGCTGTGAACGTGCTCATGGAATCGGTACCGAAAGAACTGGACATCGGAGACATCGAACAAACCCTGCTGCACTTCGATCATGTTGAGGGTCTCCATGATCTGCATGTCTGGGCGCTTACAAGCGGGGTAAATGCATTGAGCTGCCACCTGCGCGTAGATGATCTGCATGAGGGACAGAAACTTCTCGTGTCTATTCATGGAGAGTTAAAGGAAAAGTTTAATATTGATCATGTAACGATTCAGCTTGAAGATTGATGTTACCTGAAAGAGAGAACAAGCAATCCCCTGATAAACGACGTGACGAAGTTTTTTAGATTTTTCAACAACAACGCCTACTTGCTCCTGCTGCTCTACTGTAGCATAGCAGGACTACTCATCAAGTTTGAGGACAGCTATTCCCTCAAAAACCTCCTGTCAAGAGGCACTGAACTGAGAGCTTTTATATCACAGCGGTTGAGCGATATAAACCTTTATTTCAATCTTAATGAAGAAAACGAAAAACTGACTCTGCAGAACTCGAAATTGATCGCGGACGTCATCGCACAAGGCAATATTTTAAGGGATTCGGCCAGTGTCAACCATACGGCTCGCTTTATTGCCGACAAACCGATCAGCTTCACTCCGGCCCGAGTCGTTGAACGAAGATTCAACACCAGGGAGAATGTGCTGATTATCAACGCCGGATCGAAACAGGGCTTAGAGCCGGATATGGCAGTTCTCACTCCCGATGGGCTCGTGGGAAGAGTTATTCAGGTTTCGAATAATTACGCGAAGGTTATGCCTGTGATACATTCGGAATTCAGTGTAAGCGTTGTATCCGGCAGCAACAATACACATGGGATACTGAGATGGAACGGAGAACAGGAACAGATTGCACAGATACATTATGTTCCTTTGAGCAGCTCGATCCAGGCTCAGGAAGCCGTTTACACGGCCGATTTCAGTACCTTTGCCCTGCGCGGAATACCTGTAGGAAAGGTTTTGGAAGTCGTACCGGAAAAACAGTTTTACAGGATCAATGTTCTGCTGGGGGTTAACTTTTCTGCCTTGACCTACGTGCTGGTTGCCAGGAAAACAGCAGATCCTGAAAAAGTCGGGCTGATGCGTGATGACACAGGTGAAAATCAAGGAATACAGTCGAAAAACAAACCGTAAAAGAAAAAAACGTGTTTAAAAATACAATAATCGACAGTGTTCTGCTCATAGTGCTCTGCATCGTACAGCAGTATGCGGTTTCACGCTTGGTCATTTTCGGTGTGCTTCCTGATATTGTGACCGTTTACATTGCTTTCTCGGCCATCAGATACGGACAAAAACAGGGCACCACCTATGGTTTCATCGCGGGTCTCGCAACAGGAGTTCTGAGCGGCAATATGGGAATCGAAACGCTTTCAAAAACCATAGAAGGTTTCGTTGCCGGTTATTTCCATATCCCGGAAACCAGTCATGCCTCCGCGCTGCAGAAAAAACAAATGTTTTACAAGGGCGTTTTGCTGGCGAGCCTTGTAGGAAGAACACTTTACACATTGATGATCAACGTGCTGTCACTACCGACGACCTGGCACATTATCTATTCGATCGGGGTGGCGACCCTGTTTACCATGATCGTTGCAGTGTTTGCGTATCAACTGTTTTTCAAAAAAATTCTCGTGAACAATTAGCTCATATCCAAGTAACGAGTAACAGGGGAAAGTCAAAATTCAAAGGTCAAAAGTGAGAAGGGCCTGAAGGCCGGATGGCTGGATAGCCGTTTTTTTCGAGTACGATTACGAGTACCGCTTCGCTGATAGAGTGACAAGTGACCAGTAACGAGTGACAAGAAATCGAACCGTAAAGCAACACAGTCGGGCTACTGAACTATCAAGCTTGTTTTGACTTTTAACTTTTGAATTTTGACTTTCCTCTCGTCTCTTGTCACTGCTATTCAGCACAATTTGAAATGCTCGGTTTAGGTCATGGATAAAATTCAGCAAAAAGCTTTAACTGCTTCATTGGTTGTCATAGCGGTTTTTGCTGTTCTTTTTTTGCGGCTCATATATCTCCAGGTTTTCGAATACAAGGAACTGGGCTCGATTTCAGATGCAAACAGTCTGAGAAGAATATGGATACAGCCTCCGCGAGGACGAATGATTGATCGTAACGGCACCATAGTAGTCGACAATCAACCACTGTATACCGTCAAAGTCATTCCATCCGAATTTACGGATTCACTGAAAAAGAGTACTCTTGCCTCCCTGCTTCACATCACTGGGGAAGAACTGATGGAAAGAATACAGAAAGGATTCAAATACAACCGTTTTTCACCTGTTGCGGTTGGCAGAGACATCGAGCCGCAGGAAATGATGCGTCTCAGTGAAAACCTCTGGCAGCTCCCGGGTGTGATGATTGAGGTGGAAAACAAGAGAAAATATCCGTTACAGATTAATGCATCGCACACTTTCGGTTATCTGAATTTCATCTCCAAAGACCAGCTCGAAGAGATGGCTGACAAAGGCTACACCCCGGACGATAAAACCGGCAGCAAAGGACTCGAGAAACAATACGAAGATCATCTGAGAGGAGAAAAAGGAGCACGTTTCGAGCTGGTTAACTCAATCGGCAAGTTTGCCGGCAAATTTGAAAATGGTGCAAGGGATCAACCGTTCATTAACGGTAGTGACCTCTACCTTACTCTTGATGCCGGCCTGCAGAAACTCGCAGAAGATTTGCTGAAAGAAACGGAAAAATCCGGAGCCGTGGTAGCCATCGATCCCAATGATGGCGGGATTCTCGCCATGACCAGTCAGCCCGACTACGAACTGGAAATCCTCAATGGCAAAACCGACAGTGAGAGATGGACAGGGATAGTTCGTGACCCTGACAAACCGCTGTTCAACAGAGCGATACAAGCAGCCTATCCGCCGGGGTCGGTATATAAACTCCTGCTGGCCATAGCTGCACTTGAAGAAAATGTTATAACACCTGAAAAAAAAATTTACTGCACCGGCGTGTTTCGACTGGGGAGAGGTCGTTTTCTTTGTCACGGTGGGCAGGGACACGGACCGGTCAATCTGGAGCGTTCCATTATAGAGTCATGCAACACTTACTACTATAATCTCATATTCGATCTCGGATTCGAGAAATGGACCAAGTATGGAAAGATGCTCGGATTTGGGAAAACTACCGGCATCGACCTCCCCGGCGAACGTTCATCGCCCCTTCCTTCTGTTGAATACTACGACAAACGGTATGGAAAAGGCAAATGGACCAAAGGATATCTGGTCAGCCTCGCTATCGGCCAGGGTGAATTGAACACAACGCCTCTTCAGCTCGCGGCATTCGCCGCCACAGTCGCCAATAAAGGCACCCGGCACCAACCGCACCTTGTCAAAGGGTACCGGCCAAAAAGCAGCGACAACATTGTACCGCTTGAATTCACGAAAAAGAAGCTGCCTATCTCCGAAAAAACTTTTGAAAGAGTCCACCAGGCAATGTATGGTGTTGTTGAAAGAGGAACCGGAAGGCTGGCAGCCGTAAAAAACGTCAAGGTCGCCGGAAAGACCGGCACGGCACAAAACCCTCATGGAAAAGATCACGCATGGTTTGTAGCTTTTGCCCCACTTGAAAAGCCGACAATTGCACTTGCCGTGCTTGTTGAAAACGCCGGTTACGGTGGAAGCGTCTCCGCACCTATAGCCGGAAAGCTGATTAATTATTATGTTAACGGCCCCGATACCATTGCAGCGAAGGGCAGCAAAACAGGATCTCAGGAGAATGATTTATAAGAATGACCAGGCTCTTATACAGGGTTTTCTGGAAGACACCAGCAATATAAAGACCGGCCATACTCCAGGGGTATATTTTCCCGAGAGCATTGAGGATGTCTCAAAGCTGCTCAGGGGAAGCTCCAGAACCGGCACAAGGCTTGTTATTGCCGGAAACGGAACAGGCACGACAGGCGGCAGAATACCGTTCGGCGACTATGTCATAGCCATGGAGAAGCTTAACCGTATCGACGAACCTGTTCCATGCGGTGAGAATACCGCGGTCATGACTGTCGGGGCGGGCTCGCTTCTGGAAGATGTTCAGAAGAAAGCCGAAGACAGCGGCTGGCTTTACCCTCCGGATCCTACCGAACAGCTCTGTTTTATCGGCAGCACAATCGCCAATAATTCTTCAGGCGCCCGTACTTACAAGTATGGCCCGACCAGGAACCACATAGCCCGTATTACCGTTGTCCTGCCGTCCGGAGACATACTCGATATTTCAAGAGGAGCATATTGTGCCGGAAATGACGGCATTTTTCGCCTCGACCTTCCTTTTGCCGGCAGTATTGCATTCGAGCGTCCCGGCTACCCCCTTCCGCGCACTTCAAAACATAACGCAGGCTATTATTCGTCACGGGACATGGACCTCATTGACCTTTTCATCGGCTCCGAAGGAACACTCGGCGTCATTGTTGAAGCCGATCTGATGCTTGTCCCGGTTCCGGAAAAAATCATTTCATGCCTGGTGTATTTTACAACACTTGAAGACCTTTTTGGCTTTGTTGATAAAGCAAAACACCAAACCGGCGGCATCGACCCGAGAGCTCTTGAATTCTTTGACCGCAACTCACTTGATTTTCTCCGTAAGGCTTACCCTGAGATTCCGGCCAAGAGCGCAGGGGCTGTTTTTTTTGAACAGGAGGTTACAGCGCAAACCGAGGACGAGGTGCTTGAGGCATGGCTCGAACTCATGGAAGCGTCATGTGCCATGACCGACGAATCCTGGGTTGCTCTCGATGTTGACGAACAGAGAGCGATGAAAGCGTTTCGTCATGAACTACCCGCACAGGTAAATGAGTGGCTGAACAGACAATCGGAAAGCAAGATCAGTACCGATATGGCCGTTCCGGACGCCTCGTTTGCCGAACTTTTCCATTTTTACCGTAACACTTGTGAAAAAAACAGGTTCCGCTACATAATTTTCGGCCATATAGGCAACTCACATGTCCACCTGAACATTCTGCCGTCAAACCATGAAGAGTTCGTGCTGGCAAAAACACTTTATAGGGATTTTGTTGAAAAAGCCCTTGAACTGGGAGGAACGCTTTCAGCGGAACATGGTATAGGAAAACTGAAAACAGAGTATCTTGCCAGGATGTTCGGCGATGACGGGATCAGAGAAATGGCAAGAATAAAGCAAGCCCTTGACCCCAGCCTCATACTCAATATCGGAAACCTGATACCCGAGCACTATTACCAGACATGAAGGCATCTCAATAAAGGTTCAATTTCAAAACGTGGGAAAAGAAAAGAACAAACAGCAATACGTAACAACGATACTGAACCGCAAGGCCCGACACGAGTATTTCATACTCGATACGATGGTTGCAGGCATTGAGCTTAAAGGAAGCGAGGTCAAGTCCGTCCGCCTTGGAAGAACCAGTCTTAACGAAAGTTACGCAACCGTTCACAGGGGCGAAGTATGGCTTGAAAACATGCAGATATCAGCATATGAACATAACCACAATGAACAACTCGAGCCTAAAAGAAGCCGTAAACTTTTGCTGAAACGCAACGAAATCCAAAAGCTCCAACTGAAGCTTCAACAAAAAGGTTTGACATTGATCCCGCTAAAAGCTTTTTTTAACAACCGTGGGGTTTTGAAAATAGAACTGGGGCTTGCAAAAGGGAAAAAATTGCATGACAAACGGGAGAGCATAAAATCAAGGGATACCGAACGTCAGCTGCACAGGCTGAAACAGCAATACTGATTCACGGAGAGCCTCCCGTCAAAGCAACAAGTGACCAGTCGAATTCAAAAGCGTAGGAGGCTGTCTCAAAAGCACTGCTTCACGATTATCGGTCGCCATGCATAAGTTTCCGGCAGAAAGTCATGCCGCACTTGATGCGGCATCCATGCCAAGAAAGGCAAAAGATGGATCCCCGGGTCAAGCCCGAGGATGACTACATAAAGACAAATTGCAGGACTAATGAGACAGCCTCGGCGATCCCGACATGTCGGGAGGTTCTCACAACTACTATTCTTTTCGATTACGAGTACCGCTTCGCTGAGTACGAATACAACCATTGCATACTGATTTTTATCATTATTTTTCAGGCCAATGTAAAACTGTCAACTCAGACAAAAGAACGATTTCACCCATGAGTTTTCCACCAGTCAAAGAACAGCTTGATCTTATAAGCAGCAACACCGTTGAAGTTATCAGTGAAGAAGAACTCGAGCAGAAACTTACCAGAAGCTTTGAAACACAGAAGCCGCTGAAAGTAAAGCTCGGTGCCGACCCTTCCAGACCCGACCTGCACCTCGGTCACTCCGTCGTGCTGAGAAAGCTCAGGGAATTTCAGGACCTTGGTCACGAAGCCACCCTTATTATCGGGGATTTTACAGCCATGATTGGCGATCCATCAGGCAAAAGCAAAACAAGGCCCCAGCTTTCAGCCGAAGAAGCAAGACAAAACGGCCAGACCTATTTCGAGCAGGCCTCAATAATCCTCGACCGGGCAAAAACAACCATATGCTATAATTCCGAGTGGTTGGGACGCATGACATTTGACGATGTCATACGCCTTTCAAGCCACTATACGGTAGCAAGAATGCTCGAAAGAGACGACTTTGAAAAACGCTACCGGTCGCGTGAACCGATCTCTATACATGAATTCCTATACCCTCTTGCCCAAGGGATGGACTCGGTACATCTGCGCAATGACATCGAACTGGGCGGAACCGATCAGAAATTCAATCTGCTTGTCGGGAGAGACCTTCAACGGGAATACGGCATAAAGCCTCAGGTATGCATCACCATGCCCCTGCTTGCCGGCACTTTCGGGGAGGAAAAAATGTCCAAATCCCTCGGCAATGCCATAGCGTTTAACGACCCACCGGAAGATATTTACGGAAAAATCCTGTCCATTCCTGATGAGCTGATCGAGACCTATTTCACGCTGCTTCTTCCCCGGCCCAAACAGTCTATTGAGCTTTTCCGGGAGATTATCGGTCAGAACCCGAGAGAAGCAAAAAGAACACTGGCAAAAGAAATCGTTTCATTGTACCATACCGAGGAGCTTGCTGGAAAGGCCGAGGAACATTTCGACAGGGTCTTCGTTCACAAAAAAGCACCGCGAAATATCGAAGAGTTTGCATTTGCAGCACATTCCATACCTCTGGTAGAACTGCTGGTAAAGCTTAATGCCGCCCCCTCAAAAAGTGAAGCCAGGAGACTCATAAGCCAGAACGCTGTCCAGATCGATGATAGGAAAATCAGTGACATCAACTTTGAGATCCCGCTGACGGACAAACCGAAAGTCGTGAAAGCAGGGAAACGAAAATTTTTCAAGGTCGTCATAAAAAATGATTTCGAATAATCCGGCTTTTTCCTATAATTGCTGAATTTTACAGCAATATCCATAAACCTATCCGGAGAACACGGAGTTGTCATTTGTACCTGAAAAAGTATTTTTCACCAAAGGTGTAGGAAGACACAAAGAATATCTCTCCTCTTTTGAGCTTGCTTTGAGAGACGCAAAGATCGAAAAATGCAATCTTGTCACCGTATCAAGCATATTTCCCCCCAAATGCAAACGTTTAAATGTCGAAGAGGGGCTGAAACTGCTCTCTCCCGGTGAAATTACCTTTGCTGTCATGGCAAGAAATTCCACGAACGAGCATGGACGCCTCATTGCTTCATCGATCGGCGTCGCTCTGCCTGCGGATGAATCCCTTTATGGCTACTTGTCGGAACATCATCCTTACGGTCAAACCTCCGAACAGTCGGGGGAATATGCAGAAGACCTTGCAGCAACAATGCTGGCAACCACACTCGGCATTGAATTCGACCCAAACAAGGACTGGGATGAACGGGAAGGTATTTACAAAATGAGCGGCAAAATCATCAATTCATTCAATATCACGCAATCCGCCGAAGGCGAAAACGGACTATGGACAACCGTTATTGCCTGTGCGGTACTGCTGCCTTGATAACCGTAGCACCACAGAACCTAAGCCGCCGGAACGGCGGTTTATTGTTATGCAACACATTCAAACACTTGACGAACTGATCATCTGGGGTGGCTACGCCCTGCTCTTTGCGATTGTCTTCGCTGAAACAGGCCTTTTCGCAGGCTTTTTTCTGCCTGGTGATTCTTTGCTGATCACCGCAGGACTTATTGCCGCATCCGGCGAGCTTGAGCTCCCCCTGGTGATCGCCACGCTTTCATTCGGCGCCATCATGGGCGATTCAACCGGCTATTTCATCGGGGCTCAGCTTCAGCGAGCTTTCTTGCGAAAAAAGGAAACCCTTTTTTTCCGCAAGGAGCACCTGGAAAAAACAGAGCGATTCTATGAAAAGCACGGCTCGAAAGCGGTTTTTCTTGCCCGTTTTGTTCCTGTGGTAAGAAGTTTCGCAGCAACACTTGCAGGTGTTGCAAAGATGCCCTATCCGGTTTTTCTTTTTTACAGCGTATCCGGCTCGATAGTCTGGGTTCTCTGCTTTACATCAATAGGCTATTTTCTGGCAGCCCTGTTCCCTGATCTGGTTGATTTTGTACATTATATTATTTTGGCAGGCATAATTATCATCATTGCCAATTCCCTGAAGTATCTCAGGAAAAACACAAAAGCCTGAACCGAACCCGGACACGTTCAAAACAATGCTCGCAAGAATTGTACACTATCTCCCCGTTACATTCAGAGGCATCCTCATGGGAGCTGCTGATGTCATTCCCGGCGTATCCGGAGGAACCATCGCGTTTATCACAGGAATCTATGAAACCCTCATAGCCTCCCTGAAGTCGATAAACAGTTATGCGCTGAAAAAACTCTTCCGTTTCGAATTTTACTCTTTCTGGAAAACGATCAACGGCAGCTTTCTTGCAAGCCTCCTTGTGGGAATTGTTTTCAGTATCGTCACGCTCTCCGGCACCATCGTCTTTCTTCTGGAACACCACACTCTTCTGGTTCTGGCCTTTTTCTTTGGTTTGATTGCCGCTTCGGCAGTTATCATCGCAAGAAGAATACAGTCACATTCCATTTCGGTGTATGCGGCAGGTCTGGCTGGGGCCCTGAGTGCATTTCTGGTTACAAGCCTCAGCCCTGTCACAACCCCTGAAACAGAATGGTTCATCTTTCTGTCAGGTGCACTGGCTATTTGCGCGATGATCCTTCCGGGAATATCAGGAAGCTTCATACTTCTGCTGCTTGGAAAGTACTCTTTTATTCTTGGGTCCATTAAAGAACTCAACTTTACCGTCATTGTCATTTTCTGTGCAGGATGCATTGCCGGGCTGCTTGGATTTGTCAGGATTCTCTCAAAACTTCTGCGGTACCTCCATGACCATACAATGATGTTTCTTGCCGGTGTCATGATCGGCTCGCTGACCAAAGTATGGCCCTGGAAAGCACCCGTGACGAATACAATGCCTGACGAAAAAAAAGCGATGCTTTTCTCGGCAAACATCACGCCTGAAACCTATCTGCAGACAACAGGATCGGACCCTCTGGTTATTTCCGCACTGATTCTGATGGCAGCGGGGCTGCTTCTTGTGTTTACCCTGGAATACATTTCAGCGAAAACACACAACAGCCTTAAGGAGTATTCATCGTAACAAATCCTCATAAGCATATATGAAAGAAGAAATCAAAACCGATGTACTGGTCATCGGCAGTGGCATCGGGGGATTATATTTTGCTCTGCATATCGCTGATCATGCAAAAGTAACCATCATCACAAAAAAAGAAAGCTGTGCATCCAATACAAACTGGGCCCAAGGAGGCATTGCAGCGACTGTTGGGGAAAACGACAGCTCTGAACTCCATATAGAAGATACGCTCGGCGCCGGCGCAGGGCTGTGTAACCGCGAAATGGTTTCCCTCATGGTCAGGGAAGGCCCGCAGCATATCAGAAAATTGATCGAGCTGGGCGTAGATTTCACGACAACAAACGACGATCACCTTGATCTCGGCCGTGAAGGGGGACACTCCAGAAAAAGAATTGTCCACGCAAAGGACCTTACCGGCCAAGAAGTCGAGCAGGCGCTCCTCGACAAGGTCAACAACCATCCGAATATCACACTGCTTGAGCACCATTTCGCCATTGAGCTGCTGACTGAGCACCATCTTCGCATCAAAACAAACGACATCACCTGTTATGGTGCTTACGCACTCGACTCAAAAAACAGGAAACTGAAAAAAATTCTCGCAAAAATCACCATGGTTGCTTCCGGAGGGCTCGGGCAGGTCTACCTGCATACGACAAACCCGCCCATTGCAACAGGAGACGGTATTGCAATGGCTTACCGTGCGGGAGCGGTCATCGCAAACATGGAGTTCATTCAGTTTCATCCCACTTCGCTTTATCATCCCAAAGCAAAATCATTCCTCATTTCGGAGGCGGTACGCGGTTTCGGCGGGGTACTGAAACTAAAGAACGGCCAGGAGTTCATGCACAAGTATGATAAACGGGAAAACCTGGCGCCAAGGGACATTGTGGCACGCGCAATTGACTCCGAAATGAAAAAAACAGGCGATGAATGTGTGTTCCTTGATGTCACCCACCTTGACCCTCAGAAAACCATCGAGCATTTCCCCAATATCTATGAAACCTGCCTTCAGTATGGGATCGATATGACAAAAGAGATGACCCCGGTTGTGCCAGCCGCACATTACTCCTGTGGGGGGATTAAAACAGATTCATTAGGAAAAACAAGCATCAGCCGCCTTTACGCCTGTGGGGAAACCTGCTGTACGGGAGTTCATGGAGCAAACAGGCTTGCAAGTAACTCACTGCTTGAGGCACTTGTCTTCGCTCACCGGGCCTACACCGAGATCAGGGAAACCGTTCAGACACTCCGAAACAACACACCTTTCCCCGACTGGGATGACAGCGGAACAGTAAACCCGGAAGAGTGGATTCTTGTTTCTCACAACAAAAGAGAAGCCCAGCAGGTCATGAGTGATTACGTCGGAATTGTACGCAGTGACCTGAGACTTCAAAGGGCCAAACGGAGAATCGAGTTCCTCAAGGAGGAAACCGAGGAATACTACAAAAAAACAAAGATTACAACCCAGATTCTGGAGCTTCGCAACATCATCAAAGTAGCGAACCTGATTATAGACGGCGCCATTATGCGAAGGGAATCGAGAGGCCTGCACTATACGACCGACTACCCGCAAACAGATGACAAACATTTTCTTATAGACACGGAACAAAGGTCGTTCTAAAAAAACAACTGTTGATTTGTAAGGGCGAAAAATCTTTCGCCCCTACAGTGTCTGCACGGTTTCAGGCACCGATACCAAATCCTACAACAACTGAAAACCAACTTGTCACTCGTTACTCGTCACTGAGCGAAGCGACTTCTTATTTAACCTCCTGCCAGTCCCTGGCATAACGGAAATCTATGCCGGGAGTACGGGCGGAGACCTTGGCGATCACCGGCATCATTCTCTTGTA
The DNA here is from genome assembly GCA_004028745.1 of Prosthecochloris sp. Taxonomy (GTDB): domain Bacteria; phylum Bacteroidota; class Chlorobiia; order Chlorobiales; family Chlorobiaceae; genus Prosthecochloris. Next base: position 59,443 of record RAZP01000023.1, read on the forward strand.
CTGATTCCTCACCACCATTTTCCTGACTTTATCATAAAACACCTCATCGATACCTTCCTGAATAATTGCATCCCTGCCCATTCGCCTTTCAAGCATCAAGTAAAGCAGCAAGTCAACTTCCTCGTAACCGAACCCGAGATCTTCCTCATCGCTTTGTCCTTCCCAGAGATCCGCGGAGGGAGTTTTGGATACTATTTCCTCAGGTAACTGCAGGTGTCTGGCAAGCCCCCATATCTGAGTCTTGTAAAGATCGCCTATCGGATTGACCGCCGAGGCCATATCGCCAAACAAAGTCCCATAACCAAGCAGCAGCTCTGTTTTATTGCTCGTACCAATAACCAGCCGGCTGTCCCTTGCCGAAATGTCATAGAGATACAGCATCCTTGTCCTGGCCATGACATTTCCCATACGCAGCCTTCCCGCTTCAGGCATTCCTTCGAAAAAAGCGTCAACCACACCTGAAATCTCAACCTCTTCCGACAGAACTCCTGTTTTTTCAACCATCATCCGAGCATGCCTTACACTTTCAGGGCTGCTTGTCCTGTAGGGCATCAGCACCGTAAGAACATTTTCAGGTCCAAGAGCTCTTGCTGCAAGCTCGCAAACAACCGCGGAATCAATCCCTCCGGAAAGCCCAAGCACTGCTGATTGAAACCCGACTTTACTTATCTCGTTACGGATAAAAGCAAGCAAGATATCCTCAACCAAAACGTAATTAAGATGCAGGCACTGTGGATTCATGGCAATCTATTTTTTAAGCCATTTTTGAGGGTCCTGCTTCACTTTCCCTTTCCAGACTTCGAAATGAACCAGCGAACCCCCTTCAGGCATCGGACCGGATATCCCGATAACCTCCCGGCCGACAACAACGTCATTTTTGGCTACGTTGATCTTCGCCAGATTTGCATATACCGTCAGATAAGATTTGGCATGCCGAATAATAACAATATTACCGTACGTCGGCAGATAGGCAATCTGGGCGATCTTTCCACCCGAAACCGCACGTACTGGCGCACCGGAAGAAACGGAAATATCTATTCCGTTATTTGTGGTTACAATGTTCAGGTCAGGATCCCTGACCTTGCCGAACTTCCTCACAATCACGCCGTTATCAACCGGCCATGGCAGCAAGCCAACAGCCTTATCAAAATCCTCGGAAATTTTTGCGAGATCCGTTTCAGAGGCGACGGGGAGAGGCGCCTGACCAGCTATTCTCCTGCGTTCAGCTTCCAGCCTCTGGCGCTCCCTCTCTTTTTCAATCGCTACCTGCTCAGCCTTGATCAACTCCTCGATTTTAGTTTGCAGCTTTTGCAGTTTTTTCTGGTTAGCCTGTATCTCACCTGAAAATTTCTTTTTGTTTTTCTTCAGCGTATTGAGCACAATCTGTTTTTCTTTTTTCTTCTTCGAAAAACTCTGCATCTGGCCCCGTTGCTCCTTGACGACACCCGATCGCTTACGATAGCTTTTTTCCAAGGCTTCACGGCTTTCCTGAAGATCTTTTGCAGTACTCTGAAGGTCATCTACCGTCCTCACAACCGCTTCTGAAAAAAACCCCATATACCTTGACCTTACAATAGCCTGGTTCAGAGACGTTGCGGCAAACAGCAGCTCTATATCATGTTTCGAACCGCCCTTGTAGACAGCGACCGCTATACGCCTGAAGTCTTCAACAATTGTGTCGTACCTGCCCTGGTTTTCCATAAACTGATCCTTGAGCAACCTTATTTCCATATCCTGGCTGCGGAGTTTGGCATTATTTTTGGCAATCATTTCCTCAAGCAATTTGAGCTGCCTGTTATAATTTTTCAGCGCCTTTATAGACTGCACCTCTTCCTTTTTGGTTTTCTTCAGTTTGGTTTGGTACTCCTTAAGCTGCTTTTTGAGGCTTGTGAGATCCTGCTCAAGCTTTTTCCGCTCCTTCATGATCTTGTCGATCTCAGGGTTGCCAAACGCGTCAACACCGGGCACCATGCTGACCGCGGCAACAATAAAAAAAACAGGAGCTGCCTTTCTCAGTGCGACATGCATCCGCCTTATAAACCGTTTACACTCTTTCATACACGCATATCTGCCAAACGGGGTTAATAACGACAGTTCAGGGAAATATGAGGAAAAAATGTCAAAGAAAACACCACCTTCCCGCCTGAACAAAAACTTAGGTCAATTTGGCTGTCTTGCTTGACTGACAATAAGACAATCATGCTTTAAAACTTTTTTTCTCTCATTGAAATGATTAAATAACAGTTTTTGCAGTCAGTTCAGAAGCAGGTTCGGTATGATCGACAATCCCCGGCTTGTCGGGGCTTCAACAAATGCGGCTCTTTATCAGTTTTCACTTTCACCCAGCAGGTGAGGAGAAATCTCACCATAAATGCATTATAAGAGATTGTTTTTAATAAACTTACTGTTATTGAGCATTTGTTGAAACGCTCAGTTTAGGATGGAGAAGCTTGTCATTCAGGGAGGCCGTCAGCTCAACGGCACCGTTAAGACATCAGGGTCGAAAAATTCGGCATTGCCGCTTATGGCGGCCACACTACTCTGTAACAGCGGAGAAATAAAGCTTCACCGCATCCCTGACCTGAAAGATATTCAAACCTTCAGCAAACTGCTGGTTTACCTCGGTGCCGAGGTAAGCTACCAGGCAAACACCCTGAATATCTCCACGTCGAACATCCGCTGTGTTCAGGCGCCTTACGAGCTTGTCAAACAGATGCGTGCCTCGATTTATGTCCTTGGACCACTCCTTGCCCGATTCGGTCATGCCAGCGTATCGCTGCCTGGAGGTTGTGCTTTCGGCCCCAGACCCATCGACCTGCATCTTATGGCTATGGAAAAGCTTGGTGCTTCAGTCACGATCGAGAAAGGATTTATTGAAGCAAAGGTCAAGGGAAACCGTCTCAGAGGTGTACAGATTGACTTTCCCGTCACTTCAGTGGGTGCAACCGGGAATGCGCTGATGGCCGCAGTTTTTGCCGAGGGTATTACAACAATCAACAATGCAGCTGTCGAACCGGAAATCGTAACCCTTTGCTGCTTCCTCAACGCAATGGGCGCAAATATACGGAAAATCGGCACACCTTCACTTGAGATTGAAGGCGTCGATAACCTCAACGCATCTGAATTCACAAACATATTCGACAGGATAGAGGCCTTAACCCTTCTGACAGCCGGAGCCATTACCGGAGGGTCTATTACCGTAACCGGTGCCGACCCGGCGCAGCTTGCCGCCGTTCTGGGAAAGTTTGAACAGACGGGCTGTAGAATCATCACGGATACCGGCTCCATTACTCTCGAAAGTCCGGATATGCTTCTGCGCACCGATGTCATTGCCAACCCCTACCCACTGTTCCCTACCGACATGCAGGCACAGTGGATCGCACTCATGACTCAGGCAGAAGGAGTGAGCCATGTTATCGACAAGATATATCATGAACGTTTCAATCATATTCCCGAACTCAATCGTCTCGGCGCACATATAGAGATACGTGACAACGAGGCAACGATACATGGTCCGAGGAAACTTACAGGGACAAAAGTGATGTCAACCGACCTCAGAGCTTCTGCTTGCCTCGTTCTGGCCGGACTGGTTGCGCAAGGTGTTACGGAAGTTCTCAGGATCTATCACCTTGACCGAGGCTACGAGCGGATTGAAAAAAAACTGAACAGTCTTGGTGCGGCAATCGAACGGGTATCTTATCAGGAGTTCGTATAAGGGCACCTCAATTTAGGGCACCTCTATTAATTTGTTGCGCGACCCGAATACTTCGTTGAGCGGATAGGAGGAGGTTTCTGCGCTCCGTTCGCCTTGCATCCCGATGCAATCGGGACTCATGATAATTAATAGATGTGCCCATAATTACTTAGAAAACAATGAAAAAAGCACAGACACTTGCATTTTTTCATTAAAAAATTATATTAATTGACTCTAAAGCCGGGCTTTTGCCGGGCCCTTAGCTCAGTTGGTTAGAGCAAGCGACTCATAATCGCTAGGTCGTAGGTTCAAGTCCTACAGGGCCCACAAGGCTCTGTCTTAAGAATAAATGGCGTGTTCGTCTAGTGGCCCAGGACACCGCCCTCTCAAGGCGGAGATCACGGGTTCGAATCCCGTACACGCTACACATTTCCGCTACATTTTTCCCTGCACCCGTAGCTCAATTGGATAGAGCGTCTGACTACGGATCAGAAGGTTAGGGGTTCGATTCCTCTCGGGTGTACCATGTCTCTTTACAGCCT
>RAZP01000024.1 GCA_004028745.1 Prosthecochloris sp.
CTCGAAAGGTTGGGGCCATTAAGCACAAGAATTGAAACACTATCCATAGCTATTACTCGTCACGTGTATACGATTGCACTATGAACGGAGAGTAACGTATATACAGGGCTGTCAATGTGTTTGTTCATTTGACAGGCATGTATTATTAATTACTCGGGAGGCCAAATGATAAACAAGTATTTAGGGGCTTTACTTTGTCTCAACTTTGTTCTTTTCTCTTCTTTTCCATCCCTTGCAGGTTCCCCTTACGCAGGACTCACTGTCGGTCTGGCGTATTTAAATGATTCAAGTCTCAAAGGTTCAAAAAACGGTGATCTCAGCTATGACGATGGGGAAGCGTATAGCTATGCTCACGGTCTTGATCTCGGGTGCTTCAGGCTTGAGGGAGAAATCGGTTACCAGAAAAATGATTTTGAAACATTTGAGCCCGGCGGAATAACCGCTGACGGTGATCTTTCCATCCTTTCCTTTCTCGCGAACGGCTACTATTATTGCGAGATTCCCAACAGCTCAATTGTTCCCATCATCAGCGCCGGTATAGGCGCGGCCAATGTCGAATACGAAGATGACATTGACGAGTTCAATGAAGATGATATCGTGCTTGCCTATCAGGTCGGTGCAGGGTTGGGCGTGAAGATTTCTCCGTCGGTCACGGTCAATGCCATGTATCGTTATTTCTCCACGCAGGATGCAAGTTTCCGCGAGGGCGGCGATAACATCGAGCTTGATATTTCAAGTCATAATGTGCTTGTCGGCCTGAAAGTCAACTTTTAAGGGCACCTCTTCAAATGGCCCTTTTGCCCAATCTCTTTGTCGTGTTCACACTTCCGATGCTCACGTATTCAAACATACGCTGCGCTTCGGTTTGTGAACACTCCTCGATCTTGAACAAAATTCCTCATTTGTAAAAGCACCCTGTTTGGGCTTTTAATATCTAAAGAAAAACTCATTGCTCCGCGCGGGCAGGCACACGGGCCTGCCCCTACAAACCCGGCTTTTTAGGCCTCCTCTTTTTCGCCCCTACAACTCCTCCTGGACTCTGAATTCTAACCTACTGCATTTTCGATTACGAGTACGATTACCGCTTCGCTGATAGAGTGACAAGTTGGCCGTGGGTTCAACCTCCAATTGCCTAGCGCTAACTGAAAACTACTGACTGATTTCTTGCTGTCCAGCCGTCCAGCTATCAAGCTAACCTGTTTTCGTAATACCAATCACCTAATCAACCTTTTTCGAGAGCTTTTTGATCAGAGCGCGTATGTTTTCAAGCCTTCGTTCGTCGCTTTTCATCAGCACCGGTTTGGTCAATGCTTCTTGAAGCACGGCAACAGCTTCGGGATAGCGCTTCATGTCCCGATACAGTTTTCCCAGCTCGTGGTAGTGTCGGATAACGCGGGGGTTTACCGTAATGGCCTTTTTGAGCATTTTTTCCGCCTCCTCCTGACTTCCTTCAGGCAGCGAGCCCAGAAATGTCTTGGCAAAAACTTTTTCAAGCCATCCCATATCAGCGATCTCTCTGTTGAAAGAACCGAGGATGGACAATGCGACATCATCTTCCGGGTTGAGTTCAAGTGCGCGATCAAGTTCGCTTTTTATGATGTTGGCTCGCTTTATTTTCTCTCTTGGCCCCACATTGTCTGCAAGCACACCCAGAGAAGCTGCAAACCAGGTATGTCCTTCAGCAATAACGTCATTGTTCATGATACATGCTTCAGCGTGCTGAACCGCTTTTTCGTAATAAGGTTGACGTTCTTCGGTATTTTCCGGAGAAAGGGCTTCTCCCATGCTGACATAGAGGCGGGCGAGCCTCCAGTTTGCATGGGCGTTTCCGGGATCTTCTTCAAGGATCAATGAATAAAGCGAATCGGCAGCCTCGTAATTCATTGCGTAAAAAGCCGAATCGGCTGTTTGGAGAGTGCCGGAGAGATTTTGTCTGGATGAGGTTTTGTATGGTTTTGCAGCATAAGAGAGATTTCCTGCAAGGAAAATACCTGAATAGTTACCGCAGAGAAGAACGGCTGTCAGTAAAATAAATGCCGGGATCGTTGTTTTACAGCTCATAACTCTCTTTTGATGAATGGCCCGGTTATCGTTGCCTACATCTATTCTTCAGGGATTACTGCTTGGTGGGGGCGGTTTGAGTTGCTCAATTTACAAAATAATTGAAACACTCTTTTGTTTGGATATAGTTCCGTTTGCTCTTACCGGAACCATAGAGAATCAGGGTGCTTTTCATGAAGTTTTCTGTCCATGCCGAGCCAGTGCCCGGAAGGAAAAATCATCAGAAGTACCGAGTAAACCATAAACGGCGGAAGCGTCAGATTGTAGTATCCTCCTGCTGCGAAATTCAACACAAGAAAGAGGGCAAACGCCGCATTGGCACGGACCGCAAGACCCAGAACAAGCGATATGCCGATGATGAGCTCTCCTACAGTAACGATCCAGGCAATCGGCATGGCCAGTGGAATAGCGAAGTGTTCCAGATACAAGGCCTGAAAAGAGCCGGGGGTGAGTTCGCCGAGTCTTTCAGTGAAGTGTCCATGCATAATGTCGGTCCAGAGCCAGTCTTTTACCAGTTTGTGCCAGAAACCGTAGAGAAAAAAAGCGGCAAAAAGGTAGCGGCCTACAAGAAAAAGGACAATACCTGCGGTTTTAAAAGGATGTTTTGCCAGATACTTGGAAGACCATTCAAAATCGGTCATGAAAAAAGGAGTCAGTTGTTAATGGGTATACCAGAAATATACACAATCCGCAATTTCAATGTGCAAGGAGGGTTACATGTCTGTTGTGTTTTACGTTTTGGTTGAGTGCTTTCGGATTATAACTTCCGGGTTTGTTACATATTTCACCTTTCTGCGGCCTCAAAATTTTCGATTACGACTACGAATACCGCTTCGCTGAGTACGGGAGAAAGTCAAAAATCGAAAGTAAAAAGTCAAAAAAAGCTTGCCATATCTTATGTTTGACCCTATAGATTCATACAGGCGAAAGATGTTGCCTCTTTTCGGCTCAACGACTCAAAAAAACAACAGTTCAACAATTCCCTCACATCATACTCTGAGGATCAACATCAATGGTGATGGAAAGTTTGTTCCGGCTGTATTTTCTCATAAGAGGGTATTGCAGTTTTTTCAGGTATTCTGCGGAGATTTTTTTGCCGGGAAGTTTGAGCAGAATCTGGTAGCGGTAACGTCCCCTGATACGGGCGATATCCGCCGGGGCCGGTCCAAGCAGAATACATGTTTTAGAAGGTACATGGGGCTTGAGGGTGTCAGCAAATTCTTGGGCGGCCTTTTCTGCGGTGTTTTCGTCCGGAGAGGAAAACTCGCAGGAAACAAGTTTGGCGAATGGAGGGTAGAGAAGCTCTTTTCTTGCCTGCATATCCTGTTGATAAAACCTTTCGTAGCTGCTATGCATAAGGAAAGTGAAAACTTCGCTGCCGGTATTGTAAGTCTGGAGATAAACCTCTCCGGGAATTTTTGATCTGCCTGCACGTCCAGCTACCTGCATGAGCAGGGCAAAAAGCCTTTCTCCGGCCCTGAAATCGGGAAGATTGAGGCCTATATCGGCCATGAGCACCCCGACAAGAGTGACATCCGGAAAGTCGAGCCCTTTTGCTACCATCTGTGTTCCAAGCAGTATCCGGGCTTTCTTTTCATGAAAATCCTTGAGTATCATTGCATGTGCACCTTTAACGCTTGTGGTATCCACGTCCATGCGGAGTATTTTTTCTTCCGGGAAAAGGTTACGAAGCTCTTCTTCAATGCGTTCCGTCCCGCTGCT
>RAZP01000025.1 GCA_004028745.1 Prosthecochloris sp.
GCACTTCGCACTTAGCACTTAGCACTTAGCACTTAGCACTTAGCACTTAGCACTTAGCACTTAGCACTTAGCACTTAGCACTTAGCACTTAGCACTTAGCACTTAGCACTATCTAATAATGAAAGGAATTATACTTGCAGGAGGTTCGGGTACGCGGCTCTACCCGGTGACAAAAGGAATATCGAAACAATTGCTCCCGGTGTATGACAAGCCGATGATCTACTATCCTTTGAGCACACTGATGCTTGCAGGTATACGTGAAGTGTTGGTGATTTCAACCCCAATGGATCTCCCTTTGTTTCAAAGAATGCTTGGTGACGGAAGCGACTGGGGAATCACGCTGTCTTACATCGAACAGCCTTCCCCGGACGGCCTTGCCCAAGCGTTTCTGCTGGGCGAAGAATTTATCGGGGATGACGATGTATGCCTAATTCTCGGCGACAACATCTTTTTCGGTTACGGGTTTACGGGTATGCTGCAGAAAGCGGTGCAAAGTGTCCAAGAGGAAAAGATGGCAACTATTTTTGGGTACTATGTAAACGATCCCGAACGGTACGGAGTAGCTGATTTCGATGAAGAAGGCAACGTGCTTTCGATAGAGGAGAAGCCAAAAAAGCCCAAGTCGAACTACGCAGTCGTAGGGTTGTATTTCTATACAAACGATGTCATCGAGATCGCTAAGAACGTAAAACCATCAGCACGTGGTGAACTTGAAATTACCTCTGTAAACGAAGAGTTCCTGCACCGGAAGCAGTTGAGAATGTCAATCATGGGGCGCGGATTTGCCTGGCTGGACACAGGTACGCACGATTCGTACCAGGAAGCAGGTAACTTTATTGAGACAGTGGAGAAGCGTCAGGGGCTGAAGGTCGCCTGTCCAGAAGAGATAGCTTGGCGAAGCGGGTGGATCGACGACAAGCGGCTGGAGGAACTGGCAAGACCGTTGATGAAAAGCCAGTATGGGGAGTATCTTCTTCAGCTTCTCCGAAGCTGAAGAAAGGTAAAAGTCAAAGGGCAAAAGGCAAAAGTGAGGAGAAAAGAAAAGTGAAGGACAAAGGTCCAATGGTAAAATAGACCCATGCAATATATCTCTCGAACTATGAAAAATGATCTTGCGAAACGTCTTTTCGATTTTGCTGTTGGAGCCATAAACCTTATCAGAAAATTTCCAAAATTACCGGAATATCAGGTTATCTCTTGCCAGCTTTGTAAATCAGCTAACATCTGCTGGTGCAAATTACAAGGAGGCACAAGCCGGTTCTTCAAAGCAGGATTTTGTCTATAAAACCGAGATTTCATTGCGTGGAATGAAAGAGTCGAACTACTGGCTCAGGATTATCAGGGAGATTGAGGAAGAGAGCCTGCAGGGAGGGGAACGGCTTAATGAACTGATCGGTGAGTCTGAAGAGCTTTCTAAGATCCTTGCAACCATTATCATTAGAACGAAAGAAAATGTTGGAGCGTCTCGATAATCCGGATTTTAGTTCTTCATTTTTAACTTTTGCCTTTTGAATTTTGACTTGATGTATATGAAATATACAGCTACAGCCAT
>RAZP01000026.1 GCA_004028745.1 Prosthecochloris sp.
TTTTCTTTTGCAAAACCAAATGATATCTGGTTACATGCAAGAGGAGCCTCCGGCTCCCACTGCATTCTGCGCGGAGCAACAATGCAAAACATCTCTGAAATCCAGAGAGCAGCAGAAATTGCCGCTTATTATTCCGCTGCTAAACATTCCGAGTTTGCTCCTGTAATGTATACCGAGAAAAAATATGTCAGGCGGTCAAGAAACATGCCCCCCGGCCAAGTCCTGGTGGAAAAAGAAAAGGTTATTATTGTTCGACCTTCTGAATAAATACCAATCATGGAAAACTACAAACTTGTTCTTCCCGAACACCTTAATCATTATGGCTATCTTTTCGGCGGCAACTTGCTGAAATGGATCGATGAGGTAGGATACATTGCCGTGACCCTTGACTATCCCGGCTGCAACTTTGTAACAGTTGCAATGGACAAGATCGAGTTCAAAAAAAGCATCGGAAAAGGCACAATTCTCTGCTTCGAAACTGTAAAAACACGTGAAGGTTATACCTCTGTAGAATATACGGTCAATGCATACAAAGACAGTATAGACACGGGAAAACGTGAGATGGTTTTCAGCACTTGTATCACTTTTGTCTGCCTGGATGAAAACGGTAATAAAAAGAAACTGTGCAGGGAATAAACCGCTCCCAAACATTCAAATCACACTAACGGCCTGAGCCAAAAACTATCCCGGAGACGTGAAACAAAGCGATGAGTCCTATCAGCAGCATGACGATATTGGCAAGCCACATCGATATTCCGGGATCAAGCAGGCCCCTGTCGGACAACTTTTCACCTACTATGAGTAGGGACCAGTAAAGGATAAAAAACACCAGTGACAGACCTGCACCTACACCAAAACCACCGCGTTTCGCAAGAACGCCGAGAGGAGCTCCGACCAAAACAAATACAATACAGGCAAACGACAGCGCATATTTTTTATGAAACTCAACCATATACTTGTTGTACATCTCCCTGCTGCGATCCATATGCTCGATTTCCCGGTCAATCCGGGCAAGCATTTTCTCCACCTGTTCCACTGTCTCTGCATTCCGTTTTTGGGTAACTTGTTCACCGGTAACATGTTGCGTTCGAACCACGTTTCTGAGTGCATTGATCGTTTCCTGCTCACGCGCAAGATTTTGCCCTATCTGCGCCACAGCGTCGTTTGCACGTTTTTTGAATTGCATGCCCATGCTGTAAAGCCGCTTTGCAGACAATTCACGGTCCCCTCTTCTGACCTCACTGCCGTCAGTACGCTCAAAACCGTAGCCCGTTGAGGAAAAAACAAACCGATGCTTGTCAAACGTCATTATCCTGTACTCCTCCTTATCTCCTCCGTGCAACTCGTGCATCTCCCCGTTATAGAGGGTTAAAATCAGATAATGGTAATCGGAAGTAAACTCGATATTTCCCGATTCGGCAGTAATGACAGTCTTCTCATCATCCTCTTTCGTTTCGTAAATCGTAATACCTTCGAGTGTGTCAGCATTTTTTCCCGTTTCCCTGACAAGAATCGAATATCCATCCACAAGCCCTGAAAATGCATTCTCCGTAAGCCCGAAACTAGGCTTAGCCCTGGTTATGTCCTTCAACAGCAATTTCGCCTGATAGTTTGCTTCGGGAAGAACGATATTGTTGAACCGTTCCATGAGACCGGCAAGTAAAGCTCCTGCAAAAAGAACAGGGACAATCAGCCGATAAAGAGAAAGTCCTCCTGCTCTCATCACAGTCATTTCAGAATTGTTTGTAAGATTTCCGAAAGCAACCAGAGTAGCAATAAGGACCGCCATTGGAACGGCAAGCACCACCATCCACGCAATCTGAAGGGCGATAAGCTCGGCGACAACAAAAAACTCCAACCCCTTGCCCACGAAACGATCAAAAAAACGGGTTACAAACTGTAGTATGAAGACAAAAAGAATGGTGAGGAAGGCAAAAAGAAAAGGACCGATATGCTCTTTTAATATGTAACGGTATAGTATCTTCATGGAATCAGGGAATCACAGTCTCATTGCTTCATGTAAAAACCGTGGCATTGCATACAATATAGCCAAGCCATAAGATTGTTGAATTGTTTATTCGTTGAACTGTTGAATTGTTATAAAAGCCGGGTTGCTTGATGGCGAGACAGCTGGACAGCAAGAAATCAGTCAGTAGTTTTCAGTCAGCAATATGCAATTGGGGGCTGAACCCTCGAGCCAACTGGCCACTCTGTCAGCAAAACGGTAACCGTACTCGTAATTGTAACCGAAAAAGTGCTGGGAAAAACAGGGTAAACTGGAGAGTAGGTGGAACACGAAGGCAGTATGATTGATCTACAGGAACATCAAGACGTGTTAGTTTTGCAAATAAGGTTTCGGTGTTTTAAATTACATGACTATAAAGTTGTATAAAGTTGATTTTTCAACAGAGAACTATCCTTGCCATGACTCGAGCTTTAAAGATCATTAGTAATACCTGGAGAACAGCGGTATTGCTGCCCGTTTTTTTATTGCTGGTCATCCTGAACAGCGTAAGCGCTAGCGCGAAGGATGTGAAAGAGCTTGACTATGCCTCTGAGGAGGTACGGAAAACCGTTTCCTGGATCAAAGAGAACAAGGATAATCAGCACCTGCCATATGCAATCATCGATAAAAAGAATGCACATATTTTTGTTTTTGACGCAAAAAGCAAGATTGTAGACCATGGGCCGGTCCTGCTTGGTATTGCAAAAACAGACAGGATCGACCCCAAAACGCTCAATGCCCCCCTATCGTCCATCGGCAAAAAAGATCGTGTAACTCCTTCCGGACGATACCACTCGGTGATTGGGCCTGATCACCGAGGTAAGGACGTTTTGTGGGTTGATACTAAGTACGCTGTCGCACTGCATCCGGTTGTCAATGTTCCCGGACAGAAAAGAAGAACACGTTTGCAGTCCACAACATCGACAGATAACCGGATTACCTGGGGATGCATCAATGTTTCCGTACCGTTGTTCAAGAACGTCCTCAGCCCTCTTTTCAAGCCCACAGCAGGTATCGTATATATCCTTCCCGAAGCAGCTCCGGTAGAACAACTGCTTGCCAGCAAAGATAAGGATTGAGAGTTTTCAGGAAAAAATTGCCTTTTGCTGAAATACCTCAGTGAACAATCTCTTAAGGGCACCTCTATAAATTGTCGCGAGCGCCTTGAGTACGAGGCGAACGGAGCGCAGAAACCGGAGTGTACACA
>RAZP01000027.1 GCA_004028745.1 Prosthecochloris sp.
CCGTGAGCAAGGTAATGATCGTGTTTATATTCAAAACATGAATTGGGATCGAGGTAATGCTCTTCATCTGAAACGGTGACAAAGTATTCCGGGTTTTCAGGAAGCCATTTGTTGTCAAGAGCCAGATGGTTAGGAACAAAATCCAGCATGAGCCTGATGCCTGATTCGCCGAGCCTTTTGCGGAATATTTCAAGCTCCTCTTCTTCGCCGAGGCAGGGGTTGAGGCTGTATTCAGGTATTGCATAGGGAGATGCTGCAATGTCTTCGGGTTCGACATATTCAAGCTGTTCAAGAAAGACCGTCCGGAGACACTGGTGTGAGCGGGCTATTGCCTGACTGTAGAGACTTGGTTTCCATATACCCATGAGCCAGACAATATTGAAGCCGCAAGTGGTGAAAAAGTCGAATTCTTGTTCCGGGACCGTACCAAGGGTGACAGGTTTCTGGTATATGTCGGAAAGCCGGCGGAGCCAGACTCTTGTGTTTATTTCGTAAACTAATGGGAACATTGTATCGATGTCGTGTTGAATTGTTGAAACCTACCTGAATCCATTGTCAGTTCCTGCAGCATGTGCGATTTCGGGTTCTAATATACCATGCAATAGCTATCAACAAAATGTTAAATGATTGTGTCGCTGCCTGTCGCTCGGGGATTGAATAAAAGGAAGGGATTGTTATAGAGGTGCCCTAAATTTTGTAATAACAAGGAGGTAACTCTCTATGGAAAAGCTGAGTGACGGTGCTGTTGACAAGAAAGTCCGGGAGCTGCCGGGGTGGGATGTTGTTGAGGTTGACGGCAAGAAGCGTCTTGAAAGGGTTTTTACATTCAGTGACTTTATTGCTGCAATGGCTTTCAGCGTGAAAGTAGGTATGGTTGCCGAGAAAGCCGATCATCATCCGGCAGTGCTTACCGAGTGGGGTAAGGTCACGGTTTCCTGGTGGAGCCATTCGCTCGGCGGGTTGAGCGAGAAAGATTTTGAAATGGCTGGGAGAACGTCAGGCCTTTATGAGAAGTAAACTCAACGTTCAGGGTTGAACAGGTTTGCACTGACTTAAAAAGGTATCTCGAAAAACATGAGGCGGTTTCACCAGAAGACCGTCTTTTTTTTTATTTTAACCGCGATGAATTAATGAGACTTGAAAAGCTCATGAGGGCTAACTTTTTCCAGAGATAATTTTGATAGATTTTTTACAGGAGTTAAATGACGTGCAGCGGCAGGTCGTTCAGACTACAGAAGGCCCGGTTATGGTTCTCGCGGGAGCGGGGTCGGGTAAAACCAGGGTTATTACCTATCGAATAGCCTACCTTATTGGCGAGAAGAAGGTGGCGCCGCATCAGATCCTTGCGCTGACCTTCACCAACAAAGCCGCCAATGAAATGCGCCAGAGGGTTGATGAGCTGCTGCATAACGGAAGTTCGAGGGGGCTCTGGATAGGAACGTTCCATTCCATATTCGCCCGCCTGCTCCGAAACTACATTCATCTCATCGGTTACGACGGCAATTTTTCAATTTATGATTCCGATGACAGCAAGAGCCTGATCAAACAGGTGATGAAGGAACTGAACATTCCGGTTGATTCGGTTCCGGTCAATACCGTACAGGGTATTATCAGCAGAGCGAAAAACAGCTTTATTCTTCCCTCCCAGTTTCACGCCAAGGCATCGGACTACAACGGGCAGACAGCCGCAAAAATATATGAGGTTTACACTCGCAAACTTCGGGAGAACAACGCTCTTGACTTTGATGATCTTCTCATAAAACCGCTGGAGCTTTTTCAGGAGCACTCGGCAGTTCTCGAACAGCTGCAGGACTATTTTCGCTACATCATGATAGACGAGTACCAGGACACGAACCGTGCCCAGTACCTTGTTGCGAAATCTCTTGCTGCCTCTCATCGGAACATTTTCGTGGTAGGCGATGATGCACAGTCGATTTATTCCTGGCGTGGTGCGGACATCACCAACATTCTGAATTTCCAGGATGACTACCCTGAGACTTCGGTTTTCAAGCTGGTTGAGAACTATCGCAGCACGCAGAAGATTCTTCAGGCGGCGAACAGTATTATCAAACGAAACAGCAAGCAGATAAAAAAGGAGCTTGTATCCAGGCAGAGCAGCGGCGAACCTTTGACGCTCCTCGAATCGTTCAACGAGAAGCGCGAGGCGGAAAAGGTTGGGGAATACATTCGGACCTGGAAGCTGACGAAAGGCTTCGAGTACAGGGATTTCGCGATTTTTTACCGAACCAATGCCCAGTCAAGGGTTTTGGAGGATATCTTTCGCATGCACCGGATTCCCTACAGGATTTTCGGCAGCGTTTCGTTTTACAAACGTAAGGAAATCAAGGATGCCGTAGCTTATCTGCGTTTTATCCGTAATGACCAGGATACGGAGTCTCTGCTGCGCATTATCAATTTCCCGCCCAGAAAGATCGGTGAGGTCAGTATCGCTAAGCTTCGTGACTATGCCGCCATCAATGACATCCCGGTCTACGAAGCGATCCTCAAAGCGGAAGAGGCCGGTTATCCTGCGCGGCTGCGCACTGCGCTTCAGGGGTTCAGCGCCGTGATAGAGCAGTTGAAAGATATTGCCGAGGAAGGCTCTGTTTATGACGTTCTCTCCGCTTTGTATGAATCTACGGGTATCACCTCGCTGCTTCAGGCGGAAAATACCCCGGAATCGATGGCCCGTTATGAAAACCTTCAGGAACTGCTATCAATGGCAAGGGATTTTTCGGATCATAACGAGGGAGCAAACGGCCTGAACGAGTTTCTGAATGGCATTTCTCTTGCAACCGATTACGATGAAATCCAGGAGTCGGACAACTATGTTTCTCTGATGACGGTTCACATGGCAAAAGGCCTGGAATTTCCAGTGGTCTTTATTACCGGCCTTGAGGA
>RAZP01000028.1 GCA_004028745.1 Prosthecochloris sp.
GGCGGTTCCTTATCCGCTCGAATATGAGATTTTCCTCTTTGTCGTAGTAGTCCTGCTCGATAGATTCCAGATAAGCAGCGTACTGCGCCTGCTGCCGCCAAATGCCCCGGTAGGAGTAGTGATGGAAAAGGATATTTATTGCCGTTCTGAAATTAAGCTTCAATGCATTCTTCAGGCACCGTTTTAAACTCCAGAACTCTTTCGATCCCTGCATCATTTCACGCTGTAAGGTCGAGGGTTTCATTCTTTTTGGGAAATGAACGACGTAGTTGCCTCCGAAATAGTCAAAGCTTGTCATGATCAACCGTTCTGAAAAAAGAGGAGTCTCTGTGTCGCCGGGATATGCCCAGAAGGAGAGCAGAATAATCTGGGAAAAATTGTTATCCACTGAAAATTTCACGATCCTATCAACCGATCCTGGACCGTCTTCTTCGTTCCCAACAACATACGTTGCCGAGATGAACAAGCCGGCATCATGAAAAGCTTTTATCGCCTTGTTGATCTTATCCAAAGATTGTTGCTTGTTGACGCGGTTCAAAGTGTCGTTGTCGAGTGATTCAATGCCCATGATAAGCGTTCTGAACCCCGCTTTCCTGAGTTTTTTCAACATCTCGGGGTTCTCGGCAACGTGGATCCGGGAGAAGGCACTGAACTCCGCCACTTTGCCAAATCCCTCCTCAATCATCCGGTCGAGAATCCGGCCTGCTTTTTGGCTGCTGCCGGTAAAAAGATTGTCCACAAAGAGAAAATCCTTCCCGTACGCCAGCTTTTCCCTGATGTCGTCGATGATACTTTCTGTATCACGATAACGGTAGCTGCGTCCAAACAGCCTGTGAACGATGCAAAATGAGCAACTGAAAGGGCATCCCCTTGATGCCTGCACAGCTACGACCTTGGTTTTCTTGTGTTTGGTGAGCATCCCCAAAGTCCTTTCTTTGGGATACTTGTGAATGATGTCAATATCGTAAGTTTCGCCCAGGTCTGCTGGGGAAGAGTTCATTGGATTATGCACGCAGGTCCCGTTATCCCGGTAGGAGACCCTGCTCAGCTCCTTGAATGGACCGCCGTTTTCGATGGCCTCAACCAAACTTAAAATGGCTTCGTCTCCTTCGCCACGTATAACGAAATCCACCCAGTCCAAAGACTCTTCTATGAAATTAGTCGCATGCTCTCCACCCATGATTGTAACGATATTCGGGTTTTTTACTTTTGCCCAGGCAGCGAATTCATAGGTTCTATTGGCGGCGCCGGTCAATGCCGATAGGAGCAGGATATCCGATTCGGAGACCCATTTTTCATCGACCGGTGCCACATGCTCGTCAAAAACCTTTACTTCATAACCTGCATTTTGAAGGATTGAACCAATAAGTGGGAGACCGTACCTTGGCAAAACCACCTTGTCAAACATTGTCGGAAAGGTGTGTTTGAGCTGAACACACGCAATCCGAGCGATTTTTTTTCCAGCCTCTTGCTCGTACATGGCAATAACCTCCTCCAATGCAGATTGTCAGAATGACATAGTGAAAAACCCAACACTTTTGGTATTGGGTTTGTCTGTACACATGTAAGGTACTGCTGGACTGCTAAGGAACTTTTTGGGGTACTTTGGTAAGGTCGGGACTCCGTTCACCTTGCATCCCGATGGAATCGGGACTCATGACAATAAATAGTAGCGGTGCCCCTTATTAACAATAATTAATAGTATAACCTTTTATGACGAGATATTCAAGTATTATTGCTTGTAACAGTGGTTAATCATATCCGACGGACCACGCAGAGACGGCATTCCCTCGATAGACGCCCCGAATTCATCACGATAAAAAAAGTTGATCGACTACACGGTAGAAAACGAAAGGGAAGTGCCTGAGAAGAAGTAAGGTTCATCTGGTTATCTACACACAGGCTGAGAGTTGAAACGGGTTGGTAAGGGAGGGGCAGGCTTCAGGTTCCAGTAGGCCCAAGAACGTATGTCAAAAATGCCGGGAGGTGCATTTTCTAAGACCTCACGGAATTCATCAGGTCCCACTATGCTTTCCAGAGCTTTTAAATCTTCTACGGTGCCATATGTCATCGCATACGCGAGGAAATGCACCGGATCGGCAAGCGCTTCTTCTGGTTCCATGAACCAAACGACACGGCGAGCCACATTCAAAGTTTCAGACGTAACAGGTAAAGATTTCATGGCATATATCCGTCTTCATCCTTCCGCCGGGCGTAGGGCGTTAACACCGGCAGATTGATAGGATCGACAATCTCAACAGCTGAAAGTAAGCGCTTGCGCACATCTACGGGCAAGCCTGGAAGGTCATCAAAAAAGGATAAGGCTTTTAAGGAAATCAAAGGATTGAAACTGTGACGCTCCGTCCGCCTTGTACTCAAGCTGTTTACGACAATTAATAGAGGTGCCTTTAATATAATGAATCAGGTGGTTTTCAGATGTTTATGTAACGGCCAGATAACTTTCAAAATATCCGGCAAGCGGAAAACCAGGTCGTCTTTCCGGAACACGTGAACTCTTTATTTCGGGCAGAATTAAAAGAAAATTTTGTAAAAATGTTATCCGGCCCTTCTTGACCGTGCTGCTGACACTGGTTTTCTGGTTTCCTGTGTCGGCTATTTTGTTTAAATAAAAGTAATAACATAGAGAAAGGTGGGTGCTGTTACTTTTTAGCTTCGTCGATCGCTTTTCCGGTGTCTTTGACAAGGTTAGCCTGCAGAAGCTCTTTTTTCTGCAGGAGTTAAGGAACCGCCCAGATTCATGCTATAATACACGCTAAGCGGATTTCAAAGTTTGATTTTTCAAGAGTATTTTTGATTGAAAAGAGCTCGAAAGCGCTAAAAAATAATTTTTCGGGGGGTCTGACTTGAAAAAAGATAGATTCGAGGAGTTAACCGTAAGTGACTATCAGGATCTTGTGGATCAGTGGATAAAAACCTTGGGGGTACGCTATTTCAGCGAGCTGACCAACCTTGGCATTCTCATGGAGGAGGTTGGGGAGGTGGCTCGGATCATGACCCGGACCTACGGAGATCAAAGCTCCAAACCCGGAGATGATTCATCTGATTTGGCCGATGAATTGGCTGACGTTCTCTTTATAGTTTGCTGCCTTGCCAATCAGACTGGGGTGGACCTGACACGGGCCATTAAAAAAAATCTTGAGAAAAAGACCCTGCGGGATAAAGACCGTCAAAAAAACAACCCTAAGCTATAACTTATTATAACGCAGGAAGGATAAATATAAATATGAAAGCTTTGGTAACAGGTAGTGCCGGTCACTTGGGTGAAGCACTCGTTCGTACTCTGAAGAATCAGGGTCATGATGTTATAGGCGTCGACATTATTGATTCCAATTTTACCGATGAAGTAGGGACAATAACAAGCCAAGAATTTGTCAAAAAATGTATGAAAGGAATAAATACGGTTTTCCATGCAGCCACTTTGCATAAGCCGCATGTTGCCACTCATCGTCGGCAAGATTTTATTGATACCAATATTACAGGAACGCTCAATCTTTTAGAGTCAGCAGTTTCAACAGGAATAAACTCATTTATCTATACGAGTACGACCAGCACCTTCGGTGATGCGATGACACCATCTGCTGATGCTCCGGCATCTTGGATAACCGAGGATGTGGTACCTGTTCCCAAAAATATTTATGGTGTGACAAAAGTTGCTGCGGAGAATCTTTGCCAATTATTCCATCGTAACCATCATCTCCCGTGTCTTATCTTGAGAACTTCTCGTTTTTTCCCAGAGGAAGATGATAGAAAACAAGTGCGAGAAGAATATGAGGATAGCAACGCCAAAGCTAATGAATTCCTGTATCGCCGGGTCGATATTGAAGATGTAGTGACGGCTCACTTATTGGCTATGGAAAAAGCACCAATAGTGGGTTTTGCCAGATATATCATCAGTGCAACGACCCCATTTTTACAAGACGATTTGCTTGAGTTACGCTCTGATGCAGCAGCGGTAGTCAAGCGAAGAATTCCTGACTATGAAGCCGAGTATAAGCGTCGTGGCTGGAAAATGTTTCCCAAGATTGATAGGGTATATGTCAACGAACGAGCAAGAAATGAGCTCGGTTGGGAACCTCAACATAATTTCAATAATGTGATCGAGCGGTTGAAAGCGGACAATCAGCTACTGAGCCCTTTGGCATACATCATTGGAGTAAAGGGCTATCATTCTACAGAGTTTGATGAAGGTCCTTACCTCGTAGAGCGGTTAGGTTTATAAACAGTTCTTTATCGGAATGAGGATGGGGGGAGTGATTTTTTGTAAGAGGCAGGGTTTTCTCTTTGATGTACGAATTTGTTGTATAATATAAATTATGTAAAGTAATACAAGAAAAAGATAAAAAAGCATTAACCTCTACATATCTCGTCTTGTAGGCAACGTGACCGGAAATTAGGATGGCACATCAAGGCCAACACTGTTAAGAACATCTCTCGACTTTGGTCGTTCTCGTGCGCGAACACGTATCGAAATGTTGACTCGCCAGAAACTCCGAGCTCACGTTTGAAATTAGCGTGTGCTGTTAAAAACAGAATGACCGCAATTTTTGTGTCGCGCCAGGAGCTATAAATCGACCATCGTAATTTTGATTCGTTCGCTATCTGTTACTCAGGTATATTGGGGATTTTGGTGGTCTTTCCCTGGTGATTTCGCAACACATATTCTTTCTCATTTTTATCGACGATATAATAGTCCGGCATCAGTGGGATTTTGCCTACGTTGGTTGCCAATACATACATCGGTTGTGCAAGACCGGTGGTATGACCACGCAATGCGTCGCGGATCAACTCAGCTCCTTTTTCTACTGGAGTTCGGAAATGATCGATGCCAGGAGCAGGTTCACAGTAAAAAACGTAATAAGGCCTGATGCGGATACTCAGTAATTTCTGATGCAGCTCTCTGAACGTATCCACATCATCGTTGATTCCTTTCAATAACACCGCCTGATTTCCGACATTGATGCCGCAACTCATCAGTTCGTACACGGCTTTCTCTGTTCTATCGGTAATCTCTTTTGGATGATTACACTGCGTGTTAATCCAGACGGGGACTTTGTGAAAACCACCGATAGCGTTCTTTAAACCTTCAGTGATCCGGTGTGGCAACACAATAGGCAGGCGGGAACCTATACGAATCATTTCTACATGTGGTATCTCACGAAGTCTTGTAATAAGGCGCCCCAATTTATCGTCCGACAAAAGTAATGGATCGCCTCCCGTTATAAGTACATCACGAATTTCAGGGTGTTCGGCAATCCAGGCCAGCCCTTCTTCCACATCCATACGCAGTTGTAAATCCTGATCGACAACAAGTTCCTTACGAAAGCAATGCCGACAATAAATCGCACACGTTTCAACAACAGTAAAAGCAATGCGGTCGTGATATTGGCGGGCAATACTATCTGGTCGGACTTCCTCGGTTGACCTGTTTTCTTTCCAAACCAGATAATTATTCATTCCAAATTCATTAACCTGTTCCTGCATTGATGGAATTACCTGTTTACGAATTGGACAGTTTGGATCGTCTTTGTCCATCAATGAGGCAAAATAGGGAGATACCCCCCATTTAGTTTTTAACTTTTCAATAGCTCGCTTTTCGTCGTCAGATACATTGATGTACTTTTCAAGCCTCTCAAGTGAGTTCACTTGATTTTGCATTTGTTTTACCCATTCTTCCGGCATTGTTTCTCCTGTACTATTTTGGTGATATCAAGAATATAGCCACATAACCTGAATAATGGTATCGAAACCACCGCAGTCCATTTCGACAATTGAAGCGCGGAATAAATAGAGGCAAAACTCAACCCGTAACTGGTGAAATTCGTACATTGCTGGTAAAACCAATAAGGACAAGAGAGAACAGATGGAAACTGATATTCGCTGGAAACAACGCTTTGATAATTTTGACCGTGCGTTCAGATTGCTCAAGTCTGCTCTTGAAGAACGCTCGCTTGATGAGTACTCAGTTCTTGCGCAAGAAGGGCTCGCCAGACGATTCAAGAATGTATTTGAACTGGCTTGGAAAACCATGAAGGATTATCTTGAAGACAGCGGGCTTCAGATCACACCCGTGACTCCCAAAGCAGTTATCAAAGAAGCATTTGCAGCAAAATTTATTGATGACGGTCAGATATGGATTGATATGATGCATGACAGGAGTCTGCTTGCACATACATATGATCTCAAGAGATTCAGGAAGGCTCTTACATCTGTCAAAAATAATTACCTGCCGAAACTCGAACACTTACATCAATGGTTTCAGCAAAAATATCAGGGAGCCTGAGTAAATCCGGTCTAAATGAAACTGAGCTTGACTGATATGTATTGACGCAAGGGGCATAGACGGTATCGGAAGCCAATGTGTTACTGAGCCCTGATTGCGCCTGTCAGGCGCACGATCACCGGATAGCCATCGATATTCTCCGGGATTCGTGCCTTGGTTTTTGGGTTGGGCTTTGCAAGGCCAACGATAATAGCTGCACTACCCTCTTCACCCTTCCCGATACCCACGGATACTACATCAGGAAGGGCGAGCAGCTCAGCTTCATATGAGCGTTTTACTTCTTTGATCGATTTCATGGACACCTCAGTTTAACAAGCTTTCACCAAACCTCACAATGAGACTCCCAGTGCTGTAAAAACGTTTTGTATCCTGTTTATAATGGTTGTTTGATCACTGCCGGCAAACAACAGGCCAATCAAGCGGTTTTCTTCATTCAATACCGCTGAACCGCTGTCACCGCCCTGGCTCATAGCTCCTGCCAGTAACTGGTCACTAAACTGTGCAACTTTTCCGCCTCCGTACTGTACACTTACAGTGACATCCACCTGTTGGATTTCTCCGGTAGTAAAGCCCGTGGTGCGGCCGCTTTTTTTAATAGCCATACCCAACTCACCTTCGGCTGATCCTGCGATTGTGCCGACGTTCAGGATTTCATTTTTGATATCGCTTGGTTTTAAAGGACGAGCGATAGCGGCATCGACCAAGTTTTTTTCCGCTTGGGTGCTGATGGCTTGAAGCCGGCTGTTGCTGCCGGACAAGAAAGCCAGTCCGTTACATAAGTCGGCAATTCCATTTGCAATAGGACATTGACTCTGTGAATCAGTGAAGTGGATAGGCACGAATTCACTTAGCTCAGCAATTTTATCGGCAGGATTTGTCCCGCCGTCGTAGGGGCCTGGCTGTAGTATAGGATCGCCTATGGCTGCATCGTTACTGTTTGCCAGCACATGATTATTTGACAGAATATAAGTTTGCCCGTCTTTTTGGACCAGACACCCCAATGTACCGGCAGTGATTTCAAAATGACCGATGCTGACACCGCCTGGGGCTGGTCGATATCTGTCGGTTGGCGGCTGAAAAGCACGTATGCGTCCGGTAGCTACGACATCAGTTGGAATGCCTTCTATGGCTTGTGGCAACAAATCCGAACCTGACAATTTTGAGGATGGCTCCTTTTGTTCTACAGAACATATGATACTCAATTGATCGGTTTTTTTACCTGCGGTAACTTTGTAGCCTACACCGGTGGCTACCACATTTTTGCGGGCCATCAGTGTGGAACGAACGGAACTGAGGATCGGTATGATAGTTGAAACGATTTTCTCCATGAGCACTCCTTTGCATTAGGGGTTAAGATGGAAGAATTGAACTGGCAAGGTCGGTTTTTGTCGTCTTATATAAAAAAGAAGATTTTAATTTTTCATCAAAGTGAAACCTTTTCATGCTCTTGTGCATAGAAACTAAAAAGAGCCGATGACAGGGATCGATCAAGACAGCGCAAAGAGATTTCATGATGGAGACCGTCAGGCTCTTCAGGAAGTGATAGGACACTACCAGGGTTCTGTGTTCGGGATCGGGCTGAAGTTGTTAGGTTCAGTTGATGATGCAAAGGATTACAGTCAGGATGTGTTTGTGCATGCGTATGAGAAAAGACACAGGTTTGATCCTGAAAGGCCCTTTGAGCCCTGGTTTTTTAAGCTTGCCCTGAACCTTGGGCGACAAAGGCTGAGGAAAAGAAAGGAAATACCCAAAAGTGACAGCATGCCGGTGGAAATCGTTGAGGAAACGGCAGAAAAAGGGATCATTGAAAAAGAAAGAAGGGAGCAAGTCCGTCATGCTTTGCAGAAATTAAAACCAAAATATCGGGAGTGTCTTGCATTACGCTTCGAATCGGATATGAAACTTCATGAAATAGCGGAACTACTGGGTATTCCGATAGAAACGGTAAAAACCCGATTACGGAGGGGTTTAATGGCTTTTAAAGAGCATTACGGAAAAGCAGGAGGATACGATGAACTGCAGAAAAGCTGAAGAATTGATCGCTGACAGGGCGCTGGGATTTATTGACAGCGGTCAGCAACAGGAACTCGATAAACATTTTGCACAATGTCCGAAATGCCGCCAGGAGGCAGAGCACTATTCACTTGCAGTTCAAGCGCTGAAAGAAAGTGATGCTGTAGATATGATCGATGGGTTTACTGAAAAGGTGCTTGCCGGGGTAGGGTCTGCAAAAAGGAATGACTTCAGGATCATTAAGCTTGCAATGCCGGCTCTGGCGGCGGCGGCTGTGCTGCTTATGATTGTCCTGTCACCGGTATTTTTCTCGAATGACAGTACGGACATGACCACGCTGCAGGTCCTCGAAGCCTATGCCGAAGACTTTGACGCCCTTGGTATGGAAGGCGGCATTGCTGATTACGATGCAGATTTCAGCTATGATGAGTACGGTGTTTCTGATTCTCTTTCACAATATCTCGTTCAATAAATCTGATAACCATGATAACACAAGGAGGAAAACCATGACTTCGCAATTGAGAAAGATGACAATGACTATGCTTATTGCAGTACTGATGATGATTCCCATGACAACAGTGCAGGCAAAACCGGGATCGGGAGCAGCAATGAACGGCAGGCCTGGAATGTTCATTGGTCTAGACCTGACGGATAACCAGATAGAGCTGTTGAAGAACGACAAAATCAAGCGACATAAACGAATGATCAGTCTTCGTTCGGATCTTGAGACGGTCCGTGTCGATCTTGCAGAAGCCGCAAGCGCTAAAGTGCCGAATATGAGGGAGATCGACCGATTGTCCAACAGAATCGGGGATATCCGTGGTCAGATGACCGCAGAACGCACCAAGGGGATTGTGTACATGCGAAGCCTACTGACCGATGAGCAAAAAAGGAAAATGGATACTCGCCGGATTATTCTAGGCATGATGAAAGACAAAGGTAAGCGAGGTTTCGGCCGCTAAAGTTTTAAGCAGCAGCACGACCTCCATCCGGTCTACACCATTTTTCGGAGCGGACCGGATGGAGGTAACATTATTTCTGATGACCGGGTATTTCATCGAGACCGGTAACACAAACATTCAGGTCTTGCAGAATGCCATTTTCAATGCTGTATATCCATCCGTGAACCGACAGCTCCTGCCCTGATTTCCACGCATTCCTGACAATAGTCGTGTTGCAAACGTTGGCCACTTGCTCGACGACATTCAGCTCACACATTGCATTGAGTTTTTCGGTTTCATCCTGAAGCGTATCAACCTTGGCCCGATGAGTCCGGTACACATCTTTGATGTGTTTGAGCCAGTTGTCTATCAACCCGTGTTCTTTGTTCTCCATGGCAGCCTTGATGCCACCGCAGCCGTAGTGGCCGCAAACGATGATGTGTTTGATTTTCAATACTTCAACGGCGTATTGAATCACCGAAAGGCAGTTCAGGTCCGAAGGAACAACAACGTTGGCAATGTTCCGGTGGACAAAGATTTCCCCCGGCAGCATCCCGACAATCTGATTGGACGGGACCCTGCTGTCAGAACAGCCGATCCATAAATATTCGGGATTCTGCTGTTTGGAAAGCTTCAGAAAAAATTCAGGGTCGGACTCCTTTACCTTTTCCGCCCATTTTCTGTTTTGTTCGAAAAGATGTTTAAGAACTCGCATATAAAGTCAACAATTAGGTTATCCTCAATTCTTTGGTTACCTCAAGGGCATCTCAATTGATTGTCAAAAAGCACGGCTTAATAATAATAGTCCTGCTCATAAGAAACAACAATACGTGACACTGTAGTTTCGGACAAGGTTTGCTATATTCTGTTCTTTACAGCAACCCTTCCGAGTGTGACTGCATGAAGATCCAGAGAAAACCGGATTGGCTGAAGCTGCGGCTTTCCGGGACAGCGCATTTCGCGTCAACCAAAAAACTTATTGCCGGTTACGGACTCAATACGGTTTGTCGGTCAGCCCAGTGTCCGAACCTTCATGAATGCTGGTCTTCAGGAACGGCAACTTTTTTGCTGCTGGGCGATACCTGTACAAGGAGTTGTCGTTTCTGCGCTGTTATAAATGCAAATGTACTTCCTGTACCGGATCCAAATGAACCACAAAAGATCGCCCAAGCGGTACGGAAAATGGAACTCAGACATGTTGTGTTGACAAGTGTGACACGTGATGACCTGTGGGACGGTGGTTCAAGAGCCTGGACGGCAACAATAGAAGCTGTCCGTACTGAAAATCCTGAAGCAACTATAGAGTGTCTTATCCCTGACTTTCAGGGCAGCCGGAATGCTTTGCACAGGGTTATGAACATGCGGCCGGATGTACTCAATCACAATGTTGAAACCGTTCCTGCCCTCTACGATATCGTCAGGCCGCAGGCCGACTACACACGTTCACTGGATGTACTGCACATGGCAAAACATGAGTACGGCCTCAACACAAAGTCGGGACTTATGGTCGGCATGGGTGAAACTTTCTTGCAGGTTCAGGAGGTGCTTGATGATCTCTCTGCCATCGGCTGTGACCATGTAACCATAGGACAGTATTTGCAGCCTTCTTCACAGCACTTCCCTGTTCAATCGTATATCACCCCCAAGCAATTTGATGGTTACAGGGAGTATGCCCTGAAATCGGGGTTTATCAACGTTCAGTCGGGGCCGTATGTCAGAAGCTCCTATTATGCTGCGGAAAGCTTATCTTAAACTGAGCTTTTCACACTGTGTTTAACGTAACATCCTTTCCAGTTTGTGAGCATTTCTTGACCTTGAGTGAGGATTTTCATCTTGTTAATTAATAACCACTTAAATTAAAAATAGTTATGGAATGGTCAGCACCCATGAAGATTTTTGCCTACTGGTTCATTGCCATTGTTATCGGGCTGGTGTTTTTCCGGAAGGAAGCTTTTAGCTACAACACGAATTTTGATATGCGCCGCAAGATACTTCTTGTTGCTTCGCTTGTGATTGTTGCCTTCAATGCCTTTGTTTATTCCTACTCTACTTATGATGGCGGCAGACCGCTCGATATTGCCTCGGTGATTCTCTTCACTATCGGCAACGGCATTGCCGAAACCTTTATATTCTATGCCGCGTTCATTGTCGGTGAAAGGCTTGCGGGGATGGTGACCAAAAGTCCATGGGTTCTCTTTATTACCGGGTTCATTTTCTTCATGGTTTACAGCGGATTGATCCACGGACTTTTCTGGATAGATTTGTTGCCGGAACATGTCGATCAGTCAAGCCCCTACAAGCCTTTGTTCATGCCGACGCAAATCCTGATTGCCGGGAGCTGGGCGTTGAGCTTTTTCTGGTACCGCGATCTTCCGTCTGTTTTCGTATTGCACGGTCTTGTTGATTTGACTATGATTTTGAATGTAAAGTTTTCCCTCTTCGGGTAAAAAACCTGTTACGCACTCCGATGGATTCGTTGAGCGGTGCTCGGAATCCTCATGTACTTTGTGTACACTCCGGTTCCTGTGCTCCGTTCGCCTTGCTCTCGGAGTGCTCACGACGGTTTTTTAGGAAGTGCAGGGTAACACTTGGATAGCGTCACGTTTTTGACTTTTTACTTTAAGCTTTTGACTTTGAGCGAATGCGATACTCAGGAACGGTATTAGTTGCGGGTGCAACTGGCCGCACGGGCCAATGGGTGGTGAAACGCTTGCAGTACTATGGCATTGACCACCACCTTTTTGTGCGCTCCGGCGAGAAAGCATTGGAAGCGTTCGGTCCTGAAATTGTTGACCGAATCTCCATTGGCCGCATTGAAAATCAGGATGAGATCGACGCGGCAGTAAAAAATGCCGATGCTGTTATCTGTGCTATCGGCGGTAATGTTATGGACCCTGAAACACCTCCTCCTTCTGCTATCGATCGTGATGGTGTAATGCGGCTTGCCTTTCGATCAAAAGAGTGTGGCATTAAAAAGTTTATTCTCGTCAGTTCCCTTTCGGTTACCAAGCCTGATCACCCGTTGAACAAGTACGGAAATGTGTTAACCATGAAACTTGAGGGAGAGAACGAAGTGCGTAGGCTTTACGGTGAAGAAGATTACAGCTATACTATCCTAAGGCCTGGTGGATTGATCGATGAAGGCGGTCCCCTTCAGCACAAACTGATTTTCGGTACCGGAGACAGGATTGCAACAGGAACCATCAACCGAAGCGATGTGGCTGAAGTTGCAGTGGAAGCGCTGTGGGTTCCGGAAGCTCACAATCTGACTTTTGAGTTCATTCAAGGGGAAGCCGCTCCACAGGAATCTTTTGAGCGGTATTTCAAGAAGGTAGCGCAAGAGCAATGAAACTGTTGAGTCGTTGATTTGTTTTGGAAAATTCGTCGCTGTGCAAGTTGAATTGTACATCTTCTTTTCGATTACGATGACGAGTACCGCTTTGCTGATTACGAGTACGAAGTAAGTTGAAGTCATTTCGGTTTTAATGCTTGCTGCCAACTGAAGACTGCCTACTGATTACCTTTCCCTTTCAAGGCGAAGCTCAATTTCTCCTGAAGCGGCTTGACTTTACGCATAGCGAATTTCATGATGATATGCAGGCCCATACCTGGTAGTGAACGGGAGCGCACATGGGACCATTTTCCCCTGATATTTCGTATTCTTGGTACCAGTCTCGCAGCTATGACCTCAGGATCTTCAGCCATAAGTTCTAAAAACTCCTGTGTTTCCTCTGAGGTATCCCGCAGCAGCAGATCGGTTTTTACGAGACCTGGACTCAACTCGTGAACACCTATCCCTTTCAGGTCGTGTTCTTGCAGCTCCTGCTTCAGAAAACGGGTGACGGCGGCGACTCCGAGCTTTGATGCCTTGTGCGGCACATTGGATCGGGAGAATCTCGCGCCTGTCGAGGAAAAGCCCATGTTGAAGATATGATACAAAGGGACATCTTCGGATGGCTGTTGGCTCATGATATCAACAGCAAGCCTGGACATCAGCATGGAGCCGAAAAGATTCGTTGTACAGGTTTCCTGCATATCAGACGGTTCGAGCTCCCATAAGGGAGCCTTACGCAAACCAGCCGTACCGGCATTGTTGATCCAGCGGTCAACTTGGCCGAGACGCGTTACAATAAAGGATCTGAAAAGGTTGAGGCCATCGGTATTGCTTACATCCCGGCAAATACCGTAAACCTCAGCCCCCTTGATTTCCATCTTCAATGATTCGATGGTTTTATCAAGCCGTTCCTGATCACGGGCGCAAATAATTACCCGGTCTCCCTGCTTAAGAAATTCCCTGGCAAATGCACGACCCAATCCTCTGCTGCCTCCTGTTATAACAATGCCAAGGCTATGTATTGAAGTTTTCATTGCAGGTTCATTATGTGTCTGCGTTGAGTGCCTTAAATTGTGTTATATATCGATAAGTTTAAGAAATTTTGTGTTTTGTTAGGTAAGTATGGTGGTGAGGAAGGGTGTGTGGGCTTATTGCTTTTTTTGTTATTTGGTAAAGTATTTTGTTTTTTAAAGAACTTTGCACCAAAACAAAAAGCAAAAAAACAGTCCCCCTTCTTATCCGCTCAACGATGCAATTGAAGCGTGGAATAAATAAAAGTACCTTTAATAGGTCATGATCCTTGGAAGCATTTTAGCTTCGGCAACCCACGAGCTTACATCCTGTCGAGAGGGAGGCCGCTCCAGTATGTGCTTCATCTCATTGACTTCCCGGATGCGTTCAAAAAGGTTCGAAGGGTTGCGTTGAGCAAGCTCAGGTACAGTATCCACTCCTGCTGCTTCAAGCAGTGAGGCAATCTTCATACCAATGCCGGTAACGCGGCACAAATCCGCATAGTTGACGAGGGTCAACACTTCTTTTTCAGCCAAATCTAAGGCTACCGCAAGTTCCTTCCTGCCCTGTGGATCTTTCCCACGCTCAAGTAGATCGGCATAACTATTAATCCCGGCGCTTGCAAGTTTATCGGCAACAACAAACCCTAAAGCCTCAAATCCTTTTGATAGCACGGAGGGTTCAATATCTTCGTTTACAGACACCGCACCCTGCTGTTGCCTTCCTAAGGTTAATACACGTTCAATTTTTTCCTCTCCTCCCCGACTCTGTGTGTCATCAGAAAAAGGAAGCATTTTCTTGCAAAAGCCGATCATGGCATTGACTTGCTCTTTGAAAGGAATCGACTCCCTCGCTGCATCAAGACTGGACTGCAAAGCCGAGCCCATACCCGAAAGCGCTTCATCCAGTGCAGCCTGCCCCTGCATCTCCCCTTTTTGTATTCTGCCTATAACATTAGTGACACCTGGACCAAACCTCTCGGCTGCGGCTTTGCCCATTTCAACACTATAGCTGAACAAAGAGAGCGGGTTGCTTAAAATCATACGTCGAACTTCTTCAGGCCGAGACAAAACACGGATTTTACCTTCCTTTTCAATCGTTGCTTGGCAGGCAAGCCTTGCACCCTCATCAATCTGTTTTTCAGACAAAAACGCTTTCTCGACATCACTCAGGGAGGATAGACACTCCCCTCCCTCGAAAACCGTTACGTAACAGGTCTGACAGATACCAAGGCCGGCACATACATACCCCACATGTGCCTTGTTCTCCTGCGCAACCCTTGAGAGCTTTTCACCGACAGAACTCTGACAAGGTTTGTCATTAATGATAATATGCATAATAAGTTAAAATTGAAGAGCTTATCAGGAAAGCCAATTTAAAAAGCCGGAAACGACGCTCTCTTAAAAGGTAGTAAAATAACGAAAAAAAAGCCGGTCAGAAGTTGTAGAAACCCTGACCGGCATCGCTTACTTTACCTATCCCCAGACTCAGGTAACCCTAATAATACAATCCATAGGACAAACTGCAACACAAGCCGGCTCATCATAATGTCCCTTGCAATCAACACATACCGCTTCGTTGATTACATAGACTTCATCATCGGCTGAAATTGCCTCAACCGGACACTCATTTTCGCAGACACCACAATAACCGCAACTGTCAAGAATTCTATATGCCATTACTTTACCTCCCGTCAACCTTTGGCCTGGTTTCTTCCCGGCCTTCCTTTTCCACACGAGCCGCGTCCCCCCAAACCTGCACCGGCACGCCTTGCCTGTCCTATCCCCGGAGAACCTTCAGGTTCATCGGCGTGCTTCCTGTGCACAGCGCTGCTCCCGCATTTAGGACAATTTTGCGGCCTTCCTGTTCCAAAAGGCACAGACCAGCTATGGCTGCAATCCGCACAATAAAACATTCTTTCTTTCATGATATCGCTCCAATAATACGTGTTCAAAGAAAATCATCACATCAAAATTATAAGCATATGCCCATAATTATACAAAACAATGCTTATCTTTTCTAAAAAATTTCCCCTCTCACAAAAAAAACAAACCCGCGCCCGTGGATCACAATATTCTTGGTTTTCATACATTCTTTTACACATCGCAACAAACACACTCCAGCTCATGACTGCATCACCGTACAACAACACCTGGTGGCACTTTGCCGTTGATCGTGGAGGAACCTTCACTGACATCATCGGTTTCGATCCCGAAGGAAACCTGCATACCAGAAAACTTCTTTCGATATCCGATGCCTATGAAGATGCCGGTATCGAAGGGATCAGAACAATCCTGAACCTTTCACCCGGTGATCAGCTTGACCCTGCCAAAATAGGCTGTATCCGTATAGGGACAACGGTTGCCACCAACGCACTGCTGGAAAGAAAAGGAGCTTCTGCTGCACTCTGCATTACAAAAGGTTTCGAAGATTTGCTGACCATTGGAAACGGGACGCGTCCCGAGCTTTTCAACATGAGAATAGACAAGCCCCGACCGCTGTACAGCCATGTTGCCGGTATCGAAGAGCGGATAGACACTGCAGGAAGCGTTCTCACAGCTCTCAACCAAAAAGCAGCGGAAAAAACTTTGCGGGAAATTCGTTCTCTTGGATATGAAAACCTTGCCATAGTCCTGAAACATTCATGGGTAAATCCCCAGCATGAAAAGGTGCTGGCCCAAATAGCCCGCGAAAAAGCAGGGTTCCGTCATGTAGTAGCCTCTCATGAAGTCATGCCCCTCATCAACTTCCTTAAACGGGGACAGACCACCATGATAGAAGCTTATCTGGCTCCTGTTCTTTTCAGTTATGCACACATTCTAAGAAAGCTTGCCGGTCCTGTCAGGATCGAGTTCATGCAGAGTTCCGGAGGTCTTATCGAAACTGATTCACTGCGTGCCAAAGACACTATTCTTTCCGGCCCGGCCGGGGGGGTAATCGGGTCCGGAGCACTTTCAGGACAACTTGGCATCACCCAATCAATAGGTTTCGATATGGGAGGAACCTCAACAGATGTTTCACGATACGATGAGGACTATAATTATGTTTTTGAAAGCTCCGTTGCAGGAGTTCCATTCTACACCGACATGCTCGATGTGGAAACCGTTGCTGCAGGCGGAGGCTCGATTCTCTCTTTTGACGGAGAACGGCTCCTTGTTGGTCCTGAATCCGCAGGGGCAAACCCTGGTCCAGCCTGTTACGGCCTGGATGGTCCCCTTGCTGTTACTGATGCCAACCTGCTGCTTGGCAGGATAATTCCCGAATTCATGCCTTGCACCTTCGGTGAAACCCATGATCGAAGTCTCGATAAGGGTGTAACGAGAGATAAATTCACCGATCTTACCGCAAAGGTCAATCAGGCAACTGGACACAGCTATACTCCCGAAGAGCTTGCCGAAGGTTTTTTGCGGATAGCAAACGAGATCATGTGCAGAGCCATGAAGAAAATTTCCGTATCCCGTGGTTATGACATCCGCCATCACACCCTGATATGTTTCGGAGGCGCTGCACCGCAACATGCCTGTGACATCGCCCGGCTGCTCGGTATCGATACCATCATCATTCATCCGCTTTCCAGTGTCTTTTCCGCATACGGCATTGCCGTTGCTGATCGCATGGAACGCACTGCACAGGCCGTCATGCAGCTTCTGACAACCAAACTGCTTGAAGCTCTTGAAAACAAAGCCCGATCGGAAGCCAACCACCTCATCGAAAGGCTTCGGAAAGAGGGTGACAGCACATCGATTACAACACGGATTTTTCTCGATCTCCGGCCAAGCGGAAGCGACACCTGGCTCTCCATTCAGGCAGCTGAAAATGAGGATATAGTCTGTTTCGACAACATGGAGGTCCTGCTAAAAAGGTTTGAAGATGAGTATTTCAGCAGATTCGGCTTCAGACCCGATGCTGATGTTATTGAAGTGGTCAACTTACGTACGGAAGTCACTGCAGGTACTCCTGTACCTGCGGCAAAACCACAACCCGTACATCAAAGACAGATCGATGCGTCCCTTGCTCTTTTTTCACGCGAAGTATGGATTTCCGGGGCGTTCAGGCATATCCCTGTTTTTGATCGAACATCTTTCAAACCAGGACACGTGTTGAACGGTCCCGCCATGATTGCAGACAAACAGCTGACACTCCTTGTTCAGGAAGGCTTTGAAGCGAAGATCGATGGTTTTGGAAATCTTCTGCTCAAAGATACAGCCGGAAGCGCGGTCATGCAATCAGAAAGCGGCAACAGCAGCAAAGCTGACCCTATTATGCTCGAAGTATTCAACAACCTGTTCATGAACATAGCCGAGCAGATGGGTTACACGCTTTCAAATACCGCTCACTCGGTTAACATGAAAGAACGCCATGATTTTTCATGCGCACTCTTCGACAACGATGGCAGACTTACCGCTCATGCACCACACATTCCCGTACATCTCGGTGCCATGGAAGCAACGGTACGCCATATCATCCGTGAAAACGGGAAGCATATGCAAGAAGGCGACATGTACCTCGCCAACAATCCTCATCTGGGAGGCTCCCACCTGCCGGATATCACCATAGTTACCCCCGTTTTCTGCGGTGAAGAAAAGCCTTCCTACTATCTTGCAAACCGTGGACATCATGCCGATATAGGCGGCATAACACCCGGCTCAATGCCCCCTTCAAGCAGAACCATTCATGATGAAGGCATTGTTGTGGGCAATTTCCTGCTTGTCCGCAACGGAATGTTCCGCGAAAAAGAGCTGCTTGTCCTGCTCTCATCGGGAAAATATCCCGCACGCAATCTGGGAGAAAGGCTTTCCGACCTCAAAGCACAGGTTGCAGCCAACAATAAAGGCATGACAGAGCTGTATAGAATGAATGATGCTTACGGAGCCGTAACAGTACAGCGCTACATGGGCTTCATACGGGAAAACGCAAGAAACGCGATGAATCGTGCACTTGAAAAGCTTGCAGGAGAGAGGGAGTTTTTCGAATCAACCTTTTCCGACGTCATGGACAACGGTGCAGGAATTACAGTGTCCATCCGCATTGCAGCTCCAAATGGTGAAAAACCTCGGATCGTGGTGGATTTTAGCGGAACAAGTCAGGAAGATCCTGGAAACATCAACGCTCCGACAGCAGTAACCACCGCAGCCGTGCTTTATACGCTGCGCAGTCTCATTGATGAAGACATCCCGCTCAACGCCGGTTGCCTTGAACCGGTCACAATCATCATCCCTGAAAACTCGCTTCTCAACCCTTCTCCCAACGCTGCCGTAGCGGTCGGCAACGTCGAGACCTCACAGCGCATCGTGGACGTACTGCTCGGTGCACTTGGCAAGGCCGCTGCGTCACAAGGCACTATGAACAACCTTATTTTCGGAAAGCCCGACAATACCGGTGGTCAATATTATGAAACTATCCCCGGGGGCTCCGGCGCGATAAAGGGACATAACGGAGCGTCGGGCGTGCAGGTACACATGACAAATACCCGGCTTACCGACCCCGAAGTACTTGAAAATCGTTTCCCGAGTGTTGAAATAACCCGCTTCACCATTAGAAAAGGGTCAGGTGGAAGCGGAAAATGGGTTGGAGGAGATGGTGTGGAACGTGCTTTGCTTTTCAAAGAGCCAATGCATGTCAGCGTTATCTCCGAACGCAGGGAAACGGTCCCTTTCGGACTAAAGGGCGGTAATGACGGCTCAAAAGGCACCAACATGCTTATCAGACCTGATGGCACCGAAACGCCTCTTGGATATAGAGTCGAACGGATCTTCAGCCCAGGAGAAGCTATCCTGATCAAAACTCCGGGCGGTGGCGGGTACGGAAATTAGTTAGAGAGGTCAATTCGATTTATCACGATTTTTTTATAAGATAAAAGCAAGACGTTTAGACAACCGCCTCCAATTCTTTATGAAAGCATTTTTTAAAAAAACCCTGATACTGCTTTTCATGGCAAGCATCATAGGGTTAGCTGCATTTTTCAGCCTGGGCTTTCTGGTTTCGCATTACGAAGGCAAGCCGGAAAAAGCCGATGTCATTATCGTGCTGGGAGGTGATGACGGACTTCGGGTAGAAAAAGGCGGCGAACTTTACAAAGCCGGGTACGCTCCGCATATTCTGGTAACGGGAATTGACAGCAGGTACTACCGGCCATCCCAACCCAACTGGCGTGAGCGACGGCTGATAAAACTTGGAATCCCTGAAAAGGCCATCAACATAGATACAACGTCTGAAACAACCTGGGACGAAGCCCTGAACTCAGTAGAAACGATGAAGAAAAATGGCTGGAGCAAGGCCATTGTGGTAAGCGATCCCCCGCACATGCTTCGTCTTTACTACACATGGAACAGAGCCCTGGAAGGCTCCTCACAAACAGTTGTCCTGGTCTCAACCAGACCGGAATGGTGGGATCCGCTGCTCTGGTGGGACAACAGAACAAGCTACAAGTTTGTTATCAGCGAGATCCAGAAAAACATCTACTACTCCGTTGTATATTTTTGAGCCGAGCCCCCACTCCTTTCAAAACTTTACCGGGTTTGATTATCTGCTGCCGTTTAATTATTATTCTTTGAAGTTCAACTGTAACCTCATTTATTCTCTTACCCAAATTCCAATAACAAATGGAGACTGCCATGCAAGAGAATACTTCCCCGACAATCAGCATCGAAACACCTTATCTCGATGAGCTCCTTGAAATGGAATTAACGCTTGATCTCATGGAAACAGAGGAGATAGATACCTTTGCTGCATGTTCATTGAGCTGTAAAATCTGCCAGTGTATGGAATGTGCTAAAATACCTGGAGGAGACGTTTAACTCCCACATTGCATGGCAGGAAAATGGCATGTACCCTACGCAGTTCTTTTCTTAACGAACAGTTGTAATCTGTCGTGTAATTACTGCTTTGCCAGCAAAGATGGTACGGGTTCAATGAACCCTGAAACCGGTATGAGAGCCATCGACTGGCTTTACGAGAACACTGAAGGTTTCCCTGAAAACCCTCTGATCGTTTCGTTTTTCGGTGGAGAGCCTTTGCTTCACTTCCCTGTCCTTCGTCAACTTGTTGAATACAGTAAACCGCTTCAAGAGCGATATGGAAAAAAAATGATTTTTTCCGTAACGACTAACGGGACACTGCTTGACGAGGAAATGCTCGACTTTTTCGAAGAACACAACATCAGTGTACTTTTCAGTATCGACGGCGATAGAGAAACCAACGATCGTTTCAGAACTTACAAAAACGGCTCCAGCCCTTTCGATGCTATTTGCGATAACGCAGCACATCTTCTTGAACGGTTCCCTAATGTTGCTGCCCGTATGACCGTTACAAAGGAAAACATCCCTTCTCTTGCTTCGAACATCAGGTTTCTTAATGAAGAACTCGGCTTCAGATTCATCTCACCCTGCACGGCGCTTGAGCTGATAGATGATCATGAATCATGGAAGGCTTTCGACCTCCAATGTCGCTCTGCTGCAAGGTACGTGATTGAAAAAGCCCACATGAATGACTATGTTCATCTGCATTTCCTCGACAATGGCATTGAACAGATAACAAGCGGTCACGATGTAGATGTTGCTTGCGGGGCCGGCAAGACTTTTGTAGGTGTAGATGTCGAGGGAAATATTTATCCTTGTCACCGGTTTGTCAGCTACTCAGGTTCAGACCGTACGAAATTCAGGCTTGGCTCTGTTTTCGAAGGCATTGATCCTGTTAAAACACTTCCCTTCCGGCGTTATGACCGGCATCATATCCTCGGATGCTACACTCGCTGTAACGAATGTCCCGCCGAAAAATTCTGTGCTGGCGGCTGCATAGCTCTTCACCAGGAAATCAACGGCTTGTTTACCATGCCTTTGCTCCAGCAGCAAAAACTCATGAACATCTGGCACAGCATCTGCCTTGAAACAATAGATTGCTTTAAGCAGACAGGACGTTATGACTTTCTCATGGAACAGATCAGAATGAAACCCAAATCATTCATGCCCCTCAATGACTGAACGAGTAAGAGAGAGTGTCATCATGTACCGATCACCCCCCAACGAAGTATTCGGGGCGCGCAATTAAGGGCACCTCTATTTATTGTCATGAGCGGTTCAAGTGCAAGGCGAACGGAGCGCAGAAACCGGAGTGTACACGGAGTACATGAGGATTTCGAGCACCGCTCAACGATGCAATTGAAGCGCGGAATAAATAAATAGAGGTGCTTCCTCAGAACATGGCGTGATCACCCAGCTCCTGTCCTGCCAGCCCCTCTGTCAGCACCCGCTTATAGAAATCCCGCAAGGTATCGCTGCCATAGGAAGGGGTTGCGTCCGCATCGTATTTACCTGTTTCAGGATTGAGCACCAGCATTGACTCCGAACAGTAGTATTTACCAATTCGGGCGAATTCAGCCTTGTCCTCGAGCTTCGGAAAAAGTTTTGCAAGTACACTCAGTACTGGGATAATGACATCGAACATCTGGATCGGTACACGCTTGAACTTCGGCTCTTTTCCCAGAAGCTCAAACAACATCTCCCCCTGTTCCTTGACTGAAATCGCTTCACCGGGGCCGCCGATAGGCAGAATCTTGTTTTGTTTTGCCGGATCTTCCAGACAATCGGCCATGAACCGCGCAAGGTCCGCCTCGCTGATAGGCTTGCAGGAGGTCAGCTCCCCGTTGCCAAACATGACAAAAGATTTGCCGTTTTTCACCGATTCAACCTGACCGGCAATAGATTTGAAGAAAGCCGTCGGACGCAGGATTGAATAGGTAAGACCTGATTCAATCAACTCCTTTTCGAACTTGAGTTTTGCTCTTTGAAACTCAAGAAGAGGCTTCTGGACACAGATCGCCGAAAGCAGCAAAAACTGCGTCGCACCTGCCGCGATACCAGCATCGAGCGCATTGC
This sequence comes from Prosthecochloris sp., assembly GCA_004028745.1. Classification (GTDB taxonomy): domain Bacteria; phylum Bacteroidota; class Chlorobiia; order Chlorobiales; family Chlorobiaceae; genus Prosthecochloris. The sequence continues at coordinate 22,474 of RAZP01000028.1, forward strand.
GTGTAGCCTGATAATCAATATTCCATGCATCTTTGATCCCGCCGGTACGAGAGGTCAGGCAGGAAACCACAACATCGAAGCGCTCACCCCGGATACCGTTTTTCATGAGTGAATCAGGATCACTGACGTCTCCGAAACGCACTTCCGATCCTTTCAGTTCTTCGCGGGTCTGTTCGGCTGTCTTGGAAGCCCCGACCCCTGATTGCTCACGGGCAAAGCTCACCACTTCATACCCTCTGGCAACCAGCTCACGAACAACGAACTTACCGATATACCCTGTCGCCCCGACGACAAAGACGCGTTTCTGCCGTTTGGTCTCCATATTCAACACCTTTCGATTTTCACCTGCATTCAGATGGCTTGTTAACACAGCACACATCAGCAGAACCGCTATAGATTGCGTCCTTGCTCCATGACCCGATTGTAATATGATTTGCTGGTATAGAGCGCAGCTGCCGGGTTGTGTGCCAGCACCCTGTCTTTCACAATAAGCGTCGTCACCAGCGCCTCGGAATGTTTGCAGAAAAGTGCGTCGTGTCCAACACACAAGCCAATCATAACGTTCATCTCGGCTTTCCACCTATTAAGCAGTTTGGCCTGCAGGATCGGGTTACACATTCCCTCAAAGGTTCCCGGTCTGATCTTCAGTTTCTCACTCAGACCCATCTTGCCTTTATCCACTGAACCGATTTTGCAGAGCACTGAATAAGGTTCAAAACCGCTCCTTTTCAATATCTTTGAGAAAACCCGCGTCTCTTCAATCAGCCCCACACAAGTTGCAAGCCCTATTTTATGCGCGCCGAGACGTCCGGCAAACGCAAGAACTTCCTCAACGCGGGTCAGTTTCCCATAGTAAAGGCCTTCCACCTCAGCAGCAACCATTGCCGTTCGGGCATCTTCTGCGTCCCCACAGTATTCCCGTGTAACGCTTTCAAGCTCGCTTGGTTTAACTGCCTCTCCCGGACAAAACTCGGGAAAGCGAGCCTCCTGCCGATAGCAGTTTAAAAAGCCACAATCAGAACAGCTGACTTCGTGGTCTTTGTCGCTCATTTTGTTCTCTTTCTTTGAGTCCATGCAGACAAAAGCTGTCGTTTGTTAAGGGCACCTCTATTTATTTATTCCGTGTTTCAATTGCTTCGTTGAGCGGATAGGAAAAGGTTTCTGCGCTCCGTTCGCCTTGCATCCCGATTCTATCGGGACTCATGACAATAAATAGAAGTGCCCTTAAGGATTCAGGACAGAGTTCTTTCAGGGAAAAAACCGGTGATAAACCCCCGAAAGCTGAAGTCCTGTTCATAGATGCGCAAAGTATAGTAAAGGGTTAGACCGACAAGATACACCATGGCGCCCGACCAGAGAAAATCGCTGGCGAAATGCCCTCCTTGAGCCATTCTGCCGACCCCCATCAATATGCCGTAGCACGATCCCCCCACAAGCCAGACCATTGCAACCATTTTTTTTCTTTGCCGGTACAGAAAGTATGGGAACATCATAAAAAACCCTACCGAAGCGTGACCATTGGGGAATGAGTTGTATTTGCCTTTTATCCGGTAGAGATTGCGCAAAATATCCCACTCGACAGCTCCCTGACTTGACTCGAGCATCTTTTCATATTTCCGGGAGCTGACAAACTCGCCTTTGACAAGAGGCGGAACAAACACACGTTGTCCACCGAACTCCACAATTTCCCTCGGCCTGGGCCGTCCCCAGTATTCCTTGAACACGGCATTGACCAGTAATCCCGGACCAAGCACCATCAACAGGGCAATAAATGCGAATACCCGCCGATTATTTTTCTGAAATCCGGTAAAAACACTGATGAACCACAACAGGAGAGCAACTACGGAGATGGTCATCGCCGGAGCAGGGCCGTAATCGTACAAAAAAACCCACAACGCGTGATTTTTAAACACCCATTCACCATCGTTGTACAGCATCTTTTGAACGGCAATATCAATATCCCACACCAGAAAAGGAACGGTCAGCAGCACAAAAAAAGCGAGCGAGATGGCAAATTCCCTGAAAAAGTTATTCTTCATCGTTTCAGTCAGAATAGCAGGCAAGGTAATCGATTCTTTTATGGGCACTTCTATTTATTCCGCACTTCAATTGCTTCGTTGAGCGGATAGGAAAAGGTTTCTGCGCTCCGTTCACCTCGCACTTGAACCGCTCATAGACAATAAATAGAAGTGCCCTTATTATAGCAATACCTACGTCAATACTCAAGGGCACCTCTATTCCTGGGGCGGCTCTTTTTTGTCAAGCCGGAAAATTCAGGGATAGGCCTTAACCGGTGAAACAAAACCAGCAGGTTTCAATGCCATGAGGGAACAACTGATTTTATTGAGAATGTTTTCAGCGGTGTTTCCGATGAGAAAACCGAGAACACCCGTTCTGGCAACGGTTCCCATAACAAGAATATCGACAGACTCTTTTTCGACAAACTCAGGGATAAGGCTATCCGGCCTTCCTCTCATACGGTACACCTGATGATTTGAGCCGATACCGGACTCTTCGATCAATGCCTTCAAGAGTTTTTGATGATCGGCTTCCTCTTCCCTGACGTTTTTGGCCTGCTCTTCCTCGGAGATGTTTGCCCAAGCTTTGTAACGAAGAAACTGCTCGTGTTCATAGTCCCAGCAGGAAAGAATGCTCAATGATCCGCTGAAAGTATCAGCCATCGAACGTGAAAGCTCCAGCAATCGCAGTGAAAGTGCCTTTTCAGAAAGCTCACGACATTCAGAGTCAACAGCCACGGCCACACGGGTTTCCCCTTGTTTACGGGCAGCACTGGCAAGCCATACGGCACAGGGACATTTCCGCAGCAGCGTCATGTCCATCGACCTGAAACCTTTGCCGCTTTCAGCCGGCTCGGCTTCCTTGATGACAAGATCGTACCCGTCACGAAGCACTTGACGGATTACTTGTATTGCTGGAGGAACCGCCACCTCCTCCTGCACTATGCGGCACTGTTCCACACTGTTTTCAAGGCTCAATGTTTCCCTGGTTTTCTTAAGAGCCGTATCGAGCTGCTCTGCAAGATACTCTCCATAAGCACTGGAATATGCTTTCTGCTTGTTCGGAAGTGTCGAATAGACCAGGAGGATGTGCAGCTCTACCCGGTTGATGGCGGCAAGCTTCAACGCCTGCTTTAGGCCTTCTGTTTCATCAAAAATACCGCTTGTGACATATAATATATTGTTGAATTTGCGCATTGCAGTCCTTTTACCTGTTTTGTAAATGTTTCGCCAACTTTCCAACGGCCGCTTTCACTGCATGGTTTCAGCAAGCCGCTTTGCAGCCTGCTCAGCCGCGTCGTAGAACGGCAGAAAAACAAGATCAGCACCCTTGGCCTTCAATGCTTCTCTCTCATCCTTCTTTTGTGTCGAAACCGCTATTTTTCCAGTGTAACGTTGCTGTCTAAGTGCATCGATAAGGGCAATACGGGGATCTTCATGTGTCAACCCGAGAAAATCATGTTGTGACACCGACGAAACAACCCACTGCACGCCCTCAAGCGGCAGGGAACTTATGAATCCTTGATCGGAAGCGTCACCATAAACAGCATCGAATCCCTGCTTCTTCCACCTGCGCACCTCTTCAGGATTGAAATCAACTGCAAGTATGCGGTAACCGTTACTTTTAAGATAATGCGCAACGGCTGAACCGTAGCGCCCCAAGCCAAACAGTACAATATCATAATTCCCGGTTTCGAGCAGTTCCTGGTCTTCGGCTTCTTGACCTATATAAACACGTTTCTCAAAAATACCCAATACGGGTTCCAAGATCCGATAGAGCATGTGCGAATAGGTTATCATATAAACGGAAAGCGCAATGGTAATCAACCCAACCAGTGTAACCAGACCAAGAGCTTCAGGGGGAACATGCCCTAATTTCATTCCCATAGCGATAAAGATCAGTGAAAACTCGCTGATCTGGGCAACCGTCAGCCCGGCAAGAAAAGATGTGCGTTTGCGGTATCCCAGAGCTCCCATGATAATCATAACAATCAATGGATTGCCGATCAGCACGAAAAACGAGAAAAGGATAGCCGGATAGATCTGACTTCCAAGCAGGTCGAGCTCGATATGCATGCCCAGTGCAATAAAAAAGAACAAAAGCAGAAAATCGCGCACCGCGGCAAGACGGGAGACAATGGTCTCACGGAAAGGTGTCGAGGCAAGAGAGACACCGGCAAGCAGCCCGCCAAGCTCTTTGCTGAAACCGAAATAACTGCCAAGTGAAGCAAGCAGCGCCGCCCACCCTATGGCGAAGGTTATGAGCAGTTCCGGGGACTGCACTATCCGGCTGACAATCGGTGTGGCAAGAAAACGGATGAAGAGGATAACGAGGACCACCATGATGACACCGTAAAGCAGAATGGTTCCTATTTGCATCAAATTGCCCCCCTCAATGCTTAATTGCGAATTAACCCCAAAGGTTGAAAGAATCATCATAGCCACCACAACTACAAGATCCTGAACGATAAGAAATCCAATGGCAATCCTGCCATGCAATGAATCGACCTCTTTCTTGTCCGACAGCAGCTTGACGATAATGATCGTGCTGGAAAAAGTAAGCGCCACCGCAACATAGAGAGATGTGGTAACATCGAGCCCCAGGAAAAGCCCTATGAAAAAACCGGCAACGGAGGTAAACAGCACCTGCCCGAGACCCGTAGCCAAGGACACGAGCCCCATAGAACGGATCAGTTTGAGATCAAGCTTCAAACCGACCAGGAACAGCAGGAGCGCAACCCCGAGATCGGCCAGCAACTGCACTTTTTCCCTGGATTGCACTATATCGAGCACCGAAGGGCCTGCAAGCACCCCGACAGCAATAAAGCTCACAATCATAGGCTGGCGCAGCAACAGGCTGGCTGCACCGACTGCGGCGGCAAGCACCAGCAACGAGGTGATCTCGTAAAACGGAACCGTATGGATAATACTGAGATCGGGCATGCAAATGATTTCCTCTGTAATAATTGCAATTTCCTTTATCAACTCACCTACAATACAATACCTCTTCAAAGCAGAAAAGTTCATGCATCCCACACGAATCAACCAGAAACAATCCCTTTTGTCTCAAAAAAAGCAATTATCATGTTGATGTAAAGCGTAAAAGACGTATTTTATTGCGTTTCTGCCGTTCCGGAGCAGCACGACAAGTGACCAGATGCTTAATAGGGACATGAAGGCATGGAGATAGGTTTTCCCAAAATTGAATCAACGGGGGACATCACTCATGCTATCGCTTGGCTCCAAAGTAAAAAGAGATATACAATGAGTACACAAACAAGTTATGAATTCAACGAATCGACAAAGTATGGCGGCTTCTGGATTCGTGTAGGAGCCTACTTTGTTGATTTGATAGTCCTGCTTATCCCCAACCTTCTCATCACTTTTCTGCTTAACGCTACCACACCCGTTGAGAATGAAGTAGATAAAGCTATACTGGATATGATGAGCATAACTTTCAATATAATTTTGTGGTGGGTTTACTCTGCCGTTCTGCAATCATCTGCCTGGCAAGCGACTGTAGGCAAAAAAGCTGTAGGTTTAAAGGTCGTTGACGAAAATGGAAAACGGATTTCTTTCGGGCGGGCTACAGGCCGATATTTTGCATCATTTATCTCCTGCCTGATTCTTGGTATAGGGTACATGATGGTTGGCTGGACAAGCAGGAAACAAGGGCTGCATGATATGATTGCCGGAACACTTGTTGTTTATGATCAAAATGCATAGCCCTGCGTCCAATTCATCATTACTGTTTTGGCACCCAGTGACGTTTTCCGGCCACATACTCTTCCTTTTAGAAAAAGGCACAAAAGAGCCGCCTTTGCATGCGCACGGCGGCTTCGCTCTATTCAAAGAGGGATCTTTTCAGCTCAATAACGAGGTCTTGAAGGGCGCTCTTCGCGTGGCCTTGCTTGGTTGACCTTGATTGAACGGCCGTTCAAATCAGTGTCGTTCAATGCATCGATCGCTTGGTTTGCTTCTGCATCATTCGGCATTTCAACAAAACCGAAACCTTTGGAGCGGCCTGTAAATTTGTCTGAGATGATGTTTGCGCTGGAGACTTCTCCAAACTCACCAAAAGCTTCACGCAGATCGTCTTCAGCTACGCCGTAATCCAAATTGCCAATGTAAATGTTCATGTTTACCTCATGGTAATGTGTGCTTTAATCAAAAGAGAAACGCTGTCAAATAATCAAAAGCACAAATCACCTGAGAGCGATCAGCCAACCATTGGCTAACGTGTGATAATACTCTTTTACTGATCATATTACAAAAGAAAAAAATCCCGAGTTTTTTCTGTAAGTTGCAGTACTATACCTCCATCTTGCAATGAGCACATAAGGTACACCTGAACAAAAGCTGAACATTAGAGTGCTCATTATCAGGCATCCCTGATAATCTATACGTCAGAACAACAGAAAGATTACAATGAAAAAAGTACTCATTACCATCGGGGCTTTTGCTGCTGTAATCATCTCCACGGTGTTGGTGCTGCTGGTATTCGTTGAAACACATCAACCCAAACCTCCGAAAGCCATCAAAGAAAAAATTTCCATTGACATCCCGGTCTCCACGATCAATCTGCCGATCACCTATCGGGTAGAGCAGCTTGCCGATTATTTAAACAGAAAAATCACCGGCACCTTCCTCGAAAAATATGTTTTCCTGAATTCCGGAAAAGAAGAGATTTATTTGTCCTTGACCAAACAGGAGAAAATCACCGTTTCCTCAACAGGCGAAGAACTGATCTGTACCCTGCCATTGGTTGTTGACGGCACAGTGATTAACAGCAGTTTAGGGGAAGCGCTCTCCAAACTGTTCAAACCGGTCCAAACCGGCATTGTTATTACCTTGGCAACCCCAATTGCCCTGGATAGCAATTGGAATCTCTCAACCCGTTTCGAAATAAGAGGATACAGATGGCTGAGCGAACCTATCCTGCAGATTGGCCCGTTCAAGATACACATTAAAGAGCATCTGGATAAGGAAATACAGGAGAAAAGCAATTATCTGACCCACCTGCTTGACCAGCAGATCAACGAGGAGGTTTCCCTTCAGCCTACGGTATGGGGCGTCTGGAAGGATTTGCAAAAACCGATCCTCATCAACAAAAGCCCACCTGAAGTGTGGCTGAGATTCGTCTGTGACGATATACAGGGAAAGATCGAGCTGGATACAGAGACAATCACCTGCTTTACCCGCCTGAAGGCCAAGCCACTGATCATCACCGACACGACAACCGCTGTAAAAACCGTACCTCTGCCCAAATTCACCTTGTTGCCTGAAACAAAGAAAGTTCCTATATCCAGCCTTTATATATATGCCTACTCCTCATTCGCTGAAATCAATGATCAGCTCAACAGTTTTTTCAGAGGCAAAACCTATTCCGCAAAAGGGCACACTGTTGCCATAAAAAACATACATGCCTATGCTTCGGTAAACGGTTTAACCATCGCGGTTCAGACAGACGGAGTGCTCAAAAGCAAGCTTTTTGTCAGCGGTCAACCTGTTTTCGACACATCCAGCCAGAAGTTAGAAATCCAAGACTTCGATTTTAGCGCCGATTCGAAAAACGTGTTCATGCAAGCCGGTGAGGAACTCCTGCATAACCAGATAAAAGACGCGATAGCCTCGAGGCTACACCTGAATTTGGACTCTCTGATAAACAGGGTTCCTGAACTTGTCCATAATGCAATTGCCAAAGGAAAAGCCGGCAAAACAATCAGTCTTACCCTCAACGGATTAACTATTAAAAGCTGCGATATTCAGTTGGGAGCAGAAAAGATACACCTTGTGGCACATGTCCTCACAGAAGCGGATATACACCTGAAAAGAATAAAAACCGGCAAGAGAATCGATATCACGGATTAAATAATAAAAAAGCCGCTGTGTGATAAATAAGCGGCTTCTGTCAATATATCAAACAGCGATATCTCAGTACTGCTGAAAACGGCGGGCCGGACGCTCTTCACGCGGCCTTGCCTGGTTAACTCTGATGGAACGACCGTTTAATTCAGTGTCATTTAAAGCATCGATAGCTGCATTAGCTTCTTCATCGTTAGGCATTTCAACAAAACCGAAACCTTTGGAACGGCCTGTAAACTTGTCGGTAATGATATTTGAGCTGGAGACCTCTCCGAATTCGGCAAATGTGTCACGCAGTTGATCTTCTGTTACGCCGTACTCCAGATTGCCAATGTAAATGTTCATGTGTTTACCTCATGGTAATGTGTGCTTTGATCAAAAGAGAAACGCTGTCAAATAATCAAAAGCACAAATCACCTGAAAGCGTTCAGCCAACCATTGACTGACGCGTAAATATACTTCTTTCCCGCGCATATATCAAAAAATGCCAGTCCTGCGCATCAAAAAAACAGAACCTTCGTTTCCAACCTAAATTCCGGGACACTATCGGCGATTTACTATTCATCGAGTGCTTATCTTAACACTTACAGCCTGGCCCCTCCGGATATTTCCAGAATCTGTCCGGTGATGAATGCGGCATCGTCAGAAGCCAAAAAAAGAGCCGACTTCGCTACGTCATCCGGTGTAGCGATACGCTGCAGCGGATAACGCCCTGCCGCATCTTCAGCCATTGTTTTCCAGCGTTCAGGCCCCAATACTTTCTCGAATACCGGGACATCGACAAGAGCAGGGGCAAGAGCGTTAACCGTTATACGGTACGGCCCCATAGCGAGGGCAAGGGAACGGGTAAACGAAAAGATTCCGCCTTTGGCCGCAGAATAGGAAAATTGTCCCGGACTTCCCCTGTAAACCAGAGAACTCATATTGACTATCCGGCCATAACGACGCGGCTTCATGAGACGGCAGGCTTCTCGACAGCAAAGGATAGATGATTTCAGGTTGAGATCCAGGTTTTTGCTCATGCGCTCATAGTCGATCAATTCGATATCTGCAACTGGTTCAAGGTCGCCACCGGCGATATTGACCAGAATATCAAGTGCAGGAAACGATGATTCGATATCGGAAAAAAGCTGGACAATTTCATCCTCCTTGGTCACATCGGCAACTATCCCGGTTGCCTGTCCCCCGCCTTTCTTGATATCTTCCCGAACCTCAAAAATCCCTGTGTGATTGCAGTCGCTGAGAATGACCGATGCTCCCTCGGCGGCAAAACACTGTGCTGCTGCGCGACCGATTCCTCCTGCTGCACCGGTTATCAAGGCTGTTTTTCCGGCAAGTCTCATTGCATCTTTTTCTTTCGTGGCAAAACGGAAACCTCAGAGCATCTCTATTTATTGTCATGAGCG
>RAZP01000029.1 GCA_004028745.1 Prosthecochloris sp.
CAGGACGCTCTTTGCAACTCATTATCATGAGCTCGCCGAACTAGAGGAGCGTTTTGAGACCATCCGCAACTATAATGCAACCGTCGTAGAAACGGCAGACAAGGTTGTCTTCTTGAGGAAGATTGTAAGAGGGGCTTCCGACAACAGCTATGGCATCGAGGTCGCAAAAATGGCCGGCATGCCGTCTGAGGTTATCAAAAGGGCGAAGGAGATTCTCGCCGGTATGGAAAGAAGGGAGATCGAGTTTCCAGCTGGATCCCGACATGTCGGGATTCAGGAAATGCAAACCCGTCAAATCTATCTCTTTGAAGAGGAGGAAAGGAAGCTGAAGCAGGCAATCGATGCTATCGATATCAATCGTCTTACACCGATCGAGGCGCTTTGTGAGCTGAAGAAGCTCCAGGACCTCGCGGGAGGGCAATGAGCCGGAAGAAGTAAGAAGCCGGCGGTCATAAATGTCAATAGGGGCGAAAAGGAATCAGTAGGCAGTCTTCAGTTAGCAGTGGGTAGGGACGAAATATCTTTCGCCTGTATGAGTCTATAGAGCCGAACACAAAATATGGCAAGCTTTTTTTTACTTTTTACTTTTGAATTTTGACTTTCTCTCGTACTCAGCGAAGCGGTACTCGTAATCGAAAAGTGCAGGGGCGTTCCCGACTTGTCGAGAGTGCGCCTGTGCAATTTGAAAGATATTTCACGGGGCAAGCCCGAAGGTGATGAAAGAAAATGGAGTTATGCCAGGATGGATAAACTTTCAGTGCTGCTTGTTTTTGTGCCTGCCGACAGCGGCGTTGACGGTCCTTCGCTTCTTGGGGAATCAGATCGTTCCGGGTTTCTGCAAAATTTAAAAGACGGTATCCTGAAGAGTGTCATTAAACGGGCACAGTTTGCTATTCCTCCTCTTTCCCTAATGATTTTGAGCTCGGTTGACGAACCCGGAATTGAGCACCATATTTGTGACCTTCGTTTTGAAACATTTCCTGTTGACAGGCAGTGGGATCTGGTAGGGATCAGTGTCCAGACGGGAGCTGTCAAGCCGGCTTTTGAGCTATCAGCTCTTCTGCGGGCAAGAGGTTTCAAGGTTGTTCTGGGTGGTCCATACGTGACTGTTTTTCCTGAGCGCTGCCGTGCTCATGGAGATGTGCTTGTCATCGGTGAGGCTGATGAAATATGGAAAGAGGTACTTGTGGATCTCAGGCAAGGGAGGTTACAGAAAGAGTATCGAGTCGAAGAGTTGCCTGATCTTTCCCATGGTTACAGCGTTACCAAAGATGTTCTCGATTTGCGACACTATTTCACGACTAATGTCGTGCAGACTACCCGCGGTTGTCCTTACAGTTGTGATTTCTGCAATGTTCATGTTCTGAACGGTCACAGGGTACGGCATCGGAATATCCCTGAAGTGGTTCGGGAGGTTGAAGGGTTTCTCAAAAATGACCGGAGAATTTTCTTTTTTCTTGATGATACGGTCAATGCAGATGAAGAGTACGCTGAAAGACTTTTTCGTGAACTGATTCCTTTCAATATCACCTGGGTCGGTCAGGCGACAACCAAACTTGGCGAGAACGGGCGTTTGCTCGATGCTTTTGCAAAATCCGGTTGCGGTGCCTTGCTTGTTGGCATCGAAAGTCTTGCCGAAGAAAGCAACAGGGCTCACCACAAGTTTCATAATCCTGTTGACCGCCAGGTGGCATGCATACGCAGCATCCGTAGTGCCGGGATATGTGTCTATGGCAGTTTTATTTATGGTCTTGATGAGGATACCATTGCACAGGCTGAGTCGATTGAGGCGTTTCTGGATGACACAGGAATAGATGTGCCGGGAATAAACCTGTTACGGCCTATTCCGGGGACAGAAGTGTTCCGCCGTCTGGCGGATGAGGGGAGGCTGCTGCATGACCGGAACGATCATGATTCATTCAGGTTTTCCTGGGGGCAGGAAATGCTTTACCGTCCTAAAAAAATTCCTCTTGAGGAGTTTATTCCAAGCTACACCGCTTTGACGAAAAAGGTTTTTTCGGTAAGGAACGCTTTCAGGAGAGCTGCCAATGCCCCTACGCTCAGAAGTGCCGTCCTGATGTTTAATCTTTTCTACGTGCACATGTACAACCTTTCCCGGAAGGATCTTTCACGTCAGATGCAAGAGTTGGCGAAAGGCAGGTAAAAAAGCAAAAGTTAAAATGGGGGAGAGATAAGAAAAGAAGGGAGACTGCTTTTGGTCTTTTTAGACCTTTAAGTCATTTTTGCCCGTTGTCTTTTTTGTGTTAATTCGTGGGCCAGAACAATTCAATTGATTGATTGGATCTCATCCTCAAGCAACTGCTGGTTGTAAAGGTCGGCATAGATACTCTCTTTGGCAAGCAGTTCTTCATGTGATCCTGTTTCCGCTATCCTGCCGTTTTTCAGCACGATAATACGGTCGCAATTTTTAACAGTCGAAATCCTATGACTGATAAGCAGGAGGGTTGTTGCCGGAAGTTTTTCAAGCAAGGCTTCGAAGATCCCGGCTTCGGTGCCGGTATCCACTGCAGAAAGTGCGTCATCGAGAATAAGGATTTTTGGTTTCCATGCAAGTGCTCTTGCAATACAAGTCCGCTGCTTCTGTCCCCCTGAAAGATTGATGCCTTTTTCTCCCAGCATGGTTTCAAAACCATCCGGAAAATCCATGATATCAGCGTAAATGTTTGCGATCCGGCTTGCTTCGATAATCAGCTCAAGACGCTCCGAGTCTGTCGCAACGCCATAATCGATGTTGTTTGCTATGGTATCCGAGAATACAAAATTTGTCTGAGGAACAAATCCTATATGCTGACGGAGATCGGCAAGCGGTATTGTTCTTATGTCTTTCCCATCGAGTAGAACCGAACCAGCTTGAGAATCATAGAGGCGCGGAATAAGGTTAACCAGCGAGGTTTTTCCTGAACCGGTTGCACCGACAATGGCTACTTTGCTGCCAGGCTCAACGGTAAACGAGATGTCGGAAAGAACATTTGTTTGTTCATTAACCGGATAATGGAACGAAACACTCCTGAATTCGATTTTACCCTGGATGTCTTTTGAAAGGTTTTCTACAGCAAGATCATCGGTTATATCGGGTGCGGCATCGAAAATTTCATTCAACCGGGTTTGTGCGGAAGAGGCTTTCTGTATGATGTTGGTAACCCATCCGATGGAAATAATCGGCCAGCTGAGCATGCTGACATAAATGATAAACTGTGCGATGTCTCCGATGGTCATAGTCCCTTTCACAACATTGATGCCCCCTGCCCATATAACAGGGATGAGGGAAAGTGCAAGCAAGGCGGTCAGGATGGCAAAAAACAAAGCCTGTAATTTTCCAAGTGAGATGTTTTTATTGTAATAGTCCTCATTGAGTTTTTGGAATCGGTCGGTTTCATAGGCTTCCCGCGTGTAGTTCCTAATTATGCGGATGCCCGATATGTTTTCCTGCAGCAGTGCTGTAATGTCCGCATAGCTTTCCTGTATGCTTTTTGTGTGTTTCTGGATCGACCTACCGATCCTGTAGACTGAATAACTGAAAAAAGGTGCAGGAAGAAGGGCGAGTAGCGTCAGCCATGGTGAAATAGTGAGCATGGCGATGATTGCAAAAAAGAGACGAAAAAAAGTGTTGATGGAATACATGATCCCCGGCCCGAGAAAATCCCTGACGGCGTTGAGGTCATTCGTGCCGCGTGCTATCAGTTCGCCGGTACTGGTTTTGTTGTAGAACTCCCTGGAAAGCGTTTGCAGATGCGCATAGTAGTCATTTTTAAGGTCGAACTCGATAATGCGTGAAGCTACGATAATGTTCTGGCGAACCAGAAAGAGAAAAAGACTCCCAAGAGCGGCAAACGCAATATATAAGCCAATATTGGACAGGATTTCCGACATAATGAACTCTCTTTCCATTACGTCGATGGCGTTACCGATGAAACGGGGAGCGGATACTGCAAAAATGTTCGTGAGAATGATACAAACGAAACCGTACAGCAGTTTGCGCTTGTATCTATAGAGGTATTTTTTCAGACGCAATAAATTTTTCATCGCTCATGTTTTTGATCTCACGGATGTAATGTATAATAAGAGAAGATAAAAGCCTAAAGGCTCCGGGAAACGCTTTCCGAGATCGCAAATTTCATAGTGAACAATTATGCCTTTTGAGTCGAACAAGAGTTATTATTCCATAGGAGAGGTAAGCAAGATTACTGGGGTTCCCGCTTATCTTTTGAGATACTGGGAAAGGTTTTTCAATGAACTGAATCCCGGCAGAGACACAAGGGACAACAGAAGATATACAAACAAGGACATTGCGATGGTCCTTACTATCAAGGAGCTTGTCTATGAGAAGGGTTACAAACTGGAAAAGGCTTCAGAGATGGTGAAAGGAGGGACGGCTGATGCTGATTCGGACGAAAGGACCGAGGAAATTCTAAAACTGCGCAAACAGATAGGGAAGGAAAAAAAGAATCATGCCATAGCCCATCAGCGCAGGAGAGAACTTCTTCAAGATATCAAAGGAGAAATCGAGGAGATCCTGCGGATGATGGGGTAGGGACGAAATAAAAAAGCCGGCAATTACCGCCGGCTTTTGATGTTATGCTCTGAATGGACTTACTGTGCGTACAGTACTTCAAACTGTGCGGTTCCGCCTTTACAGACATGCTCTACCCACCGGGCGTAGGCACCGCCGCTCCAGCGGTACTCTTCAAGGTTCTGAGAACGGAACTGCGGGGCAGAGTAACGGATTTTGTAGCCTTTTGGCAAAACGACTTTCAGTTGAGCGTCAACGGTAAAGTCGTTGAATTTTCCAACCATACCATGGTGAACGAGAGGGATAAGCGGATGGTTGAGAACTCTGCGAAGACCGCCGCCTGCATCACGTGAAACGCCGGGGAGATTTCCATCGACCTTGACTTCAATACCCTGTGAGTCGGAGCGGAAGCTGCCTGCAATAGAGGCAGGTTTGTTAAGCTGTTCTACCGGGAAAAGCTCGGTCCAACGGGAAATGGAATCAACAATACCGGAACCGGCATGAGAGAATTTCCATCGTGTAACACCAACAGGGCCTTTTTCGCCGCTTTGAACACCAGAGCTGTTTACCTGGATAGGTGAAATTCGCTGTCCACCTTCATTGATAGCCGTGAATGCAGGACCAATGAACCAAAATTCCCTGATCCAGTCGTTGAAGTTCGCGCCACCACCTGATATCGACCGCTGGAACCCTTCCCAAGTGTCGATAAGATCGTTGTTTTCCAGAGGCACTTTCATGAGAATATCATGGAACTGACGTCCCTGCTGGTAGATAGGGTTCGGAACGTTCCTGCGTACAGCATCGGAACGGTAATAGTACATGTTGACTACCGAACCTTCAAAAGAGAAAGAATGTGAAAAATCACCTACTGAAAGTTTTCCTTCACCAACAGCGATTCTTCTGTCTTTGGTTTCATTGGCAATATCGACCTCAACATTAAGCGTGTTTTTTGTGCTGTCGACAATTGATTCGATTGCGGTGGTGAAGCGCACCGTCCCTTTCTGGGCATCAAGAGGCTTTGCGTCGATCTTGATGTTGCAATCGGCCGGTAGCAAGGGAAGAGCTGCAGGTGCATTTACTTTTGCACGACCTTTTACTTGTCCCCAAGAGCTTGAACCACCCTCGAGAATAATCTCGTAATCAGCATGGGCGGTTGTGGTGTCTTTAGTGCCGAATAGAGCCATAGTGAATCTCCTTTTTGGTGGCGTTGAGAAATTTTTCAGCAGGAAATTTTTTGCTGGTAATTCCTGTTAAATAACAGATTGAAACAAATTTAAAGAATAAAAATAAATAAATAAAGGAAAATATACCTCTTTAATCCCTTTCCAGCCAGCTGTTTTTACTTTCGCTTCCATCCGGGTTACCTGCAACTGTTTTTCAGACATCAGAAAAATTGTGCCATTGTTTCGTTCATTCGCGGTTTGTTCCGGGTTTTTGCTATTTTTGATCCGGTTTGTGTTGAATGACTATCCAAATCCACATGTTACGATTTCCTCATGCAAGGGAGAGCTTCTCCGGTTATGGCTGGTCTGTGTTGAGCGGAGTGCTGTTGGGGATCTCGTTTCCTACATACCCCTTTATTAGGTTTGAATTGCTTGCCTGGGTTGCTCTGGTTCCGCTATTGATCTCTTTGCGCAATGATTTTTCTTTCCGGAATTTTTTCGGCCGCGTCTACTCTGCAATGTTGATCTTTTGCGCAATCAGTCTCTGGTGGGTTTCTTTGGCAACACTGCCGGGAGGACTGCTTACTGTTTTTGTGCAGGCTTTCTGTTCAACGTTTCCCCTGCTGCTTTTTTTTGTGTTGAAAAAATGCCGCGGTTACCGTTTCGCTCTTTTCAGCCTGCCTTTCATATGGGTTGCCTGGGAGTGGCTCTATATTGGCCAGGACCTCTCTTTCGGTTGGCTGGTTTTCGGTAATTCACAAGCTTTGCTCAACCCGATGATTCAATATGCTGACATTTCCGGTGTGTGGGGAGTGAGTTTCTGGCTCATGTTTTTCAATGTAATAGCAGCCGATGCCTGGTTGAGATTTAAGGCTCGGAAAAAAGTGCTTGTACATTTGGCACTTATGGCAGCGATGGTGGTTCTTCCCCTTGGATATTCCGCTGTGGTATTTGCCGATCAGGAGTTGCAAAAGGCCCGTCCAACGGTAAAAGTTTCTCTTATCCAGCCGAACATCGACCCGTTTGAAAAATGGCAGAAGTATTCCAGTCAGGATATCATGCTTATCTACTTCAGCATGACGGACAGGGTGGTGTCAGAAAGCAGGCCGGACCTTATTCTCTGGCCTGAAACCGCAATACCGTTCTATATTCTCGATGAAAGGAACCGCGCCTATTACGAAGTGTTGCAATCGAGAATAAAGCAGTGGGGAGGAGCCCTTCTCAGTGGCTATTCCGATATTGTGTACTATTCTGATGCTGAGGTGGCGGGAGAGGAATATCTCTACAAGTTTGACCCTGACGAAGAGCGGTATTACCAGACATTCAACGCATCGATGCTGGTTGGTACGGGAGAAAACGACCCGCAGGTCTATCGCAAAATGAAATTGGTGCCTTTTGCGGAGCGTGTACCTTACATGGAATATGCTCCCTGGCTGGATAATTTTACTCTCTCTCTTGCAGGCATAAGCAGTTGGGGAAAAGGCGCTGACAAGACGATTATGAGGTTCACCATGGTCTCGGGAGAGACAATAAAAACTTCGAATGTCATCTGTTATGAATCTATTTTTCCGGGTCTTGTTGCCGAGTTCGTGAACAGGGGAGCCGAATTTCTCACGGTTGTCACGAATGACGGTTGGTATGAAAAATCATACGGGCCGTATCAACATGCAGCTATTGCAAGATTTCGATGTATCGAAAACCGGCGGTCGCTGGCTCGTTGTGCAAATACCGGGGTTTCGCAGTTTATTGACAAGTACGGACATGTTTATGCTGATATCCCTTGGTGGGAAAGGAAAACTCTCACCGCTGATGTGGAAAGAAACGATATGCTGACTTTTTATACGCGCCACCCCAATCTTGTGCCACAAACCGCTACGGCTCTCTCGGGGGTTTTGATACTGGTTGCTTTTGTCGGTAGGCACAGGCGTATTCGTCAATAGTCATTATTCATTAGGGCGCCTCTATTAATTTGTTACGCGACCCGAATACTTCGTTGGGCGGTGCTCGAAATCCTCATGTACTCTGTGTACACTCCGGTTTCTGTGCTCCGTCCGCCTTGTCTTCAGGTCGCTCACGACAATTAATAGAGGTGCCCTTTATTCCGCGCTTCAATTGCGTCGTTGAGTGGATGGGAGAGGGTTTCTGCGCTCCGTTCGCCTTGCATCCCGATGGAATCGGGACTCATGACAATTAATAGAGGTGCCCATTAGTCAGTTTTCACCGCCCAGGCCGTATTTCTCTATTTTTCTGTAAAGTGTTCGTTCGTTAAGTCCGAGTGCTCTTGCAGTCTGTCGTTTGTTCCCGCTGAAAGTTTCAAGGGCATCGGCTATAGCCTTTTTTTCAAGAGCTTCAAGTGGCTGGATTGCAGTTATCCGCTCTGCGGCGCCCGGCTTTCTCATGGTATCCGGTCGAGAGACCGGATGGTGCTGTTTCTCCAGTAAAGGCGGAGGAAGCAGAAGCGGTGTTTTAGGGTGCTCTTCCTGTTTGTTATCTGCCTGCCGCAACAGCTGCTTGAGTTCACTTATTTCCTGATGGAGCCTGATCAAGCTGTTGTAGATGAGGTTAAGCTCGTTTTTTTCAGATTTTTCAGGATCATAGACAAGGCTTTTATATCTGTTTCTCTGGACAAGGTGTTTGTCAAGAATTTCAGGTGTAATCTGTTGTCCTTTTTCAAGAATAAGCAATGATTCGAGAAGATTCTTCAGTTCCCGAACATTTCCAGGCCAATTATACCGGAGAAGGATTTCAGCTGCATCGTTTGTAAAGCCGTCGAAAGAGAGCCCATGTTTTTGCTCAAGCTGACGAATGAAGTGTTCCGCCAAAACCAGAACATCCCTTCCTCTCTCCCGAAGAGGGGGAATATGAAGTTCAACGCTGTGCAGTCGGAAATAGAGATCTTCCCTGAAGTTTTTTTCAGTAACAGCCTGTTGCAGGTTTTTGTTGGTTGCGGCGATAATACGTGCATCAGAGTATATGGTTTCTGACGAACCGACTTTTTGGAATTCTCCTGTTTCTATGACTCTCAACAGTTTAACCTGTGTTTCGAGAGGCATTTCGCCGATTTCATCGAGAAAAATAGTGCCATGGTCGGCGCTTTCAAAATACCCTTTTCGGCTTTGAACAGCGCCGGTAAATGAGCCTTTTTCATGTCCGAAAAGTTCGGATTCAAGGATGCCTGTGGGAATGGCACCGCAGTTTACGGGAATAAAATTTTTATGTGACCTGCGGCTGTGAGAGTGAATGAAACGGGAAAGTACCTCTTTGCCGGAGCCCGTTTCTCCGGTGATCAGGACCGTGACCTCTGTGTGCGCAACCTGAAGGGCAAGATGTTTTAGTTGTGCAATTGCGGCGGATTCACCAAGGAAGTCAATCGTCTTGCTCATCGTTTGTTTTACGCCTGAATTGAGAGGTTACGGTCTGTTGGGGTCCAATTGTTTAGTATAGTCTATACTGGAGCAGATCATCTCCGGTGGACGATAAATGAATTGAACGGGAGGGCTTTCGCTCTGGCCTCGGCAACGTCCCTGGTGCTGAAAGCGTTTTGTGTGCGAACCTTGTGCAGGCCTTTTTCCTTGAATATAGTGACAGGTATGTAGGGAGCGATACGATTGGCAAGTTCCCGCGCATTGTCCAGCGAACTGAAGCTGCCGAACTGCAAAATGAACGACGGCGATGTTACGGTTCTGCTGATTTCGCCACTTTTGGAAAGAGTCTGCTGATAGGCAGCCAGGCGGGCTTTACTCAGGGAATCAAGTGCCGGGTGGGGATAGTCCTGAAGCTGTTTGCGGAACAGGCGTGCCGCCTGGGGGCCATCTTCCGTAAGCAAGGCATCGATGATCGTTTTTTCTGAATTATTCGTGACCTTGGAACGCAGATTTTCTAACAAATAAACCTTATCTTGCTCCACGTATTGAAGGATTTGAGCACTGTAGGCTGTTTTTTGCTCTGCAGCAGGAGATACCGCCGGTAACATTTGGAGGCAGATGAACAACAGCACAAAAGCTGAAATTTTCAACACAGTCACAGGCATATTGCAGGGTCGAGGGTTCTGATTGTTTGGCTTTTCCGAAAGGCAACGTGTTCCGTTTTCACGCAATATGGCAAATATTCATGTAAAATCAATTGCATATCAATACAGGAATAAGTTTCCATGCAGCGCATTTCCGTTAAAGCCTTTGCAAAGATCAATCTGGGTTTGCTTATCACCGGAAAACGGCCGGATGGATATCATACTCTTGAAACCGTTTTTGCGCCTATTAACTGGTATGACGAGCTTGTTTTCACAGCAGCAGACGAACTAAGCATGACCTGCAGTAATCTTCGTCTCCCTTCAGATGACAGTAACCTTTGCTTGAAAGCGGCAAAAGCCCTGCGTGAATATGCCGGAATCAAAAGCGGAGCTTCTATCAGTCTGACGAAGAATATCCCTTTCGGGGCCGGGTTAGGAGGAGGAAGCAGCGACGCGGCCACAACACTAAGCGTGCTGAACGAACTATGGGGGATTAATATTCCCTCGTCTGATCTTCATGATCTCGCGGTGAAACTCGGTGCGGATGTTCCGTATTTTATTGAAACGAAAGGACTTGCATTTGCTTCCGGTATCGGTGAGCAGCTTCAGGATCTTCACTGTTCATTACCGTTCTACACGGTGACGGTTTTCCCGGAAGAACATATTTCAACGGTATGGGCTTATAAAAACTTCTATCCGAGATTTGAACGGAAGGTTCCTGATCTCAAAACAATGGTAAAGCATCTTTGCACAAACAAAGACCTGTCAGTGTTCCCTGCTTTTGAGAACGATTTTGAACAGGTGGTTTTTGATCATTACCCTGCCGTGCAAAAGGTCAAGGAGGAACTGCTTGAAGAGGGAGCCCTTTTTGCAAGTCTTTCAGGAAGTGGTTCAGCCGTATTCGGATTGTTTGCCGGGCAGCAGGAGGCTGAAAAAGCGATGCAGGCTTTCAGTGAAAAGTACCCAGTCAGCTTGACACCGCCATCGTTCAGAATGGAGCATTGAGTGGCGGAAGGACCAAAAGGACTAAAAGGACAAAAAAGCGGCCTCACCTAATTACTCCGGCCGGCAGGTCATGATATCTCTGAGTTCCGCTGCAAACAAACGCAAGTCCTCATCGAGAAAGTGCGAAGAGTGAAGACGGGCCTGTTTTACGGCATCGAGATCAATATCAATATCCATACTGTGTTTTGTGAACAGCGGGGCGGTTGCAAGAAATGAACCATCAGGACCGGCAACAGTGGAGTTGCCCCAGTACGTAAAACTGTCTTCATTGCCGATCCGGTTAACGCAGGCGACATAGGTGCTGAACAAAAACGAATAGGTACTGATGATCTGTTGCCACTGCTGGACAATAGCTGGCTGTGTGTCGCCGGGCGTGAGGCGGAGCGGGCTGGACATGAGCACAAACAGCAGTTTTGCTCCCTGGTGGGCAAGCAAATAGGGTACCGAGACATGCCACATATCCTCACAGATGGCGATGCCTATTTTGCCGAGCCTTCTTGATGTAACCGCTTCAATTCTTTGACCGGCGGAAAAATACCGAAGCTCTTCAAACATTCCGTATGTCGGCAGGTAAATTTTTCTGTGCGCACTTTGTGCGTGACCGTCTTCGAAAAGAAATGCGGAATTGAAAACTCCGTAATCATCACTGAGTTCGATTCCACCGCAAATAATCGTGATTTCCCTGCTGAGCTCTCTCAAAGGATCGAGCACTGGGTCGTTAATGTGCAAAGCTATATCCTGAGCGGCATCCTGAACATTGTAACCGGTCAGTGAAAGCTCGGGAAAAGCAATCGCATTGACGTTGTCGTCTATGGCTTTTTCGATCAATGTTCTGTGCTGAGTGAGGTTTTCCTCGAAATTTGCAAGGACACAATCGGTCTGTGCTATTCTCAACCTGGATCTCTGCATGATGCCAATGTCATGAATGATAAGGATAAAACAGGTAGAACGTCAGTGAAAGAGCCGCCAGGATCCACATTCCGGTATGAATTGAAGCGGCTTTTCCGGTAAAAGTCTTTAACATAACATAAGCAATAAAACCGGCAGTTATGCCTACGCCGATATTGAAGGTAAATATCATCAGGGTGACAGTCAGGAATGCGGGTATTAATTCTGTAAAGTCGTTGAAATCAAGATTTGCGACCGACTGAAGCATAAACATGCCGACTATAACGAGTGCCGGACCGTAAGCGTTTGCAGGTACGATTGTAAGTATTGGGGAAAGAAAAAGGGCAAGGGCAAAAAGTATCGCTACGACAATTGCGGTTAATCCTGTTTTTCCGCCCTGCTCGATACCGGCAGCCGATTCAATATATACACCTGCGGTAGTTGTGCCGAATAGCGACGCTGCTATGGTTGATATGGCGTCAACAAGCATTGGCTTTTCGATTTCGGGAAGGTTGTCGTTTTCATCAAGGAGATTGGCGCGCGATGAAAGCCCTATAAGTGTTCCCATTGTATCGACAAAGTCCATGACAAGGACGCTGGTTATTACTCCGATAAATCCCCATGTCATTGCTCCTTGAAAGTCAATACTGAAAAAAATCGGGGCAAGAGATGGGGGAGCGCTTACCAGTGATTCAGGGAAAGGTATTATACCAAGAAAAATGAAGGCTGCAGTTGTAAGCAAGATACCAGTAAGAATAGCTCCCGGTATCCTGAAGGCGAGCATGACGGAAATCAGCAAGAGTCCGGCGAGACTTGTAAGAACAGAAAGTGCTGAGATGTCAGCCATTTTTACAGGTGCTCCGGGAACACCAAGCGCTATGACGCCCATATCGCTGAAACCGATAAATGCAAGAAAAAGGCCTATCCCAACAGCAAAACTATGCTTCAGCGAACGCGGTATTGCTGTGGAAAGCCAGCTCCTGAGGCCTGAAAGAGTAAGGATTGTAAAAAGAACTCCACTGATGAATATAGAGGCGAGAGCGGTTTGCCATGAATACCCCAGAGCCTGCACAACCGTATAGGCGATAAATGCATTCTCTCCCATATATGGAGCCACAGCAAAGGGTCTTTTTGCATAGATGCCCATAAGCAGTGTTCCGAAAACCGCCGTAAGAATAGTCGCTGTCATGGAGGCATCCCTCGGAATGCCGGCCGCTGTCAGAATTGCAGGATTGACGATGATTATGTAAGAGACAGTGAAAAATGTTGTCAACCCGGCAAGTATTTCCTTTGAGAAGTTTGCCTGGTGCCGGTCAAACTCGAAGAAGGTACGCATAGACTTCAAGGATAAATGTGTCTTTACCGTTTATAACGGCTATTAGATGATTGTTTAGTAACAACTTGTATAAAAACAAGATAGTAATATTCGCAGAGACATAGAAAAGAAGAAAAAAGTGAGGATCTGAAAAAAACAGTGTTATTTGCTTCCTGCGCTTGTTTTAACAATGTCCAGATAGTATATTAGGACTAAAATTGTCTTATTTCATATATACCTGGTTACAGGTTATTTTATTTTTATAAACAATCAATCAATAATAAAGGAGATACCAATGGGCGTTTTAGTTGGCAGAGAGGCACCCGATTTTGATCTTGAAGCTGTTGTTGAGGGGGGAAAGTTTGTTGACTCATGTAAGCTGTCGGATTACCGGGGAAAATATGTGGTGCTGTTTTTTTATCCACTGGACTTCACGTTCGTTTGTCCTACTGAGCTGCATGCTTTCGAGGACAGACTTGAAGAGTTCCGCCACAAGAATGTCGAGGTTCTGGCTTGTTCAGTGGACTCGAAGTTTTCACATCACGCATGGCTCAAGACACCGCGCAAACAGGGTGGTATCGAAGGAGTAACCTATACACTGCTTTCGGATATCAATAAAGAAGCATCAAAAGCCTACGACGTGCTGGCGGAAAAAGAAGGGGTTTCCTACAGGGGGCTGTTTCTCATCGATAAAGAAGGAATTGTGCGTTACCAAGTTGTCAATGACCTTGGCCTTGGCCGCAATGTCGATGAGGTGCTGAGAATGGTTGAGGCACTGCAGTTTACGGAGCAGTTCGGAGAGGTATGTCCTGCGAACTGGAACAAGGGCGACAAAGCCATGAAGCCGGACAGTGAAGGTCTTGAGGAGTATTTCGGATCAGAGTGACGTGGAGATGCCTGATGGCAGAAAGCCGGATGAATTGATCCGTACATGATGTGTGATGGCAAACGCCCCGGAATGATACCAATGTTTTTCCGGGGCGTTGCTTTTTAATGCTTTCTTGTCACTTGTCACTATTATAATTAATAGGCTTTGGCAAAAACAACCTTTCCTTTCGATGGCTTCCCGCTGTAAACACAGGTTCCAGGTTGGTTCATAGAGTAACGGTTTATAAAATCAGGGGTTTCCGGCAGTACTCGGATTGTGGCTTTGGTTTCTTCCTTGATGCTGACCTCTGTTTCCTCCGTGCCGTCCCAGTGCGCAATGATAAAACCTTTGTCGATGGAAGCCTTGAAGTCATCATAAGAAGTAACTTCCATGGTGTTTGCTTCTCTGAAGTCAAGTGCGCAATTGAACATTGACTGCTGGATGTCTTCAAGCAATGAACTGACGGAAGATGCAAGCGAGTGATCCAGCGTGAACTGCTGTTTTTCTCCTGTATCACGACGGGCGGCGATGCAAATATTGTTTGTTATGTCACGCGGGCCGAGTTCAAGACGGATTGGTATGCCCTGCAATTCGTATTCCGCGAATTTCCAGCCGGGGGAGTTTTGCTCGCTGTCATCGACAAATGTGGTGATTCCATTGTTGTTCAACTCGTCGGAAATGGCATGAGCCTTGTTTACGACGGCCTGTTTGTCTCCCTTAAGGATGGGGACGATGACTACCTGCCGCGAAGCGAGTTTCGGAGGCAGGACAAGCCCTTTATCGTCGGAGTGGGCCATAATCAGCGCTCCGATCAGGCGTGTTGAAACTCCCCAGCTCGTTGCCCAGACATATTCGAGTTTTCCTTCTCTTGTTTGAAACTGGCAGTCAAAGGCTTTTGCAAAGTTCTGCCCAAGGTTATGCGATGTTCCTGCCTGAAGCGCTTTTTTATCCTGCATCATTGCTTCAATGCACCAGGTTTCTTCGGCCCCGGCAAATTTTTCACTTTCTGTTTTCCGCCCCACGATGACCGGAAGAGCCATGTACTCTTCGGCGAAAGTTTTGTAGACATTGATCATACGGAGTACTTCTTCCTGCGCTTCTTCCGAAGTTGCATGTGCTGTGTGTCCTTCCTGCCAGAGAAACTCGGCGGTACGCAGGAAAAGCCTGGTTCGCATTTCCCAGCGAACCACGTTTGCCCACTGGTTAATCAGGAGAGGAAGGTCGCGATATGACTGAATCCATTTTTTATAGGAAGCCCAGATAACTGTTTCCGATGTCGGACGGACATAAAGTTTTTCAGTGAGCTCTTCGCCTCCACCGTGTGTGACAACAGCGCATTCGGGTGCGAAACCTTCAATATGGTCTGCCTCTTTCTGGATATAGCTTTCAGGGATAAACAGCGGAAAGTATGCGTTGACATGACCTGTTGCTTTGAACATGCCATCGAGTGCCGACTGCATTTTTTCCCAGATTGCATAGCCGTTGGGACGGATAACCATGCAGCCGCGGACATCGGAATAATCGGCCAGTTTAGCTGAACGAACAAGATCGATATACCACTGGGAGTAGTCCTCCTCTCTCGGGGTGATTTTGTCTGCCACGTAACGGAATGTTTTGTTGGTTCGAAAAGAGTTGCGAGGGAATATAGCCTACTCTTTGAAATTTTTGATTTTTTCCATGAGATCTTTCAGGTGCTCTTTCTGTTTCTTGTTCAGAGGCTGCTGGGCGTCTGCTATCTCGGTATATCCCTGGGGAATGCTGAACTCATAAGATTCCAGAGATGCTTGTTGTGCCGTGACAATCTCCATGGCGAGTTTTCCGTTTTCATTATCCTGAATGATTTTAACTGGAAACCCATCAATACCTTCATCGGATAGCTTTTTTGCCAGGACAGTGTTCGAGAGACGCGGGTTCTGTGACTGCAGAAGCCTGAACGTTTCGAAATCACCAATATCTCGAGTAAGCCACATCTCGATGGTATCTGAGGCACTGAAAAGTTTGACATGCTGACAGTCGTACCCTTTGATGTTTGCTTTGCCTGTTTTTTCTATTCTGTAATCATTGTCGAAATCAACAAGCGTTGCGTTTTCAGCAGCGGTCCTGAGGTTTACTGTTGTGTAGGTTTCTGCTTTATGGTTGACTATAACAGCCTGATCAGGTTGTGATGCGCGTGTAATTATCGTTGTTTTGAGTGGTTCCGGGATTTTATCCAGCTGGGTTGTCATATCCATTCTCTGTGCATTACTGCCGAAAAAATAGGTGATCTCGGATGTACCGTTCGGCATGTTCAGGTTCATGTCGATGATTCCTGTAAACCTTGCAAATACAGGCATGGTGTACAAGCTATGAAACATGAGTGTTGCCAGCACGATGTGGAGCAGTTTCTTCATAGTATCTTCTGATCTTCTGATTTGGGCTTTCATAAAAAGCATACCAAACTAATGATTTTTTTTTGATTTCTGTTTGCGTAAATAACAAGAACGTAGTAGAGATGTTGAATCGTTGAACTGTTGAGATGAAAAAGAAGGACAAAGCTTGTATACGTTTGACGACAGGTATTCCGGATACTGGCTGTCAATCCCTTACATGGTGGGAGCAGTGTGAAATGATTACTGTATGAGGGAGAATGAACGACAGTGGCTGACCCTGGATCTGCTCAAAACCACAGAGAAGTATTTCAGAGATAAAAAAATAGACGAATCCCGTTTACATGCTGAGATTCTGCTTGCCCATGTTCTGGGGGTAAGCAGAATGGATCTCTATTTGAACCATAATCGTCCTGTGTACGGGAGTGAGCTTGAGGAGTTTCGTTCGCTTTGCAGAGAGCGTCTGAAGGGCAGACCCCTGCAATATATTACCGGAGAGCAGATATTTTACGGGCATCCGTTTACCGTTGATGAACGGGTGCTGATTCCCAGGCCCGAAACCGAACTTGTTCTCGAACATGCTGTTGAACGTTTGGCGACGGTTGGGGACGCTGCGAAAGAAAGGAATATTACAATTCTTGATATCGGAACAGGCAGTGGGTGCCTTGCCGTTACACTTGCCCTCAAGCTTCCGGGAGCGCACATAACAGCTGTAGACCTTTCCCCTGGTGCGCTTGAGATTGCAAGTCATAATGCCGATAGACATGGTGTTTCCAAAAAGATCCGGTTTCTGCAAGCCGATGCACTGAATCCTGGATTTCCTGATGATCTCGGTGGGAACTATGATCTGATTCTTTCCAACCCGCCCTATATACCGGAGCCTGAATGGGAGGGGCTTCAGCCGGAAGTTAAAGAACATGAACCGAAAACGGCACTGACAACCCCCGATGGTTTTGCGTTTTATCATGCAATAACTGTAAGTGCTGCTGTTTTGCTCAGGTCCCGGGGAATACTGTGTTTTGAGCTGCATGCCGATGGGGCACGGAAAGTGTCAGAGATTGTACGTGCCAGGGGCTTTGAAGGTATTGAGGTATATAAGGACTATGCAGAGCTGGATCGGGTGCTTTCCGGGGTGTGGTCTGGATGACAAGGTGTAAGTTATGTAAAAGTTGATGGTTACTTCTTTTCAGCAAAGACGTGAAGGGAGAGTCGGATGAAATTAATAGGTGTATCAGGTTGTTTTTTTTGATAAATTGGCACTTCTTGTAAGTTCGCTTAATTAAAAGCTGTTTCAGTGTATTGATAAGATGATGTTCCATGATCTGTCAGAACGTGAACGTCAGGTGCTGTCTATCATTATTCAGGCCTATGTCATGAATGCTGCTCCGGTTGGTTCACGTTATATAGCGAAGAATTATAATCTGGGTCTTTCAGATGCGACCATAAGAAATGTCATGGCTGACCTTGAGGACGAGGGGTATATCAGTCAGCCGCATACCTCTGCAGGCCGTATTCCTACAGACAAGGGGTATCGCTATTATGTAGATCTTATTATGAGGGTACAGCGCATCGATGAAGAGGAGAAAGAGCGAATAGACCGTAATTTTATGTTGCTCAATTACGACCCGAAAGATTCAGCGGATGTTCTTCAGGCAGCTGCGAAAGTCCTGGGGAGTATTTCTCAGCAGTTGAGTGTCGTTATTTCTCCCAGACTGTCAAACGCCGTATTCGAACGTCTGGATATGGTGCTGTTGAGCTCATCGAGGATAATGGTTGTTCTGTCAATCCAATCACTTTTTGTCAGAACCATCGTCATGGAACTCAATCTTGAGGTATCCCGTCAGCAGATCGAAAATGTTATCGGGTTGCTCAACCAGAGGCTTTCGGGACTGACGCTGTCGGAAATCCGTAACTCCATCAGCTGGCGTCTGGCCGATTGTGATAAGGACAGGGCGCTTTTGAACATGATTGTCAGGTCGGCAAGTAACCTTTTTGATGATTCACCGGTTCTGGAACGGCTCTATATTGCGGGAGCTGAACATATCGTTAATCAGCCGGAATTTGATCAGCCCCAAAAAGTGCGTGACCTTGTATGCATGATCGAAGATAAAAACCGCATGGCTGAGCTTCTTGAAAAAGACGGCGGGATAACACCGGTCATGTCTTCGGGGTTGGATGTGAGCATCTCGATAGGGCGGGAAAATACAGCTTCAACCGCTGAAGATTTTACCGTGGTTACAACGCCATATTATGTGGGGAATACAATAGGCCGGCTTGGAGTGCTTGGCCCGAAAAGGATGGATTACGAGCGTGTTGTAAGGCTTGTCAACTATATGGCCGACCGGTTGTCACACTCGTTATCCTGAGCAGCAGTGACAAGTGCCGGGCAATGAATGCTGTGTGGGAAAAGGGGAAGCCGAAGGATTGTTTGTTTGTTGAGTTGTTGAATTGTTACAATTGCTGGATAGCTTGAGAGCCAGATGGCTGGATAGCGAGGCTGTTGAATAGCCTGAAATCAAGGCAATGGGGAGTAGGGAATAGTCGGAAATGACTATTGAATATTTACTAATGAATAAGGATTTACTCGTCACTCGTTACTGGTCACTTGTCACTTTTGCAGCGGAGCGGTAATCGTAATCGAAAATACGCAGTAGCCTGAATTCAGAAGCCGGGAGCCCGAATTTCGAAAGATCAACCAACATATTGTCATAAGCTGGTTTGAGCGCAGCTCGGGTGTAGGTTAATTAAAACAAGTGTAAACATATGACAAAGAAAGCGTCGAAGCATAAAACAGAGCAGAAAGAAGATGTAGTGGTGGAAGAAGCTGTGAAACAGTCCGAAGCTCTTGCTGCAAAAGTTGAAGAGCTTGAAGGCCAGTTGACTGATTCAAAACAGCAGATGGATAAACTGCGGGAAGAACTGATGCGCAAGGCCGCAGAATTTGAAAATTTCCGTAGACAAAAGGAACGTGAGGCGCAAAAGGCGGGCTCCCGCGCCCTCGAAAATATTATAAGGGAACTTCTTCCCCTGGTGGACGACGTCAACCGTATTGTGGAACATGCTCCTGAAGTGCTTGAAAGAACTGAAGAGGCGCGTCCTTATATTGACGGGGTTGAGTTGTTAAAGAAAAATTTCTTCAAATGGCTCACCGATAAAGGTGTCAGCAGGATCGAGGCTGTTGGAAAGAAGATGGATGTCGATTTTCATGAGGCCATCACACAGGTGGATTCTCCCGATACCGAGCCGGAAACGGTTATTGAAGAGTTCCAGGCAGGTTATGTTTTGGGAGACAAGGTTCTTCGCCATGCAAAAGTTGTTGTGGCAAAATAGGAACCAGGGTAAAGATTATTATTAGAAAACAGTTATACAAGGAATAGTTGAGAAGAAATGAATAGAGATTACTACGAGGTCCTGGGTTTATCCCGGTCGGCTTCTAAAGATGAAATTAAAAAAGCGTACCGCAAGCTTGCCATGAAGTACCACCCGGATAAAAATCCGGATAACGGTGAGGCTGAAGAGCACTTCAAAGAGGTGAACGAGGCATACGAGGTGCTGAGCAATGATGATAAACGGCGCCGTTACGACCAGTTTGGACATGCCGGTGTAGGATCGTCAGCTTCCTCACAAAGCGGTGCTTATGGTGCGGGTACAGGTGATTTCGGCGATATTTTCAGCGCTTTCAACGACATGTTTGGAGGTGGAGGAAGGTCAGGCGGAGGTTCACCGTTCGGTTTTGAAGATGTTTTCGGCGGCGGAACCAGACGGTCAAGATCGTCGGCAGGTATCAGAGGCAGCGACCTGAAAATCCGTTTGAAACTGACACTGGAAGAAATTGCCAAAGGTGTTGAAAAAACGCTGAAAATCAGGAAACAAATTCCGTGTGAGGTGTGCGGCGGCACAGGCTCGAAAACAGGAAACCTCGAGACCTGTCCAACCTGTCAGGGAACAGGGGAGGTCCGGCAGGCATCGAAAACCATGTTCGGCCAGTTCGTGAACATAACCGCATGTCCAACCTGTGGAGGTGAAGGGAAAGTAGTAAAAGACCGCTGCACATCCTGCCATGGTGACGGTATCAAGCAGGGTGAGACTACGGTAAAGGTGAATATTCCCGCTGGAGTTGAAGACGGCAACTACCTTACCCTCAGGGGGCAGGGAAATGCAGGCCCGAGGGGAGGTTCCAGCGGAGACTTAATTGTGGTTGTAGAAGAAATAACTCATAAACTGTTCGTTCGCAGGGGAGACGATATTATCTATAATCTGCCGGTCAGTTATGCCGACATGGTTCTTGGGACCAAGGTTGAGGTACCGACACTTGAGGGGCGGGTTAAATTAACAGTTCCCCCCGGAACGCAGCCAAACACCATGCTGAGGATCAGCGGTAAAGGTATCGGGCATCTCAAGTCGCCGGGCAGGGGAGACCATCTGGTTCGGGTCAATGTCTATATTCCGAAAGACCTGTCACATCGTGACAAGGAGCTGCTCAAAGAGATGAAGAGATCAGATCACCTTGTTCCAGATGAAAAAACGGATCATGAGAAAAGCTTTTTTGAAAAGGCCCGTGACATTTTCGGGTAGCAGGCGCCACAAAGAAAAGAGGCTGTCTCATTAGTCCTACAATTTGTCCTTTATGTAGTCATCCTCGGGCTTGCCCTGTGAAATAGATGCTCCTAATTTCACGGGGCTTATCCGGGGATCCATCTTTCAATTCAATGAAAGCCAGTGTAGATGCCGCATCAAGTGCGGCATGACTCTCTGCTGGAAACTTATGCATGGCGACCAATAGTGTGAAGCAGTGCTTTTGAGACAGCTTTTTTTATAGTCCGGTCTGAAACCGCAGCTTCGGTTACTCAAGTTCAGCCTTGGCTTCGTCAATAACGTTGGCAGTGATTTCCCTGTAACCCATTTCCTCAGCGTATTCTTCAGCTGCAATTCTGATCCTGTTTCGGAAAAACGGCGGTATCTGCGCAAGCAGTTCCTGTGCTTCTTTTGTCCATTTAAGCGAGTTGTTGCGGGTTTTCAGCGCTTTTTTGTATTCCTGGGTAATGTTGGTGACAAACTCGTCAATCGCCTGCTCATCGGAAAGTTCATGGGGAGCAAACACCTTTTCAGCCAGAATCTTGTTGCGCACCAGGTGGAGCTTGAGCTGGGGAAGATACATCATGTAAGCCATAGGTTCCGGGCTTCCACAGGCAAGAAAAAGAGCAACTTTTTTTCTTCTGAGGTATCTCTTCAGATTGCTTTGAATAAGAGCACCAAGCAGTTCAGAGGATACAATCATGTAGTAGACCGGAGCTCCCATGATAACGACGTCGAAGTCCTGGACAAAACTGTAGTCTGCGGTAGCTTTGCATTTGCCTTTTTCAACATAGGCTCCGGTTTCTGCCAGACTGCTGCCGAGGGCATCGACAAACCTGTCGGTTGATCCTCCTACAGAGCGGGTATCATAAAGGATGATGGCTTTCATTTGCTGGGAAGAATTGGACATAATTTCAATGTCAAAGGTTGAGCGGCTGAGTGGTTGGAACGCTTATTTATGTAATGACTTAGTATAATATATTAGCGGTTAAATCTCAACAAAGGAAGAGCTGTTGAGATGTTGGTTTGTTGAGTGGGCGATAGGGGGAGGCCACAAAAAAGAGGGCGACAAACAGCCGCCCTCCTTTCTGTTGTACGATATTTATTTGCCTCTTCAATCAGACGAAGCGTGCATAGATTTCAAGAAGATCGACAACCCTTGTGGAGTAGCCAAGTTCGTTATCGTACCAGCCAACCACTTTAACCATGTTACCGGACGCCATAGTGAGCAGCGAATCGAGAATACAGGAGTGGATGTTTCCTACAATATCGGTTGATACGACAGGGTCGGTGCAGAACTGAAGAAAACCCCTCATGTTTCCTTCTGCAGCTTTCTGCATTGCGGCGTTGATTTCCTCTTTTGTTACCTGTTTTTTAAGGATTGCCGTCAGGTCTGTTACCGAGCCATCCGGTACGGGTACGCGCATTGCCATACCATCAAGCTTGCCTGACAGTTCCGGGATAACAAGGCCGATGGCTTTTGCTGCTCCGGTGCTTGTCGGTATGATAGAGGTCATTGCTGTGCGGGCGCGGCGCAAGTCTTTATGCGGAAGGTCAAGGATTCTCTGGTCATTGGTAAAGGCATGAACCGTGGTCATGAACCCTTTTTCAATACCGAAACTGTCCTCGAGAACCTTTGCCATAGGAGCAAGGCAGTTTGTCGTGCAGCTTGCGTTTGATACAATTTCTTCATCGCCTGTAATGGTATCGTCGTTTACACCAAGCACGATCGTAGCGTCAACATCGTCTTTGGCCGGGGCTGAAATGATAACTTTTTTCGCGCCGGCGATGATATGTTTCGCTGCCCCCTCCCTTTTCGTGAAGATACCGGTTGATTCCACAACAAGATCAACGCCGAGCTCTTTCCAGGGGAGCTGTGCAGGATCTTTTTCCGAGCTGATGGTGATTCTGTTGCCATTGACAATCAGGGCATTTTCCTCAACCTGAATATCAGCATCAAATATTCCATGAGTTGAATCGTATTTCAGAAGATGTGCAAGTGTATTGGCGTCACATAGATCATTTATTGCAACGATTTCGAATTTTTCATTTGTCAGTGCCTGACGGAATACAAGGCGCCCAATGCGTCCGAATCCGTTTATGCCGACTTTAACTTTTGCCATAGGTTCTCAGATTTGTTGTTTCAGTAAAAATTTATCGCGCAGGAAAATAAGATAACTATAAGGAAATATTCAGCTTTTTTTAAGAAAACTTTTAGTTAAAAGTTTTTTCAAGCCGTTGAAACTGCCATTGCTCAACAGGATAACAAGGTCATTTTTCCTGATGTTGTCCTGAATAAATTGCACAATATCTTCGGGGTAACCGGTGCTGTTTTTTTCAGAAACAAATGCTTTTTTCCCTGAGCTGGTGATCGCCGAGCAGAGTTCAGCCGTGTTAAGCCGTTCTTGTTCCGCATATCTTTCAGGCCGATGGACCTTGCCGATAACGATGATATCGGCATCGCTGAAACTGGTTTCCAGATCTTTCTGGAATATGTTTCTTGTGCTGGTGTTCGAGCGTGGTTCAAAGCAGGCGATTATCCTTCTCTTGGGATACCGCTGTCGTAATGACTCGAGCGTTGCCCGGATAGCGGTTGGATGGTGTGCGAAATCATCGATGAGTGTAATGTTGTTGTTGAATTCTCCTACGACCTCCATTCTTCTTTTCGGCCTTTTGAAAAAGCGAACTCCGTCCGCAACAACCCGGAACGGTATGCCGGCATGAGAGGCCGCTGCAATCGCTGCAACCGTGTTGAGAACATTGTGCTTGCCGAACTGGTCGATATGGACCATGCCTTGAGGTTTTCCGTTGAGTGCCAACGTAAAGGAGGTTCCTGTACCGGTGACGGTGAGATCGGCAGCCGACCACTCGAAATCCTCGGAGAAGCCGAATCGTTCAACCGGACAGAACGCTTTTTCGCTTATTTCCTGAGCGATTGTATCATGGCCGTTGACTAAAAGTACACCGTTCGACGGGATAAGCGTTATGAACTGCCGGAAAGATTTTACGATGTCGTCAAGTGAACTGAAGATATCGGCATGGTCGAACTCGATGTTGTTGATTACCGCGATATCGGGACGGTAGTGCAGGAATTTGCTTCTTTTGTCGAAATATGCCGTATCGTACTCATCTCCTTCGGTAATGAAATAACCGCCTTCTTTTCTTCCCGATACCCTGCAGCCCGAGTTGAAATTTTCTGCGATTCCCCCAACCAGAAAGCCCGGCTGCAATCCTCCGTATTCATAAATCCATGCCGTGAGGGCGGTTGTTGAGGTTTTGCCGTGTGTGCCTGTAATAACAACCGATCTGTTTTTGCCGATAAGCTCGCGGCTGACGATTTCAGGCATGGAGGCAAGGTTCATGTGCTTGTTGAGCGCAATCTCGAGCTCTGGATTGCCCCTGCTGACAGCGTTACCGACAACGATAATGTCAGGTTTTGATTTCAGCAGGTTGTCGGGGTTGTAGCCGTTAAAGCATGGAATGGAGTGTTCGGCAAGATAGTCGCTCATCGGCGGATAAAAGGCGGTATCGGAGCCTGAAACCGAGTGCCCTCTTTTTGAAAGCGCTACAGCAACCGATGCCATGGCTGTTCCGGCAATCCCGATAAAGTACAGTGAATGCATGACGCGCCTTATTGAACTTTCAAGAGTGAGTTTGTTCGTTATCATGCGTGTACTCTTGTTTGCCTGCAGTTTGTTTCCTCTGAGCAGAAGTGATTTTCCTTACATAAAGGCTGTAAAACACAAGGAGGGCATTGATAATACCGACAATCACAAACGGTGCTTTCGGGCTCATGCCGTCAAAAAGTCTTCCTCCCGTCGATGCAATGATCAGGATGCCTATTGCTCCGCTGATATTGAATGTGCCGAGTATAGAGCCCCTTTTTGCCTTGGGGGCTTCCTGACCGATAAGAGACTGTGCTCCGAGAAAAACGCTGATCTGGCCGATGCCGAGCAGGATAAAGACCAGGTAGCCGATCGATTCGAAAGGGTTATCGAGAAGAAGAACCGAGAGATTGCCGATCATTGCCAGAAACATGCAGAGTGCGAGTGCGCTGACGCGGTTGATTCGATCGATGACCGGCCCTATGAGCGGAGCCCAGAGAAGCGCGGCGATCTGGGTTATGATAAATATGGTGGTGCCTTTTCTGAATGCTTCACCCGATTCCATTCCCATGGCAAGCCCTGCCGTAATGCCCCAAAGGCTCAGAAAGGTGCCGTTGATCGACTGGTCGCCTCTTGCAATGAAAGCGGCGGAATATGAAAGAAGAATCTTGGGGTTTTTTGCAGCAGTAAATCCGCTCCGGAACAGTTCCTTGAGCGGAGGGCGCTCATGACTTTTAACCGGGGTTCCTTTCTTGAGTCCTATGGCGCAGACGATTGCGGTGATTGTTGCCAGAGCGGCTATACTGAAATGGGTGATGAATCCGGCCTCGATTTTTCCTATGCCCCGGATGTTCAGCATTTCCGGGAGCGAGCCGAAAAACTGGTTTGTGATAACTATTCCAAGTCCGTTGAGCAGGCCGATAAGCGCAACCATCTTACCTCTCGAACGTTCTGCAGGATAATCCACGAGAACCGTTGAAAGTGCACCTGCAATAGAGACTATTGCCAACGCATAGATGATTCGGTATAACAGCAGGTCATTGACTGATGAGGCAAAAGGATAAAGGGCATAGGTTGATGCCATGAGCAGGAAGCCAGCAATATAGACCTGCTTGCGTCCGATGCGATCCATGAGAATACCGGCAGGAATAAAAAGGAGCAGGGATATAAGTTCTGTCCAGAAAACAAGGTCACCGCTTATCGCTCCTTGTTCGGAAACAGGGATATTGAGATGGACGTTGAGGATATACGTCTGTCCGATTGACAGAAACGTGATCATGCCGATAGAAAAAAAAGCAGCATAAAAAAATGTCCATGCGTGATAAGGCCGGATTGATGGGGCGAGCTCGATCGGACCTATTTTATGTGTTTTTTTTTCGGCTTGCATGAGACGTCTGGGTAGATGTAAAGGTTGACGAACCGGATGACAATCGCGAGAACGGTAAACGTTGTTGAAAATTGTCTGTTCGCTGATTTGTTGAACTGTTTAAAAAGGCATGGCGGTTGTTTTTCAATAATTAATTACGGTGCAGTATGCCGTCTTCCATACGCAGGCACCGATCCGCCGTTGCTGCATATTCTTCGTTATGGGTCACGATAATGAAAGAGGTGCGGTGTTCCTTGCTGAGGTTTGCCATAAGGTCATAGAGTATCGAACTGTTTTTACTGTCGAGGTTGCCGCTTGGCTCGTCGGCCAGAATCATCATCGGTGAGTTCATCAAGGCGCGGGCGATTGCCACTCGCTGCTGTTCTCCACCTGAAAGTTCCGCGGGGAGGTGGTTCAGGCGATTGCCAAGCCCAAGCTTTTCAAGCATCTCCGAAGCTTTTTCTTTTGCCGGATTGAGCTTTCCAGTGGCTATGAACTCTGCCATGGCAACGTTTTCAACGGCTGAAAAATCGGAGAGCAGATGGTGAAATTGAAAGACAAAGCCGATTTTTCTGTTTCTAAAAGCGGCAAGAACCTTTTGCGGAAGGGTATAGTGCCCATCACGGAATATGGGCTCACCGTTGAAGATAATTTCGCCGCTGTCGGGAGTATCGAGCGTGCCGAGCATGTTGAGCAGTGTGGTTTTGCCGCTGCCCGAGGCGCCGACAACCGTGACCATCTCTCCGTCGCCGACCGTCAGGTCGATGCCCCGGAGAATGTCTATTTTTTTCTGACCTGGAAGAGTGTATGATTTATGTATGTTGCGAGCTTCAAGCATGTAAAAAACTGTTGATTTGCTTATTCGTTGATTTGTTGAATCGCAGGGATGAATAATTATTTGCTCACTGCCATTTGAATACTGCCGGTTGATTTCATTCAGACTTCTGTATTTGGGTTTTCTTTAAACAACTCAACAGTTCAACAAATCAACAATGTATTATAGTCTTATTTGCCCTTCACCTTCAATAATCCACTTATAGCTGGTCAATTCCTGGAGTGCCATGGGGCCTCGCGCATGGAGTTTCTGGGTGCTTATTCCAATTTCCGCTCCAAGGCTGAACTGTGCCCCGTCGGTAAATGCTGTAGAAGTATTGGCATAAACCACTGCTGCGTCAACCCGTTTGAGGAATTCATCCTTGACAGCGGGGTCTGAAGCGATTATCGCTTCACTGTGCATGGAGCTGTACCGTGCTATATGGTCCAGGGCTTCTTCAAGGTTCGAGACGGTTTTTACCGATAGTTTCAGAGAAAGGTATTCCGTGCCAAAGTTTTCCGGCCCTGCTTTTTTCATGAGTTCCGAAGGATACCGTCCCAGCAGAGCGGGATAGGCATCCTCATCGGCAAAGATTATTACCTTTTTTTCGGCAAGCGGTTCAACAATTGATGCAAGGTCGTCCAAGCGGTCTCTATGGATGAGCAGCGTATCGAGCGCATTGCAGACGCTCGGTCTCCTTGTCTTGGCATTGAAGACGATTTCCCTGCCCATTTGAATATCACCGCTTTTATCAAAATAAGTATGCACAATACCGGCGCCGGTTTCTATTACCGGAACTGAAGAGTTTTTTCGGGCAAAATCGATAAGCTGCTGACTTCCCCTTGGAATGATAATATCAATGTAGCCGACCGCGTTGAGCATGATTTCCGCCGCTTCACGTTCAGCGGGAAGCAGATACAGTGTGTCAGGGCTGACGTTGTGCCTGCGCAGAACATCATGAATAAGCTCGACAATCGCAATATTCGAGTACATCGCGTCACTGCCGCCTTTCAATACCGTTGCGTTGCCTGATTTCAAGCAAAGTGAGAAAACGTCGAACGTTACGTTCGGTCTCGATTCGTATATGATGCCCACAATACCCAGCGGGACCGTAGTTTTTTTCAACAGCAAGCCATTCGGCAAAGCTCTGTTTTCGAGAATCCTGCCAACAGGTGATGAGAGCCCCGCCACGTTTCGAATGTCGTTGGCAATGGCTTCAAGGCGTGAATCATCGAGCAGCAGCCTGTCATATTTCGGATTGTCCGGGTCCATTCTGTCGAGGTCCTTCCGGTTGGCTTCAAGGATTGCTTGGGCTCTGCCGGGTATCCGATCCGCAAGGTCGGTCAATATGTCGTTGATATCACTGTCCGGGAGCATGCAGAGTTTTCTGCTTGCTTCTCTGACCTCCTCAAGTTGCTTGTAAATAGCTTCTTTCATGTCTTATATGCTTGCGCAGTATCGTTGTGCTTTACTTCCCGAATGTAACAAAAAAAACTGTAGTCAGGGCTCTGATTTGGGGCTCGCTTCTTTTTTCCTGTTTCTTCTTGAACCTTGCGTTGTGCTTTGTGAGTTTACGGTTAACTATATCTTTTAAAAGAGACATTTCTTATGGGAACCTCTGTTAATTTGTTCCGTGTCTCGATTACTTCGTTGCCCCGACCTTGTCGGGATCGAAATCCTCATGTCCCGACTTGTCGGGGCTCCGCCCGCCTCGTACTCAAAGCACTCACGACAATCAATAGAGGCTCCTTTATGTTGAGCCCTCAATTTTTTTTCACAAAACACGAATCCGTGCTATATTACTTGGCTTATACTTATAATGCCTCGTAACCTGTATAAGTAAAAAATCTTAGGTTATTATGTGATGGCCACAACCAAGAGAAAACGAAGTATCAGTATTTTCCTGGCAGCAGGGTGTCTTTTGGCGGGTTCAACTCTTTACCTTCTTTTCCGTCCGACAACTCTTTTGATGTTTCACTGGGCTGACTCGGCGGGGTTGATGGGGTCAGTGGTAACTATGCGCACTTGGGCAAATGGTTTCGATAAATACCTTCCGGCTTGGATTGTTTATTCATTACCGTTTGCTCTCTGGGTTTTCTCCTATCTGTTTTTTATGGGAAGGATATGGAAGAATTCGACATCACCGGTTCGCCATGTTTGGTTTTGGTGCATTCCCGTGATCGCGATTGCAGTTGAGCTTGCGCAAAGCACCCGAATCGTTCCGGGCAGTTTTGACACCGGAGATCTGATCGCCCTTATTCTTGCAACAATTTTTGGTTTCTTTGGAACAAAACTCATTCAACTAAAAAAGGAAGTGACAGAATTATGAACAAAAACCTAAAAAAGCACATTACATCGCTTGTTGTTCTGGTAATGTTTGGCGTTTTGGCGGTTGGAAGCACTGACACGGACGTCGATACCCAGAATGTTCAATCACAGGCCCCGAGTTATGTTCTTTCAGCAAATGAGTTATACAGAGAGTACGAAAATAATGAGGTTGCTGCAGATTCAAAGTACAAGGGAAAAGTTGTCATGGTTTCCGGAACCATTCAAGATATAGGCAAGGACATTCTTGATGAGGCATATATAATAATTGGTGGCACAGGTTTTCTGGATGGCGTTCAATGTTTTTTTACAGAGAGCCAGCTTTCGGCAATTTCAGGCTTATCAAAAGGACAGCACGTTACGGTTAAAGGGGAAGTAGGAGGGAGAGTATTGGGACATGTTCTGGTTAAAAAAGCTGGCTTGCAATAAGTACTGACAAGAAGTTATACAAACCGGGAATTCCGCTGTATTTTACCAATGTAGGTGAATTTGACCGTAAGGTGTATCGATAGATAGTCAATAATAAAAAATGATAAGCAAGGAATAACATACCATGCCATTAGCAAGATGTCGTCGATGCGGCGGGGATGGACGCCACAGCGATCAGAATCCAACCAGACCAGGTGTGTACGACTGGTGCGCGGGCTGTTCCGGGGATGGGGAGGTCAATGTGGTTGATCTTGGGAATTTATGTAAACGGTGCGGCGGGGATGGGCGCCACAG
The DNA here is from genome assembly GCA_004028745.1 of Prosthecochloris sp. GTDB lineage: Bacteria > Bacteroidota > Chlorobiia > Chlorobiales > Chlorobiaceae > Prosthecochloris. The sequence goes on from RAZP01000029.1 coordinate 29,554, forward strand.
TGATCAAAACCCGACTCGACCAGGGGTCTATGATTGGTGTGCCGGTTGCTCCGGTACAGGCTACGCCGGTTAGCTTCAGGTTTCTGGGGCTAAGAAAAAAATGTTCTGATTTTGAGCCTTTTTCCCCTGTTTCCTCTTATCGAGAAAAAAAGGAGCTCTCATGAAAAAGGTCATTGCGGTTACGTTGTTGCTCAGTTTGATGAGCGCGGTGCAGGCTTTCGCTTGTACGACAATCCTTGTCACAAAGGGGGCATCGGCAGATGGCTCGGTCATGGTGGCTCATTCTGACGACAGTGAATTGTTTGATCAGCGTCTGGTTTACGTTCCTGCAGCGAATCATGAGCCGGGATCATTACGGCCGGTTTACTATGATGCATCATCCCTGGGTGACCGTCCCGAATATCACAGCTACACGCTTCGCCGTTACGTGGGTACTCACCGCGGTCCGGATTACGACGATCCGAAATATCCTCAAAGCATTCCGCTCGGATACATCCCGCAAGTCGAGCATACCTACGCTTATTATGACGGAAATTACGCTATCATGAACGAGCATCAACTGATGTTTGGAGAATGCACTGATGTGGGCCTTCAATTTCGTGGCTAACTGGGCAGGTTTGAAATACAGTTATATAATCAAAGACATTCAGGAAAAACAGGAAGAAATCGAGCTGGCCGAGCTGGAAAGCATCAAAAAGATGGATAAACAGGCGGTGGAGGTTTACAAAAAAAATCCTGCACAAGCTCTGAAGCTGCTGACGGAATACAGCAGGAGTCAAGCTAACCAGGTTGTGAAAAGCTGGTGGGATTTCGCGTGGCTCCTGGTCGCTCGTTACGATGATGGTTACATCAATGCACCTGGAAAGATGGCTCAGGAAGTCGGGTATCCTGACGAGTGGTACAGTAAATCAAAATGACCGAACGGTCCGACGACGTATGAGAAAAGGGATGCTAAAACGGCCGGGCAGGGAGATGGAAAATGAAAAAACTGTCATATGTTCGATGATCCACAAGGGGATATAGAAAGGAGGTGATTGTCATGAAGCCATTGATTTTCTTGCTAATCCTCGGCTTGCTTTGTGTCGGGGGACCTTTGGCTGCGCAAAAAACACAGGTTCACCCTCCTGGCGAGGACGAACAGGTGCGTGAGGGGTTTAGATAAAAAACCGTAGCAGGCGCATGTTGTTAGTCACGATGCGCTGACTGTTTCCCAATTCCTCCTCGTTTCATCATTTTTGGCAAAGAATTACGCATTTTTTTGCATTTGTTGAGGCTATTAGTACATTTCTAATAGAAGTCTCACAAAGTGCCTTTCCTTTTTAGCCATAAGTACCCCGTTAGTTTTTAATAAGTACAAGGAGTTGCCCGAACGCTTCTTGAGGTATTGCGCCCATCGCTCTGTTCTAACTCTTTTGCGCTTCAACAAATGGAGCCAAGTTACACCGCTAAACTTTGAGTTAACCAAAAAGCGGCTGCTAAAGCTAATATATTTTTTTGGATAAAAAGATATGTTATACCATAAAAGGGAAGAGGTGGTATTAGTAAATCCGAGGTTAAACTCGATTAATAATAATTCGAGTTTTAACTGTTATAGATTTAAGTGTAATGAATTTACTGCTAATTTCCCTTTAGGTTTGATTTATCTTGCAAGTTATTTATTGAGCAACGGACATAAGGTGCGAATAATAGATGCAGAAAAAGTGTCTAAAAGTGAATCGTTTAAAGAGGTTCAAGATTCTTTGCCTAATGCACTTGTTATTGGTATTACTGTGATGACACCTGCGTTACCGTATGCATTAGAATTATCAGAATTTGTCAAACATAATGCAAAAACAGTTCCTGTTGTATGGGGCGGTATTCATCCTACTCTTTTCCCTGATGAAACAGTAAAAGATGATTTTATAGATTTCATTGTGGTTGGTGAAGGGGAGGTGCCCTTTAATAATTTAATTACTTGTCTAAAAAGCTGCAATTATAAAGGAATTCAAAAAATTCCAAATCTGATGGCTAAAAATAAAACTATTTCAAGACTGCGTGAAATGTTTTATGATTTAGAGAAGCCACTTAAAGGTTACACTCGAAGTTCTGTAAATGGAAAGCTCGATAAATACTCCTTGCAAAAAAATGATATGTCAATAATTCAGGCCTATCAGCTGTTGGATTTTGAAAATTACATAAATGTTTTGCATGCAGACGGTACTGTCCAAAAGACTTTAGAAATTATTAGCAGCCGGGGTTGTCCCTATCATTGTTCATTCTGTATAAATTCAATTTTAAATCGAGGAAGCTGGAAACCAGAGCCTGTTGATAAGCTGATTCAAAATATTAATGTTTTAGTTAATAAATATTCGATTACACATCTTTTTTTTATGGATGAGTTATTCTTTTTCAGAATTAATAGAGCTGTAGAGATTATTAAGGGCATAAATGAGTTGAATATTACATGGGAGGCCAATATTCGAGCAGATTTTTTGAGAAAGGAGTTTATCTCTGATGGCTTGTTGAGATTTTTTAAACAAGCAGGTTGTAAAACTTTACGTATCGGAGCTGAAAGTGGTTCGCTTAGAATTCTAAGACTATTAAAGAAAAATATTTCTCCAAGAGATATATTGGATGCATTAGAGCGGTGTACTCATTTTGGTATATTGTGTAATTTTTCATTTATGATTGCAATTCCGGGGGAAACTAAGGAGGACATGAGAAAAACAATGAACCTTATTGAAAAAATATTGGAAATAGAGCCAAAAACTGAGATAATTGGTCCTCAACCTTTCCGGCCATATCCGGGTAGTTTTTTGTTTAATAAATTGGTTGATCAAAAAGTTGTTGAAATACCCAATAGTCCACAGGCTTGGCTAAAAAGCCCACTTTTAGCTAATTTATCATACTTGAATATAGTTACAGGAAAATTTGATAAGGATACCGTTAATTATTTATACGAATTAGGATACACTTTAGGGTATGATATTAATAATTTGAAACGAAAGAATTTATGTGAAATTGATAGAGCGGGGAGGCGTTTTCAGAAAATGAAAAATAGAGAGCACCTCTATTAAGGGCACCTCTATAAATTGTCGTGAGCGACCTGAAGACAAGGCGGATGGAGCGCAGAAACCCTCTACTATCCGCCCAACGAAGTATTCGGGTCGCGCAACAAATTAATAGAGGTGTCTAAGATTTGGGAAATCAAACGAAAGGGAGGAGCACTATGCGTGTTATGAAAACGAATGATGGGTTGAAAGTTTTCGCGGTTTCAGGGACGTATGTTGTCATGCTTGGTTTTGATCTTCCTGAAGCAAGTTGCGATGGTCTTCTCGGCTTTTCCATTCACCGAGTTGACCATGCGGAGCGTGAGGCTTATTTTCTGTCGGGAATGAAAGCATTTGCTGAGACCGATCCAGGTTTTCCCGCCGGATCGCTTTATTCAACGAAGCACCATCCGGTCCAGAGTTTTCAGTGGGCCGATTATTCTGCAAAGCCAGGCCATGACTATACGTATACTATTACTGCTTTAAAAGGTACACCTGTTGATCTGATGCCTTTTGCGGAGACGATAATTGATATCACAACAGAAAGTCCTGAATCCGGCAATCACGATGTCTATTTCAATCGCGGAATTGCAGCGTCACAGGCTTATGTCCGTCGTTTTGGTGACAGAGTGCCCAAGGAAGTTCCGAACCAAAAGGCGTTTGAATGGCTGTCGCGCGGTTTGAACGAAGCTCTTGAAGAGTTCATCCGGTCAAGCGAGCCGGGACGTCACGCTCTCCGAATTGCAGCGTATGAGTTCAACTATGATGAACTACTCAAGGTAGTCAAAGAAGTTTTGGATACGGGCGTTGACATCAGGATCGTATATGACGCACGCAAAGACAACCCGAAAATCCGTAACCGTGAAGCAGTGGCCGCTGCCGGCCTTGAGAGTGTAAGCCATGAGCGGACAAGACCCAAATCCTACATTTCCCATAACAAGTTTATCGTCAAGCTTCAGAACGGACAACCGAAATCGGTTTGGACAGGCGGTACGAATTTCTCCGAAGGCGGTATTTACGGTCATTCCAATGTCGCCCATGTCGTTGAAGAAGAGAGGATTGCCGCAGCATTTCTTGACTACTGGACGGCACTTTCACAGGACCCGGAGAGCAGACCCTTAAAGGACAGTGTCGAGATGATTTCGCCACAGCCGCCTTTTCCACCGCACAAGGGAACGACCGTTCTGTTCAGTCCCCGCAAGAATCTCGACGCATTAGACTGGTACGCAAAGCTTGCCATGAACGCTACGGATGGACTTTTCATGACCTTCGCATTCGGGATGAACGATATTTTCAAGAACGTCTATGAAAAAGCATGCGCGCCTTTCCGCCTTGCGCTGATGGAAAAGAAAACACGCTCGATGAGAGCCGGACCTGAAAGGGATGCAGAAGAACGCAAGATTCAGATGCTGCGAAACATGCCGGAAAATGTTTTTGCTATAGGAGATTTCGTCAGTACGAACAAGATCGACGGCTGGGTAAAAGAGAAGCTTACGAATCTAAACTCGCACGTGCGTTATGTGCACAACAAGTTTATGCTTGTCGATCCTCTCACAGACGACCCTATTGTGGTTGCCGGCTCCGCAAACTTCAGTGACGCCTCGACCCGCCGGAACGATGAGAATATGGTGATTACGAGGGGGAACAAGCGAGTCGCGGATATTTACCTTGGGGAGTTCATGCGGCTGTTTAGTCACCATGCGTTCCGTGAGTCCCTGCATTGGCGTGACCCCGATGAGCCTCCCAAACCATTGAAGAAGGATGACTGGTGGCGGGATTATTTTGGGCAAACGCCGCGTTCGACGCGAAGGAAATACTTTGCACGATCGAAGGTGTAAGAGCGGGAGGTAATCGGGAACAATAACCAATGCGATGAGTTTTATGGTTCTTAGTTCTCCATGGTTTTCAGGGAGATATAAACTTTTTATTACAAACATGTGGTTACTATAGTGTTGCATTGAGCAACGTTTTCAAGGAATACAGCTGCTTTAGAGGTTTCTTTCCAGACATAACTGCTAATATGCCAATGACATTCCTCTTTTCGTACAGTAGGGTATGGGGCTTATACTAATCATGTAACGGAAAGGGATGATCCGTGTAGTTTTTACGCTTCCAGAAGAATACAACAGGCATTGTTGCCGATTGGGCATGATTGATGATTCATGCCGTATTCTGGGGAAGGCTTTAGAGTCGGAATAGATTGGGGTGGCGAAAGATAAATCAGGCTGAGGTAGAGGTGAAAAAGGTATTGATGACAGGGGGAGTTCGGCAGATTGGCTTGATGGCGGTGTTGATTCTTTTGTGTGCTTTGTGTTGGCAGCCTGTTATGGCTGAGCCGGAAACACAAGAGGAAATGTCTTTTAACCCTTCTCAGCCACATAGGGACTACAGCAAAAAGGATCTAGGAGGTCTCGTTGAAGAGCTGCTCCAATATAATCCTGAGCTGCAAAGCCTTGTTGCAAGAATTAATGCTGCACGTGCCTTTATTCCTCAAGCCTCGGCTCCCGATGACCCCCGGTTGAGCCTTGAAGCAAGCAACATTCCTGTTGGCAGCCCTTCGTTCAGTCGTACTCCTATGACGGGAATACAGATCTATTTAAGGCAGAAAGTGCCTTTTCCGGGAAAGCTGGGCCTGAAGAAAAAAATTGCCGAGTCCAGGGAGGCGCAAGCTGTAGAGGAGCATCTGGAAAGGCTCAATCAACTCGTAGCTGAATTTAAAGGGGCTGTTTATGATTACAGCTATACCACGAATGCGGCAGGTATAAGCCGGAAAACGATAGGTCGTTTAAAAGCCCTGACCAAAACCCTGGAAGCGAAGTATGCAGTAGGCGAGGTACCCCAGCAGGATGTCCTCAAGACGAAGGTTGCAGTGTCTAAAGTTCATGAACGCCTGATTCAGCAGGATAAAATGGCGGACATACTTGGGTCGCGCATCTCTACGCTGTTGAATCGTCCCGAAAAAACCCCTCCGAAAGTAATCGTTTCAAAAAAAATACTTACGGAAGTTCCTTATGGGCTGGAGGAGCTTCTCAAAGCTGCGCAAAGCTCAAGGCACTGGCTTAACCGAGCTGATAAAAAAGTTGATGAAGCTGAGTACCGGCACAAGTTGGCGAAAAAAGAGCTGTTGCCGGACTTTGATTTTTCGGCAGGCTACCGTATTCGCAGCAATGCCATAGAAGGACCTGTTTTAGGGGAAGATTTTTTCTCGGCAGGGGTAAGCATAAACATTCCCGTTTGGACTGCCCGCAAGCAAGGCAAAAAGGTCGAGCAGACCCGTTATCTGATTACAGCCGCAAAAAAGGACAAAGAAACGTTAGAGCAGGAAATCAACTATCAGGTAGAAAAACTTTTTTTCGAGGTTACGCAACTTGAAGAACAATATGAGCTTTATCGTTCGCGCATTATTCCTGAATCTGAATCGGCTTTGGTGTCTTCGAGGAGAAGCTATGAGGCTAATGAAGTTGATTATCTGAATGTTATAACCAATGAGCTGGATCTGTTTCAGGCTCAACTTCTTATGCATCACTATTATTTCGAGCACGAAAAAAAGATAACCGAGCTTGAAATGGCAATTGGAAAACCTTTTGCTCCACTTCCTTTTACGGGAGGCGCTTTATGAGATACCACAAACCGGTTCACTTTTTCTTCATGCTGCTGGGCGTTGTCTGTTTGTCTATCGGGATCATAGCTTGTGAACAAAAAATTTCCCCGGAAGATGTTTCGCACTACACCTGTCCGATGCACCCGCAGATCAGGATGGACGATCCTGGATCATGTCCTATCTGCGGAATGGATCTTGTCCCTGTTGCCAAAGAAATAACAGGGGAAGACGATCATTCTTCCCATGAGCATGCTGATGCCCATGACCAAACAACAACGCATGATCATGCCGCTCACGAAAGCAGGGATAAGGAAGGCATTCGTATTGACCCTGTTCGAACCCAGATTATCGGGGTCAGGACAGATAGTGTTGCCGTTCGTTCTCTTACCCGGTCTCTCTTGGTTTACGGAAAGGTGGCCCATGATCCGGAACTCTGGGTGGCACAGAATGAATATATCGAAGCCTTGAAACTTGGCGACCGTTCTCTCATTCGGTCGGCTGAGCTGAAGCTTCGGTTTCTGGGCCTTTCTCAGGAATGGATCGACCTGATCAGAAAAGAGCGCAAATCGGATTTGGGTCTTCATTTGCCTGCCGGTAATGCCCAGGGTTATTTCGAGGCTTTTATCCATCAGGGAGATGTGGGGATTGTCAAGGTCGGTCAACGAGTAGACGTTCTCGATGAAAAGGGGCGTGTTTTGCAGGAAGGGATCATTGCAGCAATGGGGGTGATTGTCGATCCAAAGACCAGACTCGTACGGGCATTGGTGAAATCGGACCAAAGCATCGATTTCAAGTCCAACACTTTTGTGCAGTTTCGGATTCGGATTCCATTAGGAAATCGCCTGAGCGTTCCACGCGAAGCTATTCTTTTCAACGGGGATCATAATATGGTTTATGCCGTTGCCGGTACCGGTCGCTTTGTTGCCAGAAAGGTCGAGCTTGGTGATGAGGCCGAAGGTTACTTCGAGATTCTGGAAGGCGTTAAAGAGGGCGAAACCGTTGTGACCAATGGACACTTTTTAATCGACTCGGAAACCCAGATTAAAACGGGCGGAACAAGTGCAGGCCATCAACATTAAAGTAAACGGGCATGATTGAAAAAGTCATAGCCTTTTGCAGCAGGCAACCCGTTTTTGTTGTCCTTGCGACGGTATTCGGGATTGGGTGGGGTATTTATTCGTTGAACCGCATTCCTCTCGATGCTATTCCTGATCTTTCCGATCCTCAGGTTATTGTGTTCACCGAATGGCAAGGGCGTGCCCCTGACCTTATCGAGGATCAAATTACCTATCCGATAGTGTCCAGCATGGTGGCTGCCCCCAAAGTTACCGATGTACGGGGTTATTCCATGTTCGGGCTAAGCTTTGTCTATGTTCTTTTCGAGGAAGGCACTGACTTGTATTGGGCACGATCCCGAACAATCGAATATCTCGCAAAGATACGGGAACAGCTCCCACAAGGGGCTAACCCTGTTCTGGGACCCGATGCATCCGGCGTGGGCTGGGTTCTTCAATACTCGATTGTTGATGAGAGCGGCCGGAACTCCATTGAGGATCTGCGTTCTTTTCAGGACTGGAAGCTCCGCTATCTCCTGGAAGCAGTCCCTGGGGTTGCCGAGGTGGCAAGCGTGGGCGGCTATGTCAAGCAATATCAGATCCAGATCAACCCCAACGCATTGCTTTATTACGGCCTGTCCATTCAGGACGTCATGCAGAAAGTCAAAGAGTCCAATCGTGATGTCGGCGGGAAGATTTTAGAGCAATCAGAGCGGGAATATTTTATCCGGGGTCTCGGGTATCTCAAGAGTCTGGAGGATATTGAAAATATAGCCGTCGATGTGAGTTCGGACGGTGCTCCCATTCTTATCAAGCATATTGCAAACGTCAAACTTGTCCCGGAGCTAAGGCGCGGTGCTTCGGATCTCAATGGTAAGGGCGAGGCAGCCTCGGCTATTGTGGTTACCCGCTACGGTTCGGATGCCTATCGGATCATCGAAAAGGTCAAAGAGGTGCTGCAGCGTGTGGAGCCCTCACTGCCCGAAGGAAGCCGGATCGAGATCACCTATGACCGTTCCAGGCTTATCGGGCGCTCAATCGACACCTTAAGCAAAAAGCTGATCGAGGAAATGCTTGTCGTCGGTGCGATAGTGCTTGTTTTCCTCTTTCATTTTCGTTCCGCTCTGGTGCCGTTTGTTACGCTTCCGGTTGCTATCGTTCTCTCATTTATACCCATGTATTATTCAGGGGCTTCCTCCAATATCATGTCCCTGGGCGGGATTGCCATTGCAATCGGTGCCATGGTGGATGCAGCAATTATTCTCGTGGAGAATTGCCATAAGGGTCTTGAAAAATGGGAAGCTGAAGGAAAAAAGAGAGAGATTTCCGAAGTTTTGCTTCACTCCTCCCAGGAAGTTGCCCGTCCGATCTTCTTTTCGCTCCTGGTTATCGCCGTGTCGTTTATGCCTGTTTTCACTCTTGAGGGGCAAGAGGGCCGATTGTTCAAGCCATTGGCTTTTTCCAAAAACTTCTCCATGTTTTTTGCAGCTGTTCTGGCTATCACACTGGTGCCGGTTCTCATTCAGTGGCTTCTGCGTATCCCGAAGAAAGTTGAGCTCAGGAACCGCTGGCTGTCAAAGGTCATAAATTTCTTTTGGGCCGGGACCATTCATTCGGAAGAAACCCATCCGGTTTCCCGATTTCTTCATCGGGTATATACACCTGTTTTAACATTTGTCCTGAAACATCGAAACGGGGCTATTCTGGTCTCCCTGGCTCTGATTTTAAGTATTGTTCCGGTCTACTCTAAACTTGGTCAGGAGTTCATGCCTCCGCTCAATGAGGGGGATCTTCTGTATATGCCCACCACGCTTCCGGGGATTTCCATCGAAAAGGCCAAGGAATGGCTCCAGCAGCAGAACAAATTGATCAGGGAGTTCGATGAGGTCGAGTCTGTTTTCGGAAAGATCGGCCGTGCCGGAACAGCTACAGACCCCGCACCTCTTTCGATGGTGGAGACCGTCATTCAACTTTACCCTCAGGACGAATGGCCTGAAAGTTATCATGAACGCTGGTACTCTTCATGGATGCCCGAATTTCTCAAGCCCGCTTTTCGTATTGTTTGGCCGGAGATGAAACGACGTGAATGGAAAGAATTTATCAATGCCTTGAATAAAACGGTGAATCTGCCCGGCACTACCAATGCCTGGACATTTCCCATTAAAACCCGCATTGATATGCTTACAACAGGGATAAGAACGCCCATCGGGGTCAAGGTCTATGGCGATGACCTCGAGGAAATCGAGAAAATTGCTGTAAAGGTAGAACAAAAAGTTCAAAAACTTGAAGGGACGCGATCTGTCATTGCCGAGCGCTCCCAGGGTGGATATTATATCGACATCAAGCTGAAAAGGGAAAATCTTGCTGCTTACGGGCTGAGTGTGGAGCAAGCAAACAAGTTGATAGAGGGGGTTATCGGGGGTCAGAATGTCACAACGATTATTGCCGGCCGTGAGCGATATCCCGTCAACATCCGCTACCAGTCCTCATTCAGGTCGACTACCGAAAAAATAAAACGGGCACTGGTTTCCGTGTCCGGAGAAAAACATGTTCCTTTGTCGGAAATTGCCGATGTGACAACCAGTCGCGGTCCGGCGGTAATAAAGGATGAAAACGGCCTGCTTACTTCCTGGGTTTATGTGGACCTTGAAACGGGCCAGGATATCGCAAGCTATGTAGAGCGGCTCAAAAAGGTACTTCAGGAACCGGGACTGTTTCCCATAGGGTACACGTATACGATCAGCGGCCAGTTTGAGTTTATGGAGCGGGCGAAGAAGCGTTTGATGATGGTTATTCCTTTAACGCTTTTTATCATCGTGCTGCTCTTGTATATGAACACCCGTTCCTGGATTCGTACGGGAATTGTACTATTGGCGGTTCCATTTTCTCTCGTGGGGGCGTTCTGGATTCTTTATGTTCTGGACTACAACCTCAGTATTGCCGTGTGGGTCGGTATTATTGCGCTTGCCGGTGTCGATGCGGAGACGGGAGTCATCATGCTGCTCTACCTTGATCTTGCCTACAAAAGGTTTGAAGAGAAAAACCAGATGAACACAAAGGCGGATTTAACGCGGGCGATCATGGAGGGCGCGGTCAAGCGGGTCCGCCCGAAGATGATGACAGTTGCAGCACTGTTCCTGGGGCTTCTTCCCATAATGTGGTCCGGGGTTCATGAAACAGGCGCTGATGTCATGAAACGAATTGCCGCTCCAATGGTGGGTGGTATTTTTACCTCTTTTATAATGGAGCTGTTGATTTATCCCTGCATCTATATGATCTGGAAGGAACGTTCGTTGAAGCAGCGTTAAAAAAATTTAGGGGAACGTTGTTGCGCAGCTATACCAAACGGTTATCCCGATCGCCTCCTATGTTCCCGTATTTCCTTGATTTTTTTGCAATAATGTGGGATTTTGCTTGATCCATCCTGGATAAATAGGGATTTTGTAACAGTAAACCGAGAAGCAAACGTTATGGATGAGCAGCAGATGCACTACAAAAACAAGCTTGCTTTTGAGACGGACTCCTGGGATCTCCAGGTAGCGTTGGAAGCGGGAGAAAACATCGTGGTAGTTGATGCCCGTTCTCCGGAAGCATACCAAAGGGAGCACATTCCGGGGGCAATCAATATTCCTCACCGGAAGATGAGTGAAGAAACAACCAAACATCTTGCTAAGGCTGCTTTGATCGTTACCTACTGCGATGGTATTGGGTGCAATGCCTCAACAAAAGGTGCCCTGAACATGGCAGCGCTTGGGTTCAGAGTAAAAGAGCTCATCGGCGGCCTGGATTGGTGGAAACGAGATGGCTACAAAACAGAAAACAGTGGGGGGAGCACAGAATCCGCAGCCTGTGGTTGTGATTGAGGTGCCCTAAAAAGTCATTGCATAAACATTCCTTCAGAGGATAAAAAATGAAAAAACTGTTTTGGTGCGTTTGTTTATCATTGTTGTTCGCAGGTCATGCTCATGCCAGGGAGCCGGGCGTTGTAAAAGTCGACGTGCTTGCTAAAACAAGTTCCAGCTGGAACGGGAAAGCGTTGCCGAATTATGGGGAAGGCACTCCTGAAATAACCATTCTCAGAATAGCCATTCCTGCGGGAGTACAGCTGCCCATGCATGAACATCCGGTAATCAATGCGGGTGTTTTAACAAAAGGGACGCTAACCGTTACAACAAAAGAGGGGCAAGTGCTGCATCTTCAGGCTGGGGATTCAATTGTGGAAGTTGTTGACACATGGCATTACGGGAAAAATAATGGAAGTGAAACTGCGGAAATTATTGTTTTCTATGCCGGCATTCAGGGAGAGCCCATAACCATCAAGGCTGTCGGGAAATAACAGCAGATCACAATTGAGTCTTCTTTCTTTTCCTGTTTGGTTAAGGGTAATGTGTTCTGCACGTGATAGGGTTGCTGGGGAGTGTTTTCAACTTTACAATGTCCATGCAGTCTGCTTTAAATAATAAACATGTTAAAGATCAAGCCAACGATTGTTCGTTTGCGTCATTCTCACAATGCAGTATTTTAAGGCACCTCTAAAAATCTATTATGCGATGCGATTGCTTCGTTGTCCCGACCTTGTCGGGATCGAAATCCTTATGTACTTTGTGTGCACTCCGGTTTCTGCGCTCCGTCCGCCTTGCACTCACATTGCTCATAACAATTTTTAGAGGAACCCTTTAACCATGGATATTTTTTTTGTTCAAGAAGCACAGAGGGGTCGATTTTATTATGTTTAAGCTAACAGATTATATTTCCAGGTCTGAATTGGATGCATTTTGTAGAAGACATCATATTATCAAAATGTCTCTTTTCGGTTCGGCCTTGCGTGACGACTTAAAACCTGACAGTGATATAGATCTTCTTGTGGAGTTTGATAAAAACCATATCCCAGGCTTGTTTGATCTGGCAGGGATGGAAATCGAGCTCAAGGAGATTATTGGCAGAAATATCGATTTACGCACGCCTGCAGAACTCAGCCGCTATTTCAGGGACGATGTTATGAAAAAAGCAAAAGTTGAATATGCAAACTGAAGACAGGATTCGCATTCTGCATATTCTCGATGAGGCGAACGAAGCATGCACATACACTGATGGTTTGTCATTTGATGAATTTTTGCGTGATGGTAAAACTGCTCGTGCTGTTATCCGCTCAATAGAAGTTATCGGCGAAGCCGCCTCGAAAATATCTACAGAATTTCGACAGGAACATCCAAATATTCCTTGGCAAAAAATAATTGGAATGCGAAACCGCCTTATACACGTTTATTTTGATATTGACTTCAATATTGTTTGGCAGACAGTAAAGGAAAACCTTCCATCATTAATAGTCCAATTGCGTACGGTATTGAAAGAGTTGTAAATCCAAAAACAAAGGTTGTTGAGTAGGGTTTCAGGCGATTTTCCCTGAAAGGTAAGAAACATCCGCTGAAATGCTGCTGGTGGCACAAAAGCGTTTGGCTTAAGATCTTTTGTCAGTGAGTAGCTGCTTTGTGCATTATGATGTGGTCTTTTCCCAATCAGAGGAAATAGAACGATGGTTGGGATTTTTGCTTTGTTCGGCGGAATGAAGTAGCTACGGCATCAGGTAGAGGTAGTCGTAGTGGATCAGTGGTTTCTCTCCTTTTTTACCCAGAAGCTCCTTTGTTTTTTCCGAACTGTATTGTGCCATACCGTAACCGATGGCTTTACCGTTTTCGGAGCATATCTTGATGATGTCCCCCTTGAAAAATGATCCTATGACTGATTCGATGCCTACAGGAAGGAGGCTGTTTGCCCGTTCCTGGGAACGGAGAGCAGTCTCGGCGCCCGCATTGATGGTCACCGCGCCTTTTTCAAGTCCTTCACTGTGAGCAATCCACCGTTTCCTGCCATAAACAGGTTTTTGCGGAGTAAATCGTGTCCCCACTTTTTTGCCGTTCAGGATATCAAGAAGAATTCCTGAAGTGCGGCCGTTGGCAATGTGGACGGTTATGCCGAAGCGTGCGAGTTTGTGGGCTATATGGCATTTTGTCAGCATGCCGCCTCTGCCGAATTCCGATTTTCCCGGTTTGATATACTGGTGGAAATGTTCGGTGGCAATGTCAATAGTGCTGATGACGTTGGGGGTGCTGTCCTTTCGGGACATGTCAAAAAGACCGTCAACATGAGAAAGAATAATGTAGGCGTCAACATGCATCATGGACGCGATCATTCCCGAAAGCTCGTCATTATCCGTGAACATGAGCTCTGTTACGGAAACGGCATCATTTTCGTTGATGACGGGAATAATTTCGTGATCCAGAAGCGATGCAAGGCAGGTTCTGATGTTCAGGTAGTGAAGACGGTCACGAAAATCACTTTTTGTGACCAGTATCTGAGCGGTTTTCAGGCCGTGCTGTTCAAAAAGATCAGCATAGGTATTGATAAGCCTTATCTGCCCGGTCGAAGAAAGCACCTGACGAGCGGCGACCGGGGAAAGGCCGGCAGGAAGCCCGATTATCGAACGACCTGCTCCTACTGCGCCGGAAGAGACCAAAAGTATTTCCACCCCTTGGTTGCGAAGTTCTGATACCTGTGAAACAAGTTCTTTGAGTATCTGCAAATCCAGCTTACCCTGACTGTTGGTGATAACGTTGGTGCCTACTTTGACGACAACTTTACGATAGAGCGGGTCTTGCATAAGTTAAGGCGATGATTACTGGCTCGCGTGCAGTCCAGCGACGCCGATTATGATCAAAAGAAGCGAGATTACTTTTATCACGTTGAATGATTCCGCGAACCATGTAATACCGATAAGGGTTATCAGCGCTGTTCCGACGGCGGACCAGATTGCATAAGTCATTCCTAAAGGAAGGACTTTCAGTGCCAGCGTGAGAAATGTAAAGCTAAAGCCGTAAAAAATAAAAATTGAAATCGAGGGCAGCAGCTTTGAAAACCCCTGAGAAAGTTTCATGCTGGTGGTTCCGGCGACTTCCATGGTGATTGCGATGATAAGGTAAAGCCAGTGCATTGTATGGAAACAAATAAAATTGTTTTTAAGGTTCGTTCTTTGCCGTCTCTCCTTCGCTATTGTTTTTGTGTCTGCTTTCGTAGTAATAGACAAGAACCGACATCAGCAGATTGCTGGCCAGAATAACCGCGAACACCACGGGCAGAAGGCTTTCGGATGTGATGACCCGGCTGTCAAGAACGATGAATGCCATGACGGCGGTTGCAAGGCCTCTGGGAATAAGTCCCAGTGTTGAAGAAACATGTGCGCTCCGGAGGGACGGGGAAAGCGGCCTGACAAGGTTCACCGTGGTGAAACGGCTGATAAAGAATACCGCCAGGAAGGCAACAGCCATCAGCAGGACTTCATTTGTGAAAAGGGTGAAATCAAAGAGCAGACCGATAAATACGAAGAAAAAGGTTCTTACCAGAAAAGTCAGTTCCGCGTTGATTTTTTTTACCACCTCGTCAAGCTCGAATTTTTCGATATTGAGAGTGCTGTTCAGTTTGGCAAGTATTGGCTGGGACTTTGCTGCCAGTATTTTGCTATTGCCGAGCAGTATTCCAAAAGCAAGAATTGTTATCGCGGCCTCACCGCCTAGAAAATCGGTCAGGGTATAGAGAAGCAGGATAAAACCCAGTGTCAGCATATAGGCAAGATTCTGCTTGCTGAAATAGCCCATGAAACGGCTCCATACCAAGCCACTCAGTGCCGCGAGCATTATTGATATACCAAGACTTGCAAGAATGTGGTTGATGATCGAGGCTCCCTCGTAGTGTCCAGGCTCCCGGAGGATATTGGTGTAGATAATAACAGAGATGACAGTGAGTACCTCGCTGATAACTGCTTCCAGTGTAAGCAGAGTTTTGAGATTTTTAGGGATGGAGAGCCTTGGCAGTACCGGCAATATGACCGCCGGGCTGGTGCCTCCGAAAATAAATCCGTAAAGGAGGGCTTCGGCCATTTCCATCTGGAAAAGAACAAGACAAAGAGCGGTAACGCCGGCAGCCCCAAGTATGAAGGAAAGAAATCCGAGCAGGAGAGCAGAAGAAAACTGACGTATCACCAGATCGAATTCCAGATCAAGACCACCTTCAAAAAGGATAAGGATAAGAGCAAAAGTTCCGAAATATGGCGCAATCTCAAAAAAAATATCACTCTGGAGGATATTGGTGGCGGGACCAAGCACTATCCCCGCAAGCATGAGGATAACCGGGGTCGGTATCTTGGTTTTGGTGAAAAGGAAGTCACCGATGACTCCAAGAACTATGATTCCGCCGATAAGTGCGGCAAAGAGGGAAACATCCATACCGTAAATTGAGCGTTTCAAATTGTCCCGACAAGTCGAAATGTACAACCGGTCGATTAATTTAGATCAAAGCTGCTCTATTAAAAAACAGGACGGGCTCGAAAGGGGCATTGTTCAGGAACAGATACCGTTACCGGATTTTCATTCACAATGGTGATGTTCTAATTCTTCACGGCATTTCGCAAATACCTGAAGACTGTAACTGCCGAGCGTGAAGCCGTTTTTCTCGCAAAGCTTTTCAAGGATTTTGTTAAGCTCGTCACTATGTACTTCAACGACCCTGCCGCACTGCTCACAGATAATATGCAGATGGTTGTCTACACCGTAGGACTTTTCATAGTGCGTGTGCTTATGGCCCAAGTCAATTTTGTTCACCAAATGAAATTTGAAGAGCAGATCAAGGGTATGATAGACGGTCGCTCTTGATATGCTGATGCCCTTTTTTTTCAAGCGCACGAATATTTCATCCGCGTCAAGGTGGCTGTTGGACGTGTAGATTTCGCGGATAACTGTGAGTCTTTCTCTGGTGCACCGGTACCCTTCTTCTTTCATTAACTCCTTGAAAAGATTTTCGGCTTGTTGGGCATTTTGAGAGAGTTCTTTCTTGATCTTTTTTTTCTTTGAAGCCATTGTATATATCCGGTTACATGTGCCTGAATGGAGTGTTTTAGTTAGGGGCCTGTTCAAGCAAGCACTCAAATTAGGGTGTAGTTGTTTTCCTGCAGCTTGTCCTGCACGTTCTGGGAGAGCCTCGAATAAACCGCTTCCAGGTTTTTGGTCTCCTTTGTATTTGCTCTGAGCGTGTAGCCAAGCATCCCGTTTTTGGTCTCTGTTCTAAAAAGAGCGGGTTTCGGATCAAGCATGATTCCGTCCACGCTTAGCGCGGCTTCGATTACCAACTCTCGAAGTGCTTCGGTTTTAGTGTTTTGTTTCAGATGAAACGCAAATTCCAGCGACAGATGTCCGTTTTTCTGGACAGACTCAGTATAATTTATGATTTTTGACTGAAATGCGGCTTGGTTCGGTATGATAATGATTTCATTCTGGAGATTTTTTATACGGGTTACCAGAAGTCCCTTGCAAACGATATCGCCGGTAATGTCTCCGAGCATTACCCTGTCACCGATTCGGAAAGAGCCTGTGTAGTTAAGCATGATCCCGCTGATGATGTTCCGGACGGTCGGAACTACGCTTAGAGAAAAGGTCAAACCCAGAATGATGGCGAGAGCAAGCGTTGTGCGGTTATTTGCAAGGGGCAGAGAGGCAAACAGCAGGAATGCCAGCAGAAGGTAAAGGACGATTTTGACAATTTTTCTTGTAGGTTCCGCCCATTCAGCTTCGAAACCACCGAACTTAAGTTCACCTTTTCCTATGTTTTTGAAAACCACGTCGCTGAATTTGCCGAGGTAGCGCGTAATGGTTATCAGAATCACAATTATTATGACGTTTGGAATCAGTGTTACAAATTCGTTGGATAATTTTTTTGCAGGATCGAGTACAAACGCGAGCAGGTTTGTCGATAGATCCTCTGTCCAGGGAAAAAAGCTCAGCACCGTCGTGAGATAGGCATAGATCAAGAGAATTTTCAAGAAGAGTTCGGTAATCCTGCTGGTCCAGCCAAGCCCGGACGCCAGATGGTCAGGGGCAAGGAGCTGTATGAGCTTGTTCTGGCTGTTGGAGCTGTTGTGCAGCCTGATTTTCTGAATCCAGCCATCAATGAGAGTGAAGAAACTGTTCAGGTAGTGCCATACGACAGCAAGCGCAACGAGAAGTACAAGGGATTTAAGGATGCTGAACAGAATATTTCGTCCGCTGGTTTCTTCCCTGAATTTTTTTGCCTGTTTTGAGATTTTTGCAAGCACGGAATCGGCAAGTTCAAGCCTTGACATGTTTTCGGCAGCGGCATCTTCTTCACTGAAAGCCGCGATGATGTTCCGGGGTGTTCGGATTGCCGTCAGCGTTTCGCCCTCGACGATTGTGAGTGAATCGACGGGCGTGGAGGAACGGAAAAAGTCCGTGAGAAGTTTGGAGGTTTTCAAGGCCCTTTGCTCCGCCTCTATATCGCCGATCTTGTCGTAAAGACGAAAAACCTCATTGTTATTCACGGTTACAGGAAATCCTCGCTGCTGTTTCAATGAATCGGAAAAAGCCCTTATGACGTCCTTATCATCAATTTTAACGGGTTCCGGCTGTTCGGTTTCAACGGTATCCTCAACAGCTACGATCGCTGCAGATGCTGCGGTGTCGGCCGGAGACGCTTCGGAGTCGGTGACAGCATGGCTTACCTTTGCAGAAAGGAGCAGCAGGAAAAAAATGTATACCGCGAAAAGCTTTTTCATTGTCATCTTTTATTAATAATCGTATCTAATTTACTTAAATATTGCCAAACTCAATGAATAACCGCTTTAACCAGGTGTTCTAATAGTTACCAAAGGAGTGCGTGCAGAGCGTATCATGCAGATGCAGGAGAGCAACTTTTTACCCTGTGCACAGGTTTGATAAACAAAAAAACAAGGGAAACGAAACAGATCCTGTACGATTAAAGGATTAGAGATTAAATGCAGTTGATAAGGCATAATTTTTATTGTACTTAATATATGTCAAGTAAAGTTTGAAATGCTCAACTTAAGAGGACATGATACTTCCGATTAATACATACAGTGACGAGGTACTGCGCCGAAAGGCAAAACCGTTGAAGGGGATTGACGAGCAGCTTGAAGAGCTTATAGGGAACATGTTCGAATCCATGCGAAATGCCGAGGGTATAGGCCTTGCGGCACCACAGGTAGGTGTTTCCCTGCGTCTGCTTGTCGTCGATATTTCCCTGGCCGACGGTTATGAAGGGGCTTCTCCGATGGTGGTCATCAATCCCCACGTTCTCGCTGTAAAGGGTTTCAACTCAATGGAAGAGGGATGCCTGAGCATCCCGGATGTAAGGGGTGAAGTGGTTCGTCCATCGGTTATACAGCTCAAATACCGTGATGAAAATTTTGAAGAGCGTGTCGGAGAGTTTGATGATCTTGCAGCACGGGTTTTGCAGCATGAAATCGACCATCTTGATGGGACACTGTTCGTGGACCGCATGCAACGGCGAAACCGAAGGAAAATCCAGAAAGAACTTGACGCCATAACTCGTGGTGAGGTCAAGGCCAGCTATCCTGTTGCTTTGCAAGCGGGTAGTGAGGTGAAATGAAAAAAACGGATTCGGATTTTCAATGAGAATTATTTTTATGGGAACACCCTGGTTCGCTGTTCCTTCTCTCCGCGCCATAGCTGAAACTGACAATGATTTTGAGATCGTTCTGGTGGTTACCGGTAAAGACAAGCCTCGAAAGAGTCAGCGGTCTGAACCCGAGCCTACACCGGTAAAAAAAGCGGCAAAGGAGCTTGGTGTCACCGTGCTTGAAATAGATGACGTGAAGGAGCCTCGTTTTGCCGGTACTGTTGCAAGGTACCGGCCTGACGTCATTGTAGTTGCTGCTTTCCGTGTTCTTCCCCCTTCGGTTTTTGAACAGGCAAGGCTCGGATCGTTCAACCTTCATGCCTCATTGCTTCCTCGTTACCGGGGTGCGGCACCGGTTAACTGGGCGATAATCAACGGTGATAAAGAAACCGGGGTGACTACTTTTTTTCTGCGGAAAACGGTTGACACAGGAAATATCATCCTTCAGAAGAAAACCCCCATAGAGCCGGATGAAACTGCGGGAGAGCTTGCCGAACGTTTGGCGGTTATCGGTGCCGGAGTAGTTGTCGATACGCTGAGACTCATCAGGGACGGCAGGGTAGAGCCGTCGCTACAAGATGATGCAAAGGCTACTAAAGCCCCCAAACTAACGTCGGAGAACACCCGGATTGATTGGGCTGAACCTGTAGATGCCATTTGTGATTTTGTCCGGGGCCTTTCACCAAAACCTTCAGCCTGGACGGTGTTCAATCACAGGAAGGTGAAGATTTATAAAGTTGTTGTGGCTGATTATCAGCTTCCGGAGCCGGAAGAGCAGGTAATGGTTCCGGGAAATCTCTCGGTAGAGGGGAACCATTTGTTTGTTATGGGGCTGGATGGATGGGTTGAGATACTTTCTCTTCAGATGGAAGGTAAGCGGAAAATGGACGCCGTCGAGTTCTGCTGCGGATTTCGTTGTGAAGAGGAGTGCCCGTCGTTTTCATAGGGAAACCGGATTCATTATATTCCCCGGTGTTTTTTGCAAGCCTGGGTTGGGTGTTTCGTTACTGTTCCGGGCTGTTCGAACAAGCACGTAATTCAGGCCAAACATATATTTTCAACTAAATATGAACAGTTTATGCCTTCGAGCAGTACGGTAGTTGGCGCTATCAGGAATTTCTGCATCATAGCTCATATAGACCACGGTAAATCCACACTTGCCGACAGATTTCTGGAAGCGACGGATACGCTCCAGCACAGCCAGATGGCCGAGCAGGTGCTTGATGACATGGAGCTTGAGCGTGAAAGAGGTATTACCATTAAAAGTCACGCGATACAGATGCGCTATAAGGCTGCTGACGGCAATGAATACATCCTGAATCTCATTGATACGCCGGGGCACGTTGATTTCAGTTACGAGGTTTCACGTTCTCTTGCTGCCTGTGAAGGGGCGTTGCTTGTCGTGGACGCGACACAGGGCGTTGAAGCCCAGACCATTGCCAATCTCTATCTTGCCGTTGAAGCAGGTCTGGAAATAATTCCCGTTATCAATAAAATCGATCTTCCCTCTTCAAATGTTGAGGGTGTCGCCCAGCAGATTATCGACCTGATGGGGGTTGAAAGAAGTGAGATTCTCGAAGTTTCTGCAAAAGCCGGTATTGGGATTGATACTTTGCTTGAAGCAATTATCACGAGGATTCCCGCGCCGGTAGATCACCGCACTATGCCGCTCAGGGCACTGATTTTCGATTCGGTTTTTGATGCGTATCGTGGTGCTATTGTTTACTTGCGTATTGTTGACGGTATGCTCAAGAAAGGCGATAGGGTTAGATTTTTTGCGAATGACAAAGTGTTTGTTGCTGACGAGATCGGAACCATGGGCATGAAGCGGCAGCCTTCGAACATACTGGAATCAGGTGATGTCGGCTATCTCATATGTTCCATCAAAGATGTGAAGGATGCAAAAGTCGGTGATACGGTGACGCTTGCCGATGCCTCAGCAAAGGAAAGACTCTCGGGCTACAAGGACGTAAAACCGATGGTTTTCAGCGGACTTTACCCGGTGAACTCCGACGAGTTTGAAGATCTGCGCGAGTCTCTCGAAAAGCTTTCATTAAATGATGCGTCTCTGGTCTATACTCCTGAAACATCTGTTGCTCTCGGTTTCGGGTTCAGGTGCGGTTTTTTGGGCCTGCTTCACATGGAGATCATTCAGGAGCGGCTTGAACGGGAATACAAAGTCAACATTATTACAACGGTTCCAAACGTTGAATACAGAGTTGTTTCGACAGCAGGTGAGGCAATTGTGGTTGACAATCCTTCCAAAATGCCTGACGCAGGGTCTATCCAGCAAATTGAAGAGCCTTATGTCAGCATTCATATTATCACGATGGCCGAATATATCGGCAATATTATGAAGCTCGCTATGGAAAGACGGGGTGAATACAAAAATACCGACTATCTCGATACATCACGAGTGAACCTGCAATTCGAGTTTCCACTTGCTGAAATTGTTTTTGATTTTCATGACAAGCTTAAATCGGTGTCAAAAGGATATGCGTCAATGGATTATGAATATATTGGTTATCGTGTTTCAGACCTTGTCAAGCTCGATGTTCTCCTGAACGGTGAACCTGTTGACGCTCTTTCTACAATTGTGCATCGTTCAAAAGCATACGAATGGGGCAGAAAACTCTGTCAGAAGCTCAGGTCCATTATACCCAGACAGATGTACGAAGTTGCTATTCAGGCGGCTATCGGCAGCAGGGTTATCGCGCGCGAGACGATTTCCGCAATGAGAAAGAATGTACTTGCCAAGTGCTATGGAGGAGATATCAGCAGAAAACGAAAGTTGCTGGAAAAACAAAAAGAAGGCAAAAAGCGCATGAAACAGGTTGGACGGGTAGAAGTTCCCCAGGAAGCATTTCTTGCCGTTTTGAATATGGATGATCAGTGAGGATAAAATCCCGCATGCGGGATTGTTGATTTGTTTATTTGTTGAATCGTTGAACTGTAGGGGCAGACCCTTGTGTCTGCCCGTGCTGAGTGAGGGGCAACGAACGATGAAGAATGAGTGCTTAAGATTGCTAATGAGCTAAGTGCTGTTAGGAGAGTGGGATGACGAGACAGCTTAGCAGGGGTAGGGGCGAAAAATTTTTCGCCCGTGCGGTATGGTAAACAGGAGAATTTTAAACCAGTAAGCAGTCTTCAGAGTTAGCAGTGTGCTTATGAGTTATGTTATGATCGCACTCGTAATCGTAATCGAAAATACACAGTAGCCTGAATTCAGAATCCAGGAGCAAGGATGAAAATGACAGTGGACTACTATATTTTACTAATGGGGTTTTCCAGTCACTTGTCACTCTGTGCTTGGCGGGTTGCCGCAAGATAACAAGACGAAAAACGTCAAAGAAACTGTAAGCCGCGTTCTTGGAACCGGTTATAATTTTAAAAGTAAAATATTTTGAGCAAAGAAAAGGGGAAAACAGGAAAACAACATTCAAAAGAGTGGTTTGAAGCGTTGCTCATCGCTCTGCTTTTTGCCGCGATTATCAGAATATTTGTCGTTGAGTCATACCGAATACCGACAAGTTCAATGGAGAGGACGCTGCTTGCCGGTGATTTTTTGTTTGTAAACAAGTACGTCTACGGAGCAAAAGTTCCTTTTACCGATATCAGGCTGCCGCAGGTTGGTTCCGTTGAGCGCGGTGATGTCATAGTATTCAAATTTCCCAAAGACAGATCGTTGAACTATATAAAACGGTGTGTAGCGTTAAGCGGGGATACTCTTGAAATAAGGAACAGAACCCTGTTTGTCAACGGCCAGGAAGCAGCGTTACCTGAACACGCGCAGTACCTTGCCGATATAATGCCGGCTGGTTATCCCGATCAGCAGATGTTTCCGAAGCATTCAGGTTTCAACAAGGATAATTACGGCCCGCTTCGTGTTCCACGCAGGGGTGATGTCGTGTCATTGGATGAAAAAAGTTTCTATCTCTATGCCTCTCTCATTGCAGAAGAGGGGCACAGTATCGGTGTGGCGGGCGGAACAATACTCATCGACGGGAAGCCTGCCGAAACCTACACCATTGAACAGAACTACTACTTTGTCATGGGAGACAACAGGGATAACAGTCTTGACAGCCGTTTCTGGGGATTTCTCCCTGAACGGGATATTATCGGCCAGGCACTTGTGGTTTACTGGTCATGGAACCCGAACATTTCCCTGCTTGACCCGTTGGAAAAGCTCGGTTCGATCCGTTGGCAGAGAACGGGTCTGATGGTTCATTGAGGTTTTGAGAATACCAGCAGCTTGTTGCTATCGAGAATCCGTCGTGAGATTTCTCTGGTTGAGCGTTCTGCAGTCTGTTTGCTGAACAGCAGATTACAGAGATTTATTTGCTTGACGCAGAGTTGCTGGATGGAAACGCTGCTTTTGGTTGCAGCTTGATGCTGTTTTTTCACGGGAGTGAGTTCAAGGTGCCGCAGCGTTACGGAGTGAAGGTCAAGTCCTGCGCGCAGATGTTCTACCGAAAAAGTATAACGGTTATCCGTCGCAGTCTCGATTGCCTGCGAAATGTCATCCTTGAACTCCCTGTTGAGGTAGGAGTTCGTCAAGAGATAGATGATCAGGTATCCGGCGGAAAACAGTATTCCCGGTGATAACATGAGTGCTTTCAGCCAGTTGGCAAAAGTTATCTCCCGACCCGGATCAGTTGTGGCAGGGCTTTGTTTAAGCAACGGAATGAAAGGGTTTTATTGATTTTCTCTCTGTTTTATGATAGTAAATTTTTCTTTTATTTAAGCAATCGCATTATTCATTCATCTCTCTGATTTATGTCACAAACAGGTCGCACGGCCGCTTTTGTACTTAATCCTTGCATCAAAACCGTTCACGCGGATACGGAAACCCCTGTTTCGATGTACCTGAAACTTCAGGATGCTTATTCATGTCTGCTTGAATCAGTGGAGGGGGAGGAAAAACTTGCCCGTTTCTCCTACATAGCCATCGATCCGGTCGCGATTCTAAAAGGTTCGGTTGACGGTAATATTTCGCTTGAGGTCAGGGATGAGCGTTTCAGGAGACTTGAAAAGACTGTAGAGGGAGAAAAAGAGCTGCGAAAAGTAATTGACCTTTGTCTTGAATCGTTCGGATCATCCCAGCGGACGGAAAGCACAGTGGGGTCCTCGCCGATGATTACCTCAGGGGCATTTGGTTATTTCAGTTATGATACGATGCATCTGGTTGAACGGATACCTTTTCCTCGTGAAGATGACCCGTCGGACCTTCCTGATGTTTGTCTGATGTTCTGTGACAAGCTGGTTGTATTCGATAATGTGAAACGCAAGGTATTTATCATTGTCAATTACCTTGACGGGGAAGATCAAAAAAGAGCGGAACGGGTTATCGGCGACATTCGTGCAAAAATGTTTAAGCCTCTTGATCCCGGTAGTATGCTGCTGGTGCCGGAAAAGCATGAGGAGGTTGCTTCCAATACTCGCAAAGAGGACTACCTCGACAAAGTTCTTGTCGCCAAGGAGCATATCAAGGCAGGGGATATTTTTCAGGTTCAGGTTTCCCAGAGACTGAAACGCCGGCTGAATACAAGGCCGTTTGATGTTTACCGCATGCTCCGAACCATAAACCCTTCACCCTATCTTTATTACTTCGACATGGGAGATTTTGACATTGTCGGATCGTCTCCGGAATTACTGGTCAAAGTAAGTACGGACGGAAAAGGGCGAAAAATCGTCGATACCCGCCCGATAGCGGGTACAAGGCCTCGAGGCAGGACATACGAAGAGGATGCCCGGATAGAAAAAGAACTTTTGTCAGATGAAAAGGAGCTTGCGGAACATCTGATGCTCATCGATTTAAGCAGAAACGATATAGGAAGAATTGCGAAAATCGGTACGGTCGAAACCAATGAAATGATGATTATCGAGCGGTACTCACATGTCATGCACATCGTAAGCAACGTGCGGGGAGAGCTGCGGGACGAGTTTAGCTCAATGGATGCTTTCTGGGCGTGTTTTCCAGCCGGAACATTAACAGGGGCACCCAAAGTCAGGGCGATGGAGATTATTTACGAGCTTGAGGAAGAAAAACGCGGCCTCTACGGCGGGGCGGTCGGGTTTATCGATTTTCGAGGACAGCTTGAAACGGCCATCGCTATACGGACCATGGTTGTCAAGGACAACATCATTTATTTTCAGGCAGCGGGTGGTATTGTTGCAGACTCTGTTCCCCTCAACGAGTTCGAGGAAACCATGAGCAAAATGAGGGCAGGCCTGCGTACCGTAGAGGCCCTTGAGAATTTTGAGGAGTGATGAGAGCAATGTGTGAAGTGCTGCCGGCTTGTTAGCTGGTGGCTAAGATGTCATTCCCGTGCTTGGCGAAACGCTCATCGTGCTTATTGTCACGGAGTAGCACAGGAAGATATGGAGTAACAGTTAATTGTAAACGTGATAACATGAATAAATGCAGAACAAGATGAAGAAGAACAAACTAACCTATCTTTTTTTGATTCTGGCCGGTGTGGCCATAGGCGGGCTCGTTTTTTCCAACCTGGAGTTTACTGTTGCCGGAAAAGAAAAAAAAGTGGCGGTAACCAATCATGTCAATCTCGCGTCTGCCGCCAGCACAGTAGAGGATAAACCGATCCGTACTCTCAAGGATTTCAATGAAGCTTTTGTGCAGATTGCCGAATCAGCTACACCTTCGGTTGTCACTATTTTTACCGAAAAAACAGTCAACCGCAGGTTTATTTCCCCCTTTGATCTTTTTGGACGTCCGTTTGATGACTTTTTTGATATTCCACGCCGCGGCGAAAGGCCTGACGGCCGCAAAGAGGTGTTGCGCGGACTTGGTTCGGGGGTCATCGTCAGCCGTGACGGCTACATTCTTACCAACAACCATGTCGTTGACAAAGCCGATGCCATTTACATCCGAACCCATGACAACAGGAAGGTGGAGGCAAAGGTTATCGGCACTGACCCTAAAACGGATATTGCCGTGATTAAGGCCGATGCAAAAAATCTTAAACCCATTGCCATCGGCGACAGTGACGCCTTGCGTGTGGGTGAATGGGTCATTGCGATCGGTAGTCCCCTGGGAGAAAATCTCGCCCGTACGGTGACTCAGGGAATTGTCAGCGCAAAAGGCCGCGCGAACGTCGGTCTTGCGGACTACGAAGACTTTATTCAAACCGATGCAGCGATCAATCCCGGCAACTCGGGTGGTCCGCTCGTGAATATCCGCGGTGAGCTTGTCGGGATCAATACTGCGATAGCAAGCCGTACCGGCGGGTTTCAAGGTATAGGCTTTGCTGTTCCGTCCAATATGGCACAACAGATCATGCAGTCACTTGTCAGGACAGGCAAAGTTACCAGGGGCTGGCTTGGTGTTACCATTCAGGATGTGGACGAGAATATTGCCAAAGGGCTCAAGCTCAACAAAGCTGAGGGTGTCCTCGTTGGTACGGTTCTTGAGAACAGCCCCGCGAAAGCCGGTGGTCTGAAAACCGGTGATGTGATACTTGAAATAAACGGCAAAAAACTCAGGGATACCGTCGAATTGCGCAACACAATTGCCAGGACATCCCCCGGTACCAGGGTTCAGCTTACCGTATGGAGGGACGGTACGGTTAAAAAGCTTTCCGTAAAGCTCGATGAGATTCCAGACCAGCCTGTAGCGGCTGGGCAGCAGCAGGAGATGGATGAGCTGCTTGGTTTCAGTGCAGCGCCGCTTTCCTCAGATCTTGCCGCCAGGTATCGATTAAAAGCCGATGCAGGAAAGGTAGTCATTACCGATGTCGATCCTGCGAGTAACGCCTACCGGGCGGGGTTGCGTCAAGGTGATGTTGTCAAGGCCGCCAATAGGAAGAACATTACCTCGTACAAGCAGTTTTTGTCGATAATCGGCAAAATGAAGCAAGGGGAACTTTTGTTTCTGCTGATTGAGCGCGGTGGCAGCAATGTATATTTCGCCTTTAACCTGTAAACCCGCTTTGCAGGCAGTTCAAAGAATTGTACATTGTTATCAAGGATATAAAGGTAAAGTCAGCGGTATATGGCTGGCTTTACTTTTTTTATTGACTAAACGGCGCCTGTATAAAGGGCACCTCTATTTATTGTCATGAGCGTTTCCCTTTTCTCTCCCGCCCGACGAAGTAATCCGGGTGCAGAACAAATGAATAGAGGTGCCTTGACCGGGTGTTAACAACAAAAAGCAGAGTTATGAGTGACAGAGTTTACTTGACCAAGTCCGGATACAACAAGCTGAGGGAAGAGCTGAATCTTTTAAAAAGCGATGTCAGAAAGGAAGTTTTAGAAAAAATCGCCGACGCAAGGTCTCACGGTGATCTGAGCGAAAACGCAGAATATGAGGCGGCAAGGGAGGAGCAGAGGCAACTGGAGAGCCGTATAGGTGAACTTGAAAACAAGCTCACGAGGGCGACAATTCTCGATCCGAAACAGGTTAGGACTGACAAAGTCTATATATTGACCTCGGTGAAGTTGAAGAACCTGATTGTCGAAGAGGAGGAGATCATCGAGTACACCCTCGTTTCATCTGAGGAGGCTGATACCGATCAAGGCAAAATATCCGTCCGTTCACCTGTAGGCAGGGGTCTTCTGGGGAAGGCTGTTGGAGAAAAGGTGCAGATAAATGTGCCAAATGGGGAGCTTCACTATGAGATACTGGAGATTTTTGTTAAATAGCACCACAAAAAAACGCTTGAACCATGGGGAAACGTCAAATAGTTTACAAAGCCGGTCAGATCGGGGGAAATAACGATCTGATCGATCAGGAAGTAGATCTTATAACCATAGAAGACAGAGTATGGCATGGCCGGGTTGTTTCGGTGAATCAGTCTGAGGTTGTACTCAGGGATGCCCGTTCCGGAAAGCACAGGTTTTCTATCGACCAGATCGATAAAATTTATAGAGACATTGTAACCGACTATTAATCATGCGTAAAAAAGTTGTTGTAGGTAATTGGAAAATGAACAAGACGGTTACTGAGGCCGGTGAACTTGTTTCAGCGATTCTCGAGCAGCTTGGTGATTGCCTCGTTGGCTGTGAAGTTGGTGTTGCCCCGGCGTTTCCCGCACTTACAGAAGTTGGGAAAGTTATCGAGAGGAGTGATATTCGTCTTGTTGCGCAGAATTGTCATTACGAGGATGACGGTGCCTATACCGGCGAGGTTTCGGTGCGGATGCTCGAGTCTCTCGGGTGCGCATATGTTATCGTCGGGCATTCCGAGCGCAGGCAGTATTTCGGTGAGACAAACAGGACGGTCAACCTCAGGCTCAGGAAAGCTCTTGCAGAAGGTATGCAGGTTATCATGTGCGTCGGAGAGACCCTTGAAGAGCGTGAGGGCGGTGTTACGGACGAAGTTGTAACTGAACAAGTCAAGGAAGGTCTTGAGGGGGTCGGCGATCTTGGCGGTGTGGTTCTGGCTTATGAGCCGGTGTGGGCTATCGGGACTGGAAAAACAGCTACCCCTGAACAGGCGGAAGAGGTGCATGTTTCGATCCGTGCAACCATCAGGGATATGTATGGCGATATTGCAGCCGAGCATCTTCGGATCCAGTACGGCGGGAGTGTCAAGCCTTCAAATGCCGTGGAGCTTTTCGCCATGCCGAACATCGATGGCGGACTTATCGGCGGAGCGAGTCTCAAGGCAGAGGACTTTGTGGCGATTGTGAAAGCAGCGGGATAGTAAGGCAAAAGGAAAAAGGCAAAAATCAAAAGTTGGAAAGGGCTTTTATCTCTCTCTTTTAATTATTCCTTGTTTACTTCCTGTGACTTTTTCATCGAACAGAAATCGGGGCCGCACATGGTGCAGAAGTTGTCTTCCATGATCTTTCCGCTGCTGTCCGGTGAGTTTTCCGCATGAGCTTGCCGGGTCTTGACCGGGTCGAATGAAAGGTTGAACTGGTCGTTCCAGGCAAAGGAGTAGCGGGCGCTGCTCATGAGATTATCGTGCAGCCAGGCAATGGGGTTGCCTTTTGCCAGATCGGCAGCATGAGCAGCCAGCTTGTGCACAATGACTCCTTCACGAACATCGTTCTTGTTTGGAAGCCCCAGGTGTTCCTTCGGGGTAACATAGCAAAGCATGGCGCACCCCAGACTTGCAAGCAGTGTTCCGCCGATTGCCGAGTTAACGTGGTCGTAACCGGCTGCAATATCGGTGACCAGTGGTCCAAGAGTGTAAAATGGTGCTTCATGACAATATTCGAGCTGTTTCTGCATGTTCTCCTCAATGAGGTTCAACGGAACATGTCCCGGACCTTCGATCATAACCTGAACATCGTGTTCCCAAGCTTTCAGCGTGAGCTCTCCAAGGGTTTTCAGCTCACTGAACTGAGCCTCGTCATTCGCGTCGGCAACTGAGCCTGGCCGCAACGCATCGCCGATTGAGATCGCAATATCGTATGCTCTGAGAATTTCGCAGATTTCATCAAAGTGCGTATAGAGAAAGTTTTCACGGTTATGCGCACGACACCATTTGGCGATGATCGAACCGCCGCGCGAGACGATACCGGTCAGCCGTCTGGCAGCAGCCGGCAGGAAATCTCTGCGGATGCCGGCATGGATGGTGAAATAGTCGACACCCTGTTCGGCCTGCTCGATCAGGGTTTTCCGGTAGATTTCCCAGGTGAGTTCTTCGGCTACCCCGCCCACCTTTTCAAGCGCCTGGTAGATGGGCACCGTGCCGACAGGGACAGGTGAGTTTCTGAGTATCCACTCCCGTGTCTGGTGAATATTTTCGCCTGTGCTCAGGTCCATAACCGTATCTGCCCCCCAGCGGCAGGCCCAGACGGCTTTTTCAACCTCCTCGCTGATTGACGAGCCAAGCGCTGAGTTTCCAATGTTTGCATTGATCTTGACCCTGAAGTTTCTTCCGATAATCATCGGTTCCAGTTCGGGGTGGTTTATATTGGCGGGAATGATCGCTCTTCCTTTTGCAACCTCGTCACGGACAAATTCAGGTGTTACAGGTTTAAAGGTTCTGCCGCCGGAAGAGAACTGTTCAATCCATGCTTCGAGCTGCTGGTTTTCCCGGATTGAGACATACTCCATTTCAGGCGTAACGATGCCTTTGCGGGCGTAGTGCATCTGTGTCACCGGCATGCCCTCTTTTGCCCTGACCGGATTTCTTCCGTTCATTGACGAGACAATACTTCCTGGAGAAACTTCAATATCGTTTCGTTCGCTGTGCCAGCCGTCACGGATGCAGGAAAGTCCCTTTCGCAGGTCGAGTTCTGCTGACGGATCGGAGTATGGCCCACTGGTATCGTAAAGCGGAAAGGATGAAAACTCTCCATCCTGAAACGTGTATGTTTTTGAGAGCTTGATCCTGCGCATACCGACTTTCACAGGGTGAATTAAGCCGTCGATGTAGATTTTCTCCGAGCCGGGACCATAAAAGTTTTGTTCCGGGCAAAAGAGGTTATCCGGTGCTTTAGTCATGGTTCTGTGCTGTATACTGAGGGCAACTCAAAAAACCTGTTTATCCCGACTCTGTCGGGACTCCGTCCACCTTGCTTTCGAAGCGCTCACGACGGTTTTTAAAGATGCCGTGGAAAAAAACTGGCAGGTTCGGTGCTGAAAGGAGAGAGAAGCGTGATGTGATCAACAGGCTTCATCTTTTCTTGCGTCAGCATTACCTGCATCAAGTTACAAGGGTATACTCTCAGCCTGCAGGTAGACCCCCGCAAGCACCCCTAAGATGATTCGCAGTAGGCACAATAACCAAAATCGTCATGATTTGCAAGTCATGTTCCTGCTTTCAGGGAAGGTGGCAAAGCCTTTCTTGTATAATGGGACCACTTATGATTTATTACGTTATTAGATAAACGATCCTACTGTAACCTGTAAAAAACTGTCCATGAAAAATCGGTGTAGCTGGTGCGGGGATGATTCCCTTTACGTACAATATCATGACGAAGAGTGGGGGGTTCCGGTTTTCGATGACCGGAAGCTGTTTGAAATGCTTGTGTTGGAAGGTGCTCAGGCGGGATTGAGCTGGATTACGATTCTGCGTAAGCGTGAGAACTACAAAAGGGCGTTTGATAATTTTGTCGTTGAGAAAGTTGCGCAGTACGGCAGTAAAGACATCGAGCGGTTGCTCGGCGATGCGGGCATTGTGAGGAATCGACTCAAAATTGAATCGACGATCAGAAATGCCCGAAGTATTCTTGCCGTTCAGGATAATCAAGGGTCGTTCTCGGACTTTCTCTGGAGTTTCGTCGATAATAGCCCGATCCAGAATGCTTGGCATTCCCTTGCAGAGGTGCCGGCTTCCACGAAAGAATCGGATCTCATGAGCAAAGAGCTGAAACGGTTGGGCTTTGGCTTTGTCGGCTCAACCATCTGTTATGCATTCATGCAGTCGGTTGGCATGGTCAACGATCATCTTACAGACTGCTACCGTCATCAGGAAGTACAACGTCTTTTTCCTCCAGACTGATTATCCTGCTTTTCTTGCCGCTGTGTATCGCCCTATTTAGAAAAGACCGGCTTTTATGTAAATTACGGCTCTTGTTTTGTAACCCAGGTAAAATGTTTATATGAGGCAGTTCAACCTTATCCGCCTTGCGTTTTTCCAGATGGGGTTCGGGATTATGCTTGGTTTTCTGCATGATACGCTGAACCGGGTCATGACTTCCGACCTCGGCATCTCTTCCACAATTGTTTTCGGCCTTATCAGTCTCAAGGAACTGCTTGCTGTTTTCGGTGTAAAGGTCTGGGCAGGGAACATGTCAGATAAATCCCATCTTTTCGGCTACAAGCGTTCGCCATATATTCTTCTTGGTTTGTTGAGCTGTGTGTTTTCATTCATGCTTTCGCCTGTGGCGGCTTACGAAGTGAAAATTGCAGGTTTGGAGTTTGCCGATCTTCTTCCCGCTATGGTTCAGGATGTTGGGCTTCTGAAGCTTGTAATAATCTTTCTGGTCTTCGGATTTGGTCTTCAGGTTGCGACTACGGCATACTATGCCCTGATTGCGGACTATGTTGGAGACAAGCATATCGGAAAGGTAACCTCCGCAAGCTGGACATTGATGGTGCTGACGACAATTGTGTCCGCCCGAATAGTCGGCACCTATCTCGATGTGTATACACCTGAGCGACTGATGAATGTTGCGTTTGTCGGAGGACTGATTGCTCTTGGGGTCGCCGTGTTTGCTTTCATGGGAGTCGAAGAGCGGAATGCCGTGGCAAAAAAGGGCAAAACAGAAGAAGCGCTGACATTTGGCCAGTCGGTTAAACTGCTTTCCACTTCACCGAAAACCTTGCTGTTTGCGTTCTATATTTTTGTCGCTATTTTTGCTCTCTTTTCTTGTGAAATTGTTATGGAGCCGTTCGGTGCTGATGTTTTTGGTATGCCTGTTGGAGTGACCACAAAACTGTTCAGGCCGACAATGGGAGGTATGCAGCTTGTTTTTATGCTGCTTGTCGGTTTTCTTCTCAACAGAATCGGAAAAAAAAGAGGGGCATTTATCGGTAACCTGTTCGGTATGGTGGGGTTTTCCATTATTATTGTTGCAGGATTCATGCTGGATGAAACCATTCTCCGTATTGGCCTTGTGGTTACCGGTATCGGGCTCGGTGCGGCAAGTGTTTCCAATATCACCATGATGATGACCATGACCGCAGGAAGAAGCGGAGTCTATATCGGACTTTGGGGAACTGCCCAGAGCCTTGCAATGTTTATGGGACACTTCGGGGCGGGTGTCATCCGTGATCTGGTGTATGCATTTTCCGGCAATTATATGTGGGCTTATGCAACTATTTTCGGGCTTGAAATTATTGCGTTTGGCGTGGCCAGCGCCCTTTTGCCTTTTATATCCCAAGATGATTTTGAGGCGGAGAGCGAGGTGAAGATTGCGGAGGTGTTGGCTAAAAGCGGGGTTGATTGATCCGCTTTTTACTCGAACAGTTCGTGACATTTTATCGGGAATAGGTGTCGATTACGACTACGATTACGAGTACCGCTTCGCTGAGTACGAATAGGCAGTAAATCAACATTTCAACAGTCTCTTTTCATGAAGCATGTTTTCGGCCCTGTTTCCTCCAAACGGCTTGGGCAATCTCTTGGCGTTGATGTGCTTCCTTCAAAAAGCTGTACTTGGAACTGTATATACTGTCAGCTTGGGAAAACAAAAGCATATGTGGCGGAACGCCGGAAGTTTTTCCCCCGTGAAGGGATTTTGAAAGAAATAAAACAGGCCATTGGCGGTCCTGCAGCGATCGACTGGATCACTTTCGTCGGTTCAGGCGAGACAACGCTTTACGAAGGGTTGGGCTGGTTGATCCGGGAAACAAAGAAAATAACCGATATTCCTGTCGCGGTCATAACTAACGGCTCGCTGCTGTATCTTGAAGAGGTGCGCAATGAACTGCTTGAAGCCGATGCCGTGCTGCCGTCACTGAATGCAGGTTCTGCGGAATTGTTCGAGCAAATCGACCGTCCGGCTCAGGGTTTTACTTATGAGCGGCATGTCGAAGGTCTGGTTGCTTTCCGCAAGGTCTATTGCGGCAAACTCTGGGTCGAGATCATGCTGATTGCAGGGGTGAACGATTCAGTGGAAGCACTTCAGGATATTGCTGCCGCTCTTGAGAAGGTGCAGCCTGATACCGTGCATCTTGTGCTGCCTACTCGCCCGACAACTGAGTCCGATGTACGCTTGCCTTCCGAAGAAGTAATTACAAGGGCGTGTTTGATTCTTTCACATGTGGCAAAAGTTATTCATCCTGCGAAAGGGAGCATGAACCTGAGGAATACGGCTGATATTATCGAGACTGTGGCTGCCATTACCAGACGCCATCCGCTCCAGGAGCGCGAGCTTCGTCATGCACTGGATGGGCTCATTCCCAATGAACCCGATCAGGTTGAGCGTGTGATCGAACAGCTGCTTGGATCGGGGAAGTTTAAAACAGTGGCGCTTGAGGATGGAGAGATTTACTGGGTACTGACAGGCGATGGGTGACTG
Organism: Prosthecochloris sp.; assembly: GCA_004028745.1. Taxonomy (GTDB): domain Bacteria; phylum Bacteroidota; class Chlorobiia; order Chlorobiales; family Chlorobiaceae; genus Prosthecochloris. Next base: position 63,680 of record RAZP01000029.1, read on the forward strand.
GTCGGGGCAGTCAACTTACATCCTTGCATTTATGGAGGTTTGTTCCGGGATTTTCAAGGATAATTCGATTTTACCGGCATTTTCCCTTTCTTTTCAGACATTTCAGCCCGTGTTTTTCAGCCAGCCAGTAGACGCATTCGGGAGGATGTGAGCGGCAGATCTCCTGATGCTTTCCCGAAACTTTCGAGATGATGAGCGGATGATTCGGATACTTTCGCAGAACACTTTCCGCTTCTTCAGCAGAACATTTTTCGGCAAAACCTTTCTGTAACATTGCATCGGCAAGCTCGTCGAGAAACACCGATTCCGTAAAGATGGAGCCGGGATGAAGCGTTCTGCATACTCTTTCCCCAATTGCAACCGTGCGTGCGTTGCGAACTGCGTTTGCCGCCTCATAGATATTGATCACAGCCGGCTCGAACTCAGCAATGTTACTCAGCATACGCTTCCCTATGTCGGCATCGGCAAGAGAACCTTCATTTTTGCGGAACACATGGAGTGCTTTGGAGATATCTTCCAGTATCTTTCCGCCGATATAATCGTATATGGTTCCCATGCAAGGGTCTCTTTGTCAGTATTACTTGATCATTCGCCAGAGAATGCCAAACGTAATGAAGACCAATAGAAAAGCTCAGGCTTCCAATACTATCGCAAGAAGGTCATATTAGTTTGTTCTCAAGCCAGTTGAGAATATTCTCACCCGATATCATGATTGCACCCATCTGGCAGTGCTCTTCAGCACCTTCTTCTTTTGTAAAGAGCATGTATTTTTTCGGGCACTGCAGAGCGTTGTATAACTGCCTGGCTTGACCGGGAAGATCCTTGTCTCCCTCTGAATCAGCCACCAGCATCGTACAGGTTATCTTTTTTGCGCATTCTCTCATATTGTAAGGCTTGAGCATGAGAAGGAATTCTGCTGGTGATTTTGCGCCGAACGTAAACATTCCGTTCGCAAAAATCCAGCCAAGATCCACATTTGTCTTCATTCTTTCCATGACGGCCTGATTAAACTCCTTTGATGCCTCTTCATTGTCAAGAATTTTTTCAGTGCCGGGAGGGCTTTTTTTAATGGAATTGTCATAGAAATCATATACTCCTCCGTTGGCAACACATGCTTTAATGCGGTGCTCGAACGCAACGGCACGGGGAGCGAGGTAGCCTCCAAAACTGAACCCGATGAGTCCGATGTTTTCAGGGTCAACCTCCGGAAGCGTCAGAGCAAAATCAACAACAGGAGTAACGACGCTTTCCCAATTTGGCCGGAACGGGATTTTCTGTTTGCGAATAACTTCGCCTTGTCCGGGACCTTCGAACAAAAGGCAGTTGAAACCCCGTTCCACGGCAAGAGCCCCGATTTCAAAGTAAAGCTCCTCAGCCGTACCGTCAAACCCGCTATGGATAATCAGTAACGGTCTTTTCTTGCTGGAATTGTCAACAAGACAGAGGTAACCCGGCAGCGTTGTTTCTTCAAAAGGGATTCTGACGGGCTTGATCGGGTGTTCGGAGAGTGTTGCGGCTTTCAGGAAGCATGCACGGCTTTTGCCCCAGGTTTTGAGAATCCTTGGATCATCGGAATTGTCGTGGAGGAAAAACTCTGCGGTTCTATAGTAATTAGAAGCGCGGAAATAAGCTTCTTTTGCGCTTTTGGTGTGTCCTTTTGCAAAGAACCGTTTGGCTGTTTTTTCCAGTCTTTTGGATGTGTGCAACCATTCGGTATACCAGCTTTCATTGTCCCCTTCTGTTATCCGGTAAGCCGTCGTGAGGCACTCCCCGATATCTGCACCGCCGGTACTGGCATAACCCATGGTTCTGAGACATTGAAACGAGTATTGATGACTTTTGAAGATGAGCTCGGCAGCTTCCGTTTGAGCGGTTGAGAAAAGAATCAGCAAAACAGCTAACAGCGTGCTTCTGTGAATCCGGCGGGGTTTTCTGATGTACATTTTCCGTGCGTGATGGAATGGTTTAGAAAACATGGTGACGGCTCAGTCCTTGACGCAGCGGATCGAGTATCCGTACCGTAAGCGTGAGTCGTCGGTGCGCTGTATCATCGGAGAATAAAGAAAAAAACTGTCCAGATTGCGCATCCATCCCGATGCATCATCACCGGTGGATGTCCAGAAATTACATTGATCACCGATATCTTGAAACTCAGCTGTTCCTCCACCAGCGCGTCGTTCACCACCGGGAATTGCAGTAAAGCCACTTTCATTCGTTGCGCCGTCATTTGGGCTTGGCCAGTGGGCTGTTCCTGTTTCTCTGAGTTTGCCTCCTTCGTTATTGCTGCCTCCCCGGTAACCGGTTGAATCGGCAGATGCCTGGCTCATACCAAGAAACATTTCCAGTTGTTTCCAGTCGTCATCAGTTGCAACTTGCCAGCCTTTCGGAGCGATCCCGCGCGGATCGGAAGCTGCCAGGAAGTTATAGAGATAACCATACGTATCGGATTCATGATTTGCATCATTGTTATAGGCACAATAAGCTCCCTCTGTTACGGTAGCCCAGTCGTAATCATCTTTGGCATGCACAATCGGTGTCCCGTCCTTATAGGTGGTCGAGCGCAGATTTTCTGCCATCCACCACTGGTCGCCTATCTTGACGACTTTATAGGTATACCCCTGGTGCAGCATTAAACCTGTTGATCCGTGATTGTCTCGGTTGGTTTTCCCATAAATCATCCCTTCAAGACACGTAAGACCGGAATTATTAACCAACAGGTCTCCGTCTTCATCGCATGCAGTTACCAACGGCAGTAAAACAATCAACAAAAGGATGTTGAAATTGCGGATAGATTGTTTCATGAGAAATGGGTGTTTGGAAGTTAAGGCATTCTATAATACCCGAGTGGGCGTTTATGAACAGGCAGAAATGTCGTTAAGGGAAAAATAAAAAAAGAGTTACAAGTTTTTCGTATAAAAAATGTCGGTGTTTAGAGTTTAGGGGACGCCTTGTGATCGAGCCCGGCAATCCGGGAAGCTCTCATTTTCCGCTGCACTATGAAAAACAATATTTCATGATGTTGACGGCGGAAGAGAAGAAGCTCAAGGCAGGCCGCCGTATCTGGGTGAAGGTGCGGGAGAGAAATGAGGTGGTCGTTGTATAGGCTTAATAAACAATGATTTACCGTTACAGGCCTGTAGGCTTACAGAATATTTACGTTATATTGCTGGTAATAATATTTCTCCTTACTCATTCATTTTTGTCTATGAAAAACAAGGATACACTTGCGGGCTTTTTCGTTATTACTGCAATTGCTTTTGCAGTTGGCTGGTTTGTATATGGCTGGTTTTCAATTGGTGAATATGACCAGAGATCAGAAAGCGATAAGACCGAGCAGAGTATCGATGCCGGTGGCATTCAAATCGGCGGAGATCCCGTGATCAGAGAAATGGCGGATATGCTGGATATGCTGAAAAAGTCCGATGATGTAAGCACTCTGAACAATCTTGCCAAATTACTCCAATATCAGGGCAAGTATGCTGAAGCTGTGCAGCTATACAAGCGAGCGCTGCAGATCCGTGAAAGAGAGCTTGGTCCGGAGCATCCCGATGTTGCCGAAAGCCTGAACAATCTGGCTGTATTGCTTGTTTACGACGGCAAGTATGCTGAAGCCCAACCGCTTTACCGTCGTGCGTTGCAGATCCGTGAAAAAAAGCTTGGTCCGAATCATCTTAAAGTAGCCGAGAGTTTAAACGATCTGGCTGAATTACGCTACTTGCAGGATAAGTATGCTGAAGCCGATTTGCTATGCCAGCGTGCACTGCAGATCCGTGAAAGAGAGCTTGGACCGGATCATCCCGAAGTGGCCGAGAGTTTGAATAATCTGGCTGAATTGCGTTACATCCTTAATTATGCTGAAGCCGAACAACTAGTGAGACGTGCACTGCAGATCCGTGAAAGAGCGCTTGGACCGGATCATCCCGAAGTGGCAGAGAGCCTGAACAATCTGGCCGAGTGGCTTATTGGAGAGTTCAAGTATCAGGAAGCCGAACAACTAGTGAGACGTGCGCTACAGATCCATGAAAAAGAGCTTGGGCCGGATCATCCTGAAATGACCAGAAGCCTGAACAATCTGGCGGGGGTGCATATATTTCAGGACAAGTATTCAGAAGCCGAGAAGCTGAGCCGTCGTGCATTGTCAATCAACGAAAAAGCATTGGGAGAAGAGCATCCCGTTTTCGCAGAAAATCTTGGATTTCTGTCTGTATGTCTTCTATTGCAGGATAAATATACCGAGGCTGAACGACTGAGCCGTCGCGCGTTGTCAATCAGCGAAAAAGCATTAGGAAAAGAGCACTCCGATAGATCATATCTCCTTGAAATTTTGGCTTTATCGTTAGGAGTTCAAGGCAACTATGCAGAAGCCGAAACGTTATGCCGTCTTGCGCTGTCAATCAACGAAAAAGCATTCGGAAAGGAGCATTTCCTTCTAGGGTCCCCACTTAAGATTTTGGCTTTATTGCTTCAGGAGCAGGGTAAGTATTTAGAAGCTGAAGCGTTATACCGCCGAGGGCTGTCAATCAGCGTAAAAGCATACGGTGAAGAGCATGCTGACGTTGCTAATCGTCTGAAAGACCTGGCTATGTTTTATTTCGAGCAAGGCAGGTATGCTGAAGCCGAATCGCTTTTGCAGCATGCGCTGCGGATCAGCGAAAAAGCATTGGGGAAATCGCATCCATTTACAGTTAAGGTTAAAAGTAACCTTACAAACGTAGACAAGAAGAT
>RAZP01000003.1 GCA_004028745.1 Prosthecochloris sp.
TTATAATCATGATCTATGACGCCCGGATTTAGAACCCTACGCGCAGACCAAGCAAAGCGTTGTGGCTCTCGATGTTTGTGTTGACAGCAAGCATCGTGAAATCCGTGGTTGCAAAATAGCGGTAGCGTGCATCGAGCATGATGTTGTCCCCAAGAGGAATACCGAGACCGATACCTGCCTGGTATGCAAACGTGGTTTCACTGATATCGAGGCCGATCCCGTCCATATCAAACTGCTCGGGAAGATCATCACTATCAACATTAACATCATCCACGGAAACCTGTGCAACGCCCACGCCCACGGTCGGTGAAAGCTCAACACCGCCGCCGAGATCGATATCATAGTAGCCGTTCACGAGGAGAGAGAGCACGGTAATGTCGCCATCGAGATCTATGCTTTCAGAAAAATCTTCTCCATCGTAGCTGGCTGACAGGCTCAGTGCATCAACGTCGTTTGCCTGGTAGCCAAGCTCACCTTCAAGCCTGTAGTCGCCGTAGTCGCAACCAAATGCGCCGAGAAGGGTGATCCCGGAGCTGAAGCCAAGCTCTGCATCGACATCGAAATAATCGGCAAGGCCGACGATATCTTCCAGTTCGGCATCGCTCATCCAGGACATACCGATATTGCCGCTGACATATTTTTCGGCGCTGAAGCCAGGTGCAGACCACATGACTGCAACCAGAAATACCATCACAAGTGATAGTGCTTTTTTCATTGTTTCCTCCATGTTTTGTTCGTAGGAACCGGTTAGGAACTGTTGCAAGTAAAACGGAACCTTGTCTTACTTGGGTAAAGATAAGGGTTTTTAATGATGATTCATAAAAAAATATTTACTGCTGGAATCTTACCGTTACTGAGCAAATTGGCCGAAGCTGAAGATAAACTTCCAGCCCTGGTTATCTGCGCCGGGGTTGCTTGCCACAGGATCGAAACCATAGCCGTAGTCAAGCCCGACAAGCCCTATAATCGGCAGGTAAAGCCTCAAACCGAGTCCGGCTGATTTTTTCAGGTCACTGTAGTCAATATCGTCCAGCGAGCCCCACAGATTACCGGCCTCAACAAATGCAAGCGCGTAAATACTTGCCGTTGGTGAAAGCGTAAGCGGGTAGCGGAGTTCAGTAGTAAACTTCGAGTACACTCGTCCTGTATAAAGGTCAGTATCTGCATTAAGGACGCCGAGGGCGCGGTCATCGTAGCCGCGTAACGGGACAGTGGATAGTGACGAAAGTCCGCTGCCGCCCATGTAGAAAGAGTCGGTATACGGGATGTAGTCCTCTTCGCTGAACGTGTCGAGGTAGCCGTGCTGGGTGGAAAGGTTCAGCACGAAGTCTCCACCCAGCGGAACGTACCAGCTCGAGCTGCCGATGAATTTGTAAAAATCGACGCTTCCAGGCAGTGGTCCCCCGGCAAGCTGCGCCGATATCCAGTTTTTGCTTCCTCTTCGGGGATATACGGGGTTATCAATGCTGTTTCTGGTAATTGTTTGCGTGATGGAAATCTCATCAGCCTTGTCCGGCTGGTTTTCGGAATCGACAAAGCTGAGCAGTTCTCCTTCGCTGTGCAGGTACTTCAGTTTCCAGTTGATCGAGAAATAGTCGTCCGGCCAGGTGAGGCGCCTGCCAATGTTGAGTGATACCCCGGTCTGTCTGAGAAGATTGTCATCATCACCGTCATCATCGAAGTTCCGCTGTGTTTTAAATACCGAGAAACCTAACGCCGTCGGTGTACCGAACGCCCATGGTTCTGTAAATGAGAGCGAGAGAGTGCGATAGTCTTCGTTGCCGAACTGCCACTGGAAGGAGAGTTTCTGACCGTCGCCATGCGGCAGGGGGTCCCAGGCTCTTCCGTTGAAAAGGTCCTGTAACGAAAAATTGTTGAATGTAACGCCTAAGGCTCCGGTAAAACCGATGTTTCCGCTATAGCCCACCGATGCATTGAAGGTGTCGGTTTGTTTCTCGGTGACATTGTAGGTGATGTCAACGGTCTTGCTTGCTTCATCCGGCTGAATGTCAGGTCTGGTGGTTTCAGGGTCAAAATAGTTGAGCATTGATATCTCCCTGACGCTCCTGACAACATTTTTCCGGCTGAACATGTCTCCCGGAACAGTCCGCAGCTCACGCCGGATAACATGGTCCTTGGTTTTCGTGTTTCCTTTGATATTGATTTTGCCGAGCCTGAACTGTTCACCTTCACGGAGCGCAATGTTAAGATCAACCGAATCCGGCGGAACAACCTGTTCCTGCAAAGAAGTACGGAAAGACAGGTAGCCCCGGTCCAGGTAAAGCGACGCCACGTCCCGGTTATCTTTGGAAAAATTCAGCTTTTCCTGAATCTTTTTCGCATTGTAGCGATCGCCTTTTTGAATGCTGAAGACATTGTTCAGAATCTCGGTTGTTGCAAAATCTTTGGTATTGCCGTCCCAGCTGATGTTTCTGATATAATAGACAGGACCTTCCTCAAGGAAAAGGTCAATGTTCAGTCCTTTTCGGTCGTTCGTGTAGGAGATGGAATCCCGAACGATTGTCATGTCGCGATAGCCGTTTTCCCGGTAGAAATCAACAAGCAGTTTTTTATCCTCGTTGTATTTCTCCGTGTCGAGTTTAGGCTGCCCGAAAATGGTTTTCCACCATGCGTTCTGGCTGGTTTCCTTGAAGACCCCCCGGAGTTTTCCATCTTTAAAAGCGTTATTGCCGTGGAACCGGATTTTCTCTATGATGACCTTTGATTTTTCGTCAATCGAAAAAAGGGCAGTAACCCTGTTGCTCGGAAGCTGTTTCAGCGTGTACTTGACTTCGGCCCGCAGATAACCTTTTTCTTCATAAGCATTTTTAATATTTCTTGCCGCGGTCAGGAGACTCTGTTCATTGACGTGTCTGCCTGCGTATAGCGCTGCTATGTTGTTAAGCTCTTTGCTTTTCAGCTTGTCGTTGCCTTCAAAAACAACTTTGTCGAGCAAGGGGAGCTCCCTGACAATAAACCGAAGATCGATCAATTTCCCGGATATGTTTTGCTCAGCCTGAATATCGCTGAACTTTTTCTGTTTCCAGAGGTATTCAATGGTTCGAGGGATTTCAGTACCTGGTATGGTTATAGTGTCACCTTTCTTGAGAGGAAGACTGTTCAGGAGTTCATTGTCACTGATGGTTTGCAGGCCACTGAACGATATGTCGGAGACGGTGTAACGGGCGGCATTTTTCTGTGGGACAGTTGTTTCTGCTGAAGCCGGATAAGGATGGACTGCTATTGTAAAAAGAATCAGTAAACATGTGGCAAAACTGCGCCGAAATGATTGTAATTGTTTCATGGAATTGCACATCGTGGTTATAACCTGCTTTGTAAAGCTTTTTTGTCTTTTAGTTGTTCGCTCGTCAGACCGAAACGGCGTTCCCGTTTCTGGAAATCCCTTATTGCATCGTACAGTTGGCTTCGACGAAAATCAGGCCAGTAAGTGTTGGTGAAATATATCTCGGAATAGGCGCTTTGCCATAACAGAAAATTGCTTATACGGAATTCTCCGCTTGTTCGTATGAGCAATTCGGGCTCGGGTACTCCACTGGTCGAAAGAAACGATTCCAAAAGGAGTTCGTCAACATCGTCAGGTGAAATACGTCCCCCGGCTATTTCACGGCAGATTTCCCTGCATGCCTGTAAGATATCCCATTTTCCGCTATAACTCAACGCAATGGTCAGTGTAAGCCCGGTGTTGTTTCTGGTGAGTTCTACGGTTTCGTTGAGGGTTTTGCGGACTTTTTCAGGAAGCTGCGAAATATTACCGATGACATGGAGTCTGACATTGTTACGATAAAGCTCCCTCGCCTCCTTTTGCAATACTTTGATCAGGAGCTGCATCAGCGAAGAAATCTCTTTTTCAGGTCTTTTCCAGTTTTCCGTTGAAAAAGTAAACAAGGTAAGATATTGTATGCCGAGTTGGACACAAGCTTCAACCACATCCCGTGCGGCGTCAACACCGGCCACATGTCCCTCGATGCGGGTTTTCCCTTTTTGTCGCGCCCACCTGCCGTTTCCATCCATGATGATCGCAACATGTCCGGGAAGTTCACAGGTGGCTTTCAGATCATGCCGGGTTTTTTCGTCCTGGGGGTCAATTGCAGATTTGAACCAACGGGATGTAAATGCTGCAGAAAAATCCATAGTTGACATTCGAGACATTAAGCGTCTAATTTCAGCGTCGGTCTTGTCTTGCAATCAAAAAAGAATGCCGCACACTTAACAAGAATTACAAAATATATGAAATTGAATTATATGCAGTTATTTCTTATTATACAAGCCAAACGTTGTTCTGGCGGTATGTACGGTGCGGCGGTTCAGCTATACTGAATTATAACAATTCATTGACAGAGCGGTGCATTTTTCCTCATATCAGAATCTGCGCAAAAAACTTCTCGATCGTGAAGTCAGCTGTGAAATTGTGGTTCATGAGTATCTGGATCGAATCCGGAAAGACCAGGACAAGAATGTATATATAACGGTGTTTAATGAAAAAGCTCTAGAGCGGGCACGAGAGCTTGATAGAAAGCTTGAATCCGGCCGGCGGCCAGGAAAGCTTTTTGGACTCCCTATGGCAATAAAGGACAATATTTCGATCGAGGGGGCTCCGCTTACCTGTGCTTCCGGAATTCTGTCCAATTATACCGCTGTATATAATGCAACCGTTGTCGAACGGCTTCTTGCCGAGGATGCGGTTTTTCTGGGCAAGGTCAATATGGATGAGTTTGCCATGGGAAGCTCTAACGAGAATTCAGCTTTCGGGCCGGTGCCCAACCCATATGACAAATCCAGGGTTCCCGGCGGTAGCTCGGGAGGTTCCGCCGCGTCTGTCGCCGGGGACCTCGCAATGGTCGCACTTGGTTCCGACACCGGTGGTTCTGTCAGGCAGCCTGCTGGTTTCTGCAATGTTGTCGGTTTGAAGCCTACATATGGCAGACTTTCCCGTTACGGTCTGGTTGCATTCGGTTCTTCATTTGACCAGATAGGAGTACTCTCAAAAAATTGTGACGATGCAGCACTTGTTCTGGGGGTGATCGCAGGAAAAGATGCAGCTGATACAACATCTTCTTACCACGATGTTCCTGATTATAACGCTGAGATGGACGCTGTGTCGGTAGAAGGTTTAAGAATCGGTGTTCCCAAAGAGTATTTTCCTGAAAGTCTTGACCGGGAGGTTGCTTCGGTGGTCAACTGCCGCCTTGAGGAGCTGCGGGAGGCCGGGGCAGAGCTTGTGGAGATCACACTGCCCGAAAGTGACTATGCGATTGCCGCATACTACATTTTAACAACCGCGGAGGCATCGTCCAATTTGGCCCGTTTCGACGGAGCAAGGTATGGCTATCGTTCAGCGGATACCGAGGACCTTGGACGCATGTATGTGAACTCAAGGACCGAGGGGTTCGGCAGTGAGGTAAAGCGCAGAATTATGCTTGGTACCTATGTGCTGTCTGCCGGCTACTATGATACCTATTACAAGAAAGCACAGCAGGTCAGAAGGGTTTTTCTGAACAGGTACCAGGAGGCGCTGAACAAGGTAGACATCATAGCCGGTCCGACATCGCCGTTTCCGCCTTTCGGAATCGGGGATAAAATGGATGACCCGCTGGAAATGTACCTTGCCGACGTGTTTACAGTACCGGCAAGTATTGCCGGAATGCCTGCACTTAGCGTGCCTGCAGGTTTTGACGGCTCCGGACTTCCGGTTGGGCTTCAGCTTATTGGGAATTTCTTTGATGAAGGCAGGCTTCTCGGAGTTGCAAAAACAATTCAGAAAGTGCAGGAAAATTGAGGCGAGTGGTAGGAGCTAAGCGAGCCCGGAAAGCAAGAAAAACAGTTCAACAGATCAACAATCTTTATATATCAACGCAGAAAAGAAGATAGTATGAGTGTATTAGTCAATAAGGATACCCGGCTTGTTGTTCAGGGTATCACAGGCGGTGAGGGAACCTTCCATACATCGCAGATTCTTGCATACGGGACAAATGTTGTCGCCGGCGTGACCCCGGGAAAGGGCGGTCTGCAGTATACGGGAAATGATCGCGACACCTTTTCGCGCCCGGTTCCGGTATACAATACCGTAAAAGAGGCCGTAGAAAGTGCTGGTGCAAATGCCTCGGTGATTTTTGTGCCTGCTCCTTTCGCCGCTGACGCGATCATGGAAGCTGCTGATGCAGGTTTAAAGGTGATTATCTGTATTACGGAGGGAATTCCTGTCAACGACATGATGAAGGCCTATAATTATGTTCAGGAAAAAGGTGCCGTGCTTGTCGGACCGAACTGCCCAGGAGTGATAACTCCGGGCGAAGCGAAGGTCGGTATCATGCCGGGTTTCATCCATAAAAAAGGTTCAATCGGGGTTGTTTCCCGAAGCGGAACATTGACCTATGAAGCTGTGCACCAGCTTACGAGGGTCGAGCTGGGGCAGTCAACTTGTATCGGCATCGGCGGTGATCCGATCATTGGCACACGTTTTATCGATGCTATCAAGCTTTTTGCCAAAGATGAGGAAACCGAGGGACTTGTCATGATCGGTGAGATCGGCGGCAGCGCCGAAGAGGAGGCTGCAGAATATATTAAAAAGCATTTCAAGAAACCTGTCGTCGGGTTTATCGCTGGCCGGACAGCACCTCCGGGAAGGCGAATGGGTCACGCGGGTGCGATTGTATCCGGGGGCAAGGGTACCGCTGATGAAAAAATCAAGGCAATGGAAAAAGCCGGTATTCATGTTGTGGAAAACCCGGCGGATATCGGAGAAGCAATGCTCAAGGCATTGGGAAAAGCGTGATGCAGCGATAAGTAGCCAGTGACGAATTTTGTCCCCGTGTAATAACAAAGAATATTAACAGGGGTGATGCGGCATCCGTCGACGGGAAAAGTCAAAATGCAAAAGTAAAAAGTCAAAACGGGGAACAACAGAAAAATAAATCTGTCTCCAACGCTAATCTCTTCCTGTTCAAACAAGGCTGTCTCAAAAGCACTGTTTCACGACTATCGGTCGCCATGCATAAGTTTCCGGCAGAGAGTCATGCCGCACTTGATGCGGCATCCATACTGACTTTCATTGGAAGATGGACCCCCGGGTCAAGCCCGAAGATAACTACATAAAGACAAATTGCAGGACTAATGAGACAGCCTCCTACATTTTCTCCCTTGTAATTCAACAATTCAACAACTAAACAAATCAACACTGCTTTTCTCGATTACGATTACGAGTACCGCTTCGCTGGTAGAGTGACAAGTGACCAGTAACGAGTGACAAGTTGGCTCGAGGGTTCAGCCCCCAATTGCCTACTGCCCACTGAAGACTGCCGACTGATTTCCTCACAGTCCCAGGGTGATGAGGTCATGGATATGGATAAGTCCTACGGGGCGGTTTTCTTCATCACAGACAAGCAACTGGGTTATCCTGTGGGTTTCAAGAATCTTGAGGCACTTTTCCGCAAGTGTATCTGCGGGGACTGTTTTTGGCTCTGTCGTCATGACGTCCTTTGCCTGTAATGAAAGAAAGTCTTTTCCGCTTTGAATAAGCCTGCGAAGATCACCATCGGTAAATATTCCTGACAGTCTTCCGACACTGTCGACGATACCGCTGACTCCGAAACGTTTTGATGTCATTTCAAGAATAAGATCGGTGAGCGGAGCTGTTTCTGCAACAACCGGGAGAGCATCTGACGTTACCATAATGTCCGATACTTTCATGATCAGCCGTTTGCCAAGGGAGCCTTTGGGGTGTGTGACGGCAAAATCCTGGTGTGTGAACTGCTTTTCCTGCATGAGGCAGATCGCCAGAGCGTCACCCATGGCGAGCATTGCGGTAGTTGATGTTGTCGGTGCGAGGTCGAAAGGACAGGCCTCCTGCTCCACACTCACATCAAGAACAATGTCAGCTTTCTGGGCCAGGTATGACCGTTTGTTGCCGGTAAAAGCCACTATTGACACACCTATTCTTCTCAGTGCGGGAAGAATGAAGTTCAGTTCTTCGGTCATACCGCTTTTGGAAAGACAGATAATGACATCTTCTTTCGAAACGACTCCCAGGTCACCATGAGCGGCTTCTGCGGGATGCATAAAAAGTGCTGTGGTGCCTGTCGAAGAGAGGGTTGCTGCAATTTTCTGGCCGATTATACCGGATTTTCCCATGCCGGATATAATGACCTTGCCTCTGCAATTGGTGAGGAGCTCTACGGCGGTAGTGAAATTATGGTCAAGCAGATCAGCAATACGGGCAAGTGAGGTTGCCTCCCGGAGAATAATTTTTTTTCCTCTCTCCACAACTGCCTCTGTGTTTTGGGATGATGCCATATGAATGCATTTGGGTAATGTGGATTATTTAAAAAACTACTAAATATTGATATTTTACTACAATCTGTCAGATTGTCACGGATTCTCAGGATCTTTTTCAAGAAAACATCTTTACTTATGAGCTGGCTTATCATCATGGCTTTTGCCCTGCCGATTTTGTTCGGCCTCCTTTTTGTTATGTCGAAGTTTGTCAACCATATGAAAGAAGAGCAGAATATGGAGATAGAATCAATCAGAGATACGCTGATTGACGATGATAATCCTGTCGGGTTGTCGGGAGATGAACTCGAAAAGATGAAACAGCAGCAGGCGGAGGCCCAGAAGCATCTCAAGGAGGTCATTTCCAAAATTCCCGTTGAAGAAAAGGACGGTCGTTTCCGCCCGGCTTTCGATAAAATGAAAAAATTACAGGATGAAACGTCGGGGAATGAACCGGATAATGGTAGGGAAGCAGACAAGGATAAGACATAAGTGGTTGCAAGAAAGGCTGAAGTTGTATGCTTGACAAGCTGAAACTTCTGGCAAAGGATACCGTTATCTATGGCGCAAGCACTATTCTTGCACGGGGCCTCAACTATGTGCTGGTTCCGCTGTATGCCAATCTTCTCACCACCTTTGAAAACGGCGTTCACGCACTTATCTATGCCAACATTGCCCTTGTAAACGTCTTGTTTGCTTATGGTATGGAAACATCCTACCTGAAAGTTGCTTCAGATACAGCACGTTCGGGCCAGGACAGTTCAAGGTGTTTTTCCACGGCAGTTATTTCACTTCTTCTTACTTCTACAGCGTTTACCGCATGCATTCTATTTTTTGCCCCTGCAATTGCCGAATTAATAGGCTTGTCAGCGAACCAGAAAGAGTTTATCAGGTATGCTGCGGTAATCCTCTGGCTTGATGCGATGCTGGTGGTTCCGTTTGCCGATCTCCGTTTAAGGCGAAAGGCTATTCGGTTTGCAATCGCAAGGGTGTTCGGGGTGGTGGCAGTTGTTATCACGGCGTTTACGTTGATCGTGCAGTTTAAAAAAGGTTTGGAAGGAGCTTTTCTTGCCAATATCGCGGGGTCGCTGATCAGTCTGCTTATTGTTTTGCCGGTATTCAGGCAGTTCAAACGTTTTTTTTCTTCCGATACTCTGCGTGAAATGCTCCGAATCGGATTACCCTATGTTCCTACAGGGATTGCCGGTTTGCTTGTTCATCTTATCGACCGGAACGTCCTTATACGGATGCGGTTGGAAGACATTGAGAGGATCTACGGGACAGGATACGCCCAGTCCGATATTGTCGGGATTTACGGCCGTGTAGCAGCATTCGGTATTCTTCTCCAGCTTTTTATTCAAGTGTTCCGGTTTGCCTGGCAGCCTTTTTTCCTGCAGCATGCCGCTGATCCCGATGCGAAAAAACTGTTTAGCCACGTGTTGAATGTTTCATCTGTTTTTGCCATGGTTATCGCGCTTGCGGCAACCTTTTTTGTGCCGGACCTTATACGGTACCACTATTTCGAACAGCTTTATATCTTGCCGCCTGTTTACTGGATAGGCTTGTCCATCCTTCCGTGGATATTTTTCAGTTACATATTCGATATGATTTCAACCAATCTTACGGCAGGTATTTTGATTACCGGCAGTACCAGGTATCTGCCGGTCGTTACTTTTGCCGGTGCCGGCGTTACAACAGGGGTTTGTCTCTGGCTTGTTCCGGTCATGGGGATGGATGGTGCGGCGGTTTCGATTCTTGCCGGTACGATTGTGATGAGTGCCTGTATGGGGTATTTCTCACTGAAAGTCTATCCCAACAGGTATGAATGGCTGAAACTCGGCGTGCTGTTTATGGCCGCTATTGTATTGGCCCGTCTGCCGGTGCTGGCGGGAGTAGGCGATCTCTGGTTTGAGGCGCTGCTGGTGGCCTGTTATTCAGGCATCGTAATGGTAGTATTCAGGAATGAGGCGAACTATGCTTTCAAGTTGCTGCGGTCAAAGCTGAAAAGCAGTGACGAGTGACAAGTGACAAGTCAAGATAGGAAGAGATTTAAGTGGTTTAGATTATAAACAACGAACATTACACGGGGATCCGGCATCCATCAGCAGGAAAAGTCAAAATTCAAAAGGAAAAAGTTAAAAGCGGGAACCACAGAAAAATAAACCTGTCTCCAACGCTGATCTTTTCCTGTTCAAACGGGCAGACCCCGTAAAATAATTGATCTATTTCACAGGGGGGGCTGCCCCTACAGTTCAACGATTCAACAGATCAACAATCTTCAGATTCTGGCTCCTGGCTTCTGAACTTTTTTCGATTACGAGTACCACTTCGCTGGTAGAGTGACAAGTGACCAGTAACAAGTGACAAGTTGGCTCGAGGGTTCAGCCCCCAATTGCCAACTGCCCACTGAAGACTGCCTACTGATGCTTCACTGCCTTTTCTTTCCTTGTCCTCTTCCCATACCGGGTTTCGAGGCGCTGGAAATGCCAAGCCGCTCATAGACCTTTTGAGCGGAGATGTTGTTTTTTTTGCCGATGTCTTCCAGCGTCTGGTCAACCGACTTGACGTTTATGCTCTGGGCTTCAAGCGTTTTTTGCAGCTCCACAGGACTTTTTCCCGGGATGAAGGTTGCCGAAATTTCTCGCAGTGTCATTTTTTCGGTATGTGGAACAGGAGGTTTGCTTTGAGGATCCTCCCAGGAGGAGCTAAGGTATTCTCCAAAATCAATGACAGCCGAGAAGGGCGTTATTTTCAGGTACGTGCCGGTAACAAAGAAAACTGAGAGTACAAGAATGCCGGTAATTTCAAGCGGTCTGGCTAATCCTTCGTGTGTTTTTGTCTTTATGTATGACCAGAAAGCTTTCCAGTTTATAAAAAAGAGGTGGAATATCGAAAGTATCACGAACGAGAGAGCAAAAACGTTATGCTGGTTCTGCCAGTCCGATTTGCCGAGCCCCAGAATCTGCCAGTTTGTCCAATTTGCAACCCTGCCGGGAGGTGCCAGATAGAGGATTGTCCCGGAAACAAGCAGCATCAGAAAAGCCATGAAAAGACCGAAGCTTACAAAAGCCCTCCAGCTGAATGTTTTCTTTTTCATTGGATGATTTTTTCTTTTTGTTCCTCAGCTTGTTCCTTTTGCTGATCGGTGGCTGTTCCCTGGCGAAGAGGAGTGAGCCGTATGCGTTTGAGAAATAATGTTCGTTTCAGCTTATACGGCCTTGCCGTTACTCTTTCAAGCACTTGCTGTAACGAATCTCTCTGCTCAGGAGTGCAGACTTTTGAAAGGCTGTTGAAGTGCCATGCGAGCCTGTATTCGATAACTGCCTGTTGCCTGCCGATACGTCCGGAAAGAGATTTTATTACCAGTGTATCCGGTTCAGCTTTGACCGCTTCCTGAATGAGCTGTCTTTTCAGGCCCGAGATTGCAACAAGCGCAGGAAGGGTTCCCTGGAAATGTTGGCGTCTGAGTGTGTCGAACTGCTTGCTTTGCGTGTCGGTAAGATTCAGCTCTTTCTCGAAAAATGATTGTTTGTTCTTGTATTTATAAGTACCGGTTGCTTTTTCATTTTTTTGCGGTATACGGGAATTTTGCCACCACAGTGTGCCGAGCAGCACAAGATTCAACACAATCAGTATTGCAAGTACAATTGAAATAAAACGTCTGGATGAAAGAAAATCCATACGAGTGTGATTTGATTCAAGCTTAGAATTATAATATCGCGGTTATTGTCATCTTATTCCGGTGGGGTTATCAGTTGACTACTTGCCGTAAGCCGCTGCAAAAAACGTTGCTGAAAAGACCTGTAGTCAAACCCGTAACAATGTCCCCGAACATCTTTTCTCTATCTGTTTATTCATTGGTTTCCTCGATGCTGTCATTATCCAGATAATAAGAAAGGGCGGGGTTGCTGTACTCGTTGGTCAGGCTCTCAAGTATATCGTTTTTAGTGAGCATCTGTTCATTACCGTTTGAGAGCATGAGGACAAGTGCGGAACCGATATTGATAATGAGCAGAAAAGCCATCAACGCGAGTTTCAAGCCACGCGCCGCCGAATTAACCTCATGGAACGATTGTGATGTTTCATGAGAGATCCTCTCCATAAGGCGAGCCCGGAAAAGGTAACTTGTCTTCAAGTCAGGGAGGTTTTCCAGCACCTCCATGGTTTTCCGGATTTCGGTATCTATATGATCTTTTTTATTCATCATCATAGCCTGTATCATTTATTTTGACGTTCCTGAGCCGAAAACCTTGCACAACAAGGGGAAAAAGTCATCGCTGCCCGATGCGATTAATAAACGTCCCGATGAAATCGGACAATGTGGAAAGATACAACGAGGTTTCATTGTTTTCCGTAGTATTTTTCAAGTTTTTTTTGAAGGTTTTTTTTTGCTCTGTGAACAAGAGATTCTATCGCCGATACGGTTGTATGCATAACCTCGGCGATTTCCTGGTTGGAGTAACCGTCATATTTGCTGAGAAGAAAGGCTGTTTTCTGGTTGTCCGGCAGCGAGTCCAGTGCTTTTCGCAAAATTTCTGTCCTTTCGTTTCCCGATAATACTTCCGCAGGGGTTTCCATGGATGGAAGGGTAAGCTCTTCCGCCGGATCGTTGAAACCGATTACCCGTTTCAGAGAAGAAAATCTTTTTTTGCGTTTTTTCTTCCGAAGGTGGTCGAGGGATTTTGTTACGGCGATTCTGTATAACCATGTAGAAAGTTTGGACTCCCGCCTGAAACTGCCAAACGAACGGTACGCTTCAAGAAACACCTCTTGGGTGATGTCTTCAGCATCTTCTCTGTTCAGTACAAAACGGTAACAGGTATTGAGCACCATATCCTGGTGCTCAGCGACGATCGTACTGAATTCATCTTCCTGTATTGAGTGCCCGTTTCGCTGCAATCTGCTTTCTTTTGTTTGTTGGAACACCGTATCGCTTTCACATACCTCATGCATGATTATAATGACCTTTAGCGGATAGTCCTAAAGCGATCGTTGATAATTTTCCTGAAAAACGACAGGAAAACGAGTGGCAGGCAAAAGTCCCGACGAGCAGGGATTGATAGTGGGGTAGTTGTCCAGCTTTTCTGTCAATTGTTATTCGTTACTGTTTCAGGATACTTGAACAATCGTGCAGCGTATTCTTTCTGAAATCCCGGATTTGAAGTGATGCTTTTGCGGAATAACGGCCTCTCAGCTTTTTTGCATAAACGCACCCGGGGATTCGACGCTTTTTCTCTGAATTTCTTGCACTTGCAGCTATTTTGCCGGGATGATTATGACGCCGTAATTGTACCTGTTTTGAGAATGATCGGCCATTCTACTTTTTTTACTGACAAGGGATTTCCCCAGATATCAAGCAGTTCCGGAATGATTATTTCTACCGGATTTTTTCCGTTTGTCTTTCTATAGGAACCCAGCGCAGACCATGTTTGAAGGTGCCCAATCAACTGATGTAAAGTCCAGGCGGATGTTATGGTAAACGCCGGAGATGAAATTTCATGAAAAGGGAAGTAGAGCTCGCGGTAACCGGATTGGATTTGTGCAATCTCTTTTTCCCAAAATTGGTCGAGTATGTCTGAATACAGCCGATGGATGATCCTGTCGGTTTCGCGATCAATTACCGGAAGGTGATAGGCCCATGCAGCAATAACTCCATTTGTTTTCAAGACTCGGCGTACCTCATGGTAAAAAGGTTCATTGTCAAACCAGTGAATTGCTTGAGCTACAGTTATCAGATCAATAGAACAATCAGGTAATCCTGTTTTATGTGCCGGAGACACGGCATAATGGATATTGTGTCTCTGTATTGCATGCTTAATCTGCTTGGCGCTTGCGTCGGTGGCATAGACCTGTTTGAAATATTTTGCAAGACATGTCGCGGATTGGCCGTTACCTGTTGCACAATCCCAAGCCGCGTATCGCTTCGGTGCAAGCGATACAAGGTGGATGAACAGTGCTTCCGGGTAAAGGGGCCGGTACAGACGGTACTCCGAAGCTTGATTTGAAAACCGGTCTTTGAATCTTGCCGACATGTTGCTGCTGTGTCTTCCTGCTTACGGCTGAATAATAGGCACTTCAATTTATTTATTCCGCGCTTCAATTGCTTCGTTGAGCGGATAGGAGGGATTTCTGCGCTCCTTTCGCCTTGCATCCCGATGGAGTCGGGACTCATGACAATAGAGGTGCCCTAATATCGGCTGAAGCTGGCAATTGTTCGAGAAATCTTGCCTTGATTTCCGGAGTCGGGATCATGCAGCTATCCTTTTTTCCGAACCACCGGTATCTGTTTCGGGCAATAATATCGTATACCTGGTCACGTAGCGGCAGTGGAATGACCGAAAAAAAACGAAGGAAATTCCAGGGACTGTCGAGTTCGGAAGCTATTTCAAGTGCAGCGCTACTGCGTGTATAGGTGCGGCCGTTTTTAACCAGAACTACCGTATCCAGTGTGTCGCTGTTGATCTGATAATGTTGCAGCAGCTTGCTTCCAAGGGGTGACTGCGCCGGGGTGAAAGTAAACTTCCCTTTATGGTCTCTTTCGTAGATGAAGTTGACTGAAAACTCGCACAGGTTGCAGACACCGTCAAAGATGACAATTCGTTCAGGTAAGGAGCTCTGTATCATGTTTGTTCTGTTCAAGGCTGGGCATAGTATGGGCGCCTCAATTTAGGGCACCTCTATTAATTTGTTGCGCGCCCCGAATACTTCGTTGGGCGGTGCTCGAAATCCTCATGTACTCTGTGTACACTCCGGTTTCTGCGCTCCGTCCGCCTTGTCTTCACGTCGCTCACGACAATTAATAGAGGTGCCCTTATGTACTTGACGAGTAAAACCCCCATTATTCATTAGTAGTAATATTCGATAGTCTGTCCCGTCCTGAAATAGTTGACAGTTATTAAGCTGCATGCACCACAGTTTTGCGTAAAGAAATACATTCGATTCCGATCCCGATAGTGACCCCGATTTCCGATCTTTCTTCTTTCAGTGTTCACCGTCGGAATCGGTATCGGCATCATTTCCGACTATTCCCTTCTCCCCACTACCCATTACCTTGATTTCAGGCCATTCTAACAATCTTACCATCTCGCTATCCAGCCATCTGGCAATCTCGCCATCCAGCTATTGTAACAGTTCGACGACTCAACACATCAACCTCTTTTCCCAACATGTCCCACTCGTTTCTTGTCGCTCGTCACTGATTTTCAGGCCAGGTTTGCGGCAAAGTGCAGCACTGTTTTAACTTTTTCGGGTGAATCCGCCTCGCAATACAGCCTCAGCACAGGCTCGGTTCCTGAGGGTCGTATCAGAAGCCATCCACCCTCAAAGTGATATTTGTAACCGTCCAGATCATTGAATCCGGTGACCTTGTAACGTGCAATAGCCCTGAAACCGCCTTTGGCAACCCTTGCGATGATGGCCTGTTTTTTTTCTTCACCGGCATGAAGATCAAGCCGGTCATAATAAAAGCTGCCGTATTCGTTAAAGAGTTCCTGAACCAATTCAGAGAGCGTCTGTTTTTTCGTGGCCATAATCTCCAGCACAAGAAGTCCGATAAAGATCCCGTCCCTTTCCGGCAGATATGATGTGATACCTATGCCACCCGATTCCTCCCCTCCGATAAGAATATCACGTGTGGTCATGAGCTTGCTTACATGTTTGAAGCCAACCGGAAGCAGATGAAGAGCCAGGTTGTTTTTCCTGCAGATCCTGTCGATCACATCACTAAGTGCAAATGTTTTGGCTACCTCTCCGGTTTGTTTCTTTTCTTCCGCCAGGTACTTGAGTATGATGGCGAAAAGTTTGTGTGAGTCTATGAATGACCCGTTTTCATCAAGCATGCCGACCCGGTCCGCATCTCCGTCGTTGATAATGCCTACATCGGTTTTTGCTTTATTGAAAAAGTCGACAAAGTCACTGATGTACTGAGGCATTGGTTCTGGATTGATGCCCCCGAAGCCGGGATTTTGCGTACAGTGATAGCAGTGTACCATCGATTGATCGAGAATCCGGGTAATGATGTCCTGACCAGCTCCGAACATCGCATTATGAGCGACTTTTATCTGTGAATTCTTGATGGTGTCAAGGTCGATATGTTTTTTTATGTACTGAAGGTAGAAGCCCTTGATGTCTGTTTTTTCAATCAAGCTTTCTTTTGGCTTGACTTGGCTTTCAGGTTTTACTTTGGCGAGATTCTCCTCGATAATTGCGACTGTTTCCGGGAGCGCTGACCCTCCATAGGACGCTTTGATTTTAAATCCGTTGTAGACCGGGGGATTGTGAGATGCGGTAATCATTACGCCGCCTGCAAGTTCTTTATCCCTGCAGTAAAGTGATACGGCGGGAGTTGGAACGAAACTGTCCGAAAGAAAAACACGAAGGCCTCGCGAAGAGAGTACCTGTGCGGTATAGTCTGCAAATTCAGGGGACATGAAACGTGTATCGTACCCTACACAGACACCGTTTGCTCTATTGGGATGATTGAGAAAAAAGTCGGCGGTGGCCAACGTGGCAAGTTTCAAATTATCGAAAGTGTAATCTTTTGCTATGATTGCTCTCCAGCCGTCGGTGCCGAATTTAACTTGCATTCTCTCTGTATTTTAATATAATTTGACCTCAACCGAGCGATTGCCCGCTAACAAGTTATAAGGGCACCTCTATTAATTTGTTGCGCACCATGATTACGTCGTTGGTCGGTGCTCGAAATCCTCATGTACTCTATGTACACTCCGGTTTCTGTGCTCCGTCCGTCTTGTACTCACAGCGCTCACGACAATTAATAGAGGCGCCCATAATTGACTACTAAATAATGGTGAAATTCATCGCTTTCTTCTTTTTTGACTTTTCTTCCATCTCTTGTCACTATTTATCAGACAATGTGAAACACTCGACTTGAGCGTGAGAAAGTCATTGTAATACATGCGGTTACGGAGACACCTTTGTTCTTAGGTCAAAGATACCGTTTACTGTTTGATGTTCCAATTGAAGCAGCATATGCGAGATAAGAAACTTTTTGTTCTCGCCGGAGAGGTTTCCGGTGACCTTCATGCTTCGGAAGTTATTGACGTTGTGCATGCAAAGTGTCCGGCACTGAAAGTTTTCGGTACAGGTGGTCGAAGGCTGCGGGCGCTCGGCGCCGATTTGCTTTATGATGTCGATTCCCTGAGTGTCATGGGCTTTGTCGAGGTGATAAAGCAGGGACTTTTTTTGCGAAAAGTGATGCGCGATCTAAAGCGTTCAATTGCACGTGAAAAGCCTGATGTTGCGCTGCTGGTGGATTATCCCGGAATGAATCTTATCATGGCACGGCATCTTCATCGTCTCGGTATTCCAGTTATCTATTATATTTCCCCGAAGGTTTGGGCATGGAAAGAAGGTCGTATCAGAAAGATCAGGGAATATGTCGATCACCTGATGGTGATCTTTGATTTTGAGGTAGATTTTTATAAAAGACACGGAATTAAGGCTGAGTTTGCGGGTAATCCGGTGGTTGAAGAGATAGGGAAGCTTCAACTTCGCCCGAAAAGGGATTTCCTCCGTGAACATCGTATCGAGGGGGGCCGGAAAATTATCGGTTTGCTTCCCGGCAGCAGAAAACAGGAGATAGCTTTTATTTTTCCTGAAATGCTTCGGGCGGCAAGGGTGCTTCAGAAAAAATATGATGCGGTTTTTTTGCTGGGCAAAGCGCCGCATGTCAATCACCGCTTATACGATACCTGTATTGAGGGTGCAGGAATTTCGTTTATTGATTGTTCTGCATATGAGGTGATGAAGTACAGCGATCTTGCACTCGTAACATCCGGAACCGCTACGCTTGAAGCCCTTTGTTTTGGAGTGCCGATGATTGTTCTTTATAAAACCGGCAAGTTGAACTACGCTATAGGCAAGCGCCTTGTCCGCCTGCACAGTATTTCGCTCGCAAATCTTGTTGCAAAAGGTTTGGATGCCAGGGAGAGGGCTGTTCCCGAACTGCTCCAGCATGAGGTAGCCGCTGATAGAATTCTACAGGAAGTGTCACGTCTGCTGGATGATGAAAAGGCGGCTGAAAATATGCGTCAGGAACTGCTTGCTGCAAAAACAAGGTTGAGTTCAATGCTGCCCTCGGAGACAGTTGCTTCCGTTATCTGCGGGTATTTGTAGAACCGATTGCCGTGCATTTTCCTGAAAACGTTGAATAGAGGTGCCCATAAGTAAACATGCTATGGAACAGTTTATCACACTTCTTGTTGAAAACCCACTTTATCTTGTCGTAGCGGTTATCGTATCGATTGCCGTGTTGCTGCTGTTTTTGAAAAAAATCCTGAAACTGCTTATTGTTGTTGCGGCTGTATGCATTCTGTATGTTGCTTACCTTTACTGGTCGGGCGAGAATATTCCCGAAACAGTTAAAAGGATGGAACAGGCCGTAGATGAATCACTCAGGAAGGGGGCAGGTTTTTTAAGGCGCCTTGGCGACCCCGATTGATCTTATTATATTATGGTATAGCGCTTTTTCTCCTTAAAAAATAATATTTTTTTGTTATTTACTTCTTCTTTTTTTGGTAATTCGTTATGTTTTTCGAGAAATAACGAATTGCAATATCACAGTTATGAGGAAGAAAAGCCAGCTCTTTGTGCTGCCCTTTTTGTTTGCAGTGCTGCTTGCCGTTTCGTGCCGGGAAACGGGAAAACAGTTCCCGGAGCCTTCGGATCAATCTATCGTCCTGCATATTGCAGCTGCTGCAAATCTCAGTTACGTTTTGCCGGAGCTGATAGAGGCGTTCAAAGAAGATCACGACAAGTTCGGACCGATTGATATCAGGGCCACCAAAGCTTCAAGCGGCAGTCTTACGGCGCAGATCCGAAACAGCGCCCCTTTTGATCTTTTTCTGGCGGCTGATACAGCTTACCCGCAGGCACTCTATAACGATGCATTGACCATAGGGCAGCCTGTAGTGTATGCCGAAGGTTTGCCGGTTATGGTATACCGCCGGGAGATTAACGGCCGTCAAGGGGTTATATGTCTGACGGATGCATCGGTTGAAAAAATTGCTGTCGCACAGCCGGAGCTTGCGCCTTACGGTGCAGCGGCGCTGGAGATCCTTTCACGTGCAGGGATTCTTAGAGAGGTTGAAAGCAAGCTTGTCTACGGGACTTCCGTAACCCAGGCGTTTCAGCACTCAGTTACCGCGGCTGACGCAGGTTTTATTGCAAGATCCCTTTTGTTCGGTGAGGGCGGCAAGGAGCTGAAAAAAGCCGGTTTGGAATGGATCGGGTTTCCACCTGAGGCATATAATCCTGCCTTGCTCCGCCAGGCAATGGTGCTTCTTGATTCCTCCAATACTGCTGCCGTTGCTTTTTTCAGGTTTATGCAGGGGGAAAAAGCCAGGGAAATTCTGGAAAAAAACGGGTATCGGGCAGAATGAACAGAATACGGGCCGCTGTTACAGCTATAGACTGCAACGGCAATCTGCACAAAGTATCGCTTGCCGCGGGTAAAGAAATGATTACGGTAATAACTCTTGAGCTTGCCGACGACTATACTGTCGGTGCGTTAGTGGATATACATTTCAAGCCGGCGCATGTGGCGCTTGCAAAAAACATCACAGGTGAGGTGAGTATAGCAAACCGGCTGGAAGCAACCGTATCGGAGCTGCAAAAGGGAAAACTGCTGACCGACATTCTGCTTGACAGCGAAATCGGAAAGTTTTACGCCCTGACCACAACGGAAGCGGTCGAGAGGATGCATATTGCTCCCGGAGATTCCGTTACCGCACTCATGAAAGCGAGCGACCTTTATCTGTCGAGGGTGAAGAGACTATGAATCAGTTTGATATGGAACCATTTCTGCTTTCTTTCAGGCTGGCGGCAATAACCACGATATTGCTGTTTATCTTTTCTGTCCCTCTTGCCTGGAAATTGTCACAAACCAGGTCAAAGTCAAAGCCTTTTATCGAGGCACTGGTAAGTATGCCGATTGTGCTGCCTCCAACAGTACTTGGTTTTTATCTGCTGATTTTCCTCTCCGACCGATCTCCTCTGGGAATGTTTTTAAAGGAGATGTTCAGCGTAAATCTTGTGTTTACTTTCGAAGGGATCCTTATCGCGTCCTGTATCTATTCCTTTCCATTCATGCTGCAGCCTCTTCAGTCGGGAATGGAGCAGGTGCCCGTAAAACTGTTGGAGGCTTCATACGTTCTGGGAAAGTCGAAGCTTGAAACACTTATGCATGTAATATTGCCCAACATCAAGCCTTCAATTCTCACCGGAGTAATCATTACCTTTGCCCACACCGTCGGAGAGTTCGGTGTGGTGCTTATGGTCGGCGGCAGTATTCAGGGTGAAACCAGAGTTGCCTCGATAGCGATCTATGAACTGGTTGAACTGCTGGACTATAAAATGGCCCATGTCTATTCTCTTATTTTGATTGCTTTCAGTTTCTCTGTACTGATGGTTGTCTATATCCTCAATCACCGAAACAGGGCGTCGGGCTGATTATCATGGTTGTTTCGTCACTGAAAAAAAAACTCATGGGTGCAGACGGGGATTTTCTGCTTCAAACCAACGTAGAAATTGCTCGTGGGGGGATAACGGCCATTGCCGGGCCTTCAGGCAGCGGGAAAACTACATTTCTGCGAATGATCTCAGGGTTGACCTCTCCTGATGAGGGTCTGCTTGAAGTGGATGGTGAGGTATGGTTTCAGAGAGAAACAGGAAAAAAGACGCAATTGAACCTGAAACCGCAGCAACGGAGAGTCGGTGTGGTTTTTCAGGGGTACGCCCTGTTTCCGCATATGTCCGTTCTGGGAAATCTGCTCTATGCATCCCGCAACAGCGATATGGCTGAAAAGCTGCTTGACATGATCGGTTTGCAGCAGTTGAAGCATGTCAAGCCGCCAAATCTCTCAGGTGGACAGAAACAACGGGTTGCACTTGCTCGTGCACTTATGCAGCAGCCCCGAATTCTCCTGCTTGACGAACCGCTTTCCGCTCTCGACGAGGGTATGAAGGCGCTCCTTCAGGATGAGCTTTTGAGAGTGAACAGCGAGCTGGGCGTGACAATACTTATCGTTACGCACGATTCAAGTGAAATGTACAAGCTTTGTGACCGTGTACTCCTGTTTGAAAAAGGACAAATTGTTGCCGATACATCACCCCGCAAGCTTTTTGTCGAAAGAGAGACAACTCAGAAATTTGCATTCAAAGGTGAAATTCTTGAAATCAGAGCCGTCGATGCTGTGTACGTTGCGGTTATCGCCATAGGCAACAACCTTGTTGAGGTAGTTATCGATTCGGATGAAAAAGAAAATCTGCAGGCCGGAGACATTGTTGTTGTAGGCACGAAAGCGTTCAATCCCACAGTGAGAAAGTTTGAAGAGCAGGAATTTGATTTTTCAAGGCTCTAAAGGGCACCTCTATTTATTGTCATGAGTCCCGATTCCATCGGGATGCAAGGCGAACGGAGTCCCGACAGGTCGGGACCAACGAAGCAATTGAAGTGCGGAATAAATTTGAGATGCCCATAAAAAAGGGGCCTGTCACCAGACCCCCCCTGCTTACTCTACCGATAAGGACCCCCCAGCAAAATCCCCAATATGAATTCAATGAGTTGCATGATATAGTAGGCAAACCCACCACTTTTGGGTAATGGAGTAAGAGCAAAAGAGGTCGATGTGAAAATAATGCTTACAAGAAATGCCGCAAGGGTAGCTAATGCTGTTTTCATGGTAGTACTTCCTTATGATTATTATATTGTTTTGGGGAATCATGGGGAAAACCCATCAGGATATATAGTTACACACCACGACACATGATAGCAATAAAATTTGTTTTGGTCAAAAGAGTCCGGAAAGATAAACCACTAAGCAGTTTCAGAGGTGCCCTTATGATATGATATCAGCTCAAGGCACCGGTCGGGCAGCGTTCAGCCAGCAGTTTCATGGTTATGCTTTCTTCCTTTCCGGTCTCTTCAAGCGTTCGGACACAAATCCCGCAATCGACGCATTTTTCTCTCTCGAATCTTATTTCAACACCTCGATCGACCGAGAACTCATCGTTACCATTTTTCCTGCATTCCTGGTTAATATTGTAGGTTGAGGCAAGTTCGCGCAGTGTGCAGTCGTTTTGATTTGTGCAACTGCACCGCATACACCGCACCGCTTCCTGCCTTGCACTTTCCTCAGACAGGCCGGCAGAAACCTCGTCGAAACCCGAAACCCGACGGTTTATCGGCAGCTCTGCCGGTTTTGCTCTGGAAGCCTGTTTTGCACGTTTGTAAAAAGCTTCGGGAGCCAGGTCCCTGGGGCCGTAACTTGAATTGAAAGTAACAGGAAGTGCGGTTACCGGTTCGTCCCTGAGATAAATGTTTATTGCCCGCGCGGCTTTTTTGCCATGATTGACAGCATTGATGGCTGTATCGGCGCCGTTTACACAGTCTCCTCCCGCAAAAACCCAGGGGATAGACGTCCGGCAGGTTTCAGAGTCCACGGCTACAGAGCCTTTCCAGGCTGAGGCAATCCCCAGCTTTTCATGAATGGAGCTTTCAACCTGCTGTCCAACTGCGGAAATGACCAGATCGGCACTCATGGAAAATTCGGAATGTTCAATCGGCACAGGACGTCTTCTCCCGCTTTCATCGGGCTTTCCAGGTGCCATTTTCCACGCTGTGACCAAAAGGCCGTCCTCGGCCTTTTCTATAGCTATCGGAGCTGTGAGAAAATCAATTGAAATACCTTCATGCAGGGCTTCTTCTATCTCTGCACGGTTTGCCGGCATTTCATCAATGGTTCTGCGATAAAGAATACGGACAGATTCAGCTCCCAGCCGGAGTGCGGTGCGTGAAGCATCAATCGCAGTATTCCCGCCGCCGATCACCAGCACCCTTTTGCCAGGATTAACTTCTTTGCCGGATGCAACTTGTTTTAGAAAATCAGTACCGGAAATCACACCTTCATTCTCTTCACCTTGTATTTCCAGACGACCGGCTTTCTGTGCGCCGAAAGCAAGGAACACAACATCAAACCCTTCATGTTTAAGACTTTCGAGAGATATATCGCGGCCAAAAACAGTGTTGCAGACAAACGTTGCGCCCATAGCCTTGATCGGTGTCAGGTCCGCTTCGAGTATCTCCGCAGGAAGCCTGAAACGGGGTATACCATAGTGCATCATACCCCCAGGGGCTTCATGAGCATCGTAAACCGTAACATCATGTCCTTCACTCAGCAGATAATAAGCGGCAGTCAGTCCTGCAGGGCCGGCACCGATTATCGCTGCTTTTTTACCTGTTTTTGGTTTAACTGAAGGGATGTACCGTTTTCCTGAGGCGTTATCCCTGTCGGCGGCAAAACGTTTCAAGGCACATATGGATAAAGGCTCATCGACGCCATGTCTTCGGCATTCGTCTTCACAGGGAGCAGGACAGATTCTGCCGAGTATTCCCGGAAGAGGAATATCATCCTTGATGATCCGTATGGCTTCACTGTCATTGCCGGAGGCTATGGCCGAGACAAACGCGGGAATATCGCAGCCTGCCGGACATGAAACCTCACATGGGCCGTTGCAGTCGCCGCAATGCTGTTCAAGGAGGCGCTCGAGGTTTTTCTTGCGGATTCCATAAAGCTCCGAGCTATCGGTTTCAATTGTCGTTCCATTGGATATGCTGGTGCTGCAGGCTGGTACAAAACGGTGTTTTCCCTTGATTTCAACAATGCACATCCAGCAGGAGCCGGGTGAATGCAGCGATTCATGAAAGCACAGGGTCGGGATGGCTACGCCGTTGCGTCTTGCCGCTTCCAAAATAGAGGTGCCGGTCTCAGCAGTGACCTTTTTTCCGTTCAGGGTGAAGGTGACGTTGCTCATAATGGTGAAATGAAAATCTTGTGAAACGCTCAACTTGGGTGACGGTCAGGGGGCGTATGTATTTTCGATGTGCCGTGCAACTTTCTCCAGCAGCCACATGGGCGTTGATGTTGCCCCGCAAACACCCACACTGCCGACCGGCTCGCCGTTATCAGAGAACCACTCGTCCTGAAGGTCGGCTTCATCTTCGATAAAATAACTGCGGGGATTGGATTGACGGCAGATATTGAAAAGAACTTGCCCGTTGGAACTCTTTTTTCCAGCAACAAAAATGATTATGTCGTTAGCGGCTGCAAAATCATGCAGCTTTTGATTTCTGCTTGAAACCTGACGGCATATGGTGTCTTTATACACGAACTGCGGCAGCGGACGGATACCGGTCATTTCTGCCGTCAGGTCGATATCCCGGATATCTTTCCATGAAAGAGCGGCATTCCGGTCCGCTGCGTCAACCTTTTCGGAAAAAAGCTTCTCAAGATTTTCCTTCAGGGTATAAAAACCGGGAACATCCATGGTTGTCTGGGAAATAAGCGCGGTTCTCCTGCTAAAATGAATGGGTTCTGTCTCTCCGGGATTGGAAAGGTCAGGGTGTTTGATGATGATCGCTTGATTGTCGCACTGCCCGTTAATGCCGATCACTTCCGGGTGTGCTTTTTTGCCGTAGATGATTATCTGAAACCCCAGCTCATGCAGCAGCCTTGCAGTGCGCTGAAGTTTTGAGACTACCGGGCAGGTAGAGTCGGTAACCGACAATTCGTTTATTTCTGCTGTTGCGTAAGTTGAGGGGGGCTCACCATGTGCCCTGATAAGCACCGGAGCATGTTTGAGCCTGCTGTATTCATCATTGTCTATGGTGATCAGTCCCAGTTTCTCAAGGCGTTTGACCTCAACTTCGTTATGAACAATATCACCGAGGCAGTAAAGTTTGCCATCCAGTGCCTCGAGTTTTTCTTCAGCAAGGTGTATGGTTCCCTGGACTCCTATGCAGAAGCCCGAGGATGTTCTGTCAAGATTTACTTTCACGGTAGAGTCCTGTTGGTAATGTGCCCTTTTCGGTGATTCGAATATAGCAAGTGCAATATCAACTGCCAACTTCCTGCCGATTACCTTTGTTATTGGGCACCTCTATTAATTTGTTGCGCGCCCCGAATACTTCGTTGGGCGGATAGAAAGGGGTTTCTGCGTTCCGTCCGCCTTGTCTTCACGTCGCTCACGACAATTAATAGAGGTGCCCTATTGTATTGGCCTGACTACTTCGTTGGGCAGGTTGGGGCGGAGAGGTGCTTTACTTATCTTTGCCGGATTTCATTTTGTTATCCAGATAATTCCTGAGATAATTGAAAGCCAGATCCTTGCCTGAGCGGAGAACATCGATTCCGATTGAGGCGACGGCGCTTTTCAGTTCAGAGGGCTCACTTTTCGGTTTCGATGCCGGCTGAACGTTTTTGTGGGACGAAGGAGAAATAACGGATCGCAATACCTTTCCTGCAAGGAAACCGAATGCCAGGGAGATGCCGGTTGTCTGCAGCGGGTATTTTCTTACCAGCTCTTCGGGAGAAAGCTCTTCCTGCAATTCCTTTTTGAACTGACCGGCACGGTCTTTCAGCTGTTTTTCGCGTTCGTGGATACTGTTTTCCAGCTCGTGAATTCTTGCTTCAATGCTTTTCAATGGTTCAGCTTTTTTTTCCATGAGAGGAAAGAAGGAGTTTATGGATGATGTTTTTCAGGAGTTCAGGGCGTATTTTTGCAAAAATCAGGAAAATCAGCAGGAAAAATGTGCTGACAATAAGATATCCGAGATAGAGATGCCCCAGAAGTTCACCGATAAGAAGGGCAATGGTTGTGATGAGATAGACAATTCCTGCGACAAGA
This sequence comes from Prosthecochloris sp., assembly GCA_004028745.1. Lineage (GTDB taxonomy): Bacteria > Bacteroidota > Chlorobiia > Chlorobiales > Chlorobiaceae > Prosthecochloris. The sequence goes on from RAZP01000003.1 coordinate 25,996, forward strand.
ATGATTGCAATGATGAGAAGCGAGGCGACAATGGCAAGCTTCTCGGTGATTTCGATCTTGATAAGCTCCATTCTGGCTTCTATGATTGCCAGAAGGTCTTCGTAGCTTGATGTTACTGTGCTGTCGATCAATTTCCCGATTCCCTTCCCGCCTTGATCGTGCTGTTCGGGATTGCTTTTTTCATCCTGGGACATAAGCTTTTGGAGAATTTGTCGGTTGTTATCGTTTCCTGTGGAGCAGCAGCCCAAGGAGAAATCCGGCCCCGAGAGAGTACAATACCGAGGGGATCGGGTTATCCTTTATGTATTCCTTGACACTCGCGGCCTTCTCCCGGATCTCTTCATATTGTTCGCTTTCCCTGAACTGATTGAACATCCTGGAAATATTGTCACTGATTACCTCAACCTGTTCGGGGATGTGAGATTTCCCTGGGTGCTGCGGCTCAGATTCTCCGTTTACAGGCTGATTGTCCGGTATTTCCTGTATCATAATCTGCAAGTTGAGGAACACCCGAAAAAAAGATTGTCACTCTTTTTTTCAAGGATGTCCGGATGTTAGAAAAGTTAGAGATTTAAATGTCTTTTAAATATATATAAATGAATGTTCTTGGCTAAAAGGCACCTCTGTTTCTTTATTCCGCGTTTCAATTGTTTCGTTGGTCCCGACCTGTCGGGACTCCGTTCGCCTTGCATCCCGATGCAATCGGGACTCATGACGATTAAAGAGGTATCCTAAATCAGTTCAAAAGCCTGCCTCCGTCAACGTTGATGACCTGGCCGGTTACATAGCTGCTTTGCGTCAGGAACATGATGGCTTCCATGATATCGGCGGGTTCTCCAATACGCTGTAAAGGTATGTTTTTCGACAATTCGTTTTCAGGGCTGTCATTCCAGTCCGGGTTTATTGTAACCGTTCCGGGAGCGATGGAATTGACCAAGATTTTCGGGGCGAATACCTTTGCGAAAACCCTGGTAAGGTGCTGAATCGCGGTTTTTGATGCCGTATACGGTGCAAAATTTTTCCATATAAGGTTCGCTGAAATATCGGTCATCGTTATGATGCGTGAAACAAAAGACTGTTCTTTCATGATCCGCGCTCCGGCCTGCATGGTAAAAAACGTGCCTTTCAGGTTTGTATCGACAAGGCTTTGCCACTGGGCTTCGGTTACGTCAGGCAGCTTCGTGCTGTAGAAATTTGATGCACTGGTAATCAAAAGATCAAGCCTGTTGAAATGTTCCGAGAATAGCCTGAACGCTTTTTCGATGTCGGTTACCTTTGAAACATTGCATTGAGCCATTGCTGAGTCCGGGCTGAAAGAGCGGATTTTATCGAGAGCATCCGCTGCTTTTTCCCGTGACCTGTTATAGGTGAAAAAAAGTGAGTACCCATTTTTGGCCAAGGAAAGGGCAACATCCCTGCCAAGGCGGCCCGATCCGCCGGTTATAAAACACACTTTTTTTTCAGTTTCAGCCATCTGTCGTATAAGGCATGGTAATGACAATGCTAATCAACGATAAAGACGATTAAAAAGTTGTTGCGGCACGGGAAAAAACGTTCGGGATTCGTTTGAGGGGGCCTTGAGTTTTTTGCTTATTATGATAGCCGACCGGCAGCTTGCCGGAATATGCCGTGCAAAAATTTCAAACAGTGTGTCCGATACTCTGTAGCAATGAGTAACTCCATTTTAAAGCTTGTTTCTGTAAGGAGGGAGCTTGAGCTTTCACGTGATATTCGTCAAACCATTATTCCCGGTTTATCACTGGAGATCGAAGAAGGCGAGTTTATTTCAATCACCGGTCCTTCCGGTTCGGGAAAATCAACACTTCTCTATATCATGGGTGGACTCGACAAGCCTACGTTCGGAGAGGTCTGGCTTGACGGTATCAATATTACCGACAAGAACGAGAATGAAATGTCAAGAATAAGAAACGAAAAAATCGGATTCATCTATCAGTTTCATTTCCTTCTCCCCGAGTTTACGGCCGTTGAAAATGTCAGCATGCCGATGATGATCAATAACAGCTATACCAGGGCGGAGATCCGTGAAAGAGCTCAAATGCTGCTTGACAGGGTTGGTATGAGCGACCGTTATGATTACAGACCGAGCCAGCTTTCCGGTGGTCAGCAGCAGAGAGTGGCCGTTGCAAGGTCTCTTGCAAACAATCCGAAGATTGTTCTTGGCGACGAGCCTACCGGTAATCTTGATTCAAAATCAGGAAACCAGGTCTATGAGCTGTTCGAGAAACTGAATAAAGAGTTCAATCAGACGGTTATTTTTGTGACTCACGACGAGGAATTTGCTCACAGGGCAAGGCGCCGGATTCATCTTGTGGATGGAAAGATAGACAGCGACAGCCAACTTTAGGGGCCTCAAAAAAGCTTTTATCAGAAAAGTTTTTAAAAGGCTCTTCCATAAATTGTAAGCGGTGCTCAATCTATCCGCCCAAAAAGTAATCGAGACACAGAGCAAGTTGAGGTGTCTTAAACAAAGTACAGGAACAATGCTCGAAGAAATCAGGAGTTCTCATCCTTTTGTTTACAAATACTTTTCAGGTCTGCAGGACGGTGAAGCATACCTGCGCCGGGTAGTTGGGCTCGATCGTTACTGGGAGCACGTTCATCAGACTTCTCCCCGCGATGCGGTTCTTCCCGGCGGCGCACTTCCTGAAGGAGTAACCGTGAGCGGTGAGTATGACATTTTTTACGTCGGGGGGACTCTTGGGCTGCTTCATGCGTCCGTTATGGCGGAACGCTATGGTTACAGGGTCATGCTTGTCGACAGGCATGTTTCGGGCAAGTCCACGAGAGACTGGAACATATCGCGTCAGGAGCTTGAGAAGCTTGAAGAGACAGGGGTGTTTTCTTCTGAAGAGATTGATGATGTCGTAGTCCGCAGTTACAGGAATGGCTGGGTTGAGTTTTTTGTTGAAAACAGCTCTCAGAAGAGGCTGTATATTGATAACGTGCTTGACTGCGCAGTCGATGCCGACCGCCTTCTTGGAATTGCCAAACAAAAAATCCTCACCGAAAAGCGATGCGTTATTCTTGACCGGACAACATTCAGACGATGCTACAAATTTCCCGGTTATGTCATTGTAGAGGTTGAAGAGCCAGAAGGGAAGGTTCTTTTTTTCAGGACAAGGGTGCTTGTTGATGTCATGGGAATACTTTCCCCTATCGCCATGCAGCTTAACGATGGACGTCCACAGACGCATGTCTGTCCGACCGTGGGTACCATTGCCAGCGGGTTCATGGATGTGGATTATGATGTCGGGGAAATTCTCGCGAGCATTGAACCGGCCGATACTTCCGCAGGCAGCGGCCGTCAACTGATCTGGGAAGGATTCCCCGCTGCGGGTAAAGAGTATATCACCTACCTTTTTTTCTATGATGCTGTAGAATCCGATAACGACAAGACGCTCCTTGGCCTTTTTGAGACCTACTTCCGAAAGCTGCCGGATTACAAAAAACTTTCAGATGATTTCAAGGTTCACCGTCCGGTTTTCGGAATCATTCCGGCCTATTCCCATGATGGGTTTACAAGGGCAAGGAAGGTCGCTGATGATAACATTGTGCTGTTCGGTGATGCAGCGACGCTCGGTTCGCCGCTGACTTTCTGCGGGTTCGGTTCAATGGTGCGCAACCTTCCGCATTTAACGGCTGACCTTGACAAGGCGCTGGAGACGGACAGCCTCTCACGGAGTACACTCGAAAAGATCAGCGCATATGAACCCAATGTGGCATCGATGGCAAATCTCATGAAATACATGTGTTATGATGCCGGGACTGACGCCCCTGACTTTGTTAATGAACTGATGAACGAAGTAATGATCGTGCTTGACGGCTTGCCGCAGCGATACAGACGGGCTATGTTTCGTGACGAGATGCAGTTTGATGAATTTGTGACCGTTTTGCTGAAGGTTGCTTGGCGATACCCGAAGGTGCTGAAAGCAACGTACGACAAACTGGGGATTGGTGGCTCTGTTTCATTTATCAAGAACCTTGCCGGTTGGGCTATGTCCTCAACAAAGTAAGGTCAGGAGTGCCTGACATCCAATGATCAATTTTGGATCGAATAGTATGCGTAAAGAAGATGCTGCTGCAGAGATTGAGCAGTTAAAAAAAGAGATCAATCGCCACAACTATCTTTATTATGTGCAGGCAAAGCCTGAGATCTCGGATTACGAGTTCGATACGATGCTTGAAAAGCTTATTGCGCTCGAACAAGAGTTCCCTGAGCTGATATCCTCTGACAGCCCCAGCCAGCGTGTCGGAGGGCAGATTACCAAAGAGTTTCCAACCGTTCACCATCGTGAGCGAATGCTCAGCCTTTCCAATACCTACTCACTCCAGGAAGTTGACGATTTTTATAAGAGGGTGTCGAAGCTTTTGCCGGAACAATATGAAAGTTGTCCAGCATTTGCCGCCGAGCTGAAATTCGATGGGGTTGCTGTAAGCCTTGTTTATCGTGACGGGCTTCTGGTACGTGGTGCTACACGGGGGGATGGATCACAGGGGGATGATATTACGCCGAACATAAAGACACTGCAATCTGTTCCCCTGCGTCTGGGTTCTTTTTCCGGAGAACAGCTTTGTCAGTCCGGGAGCGGAGAGATCGAAGTAAGGGGGGAGGTATTTATGCGCAAAGATGATTTTACGGCTCTCAATGAGGCCCGGTCTGAAGACGAGCAGTTTGCCAATCCCAGAAATGCTACAGCCGGTAGCTTGAAGCTGCAGGACTCTGCAGAGGTTGCTCGCAGAAAGCTTTTTTTTGTGGCTTACTACATGAAAGGCGAGACTGTAACGGTGCCAAGCCATTACGAACGGCTGGTGTTGCTCGAAAAGCTTGGTTTTTATACGGGGGGAAACTTCAGCTTGTGCTACACCCTGGAAGATATTTACGGGTTCATCAGTCAATGGGCGGAAAAGCGCTGGAAGCTTCCCTACGAGATAGATGGTGTCGTCCTTAAACTCAATGATATTGCTCTCTGGAAAGAGCTTGGCGCAACCTCGAAAAGCCCGAGGTGGGCGATAGCTTATAAATACCCCGCCCAGAGGGCAAAAACAATTGTCAGGAAAGTGGTTTTCCAGGTCGGCAGACTCGGGACGATCACGCCGGTTGCCCAGCTTGAACCGGTAAAGCTTGCCGGGACAACAGTTTCCCGTTCTACCTTGCACAATCTTGATGAAGTGGCGCGTCTCGATGTCCGGTTGAACGATACTGTTTTCATTGAAAAGTCCGGTGAAATTATTCCAAAGATTATCAGTGTGGATAAAGAAGAGCGAGGGGGCGATACTGTTCCTATCGTTGTCCCTGACGTTTGCCCATCATGCGGGACACCCCTTGAAAGACCGTCAAACGAAGTAAACTACTACTGTCCGAATGAAGACGGTTGTCCTGCTCAGGTCAGAGCTCGGCTGGAGCATTTCGCTTCCCGCAATGCCATGGATATCAACGGGCTGGGCAAGGCAATTGTTGAACAGCTTGTCAGCAGTGGCATGGTAAGCGACGCAGGGGATCTTTACAGCATTACCGAGGACAAAGTGCGCGGCCTTGAGCGCCAGGCGGAAAAGTCGGCAGCAAAGCTGCTGAAGGCAATTGAAGAGAGCAAAAAGCAGGGGTACGACCGTGTACTGTTTGCCCTCGGTATACGTCATGTCGGACTTGCAACGGCCCGGGAGCTTACGGCGGCGTATCCGTCACTTGATAAACTCCGCAAAGCTTCAATCGAAGAGTTGTCGGATGTACCGGATATAGGGCCGGTTGTTGCAGAAAGCATCCATGATTTTTTCGGAAAACCTTCGGCAGCGGCTATCATAGAAAAGCTCAGAGCGGCAGGAGTGCGGTTAGAAGCTGCAAAACCCAAAGAGCCGGTCAACCTCCGTTTTGAAGGATTTGCTGTGATTTTTACCGGAAGCATGGAACAATATACCCGCGATGAGGCAGCCGGGCTTGTTCTTGAAAGGGGCGGAAAAGTGGTCACATCGGTAACCAAAAATACAAATCTGGTAGTTGCGGGAAAAAATCCCGGCAGCAAGCTGGAAAAAGCTCGAAAACTTGGGGTAAAAGTGATTTCAGAAAGTGAGTTTGATGAGATGCTGCATGAGCAGTGACAAGAGACGGAAGAAAAGTCAAAATTCAAAAAGAAAAAGTCAAAACGGCTTGATGGCTGGATAGCGAGATTGTTGAATAGCCTGAAATCAAGATAATGGGTAGCGGGGAGTAGGGAATAGGACGGGGCATTATGAGTCGGGTTCATCGAATTCGTACTCGTACTCAGCGAAGCGGTACTCGTAATCGAGAAAAGCAGTGTTGATTTGTTTAGTTGTTGAACTGTTGAATCGTTGAATTACAAGGGAGAAAACGTAGGGGCGAACACGGGGGTTCGCCCGTTTGAACAGGAAGAGATCAGCGTTGGAGGCAGGTTTACTTTTCTGTTGTTCCCCGTTTTGACTTTTTCCTTTTGAATTTTGACTTTTCCTGTTGACGGATGCCGCATCACCCCCTGTGAAATAGATCGATTATTTAACGGGGTCCGCCCGTGTGAGACAGCGCGAATGTGATTGGTTTGCTAAAATGTTTTGATTCCCGATATCTGCGGAGAAACTCGAAAGAAATCAGAAATCTGAAACATAGCTTGGGTAATTCATAGATTATAATCATGGATCCGCATTATCGTGTGGCGATTTTTGGTTCCGCCCGGATAAAGGAAGGCGACAGTGAGTACAGAGATGTTTTCACCATTGCCAAAGCACTTGCCGAGTCAGGTTTTGATGTCGTGACCGGAGGAGGTCCCGGGCTCATGCATGCGGCAAACTCGGGCCACAAAAGCGCCGACTCCGGTACGCACTCCATCGGTTTGAACATCAGGTTGCCTCACGAGCAGGTTGCAAATCAATACCTCGACATCAAGCAGGAGTTTGACCGTTTCAGCAGCCGTCTCGATACTTTTATGTCTCTTTCGGATGCGGTTATTGTTGCACCGGGTGGAATAGGCACTTTGCTTGAACTGTTTTACGCATGGCAGTTGGTACAAGTTGAGCACATCTGTGAAACCCCGGTTATCCTGTTCGGCTCCATGTGGGGAGGGCTGCTCGGGTGGCTGAAAGCCGAAGTGCTGTCGAGGAAGATGGTCAGTGAGAGTGACCTGCGGATGATTTTTCATGTCATTGAAGTGGAAAAAGTCATTGGCCTTATCCGCAAGATTCATGAGGACCGCTCGGCAAACGGTCATGTTTGCACCAATTTTGATAAGTACCGGGTCGACTTTTGCGTGAATGACAGTAAAGTGAGCGGGGACTGATACGCTGTAGGAGCAGTTTATGGGTGCCCTTATTTTTGCGCTATATAGAGTACAGACGTTTCAAAAGTCATCGGGTGATATTCTGCCTTACGGAACCCGGCTTCTTTTAAAATGGCTGTGAATGCCTCGTCCTGGGGGAACTCTTCAACCGAGTGCGGCAGATAGTCATAGGCAAAGCTTGATTTGCTGAAAAGCCGGGCTATTTTCGGGAGGACCTTTTTAAAGTAAACCAGGTAAAGGTTTTTCAGTAAAGGATTTCTGGGAATCATCGGTTCAATAATTAGGGTGTGACCCCCAGGCTTGAGAACTCTGTGGAATTCCATGAGGCCCTGCAGCAGGTTCTCGAAGTTTCGTGCGCCGAACCCTGCGCTGACGATATCGAAAGACTCGCTTTCAAAGGCTAATTTTT
>RAZP01000030.1 GCA_004028745.1 Prosthecochloris sp.
GGCAGCTCGAATCCGGCATTACAGACAACACCATTGCTCTCCTGGAGATCGCGAAGAAACCCTTCACGGGAATAACCCCGGTATCGAAGGTGGCCGTCATTGTGATCGTCTTTTACCTTTCCATATATATAGAACTCATAATTGTCAAAAGGCTCCAGAAGTCCGGCTACGTCCTCGACCTCCTCAAAAGGCAGGTACACAAGCACCTTTCTCTCCCTCACCCCAACCTTTTCAGCCTCGTAAAGGCTCTGGGGAATTACCGGCGGGAATACGGGCTCATTAAAATGGTGCCAGTGAAGGCCGGCGTTATACTGTGCAGGTGCGAAGTTAAGCAGCGTATAGCGCTCAAATATGTTCCCTTTGGACATGGGAACATTGTACCGGAAAGCATATTGATGCCCGAAGCCCAGCGACGGGATATTCTTTATCCTTGCCGCCATTGAGGTCACCGGCTCGAAATCGGTGATAATGAGGTCTACCCCGTTTACGTCAAGAGCTAAAACATCCGACATCAGCCTTCCAAGATCAAGCTGGAACATCGTTTCGATGTAGTTCATCTTGCCCCGGTAGGTCACCAGCGTAAGTCCCTTCAAAACCCTGTATGGAGAAAAAACCTCGACTTCTTTCAGTTCCTCTTCTTTCCGCCCGCTGATTATGACTTCAATTTCATGCCCTGACTCGCGCAGTTTTTTTACCAGTTCCCTGCTCCGGCTGATATGCCCGTTCCCCGTTCCCTGGACACCAAAAAGGATCTTCATGTTACAAAATCTTTCCTACGTTGAGCGATCGCTCCAATGTTTAACGTTTACTTCTTTCTGTTATTCCGATCCCGGTTACAAGTACCGCCACGCATCTTACCACCACCGTAGGGGCGAAAAATCTTTCGCCCCTACTCCCATTCCCCGGAACCTATTCCAAAATCTTTCGTCTCCCTTGCGAAATGCCTATTTCCTACTCCATCCGCTCTTGTCTTCTGCTATCCAGCCATCCAGCCTACACAACACATAGCACGTAACACGCTCCCTTCGCATTCTTTTCGTTTCGCCTGCTGCCTACTGCCAACCGCAGACTGAAGACTGCCAACTGTGAACTGTCGGCTTTCATTCAATGGTAAGGTTCGCATACTGCACCATAAGTGTTTTCTTGCCGGCGTTTCTGAAATTAATCTGTGCCTTCTGTCGTTCACCACTCCCCTGAACGGCAAGAACAATGCCCGGACCGAACATGGCATGGTGTACTTTCATTCCGGATTTCAGCCCGGAAGATTTTTCCCGTTGCTCGTTACTCCCTTCCCTGCCTGAAACGGAAGACGGTACCGCAGCTCTTCCATTGTAATAAGGAAGACTTTGTCTTCCTGCGGAAAGCCTTTCTGCTGTTTTAGGGTTCTCTCCCCCCTCGGTAACAAGAACACCGGTATCAACCTCATCGATGAACATGGATTTTATACACGCCTGGAGTTGACCGTAGTAATAGCGGTTTTTTGACCAGGAAAGAAAAACTTTCTGCTGTGCTCTTGTTACCGCTACGTAGAAAAGCCTTCTTTCCTCTTCAAGCTCATCCGACTCGTAATAATTGAGCGGAAAAAGCCTTTCCTCAAGGCCGGTAATAAAGACCACTGGAAATTCCAGGCCTTTTGCCATGTGAACCGTCATCAGAGAAACATAGTTGTCCGACTCCTGGATTTCATCGTAATCGGTTGCAAGAGAAATGCCATTCAGAAACTCGTTCAGGCCGTTTGCTCCCTCGTTATGATCCGAAAAATCCCTTGCCATTGATAGCAGTTCCTGAAGGTTTTCATAACGGGCCATCGATTCCGGGGTATTTTCCGCCTGAAGCAGCGAGGTGATACCCGTAGATTCATACAAAGCGGAGAG
>RAZP01000031.1 GCA_004028745.1 Prosthecochloris sp.
GGAATCGCAGCAGATCGAGGGTTATGTCAAGTATAACTACTTTGACAAAGAACAACGAAAGGCCTTGAAACAAAAGCCAAAGTTCCTTGATCCCCATACGTTGCATTATGCTGAACAGGACGATTGCTATATCTGCCCGATGGGCCAGGAGATGAACCATGTTTTTACGCGCTCGAGACAAACGTCTACCGGCTATGTCCAAACCATAAAAACCTATCGGGCACGCAACTGTAGCGGATGCCCACTGGCCGCAAGTTGTCATCCAGTCAATGGGCAGGCAGGCTTTAGTATCAATCAGAAGTTGAGCCGATTGAAAGCACAGGCTCGTCACCTGCTGCTGTCCGAAGAAGGCATCCGAAAGCGAAAACAACGGGCAATTGATGTCGAACCGGTTTTTGGGCAGCTCAAACAGAACAGAAACTTCAAACGATTTAGATTACGAGGATTGAAAAACGTGGAAATTGAGATGGGACTGGCAGCAATGGCACACAATATTGCTAAAATGGCGGGATAAGATCCCACTTTTTTCATACTCATCGGAAATTGCTACTGGTCAGGAGAACTTGCTGGGAAAAAGAAAGAGGCGGTCTCAGTTTTAATTCTGAGACAGCCTCTTTTTACTATGAAAAAGCCTTCCCTGCTTTCAACCCACCTGTTGAGCTTCTTTAGCCTGGCGGGCCTTTTCGATATATTGTGCCTGGATATCCCTGGACACATTGTAAGCCTTTGAAAGGCTGTCGGATCTCCAGAGCCTGGCATCAAACGCCATGCAGATATTTCTGAGAAAAGGAATACCGACTTCGGTAACACGAACACCATCTTCATGCAGTTCGACAATACCGTCATTCTGCATGTCTTCCAGACGGAATTTCGCTACATCGAGCTCATCGCAATAAAGTTTCGGGTCCTCCCAGGAAGTTTCCTGCTTGCACATCAAGTTGAGAATGTGACGGCGCAGCACAAGGTCCTCGTCGGTCAGCAAATGACCTCGATGCAAGGGAAAACGGCCTGCGTTAACTTCACGCATGTAGTCTTCATGGAAACGCTCATTCTGGGCAAAAGCATACCAGGTATCGCTTATCGATGAAGAGCCAAGCGCAAGCATCATCTGGGTGGTATTTTCAGTATAACCCATAAAGTTCCTGTGCAGTGTACCATTCTGTGCCGCTTCGTAAAGAGCATCACCCTCAATGGCAAAATGATCCATGCCAATTTCATGATAACCGATTGATTCCAGCATCTCCAGACCTTTGTCATACAACTCTTGCTTGACAGCTCCAACCGGCAGATCCTCCTCCTTGAACTTGCGCTGTCCTTCATACATATGCGGATTGTGCCCGTAAGCATAAAAAGCTATGCGGTCGGGCTTGAGTTCCATCACCTTTGCGATAGTGTCGGTAACTGTTGCAAGGGTTTGTTTGGGCAGCCCGTAAACAAGATCGAAGTTAACCGATGTAAATCCTATCTCTCTTGCGATATCAACTTTCTCCCGAACCATTTCATAAGGCTGAAGCCTGTTGATTTCCTTCTGAACCACGGGGTCGAAGTCCTGGATTCCAAAACTCATCCGGCGAAAACCAACACTGTAAAGAGCTTCAAGGTGCTCCTTTGTTGTTGAACGGGGATTTGTCTCGAAACTGAACATGTAATCATCCATCCGGTTTACATGTTCATAGAGACCGCCGACAAGCTTGACAAGGTTGTCGGGGCTTAAAAACGTAGGCGTACCGCCACCGATATGCATCTCCTTGACATTGAGCGTCCCCGGAAAAACGTCGAGGTACATCTGCCATTCCTTCAGCAATGCCTCAAGGTAAGGCTGCTCAAAAGAATGATCCTGCGTGCGATAAGCGTTACAACCACAGAAATAACAGTAGTTTTCACAGTAAGGAACATGAATGTACATGCTGACACCGGTGGTATCGTTACTATCGTTGAAGCCTTTTACCATGGCTTCTTTCCATTGCTCCTGGGAAACACCGTCAGTGCTCCATGACGGAATGGTCGGATAACTTGTATACCGGGGTCCGGGGTTGCTGTACTTATCTGCAAGATTTGTTGCCATTGTAATCTTCCTCTACAAGTGTTACTTTTCTTTTCTTGTGTACCCGTGAAAATACACAAAACTCGGCAAAATCATAAATAAAAGGACACCGCAACATAGCGGTGGCTAATCTAAATTTTTGTTATGACAACACTTTCAGACAACTCATCTCCTGTGGTAGGCATACTTATGGGATCCGATTCGGATTTCGATATCATGAAAGAGGCCGCTTCCGTCCTCGATGAATTCGATATACCTTATGAGGTTTCGGTCATTTCTGCGCACCGTACACCAAGCGACCTTGAACGATATGCCACAAATGCAAAGAAAAACGGGCTTAAAGCCATTATTGCAGGTGCCGGCGGTGCGGCACATCTTCCAGGCGTTACAGCCGCCCTTACGGTGCTTCCGGTAATCGGTGTCCCGATTTTCAGCAAAAAGCTCAACGGGCAGGACTCACTGTATTCAATCGTACAGATGCCTGCCGGAATCCCGGTTGCTACGGTTGGAATCGACAATGCCCGGAACGCAGCGCTCATGGCCGTACAGATCCTGGCATTGACCGACTCTTCTATCATGTCTTCTCTTGAAGAGTTCCGGGACAAACTTGCCGAAGCATCGCGCTTGAAGAACAGGAAAGTACAGGAAAAACTCAATGCAATCGGCTGATCATTGGATTGAAACACTTGATCTTTCACACCACCCCGAAGGGGGGTATTTCCGTGAAACCTATCGCAGCAAGACCTCTTACGAGTTCCGCAAAAGCCCGGTTTTTTCCGGAAACCGGGCTTATGCCACCGCGATTTATTACTTGCTGAAAGGAAACGAGTGCTCCAGGCTGCACAGAATCAAATCCGACGAGCTCTGGCTTTACCATTCCGGCAACCCTCTTACGATATATCTGTTTCATGATGTCGGCTTCATGTCATCGTTTACACTCGACTCCGGAACAGGAACCTTTCAAGGCATTGTGCCCGCAAACACATGGTTTGGAGCAAAGCTCGAATCCCCTTCTCCCGACGCCTACACCCTCACAAGCTGCGTTGTTTCCCCCGGTTTTGATTTCAGCGATTTCACTTTAGCCGACCGTGACTCGCTAACAAGAAAGTTCCCTCAATATGCTGATCTGATCAAAGGTCTCACCTGACCATTCATACCCATCCATACATAGGGCTCACTGAATAATAGTTAAGTTACTATAAAAAAATGCAATAAGGCTATAATGTCGTATATTGCGAGCAAGGAAAAACCCGAAAAAGCCTCAAAACCCTTGCACGTCTAAATCACCGTTCTATATATCAGCGCGATAGCGAGCGCTATCGGGAGCGGTACGGTTCATATCCTGCATCGGTGCATGCCGATAAGCTCTATCGAACCAGGGAAAATCGGAGGTGGTGCAAGGATCGAGGTATCCGGTTGAACGGTGTGCCACCGGGGCGCCCCCCGAAAGAGCCTGAGAAGCACCGTGCTCGTCGCAAACAGATCAGGGAAGACGAAGGCATCCGCAATGCTGTTGAAGGGAGGTTTGGCATGGCAAAACGCCGCTACAGTCTCGATAGAATGATGGCAAGACTGGCCGAAAGCAGCCAGACGGTCGTCGGGATTGTCTTTCTGGTGATGAATCTGGAGCGGTGGCTCCTGGTTCCTTTTTTGCGCCTTGTCAAACGGTTCTGTTCGGAGCTGCAACTCTTCACCGAACATCGATTGTTGGCATCATGCCAAGCTACTGATGAAGCCCCCGTTACACTGTGCCTCCGCAGAAGGGCCGAAACTCCCCAACTATATACCATCGGTGCCCGCTTTACAGCTTAACTCAGCCCAACCGCCGCTTGTACAATTAAACAAAGCAGTTGTCCCGGAGTCACAGTTGGCTCCAAATACCTCGGACCCGTACAGTTGGATTACGGCAGGCTCCTGCCAGCTCAGGTTGGCGCCAAGCTTCGTTGTATCACGAATTAACGGTGAGTTGAATCGTTCAGTAAACCCTACATACCTGTTCCGCTGGCAAGTCAGAACCAGTCAGAAGTTTCCAGTTGGCAATTTTTGTGCTATGAATTAAGTAAAACCACTGTTGATTTGCTTATTCGTTGAATCGTTGAACTGTAGGGGCGAAAAAACTTTCGCCCGCATGAGCGTGCAGAGGCACATCCCGACATATCGGGATTACCGAGGCTATCTCAAAAGCACTGCGTCACGATTATCGGTCGCCATGCATAAGTTTCCGGCAGAGAGTCATGCCGCACTTGATGCGGCATCCATACTGACTTTCATTGGAAGATGGATCCCCGGGTCAAGCCCGAGGATGACTATATAAAGACAAATTGCAGGACTAATGAGACAGCTTCCTACGTTTTTGAATTCGACTTGTCACTCGTTACCGGTCACTTGTCACTCTACCAGCAAAGCGGTAATCGTAATCGAAAAAAGTTCAGAATCCGGAATTCAGAAGCCAGAAGCTTATTTTCGGATAATCACATGGTAATATTCCCCTTCCTTTCGTATATCCTCAACACGATGCCCCTGCTCCTTGGCTGTACGCGGGACGCTTTCCAGGGGCTCGCCTTCCGCCAGAAGCACATCAAGGGTATCCCCTTCCTCAATCTGAGAAAGCTTCAGTTTCACTTTCACCATGGTCATGGGACAGCGCTCTTTTGTTATATCAATGGAATGCAACATGTAAATCACGTCATATAATTTAAATAAATAGAATATGCCCGTCCTTCGACGCATCGAGGAAGGTGGCAACTCCGACAACATCTTTTACGTGACCGTCAAGGTCCTCCTTTTTGACTCCGAGAATATGCATTGCCATCTCACAAGCAACAAAATCAATGTTCAGTTCCTTGGCAGCATCGATCAACTCGTCCAATGTGGCCACATTGCTTTTTTTCATCATTCCGGTCATTAAAAAAGGACTCATCCCGCCAAAATTCAGTCTGCTTAAGGGCAGGTTTCTTTTGCCTCCCATGAGAAAATTGAACACCCGTGCAAGAATCCCGCTGCCAATCAATGACCGGCCGGTTTTTTTCTTTAAAATGTTCAGCCCCCAGAATGTAAAAAACATTTTTACCTCCCAGTTAACTGCAGCCGCACCCGTGGCCAGGGTAAAAGCTGCAAGCGCCTTGTCAAAATCACCGCTGAAACATACTATCGAAAGTTTCTTACGCTCCATTGTGCCTCCCTGTTTTCTGGTTCTGATCTCTACCCGTCAATAATGTCAAGAGGCTCTTCAAAAACCTCATTTTTTACAATTTTGAATGCCCTGACTTCAGGTTTTGCAGCAGCAAGCGAAACAATGACATATATCATTTCCGGATCAAGGGCAAGCCTGATGTCCTCCTGTGACGGCCTCGCCGGTGTCTGGGGGTGACTGTGATAGACGGCAACGGCACGCTGGTTTTTTGTCCGCATTGCCCGCACAGCGTCAAACTGCTCCTTCGGATCAAATGAGAAATGTTCGCCTGATTTATCAATGTTTGTCAGGCAATACGCTTCGACAACCGTAGCATTCTGACCGCCCAGATAGCCGCACGCTTCCAACGGCATATCGTTTTGCGAGTGTTCAATAATTTTTTCGTAAACACTTTTCCACATGTTCATGCAATGCTCTCCCTTTTCCGATGAACTTTTTACTTTTTCAGGTCGCACACAATCTGCTGCTCATCAATTAATTCTGTAATTACAGGATGCTCGGAGCAAACTGCGCATTTCGGATTTTTCTGAAGTTTCACCTTCCTGAAATTCATGGGCAATGCATCGAAGGTTAGCAGTGCATCAGCCAGAACTTCGCCTGCCCCGGTGATATACTTTAATGCTTCGGCAGCCTGTATCGTGCCGAGCATTCCCGCAACAGCACCAAGCACTCCAGCCTCGGAACAGGTAGGGATCATATTTTCCGGCGGGGGTTTGTGAAACACGCATCGGTAACAGGCGCTCTCTTTAGGCAGAACGGTCATTGTCTGGCCGTTAAATCTCAGAATGCCTCCATGAGAGTAAGGTATCCGCTTCATCACACATGCATCGTTTATAAGAAATTTTGTCGCAAAATTATCGGTACCGTCAATCACAAAATCATAACCGTCAATGATGCCCTCGATATTTGATGCCTTTACAAAAGCCCTGACCGGCTCAACAGTGACGTCGGGGTTGATGGCTTCGATCTTTTCTCTGGCCGAAGTTACCTTGAGAGATCCGATATCCTCTGTAAAATGAATGATCTGCCGCTGAAGATTCGACACCTCGACGGCATCAGCATCAACAATACCTATTGTCCCGATGCCGGCAGCAGCACAATACATTGCTGCGGGAGCCCCAAGCCCTCCTGCGCCGATTATCAGCACCCTGGAATTCATCAACTTGAGCTGCCCTTCAACACCGACGGAATTGAGTAAAATATGGCGGCTGTACCGCTCCAGCTGCGACTGGGTAAAGTCAATCATATGTTCTCCAGACTCTTTTGAATATCCATTATTAAATCTTCCCTATCTTCTATGCCGACCGAAAGCCTCAACATGCTTTCAGGCACTCCCATCTTCCGGCGCTCCGTGGCTGAATACTCACCAAATATCGTCGAAGCAGGATGAATGATAAGGCTTTTATTGTCATTAAGGTTTGTGGCGTTTCTTATGATCTCAAGGTTGTCGATAAACCGGAAACATTGCTCTTTGTCCTGAAGCCCGAAGGTAATCAGTCCGCCAAACCGTCCCTTGAACTGGGTTGATGCAATTGCATGATACTCCGATGCCGGCAAGCCGGGGTAATTGACGGCTTTGACTTTGAGCTGTCCGGCAAGAAACCGCGCAATCCCCATCGCATTATCACAGCTGTGCTGAATCCGCAGCGCCAGAGTTTCCAGACCGAGAGTATTCATCCATGCATGGTGTGGAGCCATGCAGGAGCCGCAATTTCTGAACACTTCCCTTCGAAGCCGTGCCAGAAATGCAAACTGCCCGTATTGTTTGCTGAACGAGGATACCTTTCGAGACTTTTTCCAGTCGAACAGGCCGTTATCGATAATAACTCCGCCTACTCCCGTGGCACCGCCTGAAATGTACTTGGTTGCAGAAATGATCTCCACATCAACGCCGTAGTCTCTTGACCTGAAAAGAAATGGCGTGGTCAGCGTCCCGTCGAGAACAAGGGGCACCCCGAACTTTTCGGCACACCGTGAAACGGCGGAAATATCGACAACCTCAAGCTGCGGATTCGTTATCGACTCCAGGTACAAAGCACGGGTGTTTTCATCGATTCTACTCTGTATATCATCCTCGTTGCTCATATCGACATATCGAACCTCAAGCCCCCAATCCGCAAGAGTTTTGTCAAACAATGATATGGTATTGCCGAAAAGGTGGCGGCTCGAAACGATATTGGTTCCGGCTGAAGCCAGAGTAAGCATTACATTCGTTATGGCAGCCATGCCGGATGAAACAGCTATAACCCCGAGGGACTCGGCCAGTACGCGCATTCTCTGCTCAAAATCTTCTACAGTGGGATTGGTAATCCTGCTGTAAGTATGTGCAGGCAGTTTCCCTTCGAAGGCCTGCTGAATCTGGTTCGCGTTTTCAAACTCAAAAGCAACCGAATCATACAACGGAGGCCGGAGAGCACCGTGCACATCCTTTTTGGGACTCCTTGTATGCAGGGCTTTCGTGGTAAAGCCCCTCATTCCCGAGACCCTCCGCCCATGAAGTAGAGAAAATCAATCTCATCTCCGTCCCTGACAGCTCTCGAGTCAAATGTTTCCCGCTCAAGAAAATCCCCATTGATCTGAACAGAAACCATGTCGGGCATCTCCACCCCCTGGTTCGCCAGCAACTCGGTCACCGTCATGGATTCCGAAGCGACCTCTTTTTTTTCACCGTTAATAGTAAGTTTCATAGCTGTTTTTTTTCTATAATTTTCAAATTGCACGAAAAATCAGCCCATAACCATCCCCATGCTCAGGTATCTCTCCCCTGTGTCGGGAAATATGGTTACAATCGTTGCCCCATCAACCCTCGCACGATTCATGTACTTTGCCGTTGCACAAGCTGCGGCACCCGATGAGATACCGGCCAGTATCCCCTCATCACGCACGATTCGCCGCATCCACTGCATCGCTTCATCATCCGTAACTGTTATAACATCATCAATAAGCTCTCTATCTATTATAGAAGGGATAAATCCCGCCCCTATCCCCTGTATGGCATGGGGGCCTGGAGCTTCGCCGCTTAAAGCCGCACAATTTGCCGGTTCAACGGCAACAACTCTCACAGATGGCTTCACCTTCTTGACTTTCCTTGCCACCCCGGTTATCGTCCCGCCTGTACCTACACCGGCAACAATAACATCAACCCTTTCATCCGTATCCCTTAGAATTTCCACGGCAGTGGTCTTCTCATGAACCTCTGCATTGGAAGGATTATCAAACTGACGAACAACACAAGAGTTTCCAAGTGCAGCATGCAGTTCTTCAGCTTTTCGGATCGCCCCCTCCATCCCCAGGTGAGCAGGAGTCAATTCAAGCCTTGCCCCGAACAAGGCAAGCAGTTTTCGCCGTTCAATACTCATCGAGTCAGGCATCACAACGATGAGCCTGTACTTTCTTGCAGCCGCAATAAAAGCCAGTGCAATCCCCGTATTACCGCTGGTGGCCTCAATTATTGTGCCCCCGGGCTCAAGCTTTCCCTTTTCAACAGCGTCGTCGATCATTGCAAGCGCTGCCCTATCCTTCACGGACCCGCAGGGATTGGATTGTTCAAGTTTTGCAAGTACTTGATTTGTGCCGTTTCCAAAAACCCTGCTCAACTCTACCAGGGGCGTCTCGCCTACAAGCCCTGTTATATCCTTTGCATATCGCAATACACTGACATTTATTGCATTAAATGTAATAGATCCGCTTTTGTGAAAACTTTTTTTCCTGAATAAGCAGTTCTTCCAGAGACAGGGAAAAGTGCTGTCTGATTTCATCCTCAAGGGTACCGAACATTTTCCCTATCGCTGCGGGGTCATGTTCCGAGGAAATTCCGAGCGGGCCCTCCAGCGCCTCAAGAATTGAAAACACCGTAACATTTTGCGGACTATCGGCAAGCTCATACCCCCCTTTGTTGCCCCGTATGCTTTTTACCAACCCGTTTTTGCCCAAACGATTAAAAATCTGTTCGAGATAATTTTTCGGAATAGCTCTCTGATCGACAATCTGCTTAATCTGCACCAGATTCTTCCCAAAATTATCCGCAAGATCAAGCATAGCCGCCAATCCGTAATGGGCTTTCGCACTCAATGAAAACATAGTCTACTATTCTGACTTACTATTGATGGTTTAATTAACAAAAATTGACTAAAATAGTCAAGAATATAGAGAAAATAAAGCACAGGCTGCAGGAGGAAAGTTTTTTATTTGGGAAAATTACTCTATAATTAGTAGCGAAAATCCGGCAAAACAGCCCCCTTGTAGTAATATGTAACAACATGAAGCAGGGGTCAATCCGGTTATACGGCACTCAATTCAGAAAGGAGTAATAACAGAAAAAGAAACGATGAAGCATGTTATGATTGTTGGCGGCGGGTTTGCAGGCATCAATGCGGCAAAAGAGCTTGGCAACAAAAAAGATGTCAGGATCACCCTCATTGACAGAAAAAACTACCATTTATTTCAGCCGCTGCTTTATCAGGTAGCTATGTCGGCTCTCGGCACAGGCGATGTTGCCGAGCCTTTGAGAAACATGCTCGCCAGGTATAAAAATATAGAAGTATTTAAAGGGGTTGTAGAAAACGTGGATCAGAAAAGGAAGGTTATACAGACTGACTTCGGGGAAATGTCTTATGATTACCTGATCCTTGCATGCGGCGTCAAGCACCACTATTTCGGCAATGAAGAGTGGGAAGAGCATGCCCCCGGTCTTAAAATTATTGCCCAGGCAACCGAGATAAGGCGCAGGGTCATGGAAGCTTACGAGGCGGCGGAGAGAGCCTCCGATCCCGTGGAACGCAAAAAGCTGCTCACTTTCGTTATTGTCGGCGGAGGCCCGACAGGCGTTGAGCTTGCGGGATCAATCGGCGAAATGAGCCGTTTTACTCTCTCGAAATATTACAAGCACATCGACCCGAAGCTTACACGGATATTTATTGTCGAGGCTGCCCCGAGAATTCTGGGATCGTTCTCCCCCGAACTTGCCAGTAAGGCAACAAGGGCGCTTGAACAACTGGGTGTTCAGGTATGGACAAACAGTATGGTAACCAATGTGGATCGGAACGGTGTCCAGATAGGAAACGAGCGTATCGAAGCTGCAACCGTCCTCTGGGCGGCAGGCGTTCGGGCAATCGGCCTGGGAAGAAAAATGGGTGTGGAAATCGACCATTCAGGAAGGATCATCGTTGAAGAGGACCTGAGCATACCCGGTCATCCTGAAATATTTGTCGGCGGCGATCAGGCGCATTTTTCTCACCATACGGATCAGCCCCTTCCCGGCATGGCTCCCGTCGCCCTGCAGCAGGGACGAGCTATCGGAAAAAACATTCTCAGTGAACTGAAAGGCAAGGAGCGCAAACCGTTCCGTTACCTGGATAAAGGTCAGATGGCTACCATCGGTCGAAACAAGGCAATTGTCGAAATCGGCCGCTTCAAATTCTTCGGCAGCTTTGCGTGGTTTACGTGGCTATTGGTGCACATATATTATCTTACAACATTCAAGCACCGTGTTTTTGTGCTGCTGCAGTGGGGCTGGTCGTACTTTACGTTCGGCCACGGCGCACGCCTTATCGTCAATAAGGAGTGGCGATTTTATCCTGATAAAAAAAGCGCCAACGTCGAAGAAGAGAGCTGACAGATGCCATTGACAAGGGACAGGACAAAAATGTTCAGCAAATGCACACCCAGGAACGGAATTCATATCGCATCATCCCTGGTATTTCTTGGACTTGCCGTTTATATTGCGTTCTTTCTTGAATTCCCAGGCGAGGCCTCCCGTGACGAGTTGTATATGATTGCCGCCCTGACAGGTTCTTACGGCCTTATAAGACTGTGGAGAAGCGTTTCAGCCTGCCTCAAGCATTGAACCAGCTCTTTACAACTCACGGATAGCGTGCAAAAAGACCATCTTTAAAGGAACACTAATGGGCACCTCTATTATCCGCTCAACGACGCAATTGAAGCGCGGAATAAATAAATCGAGTCGAGGTGTCCTAATCATGCAGCATTATGGCTTGTAAAGTAAATAAAGAAACGGAGCAGCAGTTGTTTTTTCATAATTACGCCCGCCTGCCGCTTGCCATAACTCACGGCAAAGGCGTTTATCTCTATAGTGCGGATGGAACACCCTACCTGGACATGATATCGGGTATCGGCGTTAACGCACTCGGCTACGGCGATAGCAGAATTGTCGGTGCGATCTCACAACAAGCGGCAAAAGTCATCCATGCATCGAATCTTTTCATGCTCGAGCCGCAATTCAGACTTGCTGAAAAGTTGCTTGAAATCTCAGGATTATCGAAGGTATTTTTTGCCAACAGCGGCACGGAGGCTGTAGAGGCAGCCATAAAACTTTCCAGAAAGTGGGCATCACTTTCTGGACAAAACGATAAAAAAGAAATACTTTCTCTTTCAAACTGCTTTCACGGGAGAACTTACGGAGCTATGTCCCTCACGGCAAAAGCGCAGTATCTCGATGGCTTCGAACCTCTTCTGCCTGCAACCGGAAATGTAAATTTCAACGACATCGATGATCTTGCAGCAAAGGTCGGAGATAAAACAGCAGCTGTATTCGTTGAGTTCATCCAGGGAGAGGGAGGCATACACGTAGTATCGTCTGATTTCATAGAAGCACTGAAAACGCTCCAGGAAAAACATGGTTTTCTGATTGTTGCCGACGAAATTCAGGCAGGATGCGGCAGAACAGGCAAATTTTTCAGCTACATGCATTTTGATGTCAACCCCGATCTGATATGCCTTGCAAAGCCTCTTGGCGGCGGGCTGCCGTTGTCAGCGGTTATCGGCAATGAAAAAGTCAGGGATGTTTTCACCGCAGGTAACCATGGAACGACTTTCGGCGGGAATCCCGTAGCCTGCGCTGCAGGTCTGGCGCTTGTTAACGCTATTTATGAAGACAATCTCATGGAACAGGCCGCTGAAACCGGCGAATGGATAAAACATGCTTTGGAAAAACTCGCAGCGAAGCATTCCCAGATACAGGAGATCCGCCAGTACGGCTTGATGATAGGCATTACCGTTAACCGCGAAGCTTCCTACTATGTACAGGAAGCACTGAAAAGAAAAGTGCTTGTCAATGCGACAAGCCGGAATGTTGTCAGGCTCCTTCCCCCGTTCACAACAAGCCGCGAGGAAGCACAACAATGTATCGACTGTCTCGATGAAGTCTTCAGCGAAGAAACATAAGGCCGGCGGACACAAAAAGGCCTCGATGCCGCTGGAAAAGATCAATTACCTGCTTATCGGCATCGGCGTTGCCGTTATAGCTTTCAGTTATACAACCATGTATCTTGAAGACAGCGCAGACGGCTTTTTCTCTCTCTCCGTCGGCCCGATACTGCTGGTTGCCGCCTATGCCTTGATTCTTTTCGCACTGCTTTACAAAAAAAGGGCTTGATTGCTGGATAGCTCGTTGGTTCTCATAAAACCGTCGCGAACGGTTCGAGACTTTTACCTTTTGACTTTTGACTTTTGACTTTTTTTCCCATTACTGCAGCTCGAAACGTATCGGCACGGTTAACCAAACCTTGATCGGAGAACCGTTTTGGATGCCGGGAGAGTAAGAAGAGTTCATGACACATTCGACCGCAGAATCGTCGAACACCGTCTGATCGGAAGGGATACGCTTAACTATCTGTGCTTTTATCGGTCTGCCGTTTTCCGAAATCAGCACACTAACGATGACTCTGCCTTCAATGCCTGCGAGGCGGGCCATGTCCGGGTACCTTGGTTTCTTCTGTTTGACAAATGCAGGCATGATTTCACAGGGCACAAAAACAGGGCCAGCCCCGATCCCACCGGGCACACCACCGCCCTCGACTCCCTGCTGCTGGATGGCCTGCTTTATCTCTTTCTGGGTCGCCAGCGTCTGTTCAGGCGGTGCTTCCTCCTTCTTCACCTTTTTGATCTTGCCTACATTGGAAGGTGCCTCGACGGCAGAAGGAGCAACTTTCTGCGCCGGTTGAGGCACTTCAGGTTTTGCAATAGGCGGTGGAGGCGGCAGCTGCGTTACACTGGTTACCATCGTGTAATTCATTACCCGCTCTTTCTCCTCTCCATCAAAGAGACCGGTCCACGCCGTCAATTTCTCCCAGTTGACACTGACCAGCCAGAAACCGGCAAGCAGCGCAACAGCAGCAATAACACCATGAGCCAGAAACAGGTGACTCTGCCTCCGCAATACCAGGTTGCCGTAGCTAACCCCCCTTATGCTCTCCGTATCGAGAAAGTCTTCAGCGAATGACCACTTTCGAGCTGCTCCTGGTGCATGCTTATGTATGTCGTCGAACTTTGTTGTCACTTCTATTTTGTCTTTATTACTTTCCACCACCCGGACAAACCCGCAGATTTGTCCCCTCTCATGATTGACTCATTACTGTTGACGATTGTCAAATGCTTTTTCTACTATTTTCATTTTCTTCTCTCTCAAATCCACCCATTACAACACGCCGGGACTGCCGGGCAGACCTACTGCCCCTTGCCTACTGCCTACTGCCGACATCCCTCTCGTCACTGCTTCCCCCCATAATATATAGCACCCTCTTCACCCGTCACTTGCCACTTGTTTCCCGTCACCATGCGCCAGCACTACCTCTTCATCGGCATCGGTGAAGTCATCCAAGCTGAAACGATCGATTTGCATCATGTTGAATTCATCGATCAGATCAACGAGATATTTGTATTTGGCTTCGTCACTGATTTTGACGACTAT
The DNA here is from genome assembly GCA_004028745.1 of Prosthecochloris sp. Lineage (GTDB taxonomy): Bacteria > Bacteroidota > Chlorobiia > Chlorobiales > Chlorobiaceae > Prosthecochloris. The sequence goes on from RAZP01000031.1 coordinate 13,945, forward strand.
GACGAGCTTGCTGTTGGCTTGCGTTTGCTGTTGCAGCATCTGACGCACTTCTCTTCCCAGCGACATGGCACCTTCTTCTTCATACAAGGGAAGCTTCTGGGGTGATGCTTCACCTATCGACCAGTACACATAGCCGTCGGGCGCAATGCGGAAGGTCATGACGTTGGTTTCGGCTATCTTGACTTCGGTGTTTTCGGGCGGTATGTTGATCTCCATGGTATTGGCTTTGCTGAAGGTGGTGGTGAGCATGAAGAAGGTGAGCAGCAGAAAGGCTACGTCTACCATGGGCGTCATGTCTATATGGAAACCGAGGCGCTTCCTCTTGCGTTTTGCCTGCCGGCCCCTTCCTTCCCCATTTGGTGAATCAACGAGACCCATGTCAGCTTACCTCCTTTTCGAGCACGGTTACGAGGTTGAAGGTAAGAATATTGGAGGCTTTGAACCGTTTGAGGACATGGTTGACGGCTTGAAAGTCGGCGTCTACATCGGCTTTGACTACGGGACGGATATCCGGGTTTGCAAACCTGGCTGCGGTGATGAAGGGATCAAGCTCGTTTTTTCTTAAGGGAAAGCTTTCGGTGAGCTTGAAGTGCTGCAGGGAATCGGCAACGGCTTGCCGGCTCATTCCTGCTGATTCGAGCCGGGGCTGAATGACCCGGATGAAAATCTTTTCTCGAGAGGTCTGCGAGGAGACGCCCATGAAGTAACTGTTTTCTCCGCTGACGCTGACGGTGAGAATGTCTGATTCGGGCACTTTCTGCTCGGCATGGGAGCTGGGCAGATCGATCTGCACGGGCTCGGGGGGACGAAACTTGGTGGTGAGCATGAAGAAGGTGAGCAGCAGAAAGGCTACGTCTACCATGGGCGTCATGTCTATATGGAACCCTATGCGTTTGGATTTTACTTTTGCCATACTGCTCTACTCTGATTTGCTGGATCCCAGGGTCTGGATAATGTAAAAGGCGGCTTCGTCGATCATGTAGGTGAAACGGTCGACTTTGTTGGTGAAGACGTTGTAGGTGACGATGCCCATGATGCCTCCGAGAATGCCAAGCGCGGTGTTGACCAAGGCTTCGGATATACCGCGCGAGAGCTGGACTGCATCGGGTGCTCCACTGGTGGCTAAGGCATTGAAGGCGGTGATCATGCCTAAGGTGGTGCCGAACAGGCCTACCATGGTGGAGATGGAGGCTATGGTGGAGATGGCGACAAGGTTTTTTTCGAGCAGCGGCATTTCCATGGTGGTGGCTTCTTCGACGGCTTTTTCCATCTCGCTGATCCGTTTTTCACGGTCGCTGATGTTTTGCAGACCCAGGTTCTGGTAACGCTGAAATACGGCCCGCATGACGGCGGCGACGGAGCTTTGGTGGTCGTCGCATTTGGCTATGGCTTGGTCGATGGAACCGGAATCGACGTCTTGTTTGAGCTCTTTGACAAATTCGGGGATGTTGCCTTTGCCTGCTGCTTTGTTCAAGGCGATGAGACGTTCGACGATGTAGGCGATGACCATTAAGATCAGTGCAATGAGCACGATTACTACGAGGCCGCCTTTATGAATATCATGAAACCTTGATTCTTCGGGCGTGGTGCCCATCCAGGTGTAAAAGGCAAATGAGACTGCGAAGGTAACAACGATCAGGATCGTTGTGAACAAACCTTGTTTCATAGCGTGAATAATTTTTAACCGTATTGTGGATTATACTGCCAGCTGCGGAACCTGCTTTTGGGCACCTCTATTTTATTGCGCGACCCTAATACTTCGTTGGGCGGATAGGAGGGATTTCTGTGCTCCGTCCGCCTTGTCTTCAGCTCGCTCACGACAATTAATAGAGGTGCCCTTTTTTCTAAATATGACAAGTTTATAAATAAAACAACCAAGGTAATCCTGTTTTCAGCCCTCATCCGAAAAGCATTATTACAGTAGAGACGGGAAATTTAGAAAAAAGGCTGCTTACAGGAAAACTCTTTTTTGCATCAGCTGATTTTTTCTTTGTACATCCTGGTTCTGCCATGATACAAGGTAGGTGCAGCACGATGAATCACGATGCACCATGTTACAATTTTCGATAGAAGTGTCGGATGATTGCGATTTGCTGTTTTTCACGCTATCATATTATCAGAAGCGCAAACTGATTATGGCTTGACGGCTGGATGTCCCGACAGGTCGGGATGGATGGCTAAGGATGATGATAAATATAAACAGGAAAGAAAGATTCAGTGACGGAAAATGATTCCGCAGAATAAAATTGATGAAATACGCGAAAGCTGCGATATCGTTGATGTGATATCGGATTATGTGAAACTTCAGCCTTCCGGGAGAAACTACAAGGCGCTTTCACCATTTACAAAAGAAAAAACGCCTTCGTTTGTCGTCTCCCCGGACAAGCAGATTTACAAGTGCTTTTCAAGCGGGAAAGGAGGAAACGTTTTTACCTTTATTATGGAAATGGAAAAGATTTCTTTTCCTGAAGCAGTCGAGATCACGGCAAAACGGTGCGGTGTCGATATCAGCAAATACGTGAAAGGTCCGGCTGCTCCCGACCCGGCCGAACTCACCACCCATGAAACCCTCAAATGGGCGGCAAGGCTGTTCAACCGGCTGCTGAATTCTGCGGACGGACAGGAAGGGCTCAAGTATTTCATAACAAAAAGAGGACTCACACAGAAAACAATTACAACTTTCGGTCTTGGATACGCACCGGATCAATGGGAGTATCTGCTTTCTCATGCAAAACGTTCCGACAAACCTCTCGACCATTTGGTCAAAACCGGTCTGGTTTATCACAACCCGAAAAAAAACTCCTATTACGACTACTTTCGCAACAGGGTCATGTTCCCGATATTTTCCATTGGAGGCCAAGTTGTTGGTTTTGGCGGAAGAACGCTCAGTAATGACAAAAATGTCCCGAAATACGTTAATTCACCTGAAAGCCAGGTATTTGACAAATCAAAAGTCCTTTATGGCCTGCATGCCGCAAAAGAAGCGATCCGAAAGCAAGGCCTCGCCATCCTTGTAGAAGGTTATATGGACGTGCTGGCCCTTCACCAGGCTGGACTGAACAATGCGGTGGCGTCCTGCGGCACCGCATTGACTCGCGAACAGGCAAAGATTCTGCGAAGATATACCGAAGAGGTTCTCTTCATTTATGACGGTGACGAAGCCGGCTCAAGATCGATGCTCTCAGGTATTGACATACTTGTTGGATGCGGCCTTATACCATGGATATCCCCTCTTCCACCGGGAGAGGATCCGGACAGCCTGGTGAGCAACAGGGGCAGAGAGGGGTTTCTGCAGTTCATCGACAGTTCCCGCAAATCGTTCACCGATTTCCAGATCTCGTTTTACCGTCAGAAGGGCTCGTTTGACCAGCCGGAAAAAAAATCCAATGCCATCAGGGAAATCCTGAAAACCATCACCATGGTACCCGATACCGCACGAAAGGAGCTTTATTTACAGGCACTCGAACAAAAACTCGGCATCAGCGTCCCTGTTCTCAGGGAGATAATGGCCGAGATAAGATCCGGCAAACGCTTCCCTACAAGAACCGAGCGTGAAGAAAAAGCCGGAGAAAAAGTTTCCGGGACAAACGCGAGGCTTTCAGTACTTGAAAAAACCTTCATAAAAGCGCTGCTTGAAAGCACATGGTATGGAAACGAAGTACTGGAATTCTGTGCCTCCCATGAAACACTCCTGAAATTATCCAACCCGTCGGCATCTCATATACTGCAGCACCTTGTCAAACGATACCGGGAGAAAAAAGACAGTCCCAACGGATACCTTGACATAACAACTGAAATAAGTGCGCTGACACTTCCCGAGGCACGTGACCTCGCATCAGGCCTCTTGATAGAACAGCCGGTCAGCGACAGGTGGTATGAATCATTTGACGAGCAGCAGCAAAAGGCCAAGCGGTGCTTGACCGCCTTTCTCGATTCTGTAAGGAGTCTTATTCTCGAAGATTTTCGTGAGAAAAGAAAACGGGTAACCGAACAACTACGCACGGCAACCGACCTCGGTACGGAAAAAAAACTTGCCGAAGAACTGAACATACTGCGCAAGGAAGAAAAGACCACCGAAACAGAAGTCAACAACATGATCAAGGTTATTTTGCAGAGCCGATAGGCATGATTGTCTGAAAAAGCTGAG
>RAZP01000032.1 GCA_004028745.1 Prosthecochloris sp.
TAAACCAGTTGCGTGAATCCCGGTCGTTCCTTAATTTTTCATCGTAAAACGGAAGCAGTCGTTATGTTAGACACGCAAGCAATTTCTATCAAACAATCACGACAGGATTTTTATGAAGCAGATCGTCTTTGCACTGAACATCGCATTCCTTCTCGTTCTTTCCTCATGCAATACTATCGAAGGCGTCGGAAAGGACGTTGAATCAGCAGGTTCGACCATAAAAGAAACGGCCCAGAAGAACAAGTAATATCCCGGGCAAATGGCCCGCGGTCACCGGCAACTCAGCGGCAGCTTACTGTTTTCATGTCTTCATCATTAGCTATGGTGACCCGGCAACGGTTGTTCGTTGTGCTTTGCTCTCTTCTGCTCCCTCCTCTCAGTACGGCCCTGACGATGTATGTACTTGAACCCGAAGGATTTGACATCACGCCCACCCAACTGTTCCGGTAAATTCCTTCAGACTCGATTCTTATCACCCCTATCGGCTGGACAACACCACCCGATCCACCCGGAATGAGACTTTCATCGATTTCAATGTCAATGCCGTCGGCGCTGCAGCTTCCGGTACAAATATTTTTCACAGTAACTCTTATGAACATGCCGCTGGCTGTTCGCTTCAGTTCAACCTGATCGATAGCAAGATCGACTCCCGAACAGGCACCCGAATGCGGAGGGCGCTGTCCTGCCCGTCGTTCAAGAGCAGGAGATGAAATCACCCCGTCAGTTCGTATTTCAGTCATACCTTCCTCAGGAGTATTTTTCGCAGCAAAAGTCAGTAGCGGAAAATGCATAACCACAGAAGAAACAAGCAGCAGCATCATAAGCACCTGAGCAGCTTTCCGGAATCTGGCAGTAAAACACATTTCAAACCCTCCCTTGATTGTTGTTGAGAACTCTCTAAAGCCTTTTGGTAAACTTATGCAAAAAAATGTAGCTTCCTGTGAATAACTGCAAACAGGTTTGACTCATATGAAAAGCCGGAAAAAAACATTTGTCATAGCGTCTCTTCTGCTGGCATTTTTTCTGTTTCCATTACAGCGTGAGGCAACTGCAAAAACCTATTATCACGTCACGCTGAAGGCGTTTCTCGATCCTCATAATTTATCTGCGGTGGAGTGGGCATGGGTAACTCTGGTTGAAATCCCGAAAACAGAGGCATATCCTGAGCAAGCAGCTCTGGCGGAGAGCTATGGAGGCTCGCTTCGGGGAAGCGTTCTTGCATTTGTGCGAGCAGCCGCCTGGAGGTCGGAGCACAAGTACACCCTTGACAAGCGCTGCAAGGACAGGCCGGCGGAAATGGAGATTTCATGGAACGAAAGCTGGAACGATAAAGTATATGCGATTGGGGGCTTGGATAATCCGAACAATCTTGACGAGCTGAATTTTGGATTTACCACCCGGCCCATCCTGCTGCAGAACAAGCGGTGGTTCGACCCGAAAAGCCGCACCTATGTCGCGCTTGGGCCCATTAGAATGGAGGGCGAAGCCGCGGAAGAGATCAGGGGAGATTTTATCCTGCGTGCGGTAAATTACCGCGACCCTTTAAAGCATTACAGCTTCTGCGGAAAACAATGGGTAAAGCAATATCTTTCCGAGTTCAACCATTTCCACCTGCATGAAGAATTTTATGATGGCGATAACGAAATTTCCGGTCAGACCCTTGGCAAAAAACATGTCGTTTACCACGTACTCCGCACCTCTTCAAGGGTACACCCTAACTGGAGGCGGCAGCGTATGTAGTCCTGCCAAACCTGCTGCCTGACAGGGAATTATCCAGCCATTCCGCGGGGGAAACTGAAAACTTATTCCCTGATTTTATTTTTTTGTAGATTATCTTCCTGTCATTTTGATGGGCATTGTTATCCGAGTAAAAGAAAATGAGTGTTAACAATATACTGGTTATCGGCTTGGGTGGAGTCGGCCTTCATCTGACTCAACGCCTCGTTCATGACGGCTACGGCGTCACCGTTATCGAGTCGAACTCTCAACTGATCAGCAGTGTCAACGACAAGATCGACGCGAAAATCATCGAGGGCAACGCTATGGAACTTGCCTGCTGGAAGCGGGCAAAAGCCGAGACAATGGACCTTTTGATTGCCGTAACAAACGAGGACGCCGTCAATATGATCGTTTCTATCATAGCCGACCGGTTCGGCATTCCACGCAAGGTAGCCCGAGTCCGGTCACCCGAATACGGTTATGAAAACTCGTTTCTCAACAAAAACGATTTCAAAATCGACCTGGTCATCCATCCCGAAGAACTGGTTGCCCAAGAAATGGCACGCCTTGTGATGCGGGTATCAGCAAATGATGTGGTTGACATCGGGGAAGGAGAAATGAAAGTTTTCGCAATTCGCGTCAACCAGGACTGCCCGCTGGTCAATAAAACCCTGAAAGAAATCTCACTGCTGCACAGTGATTTTCAGTTTAAGATCGTCGCTGTTGCAAGGGGCATCGCCACCATTATCCCTGGTGAAGATGACACGATCCTTGCAAACGACCAAGTATTCATCATGCTCAATGGCAGCAATATGCCGCACCTAATGAGCCTGATGAGTGTCCGCGAACAGCGCATTCACAAGGTCATGATCGTTGGTGGAGGCATGGTAGGAGCGAGGGTCGCCCAATTGCTGGGCAAGGACGTAAAAATCACGCTCATAGAGAATGACAAAGAGCACGCCGAGGAACTTGCCTCCTCGTTGAAGAACACCGACGTACTGTTGGGCGATGGAACGGATGTCAATGTCATGGTGCTCGGCGGGCTGATGGAAATGGACACTTTCATTGCAACCACAGGCAACAACGAAACCAATATTATCAGCTGCCTGCTTGCCAAACACATCATGAACAGGACCAATGTCGATGCCAACGCTAAAGAAGGAAAAACTATCGCCTTGGTGAAAAAAGAAGACTATCTGGTGCTGGCTTCGACAATCGGCCTTGATGTTGCTCTGAACAAAAAGATCTCAGCAGCCGATGAAATTATGAAGTTTATTCGAATGGGTGAATTGTTCTCACTTGCGCATCTGCACGGTGTTGATGCGGAAGTTATTGAGCTTGCTGCAGCACCGCGTTCCCAGATCACCAAAAAACCCTTACGGAAAATGCAGGCCATGCTGCAGGAGAAACAGATTCTCATAGCCGGGGTGGTTCGCAACGGGTTATGTGAATTGACGGATGAAAACACGGTCATTGAACCAAATGACCTTGCTGTCGTGGTTTCAGCAACAAAGAGCCTCAAAGAAGCACGAGAGCTCTTCAAACAATAGCCTCAGGAGTTAGTAATAAAAATACAAGGGTACCTCTATTAATTGTCGTGAGCGACCTGAAGACAAGGTGGACGGAGCGCAGAAACCACACTCAACCGCCCAACGAAGTATTCGAGTCGCGCAACAAATTAATAGAGGTGTCCACAAGAATGAAACCTGCTTTGTGGCTCAATGAATTTTCCCGCGATATTTCATGTTCTGGGGGCTCTTCTTCTCTTTATCGGCAGCACCATGCTCCTGCCCCTTGCTTGTGCCCTGATCTACAACGACGGAGACGCATTCTCTCTGTTTGTAGCGATGGGAATAACAGTCTGTATAGGGCTTCCTCTCTGGTGGAGCTTCCGCAAGTACCGTGACCTCACCCTCAAGGACGGCTTTTTCATCGTCACCTTTGGCTGGATTCTCGTCTCTTCGGTTTCAACACTGCCATTTATAATTTACGGCAGTATCCCCTCATTCACCGATGCTTTCTTTGAAATGATGTCGGGCTACACCACGACCGGTGCGACCATTCTCGATGACATTGAATCCCTGCCCCACGGGCTGTTGTTCTGGCGAAGCACAACCCACCTCATCGGGGGGATGGGGTTTATTATGGTTACCATTATCATCCTTCCCCTCCTCGGTATCGGAGGCATGCAGCTTTACAAAGCTGAAGCTGATCCCGGCCAAGTGATCACCGGAGAAAAATTCCTCCCGCGCGTCAAGCAGACAGCAGTGTGGCTCTGGGCAATCTACCTTGTGCTCATTCTTATCCAGTCGCTCCTGCTCCTTGCCGCAGGCATGCCGCTTTTCGATTCCCTCTGCCATGCTTTCGGCACGGTCTCAACCTCAGGCTATTCCACAAAGAACAGCAGTATCGGTTACTATAACAGCGCCTGGATCGACTGGATAACCATTATCTTCATGTTTCTCGGAGGGATGGCATTCATGATGCATTATCATATCCTGAAAAAGGATTGGGAGCCTGTACGCAACAACACAGAAATACGCTGGTACATAGGCTTTGTCGTGTGCATCAGTGTGCTCGCCGCGCTGATTCTCTGGTTTTCCGGAAGCTACAACGGTCCCCTCGAATCCATGAGGTATGCAACATTCCAGGTTGTTTCGATCCTGACGACCACCGGATTTACCACCGCGGACTACGAGCTGTGGCCACAGGCCGCACAGATGCTCATCGTGATCACCTGCTTCATCGGTGCGTGTGCTGGATCAACCACCAGCGGCATCAAGGTGGTGCACTACGAGATCCTCTGCAAGTACCTCTACGCGAACGGAAAAAAGTTCCTGCAACCGTTAGCTGTAGTGCCGATAAAAATCAACCAGAAAAATGCCGACCCTTCCGTCGTCACGCTTGCTGTCAGTTACTTTATTCTCAACATCTTTATGATCCTTGTCGGCAGTGCAATCATGACCTTGATTGACGACATGGATCTCTCCAGCTCCATAAGCGCAGTTATCTCCGCCCTTTTCAACATCGGGCCAGGCTTTGGAGAGATTGGCCCTGCGCACACCTATTCTCATGTCTCAGATGCCGGCAAATGGTTTCTCTCGTTCAACATGCTTACAGGACGCCTCGAAATGTTCACCGTCATGGTTATGCTCTACCCGTCGTTCTGGAAGAAGTAGCTCAGAAAAAGTCAAAGGTCAAAAGGTAAAAGTCAAAAACAGGAAAGAGCTGTTGATTTATTGAATCGGTGAGTTGCTGAACTGTTTCCCTCTCCCAAACAACAAATAAACAGTTCAACAACTCAACAAGCCTGTCACTCAGTTCCTCATGTGGTTCTCGTCTGCAATGTGCCCCGACGCATCCCACCCCAGATCCTTGTCTTTATGCAGCTCTTCACGTTCCTCCAGCATCAGCTTTTCGAGATCCTCGATCCGCTGCTTCGTTGCACGGATAAGCGCCTTTTTATCGTATCGCATTTCAGCAAGCTCATGAAGGTGCTGCTCTTCATGCCTTCGGAAAGTCTTCATCGCTTTCATGACATGGTACTTTCTGTGTCCGAGCCTGCTCAGGGCATCGCTGCCGATGCGTAACGAAGAATCAAGCGTATCGAGGTAAATGTTCTTGACACCCATGCCTATCAGTTTATAGGAATCTTCCCATCCGCTGGCTCGTGCGATGATATCAAGATGAGGGAAATATTTTTGGGCCGTCCGTGCAATTTCCGCAGTTTTTTCTGCATTACCCACAGCGATAATGAGCAGTTCAGCCTCCGCCGCTCCGGCAGCTTGCAGGAGGTCGTTGCGCGAAGCGTCGCCGTAAAGCACCTGCAAACCCATTTTGCGCAACAGGTCGACATTATCCGGATCGATATCCAGATAGGTCGCTTCCTCGTCATTGGCCTGCATGAATCGTCCGACGGTGCTGCCGACCCCACCAAACCCAGCGATAATTACCCGGCTCTTCCGGTCTATCGTCCGGTCTATCGTATCGGGTGCTTTTTCCTCCCGTTCCACCGTACCGAATCTCGGCTGGATGAATTTTTCATTCAGCAGCATCAACAGGGGAGTCATAGCCATGCTCAGGGCAACAACCGCAATCAGCGGATCGACCAGAGATGCTTCGAAAACACCGTTGTTCAGACCGAACGCAAAAAGCACGAACGCAAACTCTCCCCCTTCGGCAAGCGCCAGAGCAAAGAGCAAAATATTGTCGAAGCTCATCCCGAAAATCCTGCCGATCCCTGCGAGTACAAGGAATTTGAGCAGCAGGAGCGCACCGACCAGTTCCAGAATCAGGACCGGGCTTGCTGCAATTACCAGGAAATCTATCGACGCGCCGACAGAGATAAAGAACAGCCCCAGAAGCAGTCCCTTGAAAGGCTCGATATTGGTTTCCAGTTCGTGACGGTATTCACTCTGCGCCAGAACCACGCCGGCAATGAACGCTCCCAATGCCGGACTGAGGTCAACTTTACCCATAAGAATCGTAATCGCGATAACCAGCAGGAGAGCAGCTGCGGTAAACATCTCCCGTAGCCCCGTTTTAGCGATAAGGCGGAAAAATGGATTGATCAGATACTTCCCTGCAAGAATGATACCGGCAACGGCCCCCAGGACTACCGCTGTCTGTCCCCAGAGAGGCAGACCGTCAATCCAAGTCACCTCGGTGGCGCCATGTCCCCCCCCTCCATGTGCCTGCTGCGCCGATGCGTGACCGGTTGCAAGCAGCGGCAGGATTGCGAGTATCGGGATGATTGCAATATCCTGAAACAGCAGGACCGAAAAGGAGTTTTGTCCCCCGTCGGTCTTCATCAACCCTTTCTCGTGGAGTGTCTGCAGCACAATCGCAGTCGACGAAAGCGCCAGTATGAGACCGAGTGCAAGAGCTGTCTGCCATTGCAATCCGAAAAACATGGCAATCGCCATCAGAAGCAGTGCTGTTGTCGTCACTTGGATACCGCCCATGCCGAGAATGGAGCCCTTCAGTTTCCAGATCATTGCCGGCTTCAGTTCCAGGCCAATCAGGAACAGCATCATGATAATGCCGAACTCGGCAAACTGCATCACATCCTGCTCTTCCTCGATGCCAACCAGCCCCAGTGCGAACGGACCGATAATGATGCCTGCTATCAGGTAGCCGAGCACCGATCCGAGGCCAAGTTTTTTCGCCACAGGCACGGACAAAACAGCAGCAGTCAGGTAGACAAATGCCTGGAACAACAATCCTCCCTCATTCATGGCCCTTATCCTTTTCTGAATTGATCGACAAGATTTTCCAGCCCGGTCAAGCTGTCAGGATCGAAGGTCTGGTCGGCAAGCAACCGCAACATCTCCCGATAGTGTTTGGCATGTTCCTGCATCCTTTCGGGTTTCATGACATTGGTGCCATGAATCACATAAGGAGGAAGATAGCGCATCCCGCAAAGACGCGCCGTCTGTTCGAGCGGAGAAAGCAGCTCTCTCATGGTAAACCTGTTGTGTCCTTCTTTGGCATATGAAGCCTTGCTCCCTCCTGTCGTAATAATATGGCAGACCAACTTTCCTTTCAACGCGTTACCATCTCGACCGAACGCCCATCCATGCACCAGCACCAGATCCATCCACTCTTTCAGCAGTGCAGGCATACCGAACAGAAAAAAAGGGTACTGGAATACAATGGCATCCTGTTCTTTGAGGAGCTTTTGCTCAGCCTTCACGTCAATATCCATCTCGGGGTACAGTTCATACAAATCATGAAAGGTTACCCCGTTTATCATTTCAACCTTTTCAATCAGCTTCTTGTTGACTCGTGATTTTTCCAGTGCGGGATGTGCGAAAACTATCAGAATCTTCCTCAAAATGACTACTCCTTTATTCTTTCCTGTATTGAGCGTTCCACATTGTCCCGCTAAGCAGCGACAAGAGATGGAAAAGAAGTCAAAATTCAAAAGTAAAAAGTCAAAAAGTGAAATGGCTATTCAGCTCAACAAACCAACAGCTTTCTTGTCACTCGTTACTGTTACGGCAGATTCGCAAACTGTTTGCCCAAGACCCGGCAAGTAATGTAACATGTACAACATGTACAAAACAATAAATCATTCCCGGCAAGCCCCTTCCGATAGCCGCTGCATCAGATCCTATAGACAGCTTTTCCCGCTCATCAACACTCATGACTGACAAAGAAAACACACTACGCCGTTACTACGCCCCTCAACAATTCTGCAACAGTACTTTTACATGAATGTTACACACCAAGTATTTGCAGAGACCTTCCAAAGCCATAATCTATGGGCGCATGGAGTTAACGGGGTTTGTTCATGGAGATTTCCAACTAAAAGGGGCAACAAAAATGAAAATAAAAAACACATTGGCACTCTTATTTCTGTGCCTCATGTCACTAATTGCCGGAAGCCAGCCGGGCACCGCCTTTGCAGAGGCAAAAAACACCGGCACATCGTTGTCCAGCACCATAACCGGCCGGGTGGTTGACGATGTTGACGGACTTCCGCTTCCCGGGGTAAATATTTCCATCAAAGGCACATCCAAGGGCACCGTAACCGGTCAGGATGGACGCTATCGCCTCGACAACATTTCCGGGACTTCCACGGTTGTCGAAGCATCGTATATCGGGTATGTGAAAGGTGAATACCCTGTAACACTATCACCCGGCAAGGCTGTCAGACAGGATATCAGAATGAAGCCCGGTGTCGTGATCAGTGAGGAGATCACCGTTGTGGGTGAAATCCTGAAAGGCCAGGCAAAGGCATTGAACCAGCAGAAAAACGACGTGAACGTCACCAATGTTGTTGCTTCAGACCAGATCGGAAAATTTCCGGACTCAAATATCGGTGATGCTTTGAAAAGAATTCCGGGCATCAGTGTATTCAACGACCAGGGTGAAGCCCGTTTCGGCCATATCCGCGGAACGGAGCCCCGCTTCAATTCCGTAACAATCAACGGCGAACGCATTCCTTCGGCAGAAGCTGAAAACCGAACTATTCAGCTCGATCTTATTCCTGCGGACATGATCCAGACTATCGAAGTCACCAAAGCACTGACACCTGACATGGATGCCGACGCAATAGGTGGCTCGATCAATCTGGTCACCAAGATCCCGACTGAAGAAAGGATCTCTCTGTCTGCAGGTGGAGGATTAAACCTCCTCGACGGCACCGGCGGAGGCAGGTATCAGTTCGGCGGCACATATGGTAATCGTTTCGCTGATGACAAACTCGGTGTACTTTTGAGCTTCTCCTACGACGACAATGATTTCGGCTCCGACAACATCGAAGCAGAGTGGGATGCCGGAGAAGATGGCATAGAAGGGCTCAAGGAGTTCCAAGTGAGAAAATATGATGTACAGCGTATACGGAGAAGTTTTTCAGGCGCTCTCGACTACCGTTTTAATGAAAACCATGTGCTTAAATTCAACGGCATCTACAACTGGAGGGATGACTTTGAAAACCGCTTCCGTACCAAGTACAAGGATCTGGATGAAGATCTTGCCACAGTGGAACGCCAGACCAAAGGCGGCACAGAAAAAGATGCTCGCTTGGAAGATCAAAGAATGATGTCTTTTACCCTCGGCGGCGAGCACGATTTCGGCAAGCTTGATGTCGATTGGCAGGCTGCATATTCCAAGGCATCGGAAGATCGGCCGAATGAACGCTACATTACTTTCAGAGCCAAAAAACAACCGTTTACCGTTGACATCAACGATCCGGAAAACCCATCCGTTACAATCCTTGACCCGGATGTATCCGGCGGTATCAGCGACAGTGACAAATGGCAGCTCAAAGAACTGACGGAAGAACATCAGTATACCGAAGACATCGATAAAAATTTCGGTCTGAATTTCCGTTACGACGTGACCGATGAACTTGAACTCAAATTCGGCGGTAAAATCAGAGACAAGAAAAAGAAACGCGACGACGATTTTTACGAATACGAGCCGGTTGACGAAGATGCATTCCGTGACGAGGTGTTCGCTAACCTGAAGGATGAGACCAAAGACAAGTTCCTGCCAGGCGACAAGTACAAGGCAGGGGTCTTCGTGTCCAATGAGTTTCTTGGCAACCTCGACCTTGATTCCGGTGATTTTGACAAGGAGCTGGTCAAAGAAGAGCTTGCCGGGAACTTCGACGCGAAAGAGCAGATCAAGGCGGTCTATGCAATGGCAACCTGGGATATCACCGACAAAACAACACTGCTTGGTGGTGCAAGACTCGAGCATACCCGTAACGAGTACGACGCATTCAAGTATTTTGCCGACGAAGACTCACTTGCCGCAGTCAACGGCAGCCCCTCTGACTATACCAACGTGCTGCCTTATATTCATCTGCGCTACAAAGTCAACGACATGACCAACATCAAACTCGCTTATACGCACAGTCTTGCCCGGCCGAACTACTTCGACCTCGCACCATACCAGGAAATCGTTGCGGAGGATGAAGAAATTAAAATCGGTAATCCTGACCTCGAACCGACGCTTTCAAAAAACATCGACTTGATGATCGAGCACTACCTGAGCGATGTGGGCATTCTCTCGGCCGGCGTATTCTACAAATCGATTAATGACTTCATTATTACCAAAAAGGAAGACGTTGATTATTCGGGAGATACGTTTGAACAGTTCCAGCCGGTCAATGCGGGTGACGGAACACTCATGGGCGTGGAAACCGCGGCGCAGTTCCAGCTGCCTTTTATCCCGGGCCTTGGCCTTTACTTGAACTATACCTATACACACTCCGAAATCGACAATTTCAACATCGAAGGACGTGAGGACGAGGATCTGCCTCTGCCCGGCAGCCCGGAACACACCTTCAACGGCTCGGTCGCTTACGAGAAGGGGCCTTTCAACATCCGCCTCTCGGCCAACTACCACAGCGACTTCATTGACGCTGAAGAGGGCTCAATCGGTGAAAACAAGTGGGAGGATCGTTATTACGACAGCTCATTCACTGTCGACCTCAATGGGGGCTACCGCGTCAGCGATATTGTACAGCTGTATTTTGAGGTCAGCAACCTGACCAACCAGCCTTTGCGCTTTTACCAGGGTGAAAAGCAGTATGTCGCCCAGGAAGAATGGTATGACAGGAGGTTCCTGGTTGGCGTTAAGGCGGACTTTTAAGACCCCTTTTTCCAGCTACGACAAGGGCTGAACTTTTTTATCAAAGGGTCAGCCCTTTTTCCTTCTTTGGACCAAACAATTCAAAAACAGTTTAAAAGGGCACCTATATTAATTGTCATGAGTCCCGATTCCATCGAACGGGGCGCAGAACCCCTTCCTGTCCGCTCAACGATGCAATTGAATCGCAGAATAAATAAAGAGAGGTGTCCTAAACAAGAACTATGAACAGAATATTATTACTCTGCATGGCGTCGGCGGCATTTGGAGGAACAATTGCTTCCTGTAACAGCAGAAACAGTGAAGACCTCATAAAACCCCTGGTTATTACCGAGCCCGTTCGTTACGACAGCGAAGACCCGGCCATATGGATTAACAAGGAAAATCCTGCTGAAAGCTTGGTTCTTGCCACGGACAAACATAAAAACGGCTCCCTTTATGTATTCGATATAGCGGGAAAGGTCATTCCCGGAAAAAACGTCTCGGGGATTGCAAGACCGAACAATGTCGATGTCGGTTACGGTTTTTCCCTGGACGGAGAAACTTTCGACATAGCCGTCGTTACCGAAAGACTTGAGAACAGAATCAGGATATTCAGGCTGCCGGATATGACCGCCATCGATAATGGAGGCATCCCGGTCTTCGAAGGGCAAGAGCAGAACGCCCCGATGGGCATTGCACTTTACAAAAAACCCTCAGACGGAGCCATGTATGCAATCGTCAGCAGAAAACAGGGCCCCACCGACGGCACCTATCTCTGGCAGTACCGGCTTGAAGACAGCGGGGAGGGGTATGTTACGGCACGAAAAGTAAGGGCGTTCGGTAAATGGAGTGGACACCAGGAAATCGAGGCTGTTGCTGTCGACAATGAACTCGGCTATGTCTATTATTCCGATGAAGGAGTCGGTGTCAGAAAGTACCATGCTGACCCGAACGCTCAAAACGCCGATGAAGAGCTTGCATTGTTTGCAACCAACGGCTTCGCTGAAGACCATGAAGGCATCGCCATATGTAAAACCGGTGATGCCGAGGGTTATATCATCGTTTCAGACCAGGCAGCGGGAAAACTCCGCATCTACACCAGAAACGGCACAAGCTGTCAGCCCCCCCACCGGCATGAACTTTTAAAGGTCGTTAAAACAAGTGCCCTTGAAACCGACGGTATCGAAGCAGCAACAGCGCTTGTTCTGCCCGATTATCCTTCAGGCATTCTCGTCGTCATGTCCAATGACAAAACTTACCACTACTACTCATTGCAGGATATTATCGGACCGGAATAGCATAGCATCCCATGCTGCCGCCAAAGAATAGCCGACACATAAAACCCGCCTTTTCTTCATGAATTTTTAGACTTTATACCGTAACTTTCAAAAAAACATGCCGCTCAACATGGGCGGCAAAAGTTCCGATCATTCTCAACACCAATGAAAATGGCTAACACAGAAAAAAAAGAGGGCTTTTTTGCAAGATTTAGAAAAAACAAAACTGCCGAATCCCCAGGAGAAGAAAGCCCGAAAGCCTCTGCCTCAAAACAGTCAAAATCTACGGCAAGCCAACCCTCTCCAGCCAAGCCGACACCGACTGTGGGTGCTTCCGCACAAACCCGCAATGATGTCCTTCAACCCGTCGATACTGCAGCACTGGTAGAAAGCCTTTTCAAAACAATGCTGAGCTTCAGCACCATGTACCTGAAAATAGTCGACAACACTATCAAGGCCATCAGTGAAAACCTGAACAAGACTGCCAAACCTTAAGGAAAAATAATGGCTCCTGCGTACAGCATATTATGTACGCACTGCCGCCCGACTCCATATGCCGCTCAGCAGCCATGAGTAAAACCATGTCCCGACCGTACAGAGCACGAAGGTAATAGCAATATCAGACAGCGAACCGTCAAGCGAAAAAGCCGGCACATAACCGAAAAGAAATGGGGCAAGGTAAAGAAACTTGGCGAACTTGAAAGCGGAAAAAGCGGTCTTCCACATATCCGCCTTGGCAATGGCCGCGCCGGTAAACGCGGCGATACAGACCGGTGGGGTAATATTGGAATCTTGTGACAGCCAGTAGACAATCATGTGCGCTGCAATCATGTTTACTCCGAGGTAAGTCAAGGCTGGAACGGCAACGACAGCCGTGATCAGATAGGCTGCCGTAACCGGAACTCCCATTCCAAGCACCAGTGAGGCAAGAGCGACGAACAAAATGGTCAAAAACAGGTGGCCGTGTGCAAGTTCAATAATAATATCGGCGAAAGTAAGCACCACGCCGCTGTAGTTCAGTACCCCGATAATGATCCCGATAACTCCGACCGTCGATCCA
>RAZP01000033.1 GCA_004028745.1 Prosthecochloris sp.
ATTTTCGTGGTATCAGCGGAATTGGGGCGAAATGATGAAAGTTGCCTACAATGGCATGTCGGAATTCGCGAATCAGCTATCCGCAGCGATTGTCATTCTTGTATTCAACTGGGTTATGATCGGGAGGTTCGGTGTTGAAGGTGTTGCCGCATTTACCATCATGCACTACCTGTTCTTTGCGGAGCAGATGGTTATTTATGGATTTTCAGATGCTCTCCAGCCGATCGTCAGTACCAATTATGGAGCCAGAAAACCGGAGCGAATCAGTGGATTTCTCAAACTCTCGTCGCTTTGTGTGGCATGTGTCGGCCTTGTTCTGGTTGCAATGCTCCTTCTGATCCCGGAACAGCTTGCAGGTCTGTTTCTTGATAATGGCACTGAAGCCACCATGAACCTTACACTGGCATTTATTTCCTTGAGTTGGCCCGCTTTTCTCTGGAACGGTTTCAATGTTGTGTTCAGTGCATATTTTACTGCGATTCACAAACCGCTCCCTTCAGCATTCGTTGCTCTTTCGAGAACGCTGGTTCTTCCTCTTTTGCTTGTGACAACGCTACCGATCTTTTTTGGTGACACGGGAATTTTTGTCACGTTTTCGGTTGCAGAGTTTGTGACATTTCTGTTCGTTCTGTTTTTCTTCTTGCTAATGCGTCCGCACAAGGTTGTTCATGAGATGACATAGCCAAGCTTAGAGCCATCCAGCGGATTAGCTATAAACCACTGCTCAAAAAAGACGTGCACTGGATGCAAAGGCCATTGTCACGTTACACGAGGGTACCGATTATGGTATTTTTGTTGAAAATAAATCGAAATTTGAAGAAAATATTGAATTTACACTACCCTCTGATGACGCAAAAGCATTGAAAAATAACTTTGGAATTATGTTTGCTTGTGAGCTTAAACCAGATACCAAGAAAGGTTATTTCAAACAGGATTTTACCTATCTGGAAGCAAGTTTTAGTTTCCCAGACAGCTACTCTTTTTCAGAACATTACATCCGGGTAGATGTTACCGAGGTCGTTATATTCAACAACAAAACGGGCACGGTTTACCTGAAACAAAAAATTAAAACCTAAGATTCTTGTTTCTGGAGCTTTTTGAGCACTTCATGGACAGCCCTTCCGATCTCTTCATATTGCTTCGGTAGTTTCTTTCACGAACATCACTTGAAAGCATCTCACCATTTCCAGTCAAAAACCAATCAGGATTTACCCCTAAGCTCTTAGACAATTTGTCTGCAAAAGTTATCATTCTCCTTTTTGGTTTTTCAGCTGCTTTTGCAGGAGCAGGATTGCAGGGAAACTATGTCAGGGTAATTGTGGTTTCTACTGAAGAAGTTGGGGAAGAGACACATAGAAAGAAAAGTAAAGCAGCCTCGGATTAGTGTCGGGGGGAAATGCAGCAAAGCTTTCAACTCATCATGATGTGATGGGTTTTTATTATAACATCAAAGAAGAAGGAGAATACAGCACAATGCCGACAACAAAGGAGAATCTGAAAGGCGCGTTTGCAGGGGAGAGCCAAGCGTTCCAGAAATACTCAGCTTTTGCAAAAAAAGCCGAAAAAGATGGGTTCAAAAACGTTGCAAAGTTGTTCAGAACAACGGCAGAGGCGGAACGTATCCATGCTGAGGGGCACTTTGGAGCATCAGAGGGTATACAGTCTACGGCTGAAAATCTTCAAACAGCTATAGACGGCGAAACCTATGAGCACAACGAAATGTATCCGCCCATGTACGAACAGGCCGTCACCGAAGGTCACAAAGCAAAACGCATGTTTGGGTATGCGGTTGAAGCCGAAAAAGTTCATGCGGCTTTGTACAAGAAGGCACTTGAAGCAGTGAAAAATGGCGAGGATCTTGCCGAAACTGAAATCTGGCTTTGCCCGATCTGCGGTCATATCGAGCTTGGAACGCCGCCTCGGGAAAAATGCCCGATCTGCAACGCGAACGCTTCAGTATACGTGCAGATCGCCTGATTTCTAATGCAGAGAAAAACATCATTGTTTTCTTAAGGCTTCCTGATGTAAAACGGGGGGCCTTTTTATTGGGCACTTCTAATTGGGCACCTCAATTTATTGTCATGAGCGTTTCAAGTGCAAGGCGAACGGAGCGCAGAAACCGGAGTGTACACGAAGTACATGAGGATTTCGAGCAGCGCTCAACGAAGTAATTGAATCGTGGAATAAATTGAGGTGCCCTATTGTGAGTAACACCATTAGCCAGGGGGGGGGGCGGGTCAACTCCTTTTGAATTTGAGTGCTGGTTTAAATACACCAAGAACGACGGCTAAAACAAGAGGTATGGCATTGCTCATTCCAACCAGCGTTGCTGTGTGTTCCTTTGCTTTGTAAGCTTCAGTCAGGTAACCGGCTTTTAGGCTTTCTTCCGCTAAAACCCGCAGCTCCGGCATCAAAGGCGTCAAAAGGAAAAAGGCGTTAAATGCCAAAAAAGCGGCCAACCCGATTTTTATTTTCAGCCACAACGGTTTTTCGGGATACAGTGAAAACATGACAAAGCCTGAAATTGTTTTGGCAATTATTCCGGGCAGTATGAAGATATATGCGGTTGTTTCCTGAAATATTGCTGTATGATATACTGCTTGGACATCACTGCCTGCAATTATTCCTGAGGCAATGTGTGCAAGAATGGTCCCGACGTACATAATGGTTCCAACAACATGAAAGAAGAGCATTGATTTTCTGAGCATAGCGATTTTCTTTTAGGTTCTTAATGGACTTGGAATATGGCGGAGCCCCACTCAGGTGCTCCGCCATTGTGATAGTTTTTATCGGAATGCGAATTCTTCACTGTGGATGTTTCGCTTAGGGATGCCGATAGCCCGAAGCTGGTCTGTCAGTGAATGACGCATTGCTTCCGGTCCACAGATAAAAACATCTAACTTTTCGGTTTTTTCTGTTTCAGGCATTGCGTCTACTGTCAGCAGGCCCGTTTCATCTGACAGCCAAAGATGGTAAGTCAAGCCAGGGGTGCGTTCGGCCAAGTCCCGCAATTCATCGTCGAAATTAGCTTCCTCTTTGCTGCATACGGTCCAGTACAGAGCTACCTCCAGTTCGGAATCCTTGAGATCATGGGCCATGGCCAGGAAAGGCGTGATGCCGATTCCACCCGCTATCCAGATTTGGCGGCTGGCGGAGCTCCTGTTTTGCGTGAAAACGCCATACGGGCCTTCGACTTTCACCGGGTCACCAACCTGGACCTGTGTCTGAAGCAACTCGGTAAAATCACCCAGATCTTTGATCGCTACCCGTAACCGGTCTTGTTTAGGAGCACCGGCTGCGGTAAAAGGATGAGATTCACGGCGATTGATGCCGGGGAAGCTGAAAAAGGCAAACTGACCGGGAGCGAACTGTAAAGGAGCACCTACGGGGCTCATTTCCACTGCAAGGACCGAGCTGCCAAACCGTTTTACATCAGCTACGTTGTAAGAGCTAAGCGGGTGGAGCCAGCGATGCAGGAGTACGCGGTAGAGCCATGCTGCTATACCCATGAGGGCCATACCGAACACATAGGCGCGGACCAGCGGGAGTTTGCTCGTCAATGTCGGAACCAGAAGAGCGTGGCAAACCCCAGTCACGTAAAACGGTCCCATAAGACGGTGCATTGTCAACCATTTACGATACGGGATGCGCTGTTTGAAAAAAGGAGCAGCAGACAAT
Source organism: Prosthecochloris sp. (assembly GCA_004028745.1). GTDB lineage: Bacteria > Bacteroidota > Chlorobiia > Chlorobiales > Chlorobiaceae > Prosthecochloris. The sequence continues at coordinate 3,679 of RAZP01000033.1, forward strand.
AAAACTCCCAAGAAAATCAGCAGCATGGCAATGAACCCCAACGGTTTGCCTATCGTGAATTCCGGATCCTTTGGGACAATGATGAAATGCAAAAACAGCAGTGCTACTGCAATCATCCCGCCCCGGCGGTGAATAAGGTACATTTTGTCAAGCCCACCGAAAATTTTTTCCACCCAATGTGCTCGTGTAGCCATCAGAAGATTGAAGCCAAAAACGGTGATAACCCAGGATGCCATAACCTCGCCTATAATGCGCTGAACAGGGTTTTCTCCCTCGTTCAGGATTAAAGGGCCGCTGTAGAGAAAGAGATCCACAGCCCAGAGAAATAGGTGCAAACCGATGATGATGGGAAAGTACACCTCACTTTCTATGAATCGCGGTTGTCGACGCATGTTTTTTCCTCCTTGACCTTTAACATCAGGTCTTAAGGTTGTTGTTGGTTTTTGTATTAATCATAGTTTTGTTTTGCTATCAATTATTGTGATATAAATAATTGATAGTGCAAATATATGGAGAATAAAATAAATCGCAAAAAAAACTTTCGATGACAAGCACTGGAATTACAGAAAAGGGAAGATATTGGAATGATGAGAGTGGGGGATAATTCAACAAATCAACGACTCAACAGTTCAACAATTCTTTTCATTTGTTTCTTCTTCTTTCACATGACAGCATTCATTGCCTTGAATCATGCGGCAGGTCGGACGTGCAAGCCAAGTGCCTATTATTGGAGCAGTTAGGTATATCCAGAGGGTAGAGAGGTTGCCCGATACAAGTGCGGGGCCCAGTGAGCGGGCAGGATTCATGGAAGCGCCGCTGACCGGCCCGCCCATGAGTGCTTCAAGGGCGACAGTTCCGCCTATTGCAACGCCGGCCATAATGCCTTTTTCCATGTGACCGGTCGAAACATTCAGGATGACAAACATCAGAAAGAAAGAGAGAACTATCTCAAAAACAAAAGCATTGATGACCCCGCCTGAAGGCAGCGTTGCTCCGAGTGTTTCATGGGTACTGAAGAGCATTTTCAGCAGGCCTGCCGCCAGAATTGCACCGATAAGCTGGCTGCTGATATAAGGCAGAATTTCTTCTTTTTGTATCCTCCCGGCAAAAAAAAAGCCCAGGGTAACCGCCGGGTTAATATGTGCGCCCGAAATGTTTCCGATCGAATAGATCATCGCCATGACAATGAGGCCGAATACCATGCTGATTCCTGTGTGGCCAAGTGGCGCTCCAAACAGGTCATTGACAACGATAGCACCGCAGCCGGCAAAGACCAGTGCAAACGTTCCAATGGCTTCGGCTATATAAATGTTTTTTCTGGTAATGAACATGAGGCTGTGATTACAGTGTTTATAGAACATCGGGCAGCTGTGCAATGAAATCCCGGATTTCGTCACGTACCTTCCGGTAGCAGTCGAGCTTTTTTTCCTGATCGTGTATTGATTTTGCAAGACGGGGAGGGTCATCGAATCCGGCATGTATGCGCTTTGCTTCACCGGGGAAAAATGGACAAGTTTCATGTGCGTGGTCACAAACCGTAATGATGACATCGAAGGGTATGTCCTGCACTTCTTCGACATTTTTGGAGTGGTGTGAGGAAATGTCTATTCCTGCTTCGGCCATCACCCGTACTGCGTTCTGGTTCATGCCGTGTACTTCGATTCCCGCCGAATAGGGATCGAGGATATCTCCATGCAAATATCGCGCCCAACCTTCTGCCATCTGGCTTCTGCACGAGTTCCCGGTACAAAGAAAAAGGACTTTGGTTTTATACATTGATGGTAAAAAAAATGAGCATGTTGCTTTAGAATAATGCGTTGACAGTTTCGTCACACATGATACAAAACAAAGGTTAAGGAATGGAATGGCAAGGTGAGAGTTTGCATGTCTGTAACAACAGTGAAGGGTACCTCTATTAATTTGTTGCGCACCATGATTGCTTCGTTGTCCCGACCTTGTCGGGGTCGAAATCTTCATGAGGCTGTCTCAAAAAAGCGCTGTTTAACGATTATCAGTCACCATGAATCACTTTCCCGCAGAAAGTCATGCCGCACTTGATGCGGCATCCATACTGACCTTGATTGGAAGATGGATCCCCGGGTCAAGCCCGAGGATGACTAAAAAAAGATAAAATGTACGACTTATGAGACGGCCTCTCCGGTTTTGAAGTTTACCCCGACATTGTCGGGGCTCCGTCCGCCTTGTATCCCGACAGAATCGGGACTCACGGCAATTAATACAGGTGCCCTGAAGTTTACACGAAAAGTCAAATATTACGATAAAGATTATATATTAGTTTTTCAATACGTTAGAACTAATTAGAAGTAAAATCAGTACCAGTGATGAAAGCATCGGAAGCAAAGCCAACGGGAAAGTTTTGTGCCTATCGGGAAAAACTCCAAGAACTTCTACAAACCGGTGATCAAAGAACCATAGAAAGGGCTGAGTATGAAAGCGGTTTGATGGCAAAGAGCCGTTTTGTCGAACTGAACGGAATAGTGCATCATTATCATGATTCAGGACCAGGCGCTACAGGTGAGACAGTTCTGCTTGTTCATGGCTGGGATTGCTGGTGGATGTGGTGGCATCATATTATCCGTTTTTTGAACAGCAGGGGGATAAGAACGGTGGCATATGACTTTAAAGGGCACGGATGGTCGGATAATGATCCCCGTAATGATTACTCGATAGGTTCTTTTGTCGAAGACCTTGAGGTGCTTGTCGGTAAGCTCGATCTGAAAGACTTTCATGTTGCGGCATTTTCATTCGGTCCTTTTGTTGCGCTTCAGTATGCGAAGCAGCATTCTGAAAATATTCGTTCTATGGTGTTCTTTAACTTCGGTTACCTCGAAAACAACAGCTTCGTCGAAAAAATTGCCCCTGCAACATTAAATTTCACGTTCAATAATCTTTTGCGAAAGGTTAGCTGGTGGTTACCTGCGTATGTTTTTGCACGCCTTGTGCTTTCTCGCAATACGGTACTGTTCCACGATGTCCTGATAGGTTTTGAGAGTCTTTCTCTTTGCGCTCCGCAAGCCATTGAACAGTCAACAAGCCAGATAACCTCCATGGAAGTAACGGAAAGTATGCCTGGTCTTGTCCAAGCCGTCGGAATACCTATACTGTTTGTGGCTGGTGACGGAGATAGTATCATGACTTCTGAAAACACTGCGAAACTGGCAGGGTATTGCAGAAAAGGGCTTTTCGTCAATGTTCCTGGTTGCGGGCATCTTATTACTCTTGAACTTCCTGAAACAGCTGCTGGATTGATTTATGAACATATCAAGCACTGTGCAGCTCAGGATAATCTGTCAGCCTCCTGAACGGCATGTATGAAATTCAGGATTTTTTGATGGTTTTTTCTACCCGGTGATTCTTCCACACCGCTTGCTGTATCGACTGCGTAAGGTCTGATCGTTTGGACTGCTTCAGTGACGTTTTCCGGGGTCAAGCCCCCTGCAAGGATTCCATGGCCGACATTTTTTGTTTGCCTGAAGATCTCTTGCGCTAACTGTTTTTCAATGACTTTTCCCGTGCCTCCCGGCTGCCCCGGTCGGTAAGCGTCGAAAAGAAAAGACGTAAATCCTGTTTTTCTGGCAAAAGCTTTGACACTTTCTATTGTAAAGTCCGGTCCTGTGCGGAATACGCGGATGACTTTTGCGCTCGTAACAGCCACAGACTTTTCTGCGGTATAACGTTCGGAGTGGAGCTGGGCCAGATCAAGGCCGCAGAAAGTACATATTTCATTGACTTCAGCGGGTTCCTGTTCGACGAATACGCCGACGCAGGAGATAAATGGAGGAAGCTGTTCTATAATCTGCTTTGCATTTTCAGGTTGCATATACCTGGGGCTTTCCTTGCTGAAATTGAAGCCGAGGGCATGAGCACCAGCATGGCAAGCGGCAAGAGCATCCTCAAGTATTGTTATTCCACAGATTTTGATCCTGGTCATAGCTTGGCCGATGGAGGTGAGAAGTCAAAAGGAAAAAGTAAAAGATAAAAAGTGAAAGAAAAGCCAAAACTCAAAAAAGCATGTTCAAAATACAAAAACGGGATGCTTTGAGCAGAAGCGATTTTTAGTTTTGGCTTATTTTTTTATACCTTGTTCCGTCCGGCTTCGGTGATACAAGGGCACCTCTATTAATTGTCGTGAGCGACCTGAAGACAAGGCGGACGGAGCGCAGAAACCGGAGTGTACACGGAGTACATGAGGATTTCGAGCACCGCTCAACGACGTATTCGGGTCGCGCAACAAATTAATAGAGGTGCCCACAATACTGGGGTGTGGCCAAGTGGTAAGGCATCGCCCTTTGGAGGCGACATTCGCAGGTTCGAATCCTGCCGCCCCAGCGGACAAAAAAAGGCTTCAGCGTTGAGAACTGAAGCCTTTTTTGCATTGTTCGTGGTTTTTTGTAATTCCCGTACCTGACCCGTGAAATCCGAGCATCTGTTTCACCCCTTTATTATTACACGGGAAGTATGACTGCCGTTTTATTATGCTCGTACTCAGCAAAGTGGTAATCGTACTCGTAATCGAAAAAAAGTTTTTTGGCGCAGATGCCGCACTTGATGCGGCATGACTTCGTAGGGGCAGGCCCGCGGGCCTGCCCGCAACTTGCAGGATGCTATAAAAATCGCCAGGGTGAAGAGGGATCAAGGTAAAACAATGAGTGCTGTAAAGGACACCTCTATTAATTTGTTACGCGACCCGAATACTTCGTTGGTCGGATAGAAAGGGGTTTCTGTGCTCCGTCCGCCTCGTCTTCAGCTCGCTCACGACACTTAATAGAGGTACCTTAAAGTTGGGTGTCTGCATGAATCTCGGTGACAGCGGCAAATAAAAAAGGCTGTCCGGATTAACCCGGAGCAGCCTTTTTGCCATTCTGAGAGAGGTGCTGATCAGTAACGGTAATGCTCAGGCTTGTATGGTCCATCGACCGGAACCCCAATATAATCGGCTTGTTCCTGTGAAAGCCGGGTAAGTTTTACCCCCAACTGCTCGAGATGCATTCGTGCCACCTCTTCATCAAGTTTTTTCGGCAGACAGTATACCCCTGTTTCATATTCTTTCGTCCAGAGCTCAATCTGTGCCAGAGTCTGGTTCGTAAACGAGTTGCTCATGACGAACGACGGATGGCCGGTGGCGCAGCCGAGATTCACCAGACGGCCTTCGGCAAGCAGGTAGATGGAATGACCGCCGTCAAAGGTATACTTGTCGAACTGCGGCTTGATGTTTGTTTTTGTCGCACCGGCATAATTGTTGAGCTTGTCAACCTGGATTTCATTATCGAAATGACCGATGTTGCAGACAATGGCTTCGTCTTTCATCTGCTTCATGTGTTCGAGAGTAATAACGTCCTTGTTACCGGTTGTGGTGACAAAAACGTTGCCCTCTTTGATAGCCTCTTCCATGGTGGAAACTTCAAAGCCCTCCATGGCTGCCTGAAGAGCGCAAATTGGGTCAATTTCGGTAACAATAACTCTTGCCCCGTAAGAGCGCATTGAATGGGCACATCCTTTACCGACATCACCGTAACCGAGAACAACGACTACCTTTCCTGCAAGCATAACATCGGTTGCACGTTTGATGCCGTCGGCAAGTGATTCACGGCATCCGTAAAGATTGTCAAACTTTGATTTGGTGACCGAGTCGTTGACGTTGATAGCCGGGAAGAGGAGCTCTTCTTTTTCCATCATCTGATAAAGCCTGTGAACCCCGGTTGTCGTTTCTTCCGAGACACCTCTGACTTCGGGGGCAACTTTGTGCCAGTGTTGGTTATCGGCCTCGAAGACCTGCCTGAGCTCACCGTACAGTGCTTTTTCCTCGGCATTTCCCGGTGTTTTGTCAAGCATTTCAGGATCGTTCTCGATCTTGTAGCCAAGATGTATCATGAGGGTTGCATCGCCTCCATCGTCGACAATGACATTCGGTCCTTTGCCGTCCGCAAACGACAACGCCTGACGGGTACACCACCAGTATTCATCAAGTGTTTCTCCTTTCCAGGCAAAAACAGGAATGCCTGCGGCTGCAATTGCTGCAGCGGCATGGTCCTGGGTCGAGAAGATATTGCAGCTTGCCCAGCGAACTTCGGCACCCAAATCTGCAAGCGTCTCAATCAAGACAGCCGTCTGGATAGTCATGTGCAATGAACCCGTAATGCGGGCGCCTTTTAACGGCTTTTGACCTGCATACTTACGACGGGTGGCCATAAGGCCCGGCATCTCTTTTTCTGCGATTTCGATTTCTTTTCGTCCCCAGTCAGCCAAAGAGATATCTGCCACTTTGTAGTCAAGTACTTCAGTGTCAGTTGTCATCATAGTGGTAATGTTTTTTTTCTTTGAAATGTCGTATTACAGGTTGAATGCTTTTTTCAGCTCATCAACCTTGTCGGTTTGTTCCCACGGAAAGATGTCACGGCCGAAATGACCATAGGCCGCTGTATCCTGGTAGCACCACCCCTGAGGTTTGTCCAGGCTGAAATGCCGGATGATTGCTGCAGGTCTGAGGTCAAAGATCTGCTCGGCTTTTTCCTGGATTTCAGCATCACCGAGGCCGTTAACCGCTGTACCGTGAGTATCGATATGAACTGATACAGGACGTGCAACACCGATGGCATAGGAAACCTGAACGGTACACTTTTCGGCAAGACCTGCGGCCACGATGTTTTTGGCAACATGGCGTGACGCATAGGCTGCACTGCGGTCTACTTTTGACGGATCTTTGCCGCTGAACGCACCACCACCATGAGGAGCTGCACCACCATAAGTATCGACGATGATCTTCCGCCCTGTCAGACCGGTATCCCCATGAGGACCGCCGATTTCAAAACGTCCTGTTGGATTGATATGAAACTCAGTGTTCTCGTCGAGCATTTCAGCAGGAATAACTTCTTTAACAACATTCTCGATAACGTCTTTCTTGATAACGTCCTGCCATTCCTTTTCACTGTAACCTTCCGGCTCAGGGTCATGCTGGGTAGATACCACGACAGCGTCAACTCTTTTTGCAATTCCATCAACATATTCGAGCGTAACCTGGCTTTTCGAGTCGGGACGAAGGTAGGTCATTATGTTGCCTTCGTGACGGATGTCGGCAAGCTTTTTTACGAGGGCATGAGCATACTGGATAGCTGCAGGCATCAGTTCCGGGGTTTCGGTACAGGCATAACCGAACATCATCCCCTGGTCGCCGGCACCGACCCTGTCAAGCTCATCTTCGATTTTTTCTTTGCGATCCACGCCTCGATTGATATCGGGAGACTGGCTGTGAAGCGCTGAAAGCACGCCACAGGATTTTGCCTCAAACATGTATTCGCCTTTGTTGTACCCGATTTGTTCGACAACTTTTCTGGAAAGTTCCTGTACGTCCACAATGCCTTTTGTAGTTACCTCGCCGCCGACAATGACCTGACCGGTTGTTACAAATGTTTCGCAGGCGACACGGGAATTCGGATCTTGGCGTAGAAATTCATCCAATACTGCATCGGAGATCTGGTCTGAAACCTTGTCGGGATGCCCTTCTGATACAGACTCTGAAGTAAAAAAGTATCTTAACTGTGCCATCTTCATTGATATTTATGGTTTACCGAACAACAAGAACTACAAGAAAAGCTCTTGCTTGCCTTACAAAGGGTTTTGCGTGTACGTTGGATAAAAAAGAGATTGGACACGGAAAACCCTGGGTACAAGCATTCCGGGAGAATCTTTCCCGAACGCTTTCGGCACCGTGTCCATAGGTAATGGGGATGCCGGATAAGTGCACAATGTAATCATTCAAGGCTACTCATGCAAGGGCACCGCTATTAATTTGCTGCGCTCCGTGATTACTTCGTTGAGCGGATGGGAGAGGGTTTCTGTGCTCAGTTCGCCTTGTACTCAAGGCGCTCGCGACAATTTATAGAGATGCCCTTCATCAGACGGTGCCCGAAGGAACTTTAGCGAAGTTTAATTTCCGAGAAATCTCCTATGTTTGCCTCATGGGGATCACCAGAAAGGTCGGCGTTATTGCCGATGATAGACTTGTTGAGAGAGACGTGCTGCACTTTCGAATCGTTGCCGATGATCGAGTTTTTAATTATGGCATCTTCGATAACGGCGTTTTCACCAATGGTTGTGTTCGGACCGATAATCGCATTGTTGATTTTCGCGCTTTTCGCTACAAAAACCGGTTCGTTGATAATACAGCCGGGACAGGATGATTCTGAGCTGTGGTTTTTCAAAAGAGTTTCGTTTGTGGAGAGGAGGGTTTCCGGTTTTCCGCAGTCATACCAGTTGTTTACCGGAAATGTCTTTAAAGGTTCGCCTTTTTCAAGCATCATCTGTAAGGCATCCGTTAACTGGTATTCCCCCTTTGTCTTTATGTTATCCTTGATCAGCGTATCGATACATGAAAACAGCGGTTCCGAGTTTCGGATGTAGTAGAGGCCGACAATTGCAAGATTTCCTACCGGTTCATTCGGTTTCTCAACGAGCTTAACGATGTTGCCGTTGCTGGTAACAGCAATGCCGAACCTGCTGGGGTCGTCCACTTTCCTGACGCCGAGGGTCGAGGTCGGACTGTTCAATACTCCTGAAAGCTCGACATCAAAAATAGTATCCCCGAGTATGATGAAAACAGGTTCATTGTCATGAACATGCTCGTGGCACATCCAGATGGCATGGGCAAGACCAAGGCGTTTTTGCTGATTGACAAAGGTAAAGCGGATGTCGTATTGTTCCCGAAGATACGATTCTATCATGTCTCCGAGGTACCCGACAATAACAATAGCCTCATCAATACCTGAAGCGATGAGTTTATCCATGATATGCCCGAGAATGGGTTTCCCTGCTACGTTGAGAAGTACTTTGGGCTGGGAAAACGTATGTGGACGCAACCTTGTGCCGACTCCTGCCACAGGTATGATTGCTTTCATGACTTTTAACGGGTTTTTTTGAGGGTTGTTGAGATTGTTTACAAACGTCAGTTTACTAAAACCGGAAGAAAAAAGTAACAGCTCTTTTCCTGAATTAGGTGGTACATATAAAGGTTTTTTTGTATTGTGGCCAGACGTATTCCCAAGTTTGTTATCCCGGAAAGGAATAATTGTGATCATGTATACAAAGCCAGTATGGTTTTACAACCAGTCGGGGGTTGTGCCTGTTTTAGAGGGCAGAGTTGTACTTGTTACTGCCAGAAAGTCCAAACGGTGGATCATACCGAAGGGGATTGTCGAGAAAGATATGTCTCCGGAAGATTCCGCAGCTAAAGAGGCTTACGAAGAGGCAGGAGTTATCGGTGCCGTTGGGAAAAAAGAACTTGGTTGCTACAGCTACCCTAAGTGGGGGGGAATTTGTACTGTTCGTGTTTATCCTTTGTATGTAGAGAAACTGCTCGACGAGTGGGAAGAGATGCATATCAGGAGACGCAGGGTCGTGTCTGTCAGGGAAGCTGTTGAAATGGTTGACCATGATGAACTTGCAGGAATAATACTTGCCTTTTTTGCCGGGTTGAAAAAAAAGAAGCTGTAATCCAAATGTGCGGATGTCCACATGGGCACTTTGACATTTTACTTTTTTGTATGTTGTATTTATTTTTTATAATTGCAGCATCAAATATTTTGATCTCAAATAGTTTAATATGAGAGAAAAAGAAAACCCGGTAAAAAAATTTATCGGTCATCAGGTAGGGATAACGGCGAACCTTCTGAGAACAGTGTTTACAGCAAGGATAACGAGATATAACGACAACATTTCTCCTGAGCAGTTTGCCGTACTTGTTCGTTTGAGCATAAGCGACGGATTGAGCCAAAATGTGATTGCAGAGTATGTTTTAAAGGACGATGCGACCATAACACGTATTCTCGACAGCCTTGAAAAAAAGAAGCTTGCGGTCAGAAAAAAAGCCCGGCATGATCGTCGTTCCAATCTTGCCTACCTGACACCGAAGGGTAAGGAACTTGTAGAAAAGATGCTGCCGGAAGTAAAGGAGCTTAACAGGTGCCTGCTCGAAGGAGTCGACGGGGACCAGGCTGAGGCTGCCATCAAGGTTCTTGAAAAACTGAGAGAGAATGCAATGAATATCTCAAAACCATAAATCCAGCAAGTCCGGAAGAAAGACACTGCCGGTTATGAAACGAAACAATTCTATCATGTCGAAGATCAAGCCTTATGTCATTGCAGTGATTATTGTTGTCACAGGAATCGTTATTGGCAGATTGCTCGGGTCCGGTAAAACTCAGCAGGAGAGGACTGTTCCCAAGAGGGACAGTCAGGTTCCCGTCGCCGAGATAACTAACGGCCAGGTACAGAGAAATATTACTATGAACGGTAAAGTTCAAGCGGTAAAAAAAATCGAGATCTATGCTGAAGTAACCGGTGTGTTTATCGATGGGGATAAGCCGTTCAGAGAAGGCCGCAGGTTCAGCAAGGGAGAGGTGCTGTTGAGAATCGAGGATAGTGTTTACCGCAATACAGTTCTGGCGGAAAAAAGCTCGTTGCTGAACGAGTTGACACTGCTTATGCCGGATCTTCTCATTGATTTTCCGGAATACGCGGGGCCATGGAAACAGTATCTTGAAGATTTCAGTATCGACAAGCCCCTCCGTCCCTTGCCATCAGCGCCAAATGACAGGCTGAGAAATTACGTGGCAGCAAGGAATATCTACAATAAATTTTTCGCTGTCCGCAGTATGGAGGAAACGCTGGCTAAGTACCGAATTATCGCACCTTTCGATGGTGTGGTTACTGTTTCTGAGGCAAATCCGGGTATACTGGTTCGTAATGGTCAGAAGCTTGGTGAATTTGCGGCAACAACTGCCTTTGAGCTGGAACTTTCTGCTCCGGTCCGGGACGCGGCATTTATTCGCCAGGGTGGCAGGGTTCTGCTTTCATCCGATGATTTCGACGGCTTGATCGAGGCGACGGTTGCAAGGGTAAACGAGACAATCGATCCTGATACCCAGACTGTCGGAGTATACGTCCTCCTCAACGATCCTCGTCTGAAAGATGGCATGTACCTGTCGGCTTCCCTGGAGGTTCCGGTAGATGCTGCCGCTGTGATTGCACGAGAACTGCTCGACAGGGAGAACCGCATGTTCGTTTTGCGTGATTCCATTCTTACACTTCTTCCAGTCGAAGTGGTTTCGGTTGACGGGAAAACTGCAATTGTGCGAGGTATTCAGGATGGTACGATGATTCTTGCCGAGCCGATGGAGGGGGCCTACAGCGGTATGGTGATATCCGAGCCGTCACTATCGATTCAGGAGGGGAACCTGACTGGTTCAAAGTAAATTGGGAAAGCTGTTTATAACAAAAAGGTGCAGCTCAACACATTCCGGCTTTGTCGGAAATTGCACGTTTTCGAGTTGCCTAAAAGCTGATTCTGGATTGTGAGAGGTATTATCAAGCAGTTTATCAAGTACCCGGTTCTGGGCAATGCAATTTTTCTTGCAATTTTCCTCTTCGGATTCCTTGCTTTCAAAGGGATGAAGACAACGTTTTTCCCCGATGTCCGCTCTCATACTATTTTTGTTGTTGCTTCCTTTCCCGGAGCTTCTCCTGAGGAGATCGAAGAAAGTATTACCCTGAAGATTGAGGATAAGCTCAAGGGGGTAACCGGTATCGAGCGGGTCACATCGGTCTCCCAGGAAAACTCGGCTACCATTACTGTAGAGCTGTTGTCGGAATATGATGTCAACGTGCTGCTGCAGGAAGTGACCAATGCGGTTGATCAGATCAGCTCTTTCCCTGCCGGGCTGGAAAAAATCAGGGTATACAAGATGGAGATGACTGATTTTGTCGTTGCTTACTCTATCTACGGGGATGTTGATCTTCAGGTACTGAAAACTTATGCCCGGAGAATTGAACGTGACTTGCGCAACAAAGAGGACATTTCCAAAATCACCCTGAGCGGGTTTCCGGAAGAGGAGATCGAGGTAAGTATCCGTGAGGATGTACTGAAATCTTATGGTCTGACGTTTGATGAGGTGGCTGCCGCTGTCAGCAAGGCCAATCTGAGGATAACCGGCGGGACTATCAAAGGGGCTGAAGAGGAACTCCTGATACGCTCGGATAACCAGGGGTATTATGCTGAAGATCTTGAAAACCTCGTGGTGCGTACCACCGAGGCGGGTGGGCTGGTGCATTTGAAAGACGTTGCTGTGGTAAAAGACCGCTGGTCGGAGGACCCGAACCGGACCTACTATGACGGAAAACCCTCGGTCACGATTGATATCGACAAGACCAGTGACGAAGACATGTTTACCATTGCCGGAAAGGCCGCGGCATTCATGGAAAAGTTTGATGCCAAACATGATGATATATCGATCAGTCTGCTTCGTGACGGTTCGGGAATTGTGCAGGAACGTGCAAATATTCTCACCAGCAACGGTCTTATCGGAAGCATTCTCGTCGTGCTTTTTCTCTCCTTTTCACTGAATCCGAGGATGGCTTTCTGGGTTGCTCTGTCGATACCGCTTTCATTCGCCGGCATGTTCATGCTCGGCACTTTTTACGGATTGACCATCAATGTTGTATCCCTGCTTGCCATGATCCTTGTGGTCGGTATCCTGGTGGATGACGGTATCGTTATTGCGGAGAGCATCTATCAACAGTATGAAAAAGGGATGAAACCTCTTGATGCGGCGGTCAAGGGTACCATGGACGTGCTCCCATCGGTTTTGGCAGCCGTGCTGACAACCATTGTGTTCTTCATGTTGTTTTTGTTTCTTGAAGGCTCTTTCGGGGAGCGGTTCAGGGATATCGGCTTTGTCGTTATTGCCACTCTTCTGATTTCTCTCGTCGAGGGAATTTTCATCCTTCCCGGTCATATAGCACATTCACGGGCATTGCGTGGGGACCCTGGTCAGAAAACCTGGCTGTTGCGTAAATCAGAGGCATTTATACACTTTCAAAGGGATCGACTTTATGCACCGGTTCTGCGTTTCAGTATAAAAAATCCTCTCATTACGGCCATGGTTCCGGTTGCACTGCTGATCATTACGATCGGGGCTTTGCAGGGAGGAATAGTCAAACTCACGTTTTTCCCGAACCTCGAGTTTGACAACGTCGAACTGACGTTTGAAATGCCTGCGGGAACGCGCCATACAGTAACGGACAGTCTGCTGGCCCGAATGGAAATGAATGTAAAAGAGGTCAGCGACGAATACAGGGAAGAATACGGACAGGATCTTGTCAAGGCAATCGGGCGCAGGGTCGGGCCTGATGCACATAAAGGGGGACTGAGGATCACCTTGCTCGAGAGCCAGTTCCGGCAATGGTCGAGCAGGCAGGTATCCAACGCTATAAGAGAGAAAATCGGTGCTGTTCCGGGTGCGGAGAAATTGCAGGTTGGAACCGGTGGTTTCTGGGGAATGCCGGTGTCGATTGCACTCAAGAGCGACAATCTGGAGCAGTTGAGAGGAGCGAAAGAGTCCCTCGAGAGAGAATTGAAAAAAATGCCGGAACTCAAGGATATCATCGATGACGACCCGCCGGGTTTGCGTGAGGTTCGGGTCACCCTCAACGATAAAGCACGGTCGCTCGGCCTCACCGAAGCCGAGGTGATGAACCAGGTCAGGAGCGGGTTTTTCGGCTATGAAACTCAGAGGATTCTGCGGGGTATAGACGAAGTAAAAGTCTGGGTCCGCTTTCCCGAAACGGATCGTGAATCTGTGGCCAAAATGGAGCGGATGGATATTCGCTTGCCCGACGGCAGGGCTTTTCCTCTTGGCGCAATCGCCGACGTGCAGATTCAGCGGGGGGTATCTTCCGTCAACCATATCGATGCACAAAGGGTTGTAAAAATCGAGGCGGATATTGCCGACTCAAAGGAGTCAGTTCCCGATCTTCTGCAGCGTATAGAGTTGCAGATTATGCCAGGGCTTCTGAATGCGTTTCCCGATGTGAGCTATGATTTTGAAGGGCAGAGCAGGGAAAGCGACAAGACAACCAACTCAATGAAGAAAGTCTTTCCGGTCGTTCTGGGAATGATGTTTCTGGTTGTTGTTTTTTCTTTCCGCTCTTTTCTGCAGGCGTTTATTGTCTTTCTCATGATTCCGTTAAGTTTTGTCGGAGTTGTGTGGGGGCATTTTATCCAGGGTTATCTGATAAGTATTCTTTCGATTTTCGGTGTCATCGCTCTTATCGGTATTGTCATTAACAACGCTTTGGTTTTTGTCAATGCGTTCAACAGCCGCCTGCAGGCCGGGAAGCATTTTAATGATGCGCTTTATGAAGTGGGGCTAAGCCGTTTCAGGCCTATTGTCCTTACTTCGTTAACCACCATTGCCGGTCTTGGTCCGCTGATTTTCGAACAGAGCCGTCAGGCACAATTCCTGAGCCCTATGGCAATCTCCGTTGCATACGGATTGTTGTTCGGGACACTCCTGACCCTTGTGATGTTGCCTGCCTTGCTGGTTTTGCTGAATCGTATAAAGGTGTTTTTTGTTGGTTTGTTTTCCGGCGAAAGACCTTCTCCCGAGGCTGTCGAGCCGGCAAACATGCAGAGAGAACTGTTTGAGGGGGAAGAGCGGGAGCAGGGGACAGTGAGCTGAAATGCATTGTTGAGGTGCTGATGTGTTGAGTTGTTGATGCGTTGAAGATGACGGGAGGATGGCAAGTACGTGCCCTTGTGAAAAATTAAAGGCCGGGAGGTAAGAGGACTGGGGAGGCATGAAGAGAAAAGGAATGTTTGAGACGCAGAAAACAGAAGGCATCATGAAAAAAAGAAAAAATCACGTTTTTACCTGCGGCGACACGTTGCTTGGCGGGTTTGTGCTGTTTCTCAGTTTGTTCCTGGTTTCACCGCTGTCTGCTGCTGAACTGTTGAGTCTTGATGAGGCTATTGCCGAGGCTCTTGCCAGCAACCAGGATATCCAGGTCGCAAGAGGAGAGGAAAAAATCAGCAGCAACAATGTCAACATCGGAAATGCGGGACTGCTGCCGAGAATAGATCTTGTCGGGTCTGTGAACTACCAAGATAATGAAGAACCTTCAATGTCAGGACTCACCGAGTTCACCTCGACAAGCGCTACCCTGCAAGCCAGCTATACATTGTTTGATGGATTCGGTAACATCTATACCTTCAGAAAACTTAAAAGCGCAGGCAGGCTCGGCAGGTTTCTTGCGCGTAATACTATTGAAGACGTGATTCTGGAGGTGAGTGAGGCATATTACAACCTTGCCGATGCAACCGAGCAAGTGGCCGTTGCCGAAGAGGCCCTTGCAATATCCGGAGACAGGCTCAAACGTGCCCGTCTCAGGTCCGAATACGGACAGGCAAACACCCTTGAGGTGCTGTCTGCATCGGTGGATGCCAATGCAGACAGTGTCGCCTGGAAGGAAGCTGTACTTGACATGGAAAACGCAAACCGTGCATTGAACCTTTTACTGAGCCGTCCCATTGATACATCATACGCGGTCAAAAGCGAAGTTTCTTTCGACAAGAGCCTGAGGAAAGAGGAGATACTTCAGAACGCGAAGCAATCTTTTTCATCATATCTTATCGCTCGTGAATCGGTAAAGCAGGCGGAGTACGATCTTGGTATAGCACGCTCCGATTTTTTCCCTGAACTGGGTGTTCAGGCCGGTTATGGTTTCGGTGATACCGTTGCAGGGTTTGATACGGGAATGGATGATCTGTCAGGGAGCTTTTCCGCGGCGCTTACGCTGAATTTCAATTTGTTCAACGGTTTTCAGTCAAGCATCAGAAGCCAGAACGCCCGCATTGAGCTGCAGAACAGTAAGCTGCTTGAACAGAAAGCCCTCAATGAGCTGGAAAAACAGGTTGCTGATACCTGGCAGGAGTACCTGAACACCCTTGATATTCTGGAGTTTCAGAAAAAAAATCTTGAAACGGCAGAACTGAACTTCAGACGTTCAAAAGAGTTATATGTGCTCGGACAGTTGACAACAACAACGTTCAGGGAGGCCCAGCTCAATCTGATCAATGAACAAAAAAGCATTGCTTCCGCGAGGTATGATGCAAAGATACTCGAACTGAAACTGAAGCGGTTTGCCGGCAAGCTGGTCACGGAAGAGGAAGTGGAGAAGCAGTAGTGCCTGCTTGGTGAACCATTGAATGCTTTGGCTCCGGATGATGTTGTATTAGCAGAGAACATTTTTATCCCCGGGAAAGGAAAAAGTGTTTGTTTCTAATAGACAGAGTGCTATATTTAGAGCCTTCCAGTAAAGCGGGGCATGGCGCAGCTGGTAGCGTGCCTGCTTTGGGAGCAGGAGGTCCCGAGTTCGAGTCTCGGTGCCCCGACAGATGTGAAAATGTTCATTGGTTGGAGCTTAGTTGTGCCCGTAGCTCAATTGGATAGAGCATCAGCCTTCTAAGCTGAGGGTTACTGGTTCGAGTCCAGTCGGGCATGCAATGCAGTATACCATTTATATGGTGATTGTAGCTCAGTTGGTTAGAGCGCCAGGTTGTGGCCCTGGAGGTCGGGGGTTCGAGTCCCCTCATTCACCCTCTTGGGTACCTCTATTTATTGTTGTGAGCGCCTTGAGTGCAAGGCGGACGGAGTGCAGAAACCGGAGTGTACACAGAGTACATGAGGATTTCGAGCACCGACCAACGAAGTAATCATGGTGCGCAACAGATAAATAGAGATGCCCTCTTGATGGCCCCATGGACTAGTGGTTAGGTCACCACCCTTTCAAGGTGGTAGCACGGGTTCAAATCCCGTTGGGGTCACATACTATCTCTCACGAGATCCGGCCAGTCTTTGTTATGTGTTAAAGCCGGTGTTTTGTTGTGTCAAGTTGCCGGGTTATCGGGAATGATAGTTTCTTTCTGTACGGCTCTGTTCGATATTCGATCAGGGCTTTTTTTGTGAATACAGAAATCGACCTCTATGAAAATCTCCGTAAACTGGCTCAAAGATTTTATCCCTTTCCCGATTCCGGACATTCCTTCCCTGGTCGATAAGCTTACTTTTCTGGGACTCGAGGTTGAGGATGTTATTGACAGGAAACTTCCTGACTCCCTTGTAGTCGTCGGAAAAATTAAAGAGGCCAAACCTCATCCTAATGCTGATCGCCTCAGGGTTTGCATGGTCGATACGGGTCAGACGGAGCCGTTGCAGATTGTATGCGGTGCACCCAATGTTGCCGAGGGACAGCTTGTTCCTGTTGCAATGATCGGTGCAGTGTTTGAAGCCCCTGGAGAAGGTGCCTTCACAATAAAAAAATCCAAAATACGCGGTGAGCTTTCATTAGGGATGATCTGCGCTGCAGATGAGCTTGGTTTATCTGATGACCATTCAGGGATCATGGTACTTGAGGAGCATTACGAGGTGGGCGCCCCCCTGGCATCGTATCTCGAAGCAGATACGATTCTCGATATAGCAGTTACCCCGAATCGCCCCGACGTACTCTCACACCTCGGAGTGGCACGGGAGATCGCAGGTACAGCAGAAGTGAGACTGCCTGAAGCCTTCAGGGTTGATTTTTTGGATGCAGGGAGGCTTGTAAAGGTAGAAGATTCGAAAATGTGCCCCTACTATACAGGTATTGTTATCCGCAATGTAACTGTCGGAGAATCACCCTCATGGCTGAAACGGAAGATTGAAAGTATCGGTCTCCGTCCCAGAAACAATATCGTTGATATAACCAACTATATACTGCATGCTCTCGGACAGCCTCTCCATGCTTTCGATCTTTCGGAGCTGCACGGGGGAGGTGTACGTGTTAGAAGCGATGTAAGCGGGCAGATCGTTGCTATCAACCAGGAAACTTACCAGCTTGAAACAGGCATTCCGGTAATCTGCGATCTTGAAAAACCGGTGGCTATTGCAGGCATCATGGGCGGTCTCTATTCGGCGGTAAGCAAGACAACGAACGATATTTTGCTTGAATCTGCATATTTTTCGCCTTCTGCGGTTAGAAAGGCATCAAAACGGCTTGGATTGACAAGTGATTCGGCCTACCGTTTTGAACGGGGTACGGATCCGAAAATTGTTCGTTTTGCTGCCGAATGTGCAGTCAAACTCATTCTCGAACTCGCCGGTGGAGAAGTTGTTGCCGCAGAAGAGGCTGGCAGGATGCCTTTTGACCATAAAAATGTGACTCTTCGCCCCCAAAAGGCAAACGAGATACTTGGTTGTTCCGTACCTGTGGAAAAAATGATTTCCATGCTTGAACATATCGGGTTCGGTGTTGTTGATACTGGCGGGGAGACACTGGTTTTCGCCGTTCCGTCTTTCAGGGTTGATGTAGATCAGGAAATAGATCTTGTCGAGGAGATAGCACGACTTGAAGGGTATAATAATATCCCTGCTGCGGAAAGAATGGTGGCAAATTATCCCCAGTCCCGCAAAAGCCCTGAATATTTTCCGGATTATCTGCGTTCAGTTATGATTGGTTTGCAGTTCAAGGAAATTCTCACTAATCCATTGATTACAAAACGCGATGCCAGCTTGTTTGAACAGAGAGCAGTTCCGGTGTTAAACCCCATAAGTGAAGGTCTTGAAGTGTTGCGCCCCTCTCTTGTGCCAACAATACTGAAAGTTATTTCCCACAACATCAAGCATGGCAGCAGGAATATGCGGCTTTTCGAAATTGCTCATGCTTTTTTCGCGGCGGATCAGAGGAAAGGAGGCCGGGAAAGTTTTGAAGAAAAAGAAATACTTGTTATCGCACTTACAGGTAACCGGTATCCGGTAAGCTGGGTGCAAAAAAAGGAGCACGTTGACTTTTTTGATATCAAGGGCTCGGTAGAGATGTTGCTTGAGAAACTGAATTTGTTTGACAAATCATCGCTTAATATTTATAATGATATAACTCTTTCCATTGTATGCGACTGGGAGGATGAGGATAGTACCCTGAATCTGCATGCCGGGAAAGTTCAACAGGTAGCGCCTGAAATGCTCGAGGCTTTTGACATTGATCAGCCTGTTTACATTGCGGAAATAGATGTGGAGGTTCTGGAACGCTGTTTTACTTTGGATGTTTGTTATAAGCCTCCTTCCAGGTATCCTGTCGTTGAAAGGGATTTATCATTTATGCTTCCTGAAGGCTTGAGGGTTCAACAACTGGTTGATTGTGTGAAAGCAAGCGATGCTCTGATCAGGAGCGTTCAGGTTTTTGATCTTTTCGAGCGTGAATCGGAAAATAATTCAGGAAAGGTGGAAAGAAGTGTGGCGTTATCACTGAATATTGTGGATCCTTCCGGGACTTTGACGGAGGAAAGAGTAAACAGGATTCTCCGGAAAGTCATGGAAGATGCAGAGAGCAAGCTTGGTGCGGTAATTCGGCAAGTTTGATGCTGGAAGAAGGTATGGAAGAACGCTTGGATGACAGTGACAGCTTCGGCCTTGATCTGCTTGAACAACGTATTGAACAGATCGTCGGACAGCTGACTGACTGCCGAAAACAAAATGAAATGCTGCAGGCGGAGATTACAAGTCTTCAGTCCATATTACGCTCCTGCAAGCTTCCGGTTTCCGGAAGCGGGCACGGCTCCTCGGACAACGGTTTTTCCTATGAGGAAAAAGTACAGATCAGACAGAAACTTGTGCTGATCCTGCAGAGAATAGAGGTGGAGCTGAGAAACGAAATGCCAGGTTGAACGGTTGATGGAAAAGATAAATGTGAATATCTTTGGCGACAGTTATCCTTTAAGGGTCGAGAGTCGTGAGTCAACAGAGCAGGCTGCGTTTGAAGTGGATGAAATCATGCAGCAGTTTGCGGGAAAGGCACCCGACCTGGAGGTGAAAAAGTTTGCTGTGCTGGCTGCCATTCATTTTGCTGAGAAAAAAAATGAACTGACAGCGCGGCTTTCATCGGTGGAGAAAAAAATTGCCCGGCTTAATCTTTTTCTCGAGCAAAATTCGCTCTAATCGTTTACATTAGAAGTAGAAGAAATATCCGCACCGATTACAGGGGTGTTTTGTAAGTAAAAGAACCAACACTTAAGAACAGGGAGCTGTACTCTTCTTTTGGATTGCAGGCCTTACTGAGCCGGAAGCAAGGATGATGGTTTCAGAGGATGCCGGGGACGGCACCGCAGAGGACGCAAAAAATCTGAAGGAGGCGCCCACCGTATTGAAACGGGTTCTTAAATCTTACACATCCCTGACTGGTGCGGATTTTTTTTTGCATTAAAAGTGCCCATGTTTCTCTGACGACGGGCACAAAAGGAGGAGAAATTAATGACGATAGTCGTTAACCTGTTTTTAATAGTTCTTGCATCGTTTCTGTTTTTTGTTGTCGGATTCTTTGTTGGTCGTTTTCTTCTTGAGAAAATCGGCACGACAAAAGTACTCGAAGCAGAGGAGCGAGCTGTCCAGATTGTTCAGGAGGCCCAGAAAGAAGCCAATGAATACAAGGACCTGAAAGTTGCTGAAGTCAATCAAGAGTGGAAAAAACGCCGACGAGAGTTCGACGCGGATGTGACGGTAAAAAACAACAAGTTCAACCAATTTCAGAAGCAGATCCGCCAGAAAGAGAACAATCTGAAACGTCAGGGTCAGGAATTTAAGGAAAGTGAAAAAAAGGTTGCGGAGCAGCTCAAGGAGCTTGAGCATGAAAGGGAAACCTTGTCGAGCAAAGCAATGGAACTCGAGCGAATTATTGCTGAACAGAACCAGAAGCTTGAGACAATCAGCAACTTTCAGGCTGACGATGCAAAGCAGATGCTGATCGAGAACATGATTTCCGTTGCCCGTGAAGAAGCAACTGAAACTATTCACAGGATTCATGAAGAATCCGAACAGGAAGCGGCCAGGATTGCGGAGAAGACATTACTGACAGCAATACAGCGTGTTTCTTTTGAACAAGCTACTGAAAGCGCCCTGTCAGTTGTTCACATTCAGAGTGACGAGCTTAAGGGACGTATTATCGGTCGTGAGGGACGCAATATCAAAGCCTTTGAAAATGCCACCGGCGTTGATATCATCGTAGACGATACTCCCGAAGTTGTTATCCTTTCCTGTTTTGATCCCTTGCGTCGTGAGCTGGCCAAATTGACTTTGCAGAAACTTCTCATCGACGGTGTTATTCATCCGGTTGCTATCGAAAAGGCTTATGAAGATGCCAGAAAGGAAGTCGATGACGTGATCATGAGCACCGGTGAGGAGACGCTTGCCTCTCTGCAGATCCCTGATATGCCCTCTGATCTTGTCTCGCTTATAGGAAAAATGAAGTTCCATACCGTATACGGCCAGAATCTGCTGCAGCATTCGCGTGAAGTCGCAATGCTTGCCGGCCTTATGGCTGCGGAGCTCAAGCTTGATGCAAAACTTGCAAAACGTGCAGGGTTGCTGCATGACCTTGGTCTTGTGCTTCCTGAGAGCGAAGAACCTCATGCTGTTGCAGGCATGAAGTTTCTTCAGAGGTTCAGAGAGTCAAAGGTTGTGCTTAATGCAATCGGTGCCCATCACGGAGATGTTGAGAAGGAAAGTCCTATAGCTGACCTCGTCGAAGCAGCAAATGTTATTTCTTCTTCAAGACCTGGAGGACGCGGTGCTGTGACACCTGAGGGTCATGTAAAACGTCTTGAGAACCTTGAAGAGATTGCCAAAGGTTTTCCCGGGGTTATCAAGACCTATGCTCTCCAGGCAGGAAGGGAAATTCGCGTGATTGTCGAGGGTGAAAATGTCAATGACTCGCAGGCGGATATTCTCGCTCACGATATTGCCCATAAAATAGAGGAAGAGGCAGATTATCCGGGTCAGATCAAAGTTTCGATTATCAGGGAAAAACGATCGGTTGCATATGCGAAGTGAGGGAATAGTGACGAGAGACGAGTAACAAGTGACAAGTTCAGAAATACCGACAAAGGGCCTCATATCAAGAGGCCCTGCTTGGTTTTGCATCGGTATTTTGTTTTCTATCTTCACCGTAGCACTCAGCACTCAGCACTCAGCACTCAGCACTCAGCACTCAGCACTCAGCACTCAGCACTCAGCACTCAGCACTCAGCACTCAGCACTCAGCACTCAGCACTCAGCACTCAGCACTCAGCACTCAGCACTCAGCACTCAGCACTCAGCACTCAGCACTCAGCACTCAGCACTCAGCACTCAGCACTCAGCACTCAGCACTCAGCACTCAGCACTCAGCACTCAGCACTCAGCACTCAGCACTCAGCACTCAGCACTCAGCACTCAGCACTCAGCACTCAGCACTCAGCACTCAGCACTCAGCACTCAGCACTCAGCACTCAGCACTCAGCACTCAGCACTCAGCACTCAGCACTCAGCACTCAGCACTCAGCACTCAGCACTCAGCACTCAGCAC
>RAZP01000034.1 GCA_004028745.1 Prosthecochloris sp.
CTCCTCGAACGCAGGACGTTGCGCACCGCTTTCAAAAACGAAGATATCGACCCGCAGGATTTTTCTTTTCTCGTCGGAGGAGAGGATGGTTTTGCCTACTACCCGCCAGCCTCAGCTCAGGCTGCATGGCTTGACGAGGCTACTGTTGCTGCAAACGAGCAGCAGGTGGAGAGTGAAAACGTACAGGAAGAACTTTCCCGCTGGATACGATGGTCGGATGCCGATGCCCGCAAGTACCGCAACGGTCTTACCCCGGAAGCAATGGATATTACCGGGCTTGCCGGGTGGTATGTGAGAAATTTTTACGGTTCAAGAGACGTACTGGGGAAAGATTTCCGGAAAACCACAATTGAACGTGTAAAACAACAGGTTGCGCAAAGCGGGGGTTGGATCGTAATTACATCCGAAAATGACCGGATTTCATCACTAATTGAAACGGGCCGACGTTTCGAACGGATGTTTCTCAGGGCGAAAGATCGTTCTGTCGGTATTCATCCAATGTCGCAGGTGCTTGAAGAAAAGCCCTGGTCGGAAAAGGCTGCGGAAGTGTTGATGCTGGGTGAACCGCCGCAGTTTCTTCTCAGGGTCGGGTATACGAGGGATTATCCTTCCCCCGTAAGTTTGAGAATGCCGCTTGATGATTTCACGAAGGTTGAAGAGGGATAAGTGGTTGTTGCTGAAGTATAGCGAAGGGTATAGTGAAAAGGATAAAGGAGGAGGATTACACATGGACTTACACGGAACAATCAATTTTCTTGGTGAGTTGAAGGCGAACAACAACAAGGAGTGGTTTCAGGCGAACAAATCGCTCTATGACGATGCCAGGGGAGAGTTTGAACAGCTTATAGCCATTCTGATTCCGGTTATCCGGGGTATAGACCCGGATGTCGATGTCGTAAGCCCTAAAGAATGTCTGTTCAGGATATTTCGTGATGTAAGGTTTTCCAAGGACAAGTCACCATACAAGACAAACTTTGGTGCTTTTATTGCGAAGGGCGGGAGAAAAAGCCCGTATGCCGGGTATTACTTGCATATCGAGCCAGGTGCGTCTTTTGTTGGTGGTGGTGTCTATATGCCGGAATCTCACTATCTGAAAGCAATCAGGAACGAGATTTTCGAAAACGTTGACGAATATAAAGCTATCATAGATCGTGAAGGGTTCAGGAAATTCTTTGGCGGAATATTCGGAGAAAAGCTGAAAACCGCTCCAAAAGGTTTCCCGAAGGATTTTCCTGATATCGATCTGCTGAAAAACAAGCATTACGCCGTCACACACAGGGTCGAGGATGATTTCTGGTTTTCGGGCTCTCTTGTCGATGATGTGGCGGAGATGTTTTCTGCTCTGTATGGCTTAAACAGGTTTCTCAATAATGCAATCAGCAATGCAGATAAAGGATGACGTCATTCACTGGCTTCTGGAAGATGAGAATCCCCCGGTGCGTTACCTGACTCTGACGAAACTGCTTAACCGGCCGGAAACAGCCTCGGAGGTACGACAAACCAAGGCACGTTTCATGGAGTACAACGTAACGCAGGGAATCCTCAGGCATAGTAAGGAATTTTGGAAAGATGACGACCGGGCATATTGGAAATATACCGGCAAATATTGGCAATTAATTTTCCTTGGCCAATTTATGGCGGACGGAAAGGACCCGCGTATTGTCGAAGGAGTGCATGACATATTGAACAAACGCAAATGGGTGATGAAGAGCGGCGGTCAATGCCTGACTGCTAATCTTCTCGCTGCTTTCCGGCGTCTTGGCTATGGCGATCATCCTGTAGTCATCGAGGAAACAGAGGCTTTGGCAAATAGGATTGTCACGGATCGTGGAATAAAGTGTACGGCGATGGATTACAGTTTGCTGCCACATTGTTACATGGCTGTGCCGAAAATTTTGCTTCTTTTTGCGGAAACACCCGCTCACAAGCGGTCGGTAAATGTAAACCTGGCGGTAGCGCTTCTCGTACAGAAATTGCTGGAAAACGAGATTTATGTCTATGTGCCTTCTGCTCGAAAAGAATGGAGGAAAATTTTGGAAAAGGCGCCAAAACGTTCTGATCTGCCGGAAGGAGAAACTGTCAAAAGTTGGATATTCAAACAAAAGGATGCATTCCTTGACTCACATGGCTTGGAGGCAAGAATACCGAAACAAGGATGGGTCAATTTTGGTTTTCCATTACATTATAACTCGGACATATTGGAAGCAATGTATGCGCTGGCCCTCCTTGAAACACCAATGACTCCAGAACTGAAAAAACCATTGGAAATCATCAGAGATAAAATGACGCCGGAAGGTAAGTGGGTAATGGAAAATTCTTTGAATGGAAAAATGTGGGTGGATGTCGAAGAAAAGGGAAAACCCAGTAAATGGATTACTTATTTTGCACTGTATGTGCAGAATCATTTTAAAATGGAGCAATCATGAACTGGAAAGAGCTGTTAGCAAAAGAGATCGAGTCGACCTATGCCGCTGCGGAAGGGCTGCTGGATCTGGCCGATGACGAAATGCTGCAATGGAAGCCCGCTACAGGAAGCAACTGGATGACCTCCGCTCAACTGCTTAAGCATGTAACGAATGCATGCGGTGAAAGTATGCGGGGTTTCGTTACCGGCGACTGGGGGCTGCCTGAAGGCGTGGATGTGAACAGCCTGCCTCCCGAAGAGATGATGCTGCCACCTGCAGAAAAAATGCCGGCTGTCGGAAGCATTGCCGAAGCAAAACAGATGTTGGACGAGGATAAGCAGCTTGCGCTTTCTTTGTTATCAGAGTGTAGTGAAGAAGAGCTTTCTACAAAACAAACAACTGCTCCATGGGATCCGACCGAGATGATACTCGGCCACCGTCTTCTCCAGATGGTCGATCACCTGAAAGTGCACAAAGCGCAACTTTTCTATTACCTGAAGCTTCAGGACAAGCCGGTTAATACGGGTAATCTCTGGGGAATGTAAATCTGAGGGATTACCGCTTATACAGGATTTGCTCCGTCCGCCTTGTACTCAAGGCGCTCACGACAATTAATAAGAGGTGCCCTAAATATATCCGGTCCTTTTTGCAGAGGAGTAAACCTTACAATCTTGACTCAAGGAGGAAAAACTATGGCTGCTACAGAAACTGGTAAATTGTCCGACATCTGGTGGCTTGTATTGCTGCGCGGGATAGTGCTGAGCCTGTTTGGCCTGTTGCTTGTTGCGGCACCGGGTGCGACCCTTTCATCACTGGTGCTTTTTATAGGGGTTTACTGGCTGATTCACGGAATATTTTCAATTATCAGCATCTTTGTAGGCCGGTCGTCACTTCATTGGGGATGGTTGTTGCTGGACGGTATGATAGGTATCCTGGCAGGTATTTTTGTCCTGAAACACCCGCTTTTTACAGCTTTTCTCATTCCAACCACACTTGTGATAGTCCTCGTCGTTTTCGGCCTTGTTATGGGAACGATAAACCTGTTACAGGGCATAAAGGGGGATGGTGCCGGAGCGGTTATTCTTGGGATAATCAATATTCTCTTCGCAATATTTCTGCTTTCCCATCCTGCGATGGTAGCCATGTTTGCTGCGTTTCTGCCGATCACCGCAGGCATACTGGGGATCATCGGAGGCGTTTCGCTTATTATCAAGGCTTTCAGCATACGTGGTTCGAGAAATGAATCGGCTGCTGCATAATGGGAGAAGGGAAATTGAAAGAGGTGCCTGTGTGAAATTTTGAGGAATCGTTACGTAGATATGGAAGAAAGACGATATGGCAGATTCTCCTTATACTAAATTTGATGACAGTAAACTGATCCTTCGAGACGAGCTTGCGATTGACCGAACCGTTTTGGCAAATGAGAGGACACTTCTTGCGTACTTGCGTTCAGGCGTTGCCTTGGTAATTGCTGGCGTCTCCATCATGCATTTTTCACATGAAGGCTGGTTCTGGGCAGTTGGTGTCACATGTATTCCGGTCGGTATCGCCGCTGGTATTGTCGGTGTGGTAAGGTATCGCAGAATGAACAGAATCATTTCCGCTGTTCGAAAAAAGCCACCGGATGGTGTTCTTCAAAGCTCTTCCGAAGCCTGACATCATGTTTGAACAGTGCCACGCGGCTTTTTTGCCAAACCTTTTTTGTTGACTATGTATTGGAGGAAAAATGAAACAGTCGCTCAATTTGGGACAAAAGAAAGTATACAGGAGGAGGATTGAGATGAATATCGTGTTGTTGCTGCTATCAAGCCTGTTGCTGGCCGGGTGCTCGGTGCTGGGCAAGCGGACAGCCGAAGAAGCGCAGTATACGGTGTTGAAAAGCGACGGAGAGTTCGAGATTCGGCAGTATGAGCCGATGATACTTGCCGAAACAACAGTGGAGGGAGATTACCGGTCAACAAGCGGTAAGGCATTCAGCAAACTTGCGAGTTTTATTTTCGGCAGGAACAAGGCGGAATCCAGTATAGATATGACAACGCCGGTGCTTCAGGAACAGGGGAGTGAAGAAATTGCCATGACCGCCCCGGTCATCCAGAAAAAGTCGGGCGAGAAGTGGGTAACAGCGTTTGTCATGCCCCGGAAATATACCATGGAAACAGTCCCCAAACCGCTCGACAAGGATATTGTGCTGAGAGAGATACCGGGAGGAAAGGTGGCCTCAATTCGCTATTCCGGCCTTCATTCCGAAAAAAACGTCGCTAAATATTCGGAAAAACTGAATGACTGGATCGTTGAAAATGGATATCGTCCGGCGTCAAAACCAAGGGCGGCGAGCTTCGACCCTCCATGGACTTTACCGTTTCTCCGGCGGAATGAAGTGCATATCGATATTGAAGGGGGAAGTAAAAATCAAAACCCATAAATAAGGGCACCTCTATTAATTGTCGTGAGCAACCTGAAGACAAGGCGGACGGAGCGCAGAAATCCCTCCTATCCGCCCAACGAAGTATTCGGGTTGCGCAACAAATTAATAGAGGTGCCCATAACTTACATGAAAGTGTGGTAGGTCTGTCCGGCAAAGACGATCAGGAACCGAAGCAGCAGTCCTCCCATAAGCACAAGCACAGGGGCAACCAAAGGAAACCTGATATGTACGCCCACAGCTTCGAGGAACTCGAGGAACATCGGGATGAGGAGTCCCAAAGCCACAAACCCTCCCCAGAACCACAGCATGTATGACATGCCCGCCATCTGGTAATCGCCGGCAATCAAGTGCATCATTGCGCCGCTGGTGTTGGCCGGTCCGGTAATGCCGCCGAGGATGAAAAGGCCGACAACTACCATCTCAATCCAGAGCGCATTGGCGTCTATCTTGCTGTAGATGGGTTTTTCATGATTGGGTGCGAAAAGAAGCATGAGAGCTGCTGCACTTGAAATACCGGAAATAAGAAAAAGCATACCGAGAATGGAGCTTGACCAAAGCGGACGGGCGTAGAAGAAAGAGAGCAGAATTCCGGTATAGATGCCTATGCCGATACCGATATGTGCGTTGAGAAGAGCAACAAGGGTAAGACGGTTCTCAGTCCAGTCGATGAGCTTATTAACGATGCCAATGTTCATATTGCGCAGGAATTGCTTGTTTACCAGCATGGCTTGAAGTATGGCCATAGGAAAAAAAGCAATCAGTATCCAGCTACCTGCCGACATGGGCGAAGTAGGCTGTATGGTGGTATAGAACGCCCATACGTAGAATTTGTTTGCAAGGTCGAGGAAAAGAAACAGCATACCGATACCGAGCAGTATAGGTGCAAGCGCCGAGCCGACCCTGACAGCCAGGCAGGGACAGCCTTCCCCTTCATCACGGGGGCCGATACCGAAGTGCCGTTTAATGACAATCATCACGGCTGTTATGACCAGTAGTCCCCCGGCCAGTCCGCCGAGAAAGAGATACAGCGGAATGTGCCATTCCCAAATGTGCAGGTGTGGAATCACATTCGGGTTCATTTTGGTCGATATGATTTCCGTCGTTGTTTGTGTCATGGTTATGCTCCGGGTTTGTTCCTTGCTGAAATCCAGTAGAGGCTCGGGTTGGTTCCTGCATGCTTTTTCTGCCGGTAAACCTCTTTTCCGTTCATCATCTTCAATGCCTTTTCTTCAGGATCGTTGAAATCCACCAGATTCAAGCTTGTTGTCGGGCAAACCGAGGCACAGGCGGTTTCCAGACCCTTGTCGAGCCTGTGCTTGCAGAGTGAACATTTGTCCGCAAAGCCTTTTGGATGGACATAGCGTGCGTCATAAGGGCATGCAGCAAGACAGGCCTTGCAGCCGGTGCAGCGATAACGGTTGATCTGCACGGTTCCATCTTCGGAATAATGGGAAGCCCCGGTCGGGCAGTAAATCACGCATGGTGCTTTTGCACAATGCTGACAACGCTCTGAACGGTTTTCCATGCTGAGTTTGGGAAAGGTGCCGTTTGTTTCCTGTACGACCCAGTCGCGGCAATAGCCTTCCGGTACGCTGTTTTCGGATTTGCATGCATAGACACACGCAGAACAAGCGACACAGACTCGTGTGTCGATAACCATTCCATAATTTTTCTTGTCAGCCACAGGTTACGCCTCCTTGATAAAAGTCACAAAATTGTTTTGAAAGCCTACGGCGCCGATGGTTTTGTCAATGTCAGCTTTGGAGATTAGCTGATTGTGGGAAGCCCCTTTTGTATAGGCCCATTTCAGCTTCTTGTAATAGTGTCCGTAGCCAT
The DNA here is from genome assembly GCA_004028745.1 of Prosthecochloris sp. GTDB lineage: Bacteria > Bacteroidota > Chlorobiia > Chlorobiales > Chlorobiaceae > Prosthecochloris. Next base: position 6,667 of record RAZP01000034.1, read on the forward strand.
GAACCATATAAACCGAGTCTTCCCTGATGCGTTCGGTAACCTTTACTTTTATGGGGAATTCCGATACGATGCCAGCCTGGTTTTTTAAATGGATATACTCGCCGTGTGAAAGGGTGTGCTTCTGAGCTATCCGGGGATTGACCCAGATTTCGTTTTCTCTCGCTGTCGGCAGCTCGTTAAGGAAACGGTTATTTGCTGTGCGTCCAAAGGTCAACATGGGCTTGCGCCCGGTCAGTATCCTGTAGTATCCATCTGGTGGATCGGGATGCTTAATGTACTTCGGGACAGCATCGAAACCTGCTGCTTTCAACTGTGCAGAAGCCAGTTCTATTTTGCCGCTTGGTGTTTTAAATGTGAGTTTTTCACCGGGTTTTCGGTACAGGTCGGTCGGTTTGCTAACAAGCACGCCGGTTTTTTTAACTTCCTCGAGTGAGCTGCCGATTTTTTTCAGACGCTTGTCGAGATAGGTTTCTACGCTGTCTTCGAAGATGCCGTGCAGTTCGAGTTTTTTCGCCATCATCCTGGCAATTTCGTTACCCGGTTTGCTGTCGAACATCGGCTCTACTACAGGCTGGCGCAGCGTGACAAAAGGGGTTCGGTATGGTCTGCCGTCATCAAGATCATCATAGCGTTCCAGGTAGGTACACTCGGGGAGCACGATATCGGCGTAACCTGTGACTTCCATCGGCAGTGTATCGACAGCAACCAGAAAGTCGAGCTTCTGCATCGCTTCGACTGCTGTTTTACGCCCAAGGGTAATTGTTTCCGGAACGTTGACGCCATAAACAAACCAGGCTTTTATTTCTTCCTCAAGTGTTTGCTGGACTACCTCATGAGAGGCAATAGTGTTTGCAGACTGGGTTTTTACAAAGAAAGGGTACTTGCTCCAGACCTCTTTTTCAAAATGCGGATGGGGATGCGCATCGGGTTTCGGGAGCTTGAATTTTTCATAGTTAACGATGCCTCCCGGCATTTTGTAATTGCCGATCAACGCATTAAGAATTGCTATGGTCCGTATCCGCTGTGTTCCGTCAGCGTACCACTGTGTTCTCCGACCGGGATGGACGGCAGCTGCAGGTGCATGACTTGCGTAACTTCTGGCTACTTCACGGATTTCATCGGCCGGGATGTCGGTAATGTTCGCTGCCTTTTCAGGAGTCATCTGCTGGACTTCATTCCAAAGTTCATCGAATCCTACGGTGTTTTCTGCAACGAATTCCTTGTCATAGAGATCTTCGCTGATGAGGACGTTCATGAGCGCCTGCATCATGGCGATATCTGTTCCTGGCTTTATCGGCAGCCATTTTTCGGCTTTTCCGGCAAGGGTAGAGAATCGCGGATCGAACACTATGATTTTAAGCCCCCGGCGAATGCCCTCTGAAATTTCCTGAACCGCGGTGTTATGCATGTTTTCGCCGTAATGCGTGCCAAAGAAAACCAGGTACTTGCTGTTTATGATATCGATTCCCTCGGGTGTTCCGGCAGGATGACCATAGGTCATCTCGTAGCCTTGGCGACGCGGTCCGCAGCAGAAGTCATAGGATGGTTTTGCAAATTTGTTCACGCCGAAAGCTTTGAACATCTCCTTGAAGAAGGTATAACCATAACCATGATGAAGCATTGCAATGGCTTCGGGACCATGTTTTTCCTTGATCCGGTAAAGCTTTTCGGCAGTATGAGTGATGGCTTCATCCCACGAAGCTTTGCGGAAACTGCTTTGTCCTCCTTTTCGCTCTCTGATGAGAGGGTGAGCAAGCCTGTCAGGATCGTAAATCTGTCCGATTCCTCCCGTACCTCTTGGACAGAGCTTCCCGTTGCTGAGTGGATGGTGTTCCGAACCGGTGATCTTGCAGATTTTACCGTTACGCACATGTGCCGCTATACCGCAGCGCCAGAAACAGTGCTCGCAGAATGAATAAACAACTTTTTCCCCGTTATCTTCCGCAAAGGCATTGTTTGTGCCTGACAACATCTGCCCGGCCTGACTTGATAGTGCTGCCGATCCGGCTAAAAAGAGAGATGATATCTTTAAAAAATCTCTGCGGTTTAAATCCCGGCCATGGTTCATGTTCAGGGTCTCCTGGTACTGGTTGTTTTTGTTCTGACCATAATGACCCGGTTCCGGTCTATCGAACGGCGCCGGGAAGATGGCGTGGGAATATTTTTAATTATATCATTGAAGATCAGTGGAAAAATTCAGGAAAGAATATATGATATGTCTGAATATGTTGCAAAAATGAAAGATTTGCTATGTTTTTCTTGGCTTAAGATATTTATTAAAAACACCTTATTGTTATTTGTTACCGATTCTTTTGTTATATCTTTCTTTTTTTAATGATATTAACAATCGTTAGATTTTTTATATATGTTCATATGATTATTTGCTATTTTTTGATATGAATGTCTATATTTTTGGTGATGGAAGCAGGTGTTGCTCATGTATTTTTAGGAGCAATGCATCGTTGGGCCCCGGTCTGAAATTTTTTCTTTCCTTCAACGATTGATGTGCATGATTGACGGGTAAAGGTTATTTTGTGGTTGGATAGCGAGCCCGTTGAATGATTGTTCGAGCTTACCCGATTTTTGATATGAAGGAAATTCGACTGAAGAAAGGTCACGATATTGTACTTGCAGGACGGCCGGAGAAACGGCTGGTCAATGCGGGACAGCCAGCTCGTCTGAAAATCAGACCTGCGGATTTCCGGGGAATCAAGCCGAAGTTGATGGTAAAAGAGGGGGATCATGTCAAGACAGGATCCCCGGTGTTTTACAGCAAGACCTCTCCGGGTATGTTCGTGACCGCACCGGGATCGGGACGGATCATACGCATTGCGATTGGAGAACGGCGTGCCGTCGAAGAGATTGTCATTGATCTCGACAGGACAGAATCGTTCGAAAAGTTTGAGCGTTTCAACGAGCAATCCGTTGCATCGCTTTCTTCCGGAAGGATAAAAGAGCAGTTGCTTCGTTCCGGGCTGTGGCCGGTTATCAGGCAGCGTCCGTTTTCCTCCGTGGCGGATCCTGAAAAACTGCCAAAGGCGGTCTTTGTCCCTGCCATGTCCACCGCGCCGTTTGCCCCCGATACGGATTTTGTGCTGGATCAGGATGCCACGGGATTCCAGATGGGCCTTTCGATTCTGAAAAGACTTTCTGGAAGTCCGGTTCATCTGGTTGCGGGAAAAAACACTTCCAGTAAGGTTCTTGCCGGAGCGAAAGATGTTGTTCAGCACTGTTTCAGCGGTCCCCATCCGGCAGGTAATGTCGGAATCCATATACATCATATCGCACCCATAAGGAACAGGGATGACATTGTCTGGTATGTTTCCCTGCAAGATGTTTTGAGGATCGGTCGTTTATTCCTCAGGGGCAGGTTTCCTGTTGAAAAGATCGTGACAGTCGGGGGTGAGTCGCTGGAAAAAAGACAGTATGTCAAAATCCGGCAGGGGATGATGCTTGAAGATATTCTGTGGGATAATCGGTTTGAAAGAAATGCTCGACTGATTTCGGGCGATGTGCTTACCGGTTTGAAAAGCTCGCCCGAAGACCCGTTGGGGTTTTATCATGAGATAATCTCGGTTATTCCGGAAAAGACAGGGCGCGATTTCATGGGATGGATCAAGCCGGGTCTGCACAAATATTCTGTGACCAACCTGTTTCTGTCACGTTTAAGGAGCAACAGGGGGAGCCGTCTCGATACCGGTATGAACGGCAGCCCCAGGGTTATCATTCCTTTCGGCAATATCGAGTCTGTTCTGCCCATGAATATTCTCCCGACATTCCTGATAAAAATGACCCTGGCAAGGGATATCGACGAGATGGAAAAGCTGGGAATCTACGAGTGTGATCCGGAGGATTTTGCCCTGTGTTCTTTTGTCGATGCATCGAAAATGGAAATTGCTGAAATCATTCGTGAGGGTCTGGAGTATGTGGAAGAGAACGGTTAGTATATGAAGGCGTTGCGAAAATTTCTGGACGGTGTAGAGCCTCATTTCAGCGAGGGAGGCAAATGGAGCAGGCTTGCACCTCTGTATGAGATGGTCGATACCATTTTTTTTGTTCCGGGTACGGTGACATCGACAGCACCTCATCTGAGAGATGCCATCGATATAAAGCGTTCAATGTTTACGGTGATCGTCGCACTCATGCCCGCCTTGATCTTTGGTATCTACAACACCGGTTACCAGGTTTCTCCTGATGCGGGTTTTCTGCAGAACATGCTGACAGGGGGGATTGCCATTGTACCACTAATCCTTGTTTCCTATATCGTTGGCGGTTTGTGGGAACTGCTTTTTGCTGTTGTCCGAAAACATGAGGTCAACGAAGGGTTTCTTGTAACCGGGCTGCTTCTACCGATGACCCTTCCCCCTGACATTCCACTATGGATGGTTGCGCTGGGCATATCGTTCGGAGTGGTTATCGGCAAGGAGGTAACGGGTGGAACAGGATACAACGTGTTTAATCCCGCACTTGTGGCCCGTGCTTTTATCTTTTTCGCCTACCCCGGAGAGATGTCAGGCGATCCTGTCTGGTCGCTTGCCGATGACCTTACCGCAGCCACACCTCTCGCCGCAGCATCTTCCGTTCAGGGGGCCGACGCTGTGGCACTTGTTTCCGGCGCGGGGTACAGCATATGGGACATGTTTCTCGGCCTGATTCCAGGGTCTGTCGGCGGGACTTCCACCCTTGCTATTCTGTCAGGGGCGGTTGTTCTCATTGCTACCAGAATAGCCAACTGGCGCATCATGGCCGGGGGCGTCGGCGGTATGGTTGCCGCTGCGCTTCTTGCAAACGCACTTGCCCCGGCTTCACAAAATACCATGCTATCTCTCTCTCCGCTTCACCATTTTGTCATGGGAGGGTTTGCTTTCGGTATTGTTTTTATGGCTACGGACCCGGTCAGTGCTGCCCAGACCGATCAAGGCCGATGGATCTACGGTTTTTTGATCGGGGTGCTTTGCGTAATGATCCGTGTACTGAACCAGGCTTTTGTAGAAGGCATCATGCTGTCTATCCTGCTCGGGAACGCATTCGCACCCATGATCGATTACTTTGTGCTGCGGCAGAATATCGCAAAAAGGCAGAGGGCTTATGCGAAGCAGTAGTGGCTATACATACTTTTTCGTGATAGCGATGGCTGTTATATCAGCATTGCTGCTGTCGGTAATGAAAATAAGCCTGCAGGAGCAACAGGAATTCAACAAGGCGCTGGATACCAAGAAAAATGTCCTCAAAACTGTCGGAGCTCTGGAGCCCGGGATGAGCGGCAGCGATGTCGAGGAACTGTACTCCTCGAAATTCATCAGGCAGAGCATTCTTGACAGTGAAGGTAACGAACGCGAGTTTTACATCTACGGTTCACCAGCCAGCCCGGAAGGATATGTTCTTCCGGTATCCGGAAAAGGGGTGTGGTCAACAATCAACGGGTTTATTGCTCTCGATGCCGATAAAAATACCGTGAAAGGCATATCCTTTTATGACCATGGTGAAACTCCGGGTCTGGGCGGTGAAATTGAAAAGGACTTTTTCACCAGCCGGTTCGTCGGTAAGAAAATTTTCAAAGATGGTGAATTGGTTTCCGTTACCATAGCGAAAAGTAAACTGCAGGAACAAAGCGAGCATGCTGTTGACGGGATCAGCGGTGCTTCGCTGACTACAGGCGGTATAAATATTTTTTTGCGTGATAACTTGCTGGATTATCTGGAGATGCTGAAAGAAAGGGATGAAGGGGATACATCATGGCAATAAAGAACAAAATCGATACTTTTGCCGGACCGCTCAGCCGCAGCAATCCCATCACCACGCAGGTACTCGGGATATGTTCAGCTCTTGCGGTTACCGTCAAAATGGACACCGCACTGGTGATGTCCGGTGCGCTCATTTTTGTGCTCGTGGGCTCAAACACCATTGTTTCCGCATTGCGCAACTTGATCCCCGCAAGGGTAAGGATTATAGCCATGCTGACTGTGATCGCAACACTCGTCATTTTCATCGACCAGCTTCTCAAAGCTTATCTGTACGATATCAGCAAACAGCTGAGTATTTTTGTTGGCTTGATCATAACCAACTGTATTGTCCTTGGCAGGGCAGAAGCCTTTGCCTTGAAAAACACTATGTGGGAATCGGCCCTTGATGGGCTTGGAAATGCAATGGGGTATGGTCTCATCCTTCTGCTGGTATCGGCGGCAAGAGAACTGTTCGGCAATGGCTCGCTGCTTGGTTTCCAGATTGTTCCTGACTTTCTTTACGTAGAGCATGGCGGCTGGTACGTGAACAACGGTTTGATGCTTCTTGCCCCCGGAGCGTTTATCATTCTCGGGCTGCTCATCTGGCTACAGAGAACAGTAACCGGTTACACGGAGGATTAAATGGATGCGTTATCACATTACCTGAGCCTTGCGGTTGAAACGGTATTCATCAAAAACATCCTGCTCGCATACTTTCTCGGGATGTGCTCGTTTCTCGCTATTTCCAAAAAGGTTGAAACTTCAATTGGCCTCGGTCTTGCCGTCGTGTTTGTCAACGGTATCACCGTTCCGGCTAACTGGATGATAATCCGTTACCTGCTTGGGCCGGGTGCTTTGCAGTGGACCGGGATCGCGGGGATGGAGGAGGTTGACCTTAGTTTTCTGACATTTATCGTTTTTATCGCGACCATTGCCGCGATGGTGCAGCTTGTGGAAATGGTTCTCGACAGGGTAAGTCCGACATTGTACCAGTCTCTTGGTATCTTTCTGCCTTTGATAGCGGTTAACTGTGCAATTCTCGGATCGTCGCTGTTTATGGTTGAACGGGAGTATGACCTCATGGAAGCTACCGTATTCGGAACAAGTGCAGGACTCGGTTTTTTCCTCGCAATCGTCACTCTGGCAACCATGCGGTATAAGCTGAAATATTCCAATGTGCCGAAAGGGCTGAGAGGTCTGGGTATCGCCATGCTGCTGACCGGCCTGATTTCCATGGCATACATGTCGTTTTCCGGTATCAATCTATAGCAACTCCCTTTGCAAAAAGCTTTTATTGACACATAAGATTCTGTTCAATGCTTGTTGCTCTCTCGGCTGTTCTGGTTTTTGTTGCGGTTGTCATGCTGCTGGTGACCGTACTCAATGTTGCTGCAAACAAGCTGCTGCCCCAAGGTAAAGTCAGGATTACCATCAACGGTGACGACCAGAACGCCCTGTCGGTCAGTCCCGGTCGCAGTCTGCTGTCCACACTTTCCGATGAGAAAATTTTTATTCCTTCCGCATGTGGTGGCGGGGGTACCTGTGGAATGTGCAAATGCAGGATTACCGAAGGAGGGGGGCAAGTTCTTCCTACTGAGCTGAACCACATTTCCCGCTCCGAAGTCAAACAGGATGTCCGGCTCTCCTGCCAGGTGAAAGTCAGGGAGGAAATGAAAATATATGTGCCCGAAGAGATTTTCAATATTCGTCAATGGGAATGTACCGTTCGTTCAAACCGTAATGTTGCAACATTTATCAAGGAGCTTGTGCTTGAACTTCCTGAAAAGGAAACGCTCGAGTTCAAAGCCGGGGGGTATATCCAGATCGATATCCCGGAATACAGGGAAATACAGTTTTCAGATTTCGATATCGGAAAAGAGTACCGGAATGACTGGGACAAGTTCGACATGTGGCAGCTTGTAAGCCGCAATGGAGAGGCGACCTTCAGGGCATATTCTATGGTAAATCATCCCGCCGAAGGAAATATCATCATACTGAACGTTCGTATAGCAACACCACCCCCCGGCCAGTGGCAAAAAGCGCCTCCGGGTGTGGGTTCCTCATATATCTTCAATCTCAAACCGGGAGACAAGGTTCTGGTTTCCGGGCCTTACGGAGAATTCTTCATCAGGGATTCCGGCAGGGAAATGGTGTATATCGGTGGAGGGGCGGGAATGGCTCCGATGCGTTCACACATCTTTCATCTATTCCGGACTTTGAAAACCGGCAGGAGGGTTTCTTTCTGGTACGGTGCACGTTCCCGCAAGGAGATGTTTTACGATGAAGAGTTCAGGGCTATAGCCGGGGAATTTCCCAATTTCACCTATCATGTGGCGCTTTCGGAACCGCTTGCGCGAGACAACTGGGACGGTTATACAGGTTTTGTTCATAACGTGCTTTACGAGAGCTATCTCAAGGATCATGAAGAGCCTGAGGAGATAGAGTATTACATGTGCGGGCCGCCGGTTATGGTCTCGGCTGTTGAAAAGATGCTTTACAATCTTGGGGTGGAGAGGGAGATGATATCGTACGACGAATTCTCTTGAGGGTATTTCTGTGAGGGGATATAGGTCTTATAGGTCCCGTAGGCCCATAGGACGTATAAGCCGGTTGCCTCGTAGTATTTGATCCAGGCGGTTCAACAAATCAACAGTTCAACAAACTGTGCGGCTTCAGGATTCCTGCTTGTTTTTATTGGTCATTTCTTCCTTAGCTCTTTCGGGACAAGCACAATCGGGATGGTTGATGTCTTTACTATGCCTAAACAGACTGAACCGATCAAAAGCTGGTAGAGAGTTCTGTGACCGTGTAGCCCGAGCATGATAAAGTCTGCATGTTCTTTTTCAGCTTGTTCGAGAATTGCTTTTACGGGGTCTCCGTGGACGATCGAGAAAGAAGTTTCTATCCCGTTCTTATTCAAAGTGTCGGCAATACTCTGCAGGTGTTTGAAGTTTTTGTCGTGCAGTATGGGGACGTTCTCTCCCTCTTCGGAAGAGTCAGGTTCGCGGTAGTATTTTTCGGGGGGGTGATAACGAGGTTCTATGGTTGGATGAAACTCGATACCCTGGTTCTCCTCGGGAAGAACATGCAGGAGAGTGACGGTTGCCGATGATGCTCCTGCAAGTTTCCGTGCGGTTGTAACCACGTTATCCATCACGTCTGAAAAATCCAGAGCCGCAAGTATCTTCATGGTTGCTCCCCCCTCCAACTGGTCATTTCCTTTTCCAAAATATTTTCAGCCTGCTGTTTTTCTTCGGGGTCATTAATATTCCGCAGGCTGTGAGGGTTCTCTACCGAAAGGTAATGAATGGGATAGTCTTCAAGAAACGACTTCAGGGAATGGTTGCCTGAAGCGTGCCGCAGAATCAGCGGCAGCCTGCTTTTCGGTTCATATATTGCGCAGAGCGGTTCCGGCATTTCTGTTTTGCTCTGCCGGTATGCTGTTGCGAAAGAGAAGGGATTTCGTTTAGCAGCAAGCTCGCTCAAGAGAGAATGATCCAGGAATGGCAGGTCACATGCGGCAACAAGCCACGATACGTCAGGAAAAAGCCGTTGTGCGGAAAGTAGTCCCCCGAGCGGGCCCATGTCCAGATAGCTGTCAACCATAAGCGGAAAGCCATATTTGCGGTATAATGCCTGCTGGTCGGGACGGCAGGAGAGGTATACCTGTTTACACTGTTTGCCCAGCATCTTTGCTGTATGAACGAGCTGATTCTGTGTATGGTAAGTAAGGAGAGCTTTGTCCTTACCCATTCGCCTGCTTTTTCCACCCGCAAGTACGAGACCGAAAACAGGGGTGCTGCTTATTTTGCCATGAAAATAGTTCAGAATAAAGCCGGCAATCTCTTCGGTACTGTCCCGCTGGAATACAGGGAATCCGAATGTATCGGGAATAGCTGTCGGGTCAGGCGTGACCAGAGCGGCAACATTTGTTATGGCCTTATTTTCAAGCAGCTCAAGTATCTTGAAGTCACGGTCAACTACAACCATTTTCGGCATCGAAAGCTCTTTCAGACCTTCAATGATGAGAAAATCGACGTGGAGCAATGAGGCTTGCATCAGGAGGGGATCCTGAGCACCAAGGCCTATCAGTGCATGTTTTTCAGGGTCTGACAACATTACGGCTGTGGCTCCCGATTGCCGGACAACATGGGAATCTTTTCCCCTCCGGTCGATATCGAAATGGTGACAGCCATGTTTATAATACCCGATGGTGTATTGTTCACTCAGCAGAGAAACGATGCGGGATATCAACGTTGTTTTCCCCGAGTTGGAAAACCCACAAAACGCGATTTCAAAAGGGTGGAAAATAAAATCCGGCTTAACGCTCATGCAGGTAACCCTTTTCCGAACTCTCCCGATGCATCGGCAGCACTGAATGGTTCAGCACTGCTGTCCGCACCAAGCCCCATGAGGAACTCTTCGACGGAGTCCGTGGTTGCATTGGATATACGTATACGATAGCCCCGAGATGCAGCATCAAGAGATGGAAAGAGCAAAATCTCTACCCCGTCCTGCGTGCAGGGAAACAATTTTCCGGGAAAAGCTATGTCTGAGGCTGACGATACCGAGCCTGCTGCTGCTGGATTAAAAGGAAAAGTGCTGCAACAACACCGGGAACCCAGAATAGAACCGTTAAAAGCCCCACAAGCATAATTGTTCCCACTTCTCTGTCAAGCACGGCAGCGGGTGGGCAGATAACTGCAAGTATCCATTTACGAATGTCTATCATGGTATTCTCCGGATTAAGGGTTATTTTTCTTCTCAAAATTTAATCAAAATTTAATACTTCTCGGCTCAACAAGCAACGGTAAATGCGGTATTCTGTATGAAATAGCTGGCGGGTTTATCGGCTTTCTTGGAAATTACCGGTAAAATTTTAAATTATCTACCCCCCGGCCATGGATCAAGTCCGTTGATCATATTCAGAGGCAGCGATTCTGAATTTTGTAACATAAACATGTACCAGCTTGCATAAAAAATTTCATCCTGACATGGTTTCGGATGATTTTGAGGAGGCGCTTGAGCAACCGAATTTTAATAATCCGAACACCTCACCTGACCCGCCAAGTCCTTATGCTGACCTTGAGAGGAAGTATCGAAAGAACAAATTCAACAAGAAAAAGAATTACTACCCTGAACTTTTCGGGACCCAGGGGGTGGGTGTGTCTGATCGCCCGAAAATTTCAGGTAACAAGGTCAAAAAGAAAAAGGTGGTAAGGTCTAAGAGAAAACCTGCATCCAAAACCAACCGGTTTGCTCAAGGGAATCGACAGAGCAGAAATGTTTGAAATTGTTCCTCTGTAATTCTGCGTGTGAACCGGCTGAAAATATTGTCTGAAAACGGAAGGATTGTATTTGAAATCTTCTCTCAATACCTTTAGCTTTTCCAGAGAACAGTATTGCCATTCATAAACCAACCGGAATATGTTGCTCATCAATCGTTTTATCGGTCTTATTGAAGATCATGCCGAATCACTTTCCCTCAAATGGGTGGAAGAGGTTCGCTCCAACTCGCTGACCAGCGGTTACAAGAGGTTTTCGAAGAAAGAACTTCACGATGTTGTTTTCGCCCGTTTCAGAAAACTTGGAACATGGGTGGCAAAGCAGGAAAATATCGACAAGGAGATCGCCCGGAATTTCTGTGAAATGGGGGAGGCCCGGGCACAGGCCGGTATAAGGTCCAGTGAAATGGTGTATTCCCTTATTCTTGAAAGGGATATGCTTGTGCAATACATCAAGGACCAAGGCATTGTTACCGAAGGTATCGATCTTAATCGCGTCATTCAGTTCGGTGAACAGCTTAATTATTTTTATGACAAGGCTGTTTACTTTGCTCTTGTTGGTTATGAGCGGGTGATTTGTTCGGCTAAAGCCTCCGGAGAGGGAAGCGAGTTTGACAAAACAGTTGAGGGGTTCAAGCACTGGCTGATCCGGGAGTGAGATCTTTTTTCAATACAATCTTTTCAGGGGCTCAACGGGCCCCTTTTTATGTTACGGTATCCCTTGGAAATACATGCTCATCGCGGCGCCCGCTCGTTTTTTCCGGAAAACACTATCGCCGCCTTTCTGAAAGCAGTCGAGCTTGGGGTTGATGCCATCGAGCTTGATCTCTGTGTTTCCGGTGATAACCGGGTCGTTGTTTCCCACGATCCATATATGCAAGCGAGGCTGTGTACGGCGCCGGACGGCAAGGTGCTGACAAAAAAGGATGAAGCAAAATACGTGTTGTATTCCATGAAATACGCTGATATCGTTCGTTTTGATTGCGGACGGCCCTCTGCCGGGTTTCCCGGCCAGCAAAAGGTCCCGGCAGTGAAGCCGTTGCTTGATGATGTATTCCGTTCGGTAGAGCCGTATTGTGAAAAGCTGTGGCAGGAAAGAGGAGTGGTTTACAATCTTGAGGTGAAGTCCCGGGTTGAAGGTGATGGTGTCATGCATCCTTTCCCGCGCGAGTATGCAAAGCTTATCACTGCTGTTATCGAAAAGTCAGGTGTTTCTTCGCGTGTGAGAGTGCAATCGTTCGATGCCCGTATCCTCGAAGAGGTAAGAAAAAATTCACCGGCACTCACTCTTGGATTGCTGGTCGGTAGGGGGCAGGATCCGGAAACCGAGCTCAACCGCCTCGGTTTCAAGCCGGATTACCTGAATCCCTTTTTTTCCATGGTTGATCATGAGCTTGTCGAGATGCTGCATAAACAGGACATCCTTATTGTGCCATGGACGGTAAATGCCCCGGAAACCATGCAGGCTCTTGCCGGGATGAGTGTTGACGGTATCATTACCGATTATCCTGAAATTGCCCAGGAGGTTTTGCGTGGGTGAAACCGGGAAAGATAGCTGCCGACTGACTGATCGTTACAACCGGAGCGTTGATTACGTTCGTGTGTCGGTAACATCACGATGCAATCTGCGTTGTGTTTACTGTATGCGCGAAGAGCATGGACTGCATAACGTTTCCGTTGAAGAGCTCCGTCACGAAGAAATTGGCAGGGTACTGGAAGTGCTTGCCGGTTGCGGTGTCACGAAGGTCCGGTTTACAGGGGGTGAGCCCCTCCTTAGAGATGATATTGTTGATCTTGTACGTTATGCAAAAGCACTGGATGGAATCGAAACAGTTGCATTGACCACAAACGGGGTGCTGCTCGATCGCTATCTTGACAGCCTGGTCGAGGCAGGGCTTGACGGTATAAATTTCAGCCTCGATACGTTCGACAGCGAACGTTACAATGAAATAACGCGGAGAAACCTTTTGCCAGGTGTTTTGGCAAACCTTGAATCGGCGCTTCAGCAGGCCGGTACGCTCCATGTCAAGCTCAATGTCCTGCTGCTCAGAGGTATCAACAGCGGTGAGCTGCGGCTTTTTGCCGAACTTACCCGGCATGCACCGGTAACCGTTCGGTTTATGGAACTGATGCCTTTTGACGATTATCAAATCTGGCGTACAGGGAAATTCATGGGTGCGGACAAGATACTCGGAGCGCTCAAAAGAATCTACCCTGAGCTGGAAGCCATGGAAGGGCATGCTACGGAACATCTTAGTTTTTCGCTGCCCGGATATTTGGGGAGGGTTGCAATTATTCCTGCATTTACCCGTAATTTCTGTAATCAGTGCAACCGATTGCGGATTACTTCGGGCGGCAGGATCATAAGCTGCCTGTATGCTCAGGATGGTGTCGACCTGCTTCAGGCTCTTCGGGGTGGTGCAGGAGCCGAGGAACTCAGAGAGCTTTTTCGGCAGGCGATCGATATGAAACCGAAAGACGGCAGAAAAGCCGGAGGAAATGCTCCAAGAACCAGCATGTCGGAGATCGGGGGATAGGGGAAAAGTATATTCTTTGTTATTACACGGGGGCATGACTTTTCAAGAGTATTAGAAAAACAACTCATATCTTTAAACCGAGCCTCAACGGTTCAAACTCAACAGCTACAATACTACATATACATGGCGGATTTATCACATCTCGATGAGGATGGTGACGTAAGGATGGTCGATGTATCGGCAAAACCCAGTACCATGCGTACCGCGTCTGCTTCCGGTCATATTGCCATGAAACCCGAAACCATAAAGCTTCTGCAAAAAGGCGGTTTGCCGAAAGGGAATGTGCTGACGGCAGCGAAAATTGCAGGTATACAGGCCGCCAAGAAGACAGCGGACCTTATCCCACTTTGCCACCAGCTTAATCTTGCCTGGATAGATATTGGTTTTGTCCTCGAAGACGAGCGCATAGCGGTAAACGCGACGGTAAAAACAAAAGAGGCTACCGGTGTGGAGATGGAAGCTCTTACCGCCGTTACGGTTGCTGCGCTTACGATCTATGATATGTGCAAGGCGGTCGATACATCCATGGAGATCGGGGCTGTCAAACTTGATACGAAAGCCGGTGGAAAAAGCGACATCTCAACCGGCTACAAGCCGAGGACTGCGATACTTGTTGTTTCGGATTCCGTTGCCGCCGGTAAAGCGGTTGACAGGTCGGGCAGTGTTCTCAGAAAGGGTTTTGAGTCGGCCGGTTGCCCGGTCGAGGCTTTCAAACTTGTTGCGGATGAGCCTGCCGATATTGGAGCTTCTGTTGACCGGTGGGTCAGGGAAGGTGTTGAACTTGTCGTTACCTCTGGAGGTACCGGGCTCGGGTCGAGAGATGTTACTGTTGAAACGCTGTTGCCAAAGTTTACCAGGAGGCTGCAGGGTGTCGAGCAGGCGCTTTTTCAGTGGGGACAGGGCAAAATACGTACAGCCATGCTTTCCAGGCTGACCGCCGGCATGATCGGTTCATCGATTGTGATCTGCCTGCCCGGCAGCACGAGTGCCGCAAAAGATGCCCTCGAAGTCCTTGTTCCTGCAATTTTCCACGCATTCGACATGATTCAGGGGGGAGGTCACTGATGATAGAGGTCGAAAAAGCACATGCTATTATTGCTGCCGCCGTTGGTGAACTGCCTGTGGAAAAACTGGCACTCGAATCTGTTCAGGGACAGGTGCTTGCAGAGGATATAACGGCGGGTTTTCATTTGCCGCGTTTTGACAATGCCGCCATGGACGGTTTTGCCGTAAAGTGGGAGGATATAGAAGGGGCTTCCGAAGAGAAGCCGGTTGTGTTGAAGGTTATGGAAAAAGTTTCTGCCGGAAACCATCCGCAGCTGCCGGTTGTTTCAGGATGCTGCACTCAGATCATGACGGGTGCTCCAATGCCCAATGGTGCTGATACGGTGGTTATCTTTGAGCATACCAGCGGATTCGGTACCCGGGCGGTTGACATTTTTAAGTCACCTGACCGTTTTGCCAACGTCCGTTATAGAGGTGAAGAGGTTCGGGAGGGTGAACTGCTGCTGCGGCGGGGCATGCGTCTGGCCCCGGCAGAAATCGGTGTGCTTGCCGCATTCGGGAAGGCGGACGTTCCTGTTTATCGTCGGCCGAATGTGGGAGTTGTTACCGTAGGCGACGAGCTTCGCCGCCCTGGAGAAAAACTTGAAGAAGGGGCAATTTACAACAGCAACCGTTATTCCCTTGAATCCTGTGCTGTTGCTGCAGGTGCGAGGATTGCGGGGCAGTGGCATGCGCCGGATGATGTCGAGGCAATCCGTGATGTGCTTACCCAGGCGCTTCCTTCCTGTGACATGCTTGTTACCACAGGAGGCATGTCAACCGGCGAGTACGATTACATGCACCGGCTTCTTACCGGTTTCGGTGTTGAACAGAAGTTCTGGAAGGTGGCACAGAAACCGGGTAAACCATTCTTCTTCGGTACCGGTAGAGAAGGTAACGCGGTTTTCGGGTTGCCGGGCAACCCGGTTTCGGCACTTGTCTGTTTTCTCGAATACTGTATGCCTGCCCTGTCGGCTATGCAGGCAAGCCATTACCACGGCAAGATCGAAGCTGAGCTTACCGAACCGTTTCCCGCCGATAAAAAGAGGCACCGCTTTTTGTTCGGCAGAATATGGCAGAACAACGGCAGGCTTCTTTGCGAGACAGGCCGGAAGATCGAATCGCATATGATCACCTCGCTGGTCGGTGCAAACTGCCTGATAGAAGCACCAGCTTCTCCGCAGTGTTTGCCTGCTGGAAATGCCGTTACCTGTAATTTGTTGCCGTGGAGTACACTCAATGAATAACAGAAAAACCATCCGGCTTACTGTCAAATGTTTCGCTTCTGCCCGCGAGGTTCTTGCCCGTGACGAGTTCCACATGGATATACCTGAAGGCACCACTATTGAAGTTGTCGAACGGGAAATCAGGAAACTTTCTTCACAGCTTGCTGAAATGCCATTCATGCTTGCGCTTAACATGGCCTATCCCGAAGAAGGCTCCCTTGTGAAGGAAGGCGACGAACTTGCGATCATTCCACCGGTCAGCGGAGGGTAGCGATGGTGACAGTGAATATTACTTCCGGGAAAATCGACGGATGGAGCTTCGATGCCCCCCGCAGCCCGGAGGCTGGCGCTGAGCTTGTTTTTACCGGTCTCGTGCGTGACAGGGAAAAGGACGAAGAGATCAGCGCGCTCGTTTACGAACATTATGAAGGCATGGCACAGAAAGAGCTGGAAAGAATCGGTATGGAAGCCATTGACAAGTTCGGCATCATAGACCTTCGTTGTATTCACCGTGTTGGAGCCATTCCCGTGGGAGAAGCTGCCATCGTTGTGCTGGTCCGCTCAAAGCACCGCCGAGAAGCTTTCAGTGCCATGACCTGGTTCATGGATGAGCTGAAAAAAAACGTTCCCATCTGGAAGGTCGGGAGCATAACGTGACGGCGTGAGAGTTCAAATATATAACCTATCTCAATTCTTATTCTCAAACTTTTCCAGAACGGCTTTGCATGCCTGCCGGAGCTCCTCCAGTTCTTCCTGACCGGGGTTCCCCGGCGCAAACTCTGCTCTGTCGATTTCATCGAGCAAGGTGAGCAGCTTATGGGAGATGGTTTCTCCTATTCCCTGCTTTTTCAGCTCTCGTTTCAGCTCACTTCTTGTCAAGCTCTGTGGATCCATGCAGCAGCACAGTTCAACTGCTGTATAGAGCTTGTCCCGCAGCTCCAGGGGTGAATGAGCGAGTTTCCGGTTCTGTACGTTATCATCCTGGTCTCGGCTTTTCCTGATCTGCTTTTTTCCCGGGTAACGGTTGCCGGCCCGCAAGAACTTTTTCAAAAGAAAATAAAGCAGCACAGCTATCAGAGCTATTGGCAGAGCAAGGAGAAGCTTGAGTAGAGGTGATGGGCTGCTGGGCTCTTGCTCTTGTTGAACACCTGTTTCTGCGAGGGGAGTTTCCGACAGTGATTTCTCTGCTGCAGGCAGTACGGTCAGAGTAAGTTTTTCTGATGTAACGGTAGTATAACGTTGTTCTGCCGGGTCGAACGCTGAGAATGTGACCGGTGAAAAGGTGAAGGTTCCCTGCGTATTGGCGTTCAGGGTAACTGTTCTGGTAAAACCTATCGATGATTCCGTTGGAGAGGGGTTTTCTTTTTGCGCATCCGCGGTTTCTATCAAGGAAAATCCATCAGGCAGCGAAAGCGGTATTTCCGGAAGAGTCCTGAAACTGCCCTTGCCGGTTATTGTGGTGGTAAGCCGAAATGGTTCTACAGCAGAGACGGTGTCCCTGTCCGTGGAGGCTGAGGCTGTAAATATTCCTACGGCTCCGTTGAACTCTGCCGGTTTGGGTTCCGGGAGAGTTTTGACGTGCAGTATTATGCCGGGAGCGGAAAGAGTGAGCGAGTCATCGGGTTCGGATTCCATCCCGATGGAGAGGTCTCTTGGAATGGTACAAAGCAGGTGGTAACCGGTAACGCTGAGCGTGCCGCTTTGGATGGGAACCAGCTTCATGCGCTTGATAACCGCATTTCGGTAGGTTACACCGTTGATGACTTCGGGTTTGCTCGGTATAAGTCCCTGAGGAGTGTTGTCTTCAGCCCAGATTCCCTGGTGAACCGGCTTTTCGACGTCCCTGATTTTCGGAGCGATACCCTTGAAAAACAAGGTGTAGGTGAGTTCCACTTCTTCTCCTGCAAACGGGTTCTGATTGCTGACATGCGTTGTAAGAAAGAGATCTTTTTTCGGGCTGTTTTCCCGGCCGGTGTCCGAAGCCCTTATCTGTTCAGGGGTGCAAAGCAGCAGCAGAAAGATTACTGTCCTGTATACCGGCAGCTTCATGGGGACCGATTACTTTTTCAGTTCGATTGAACGGTCAGCAGCGGCTCTCACGGTGTCGATCATGGCCTGGCGAACATGGTGGTCATCCATCTCTTTCAGCCCGGCCTCGGTCGTTCCTCCCGGTGTTGTGACATCTTTTATAAGGTCTTCAGGGCGTTTTTTAACGTCAAGTACCATCTTCGCCGCACCGAGCATGGTCTGTGCGCTGAGTGTAACGGCGTCTTCTCCGGAAAGGCCGCACCGTACCCCTCCTTCAGCCATCGAGGCGATAATGGAGAACATGTAAGCCGGTCCGCTTCCCGAAACAGCAGTTGCGGCATCCATCAGCGATTCATCGAGCACCAATACCCTGCCGATGGCGCTGAATATTTTTTTTGCTTTTGCAATGTCCTCAACGGTTGCATGTTTTCCCCCGCTGATAACGGTCATACCTTCTCCAACAAAAGCAGGTGTGTTGGGCATGACGCGGATAACACGCATATCTTCACGCGAATGGGTTCTTATGAATTCGGATGTGATTCCGGCGGCAACGCTTATCAGCAGGTGTTCCGTTCCAAGATGTCCCTGAAGCTCACCAAGGACTTCTTCTATCTGATAAGGTTTTACCGCAAGGATGATAATGTCTGCGGTCTGCGCAATTTCCCTCACGGATGTTTTGAGCGCAATACCAAACTCATGGCTGACAGCTTCCGAGGCGGCAGGATCTTTATCAAAACCTGAAACATCATTGTAGCTTTCTCGCACAAGACCGGCAATAAGGGCTCTTGCGATCCGGCCCGTTCCGATAAAACCAATAGTTGTTTTGTTCATGCTGTTGTCGATTTACTTGAAGCGCAGTTTGAAAACGAAGATCACCATAAGCAGCAGAAGCGTTATGCCGTTTGCTATCATAATGGGCAGGCTCCGGTTGGCATAACCGTAGCAGAGCCAGAGAAAAACACCAGCAATCATTAACACTGCCCACAGCAGGCTGATGTCTCTTGTTTTTTTCGAACGGAACACCTTAAGTGCCTGGGGAAGAAAGGCAAGGGTGGTCAAAATCCCTGCGGCATAACCTATATATTCAATTTCCTTCATAATCACTGCATATGCATTCCATGTCTTTGCAAGTGAAGATACAAATGGAGCGGGGATTTCCCCATCACCCCCGCACAATTTGAAACGCTAAGAAGGCGTATTTCTTTCGGAAGAGTCCTACATTACATGATCCCACGGTCGTATTCATTAATGGCTTTTTTGCAAAAGAGAGGGGTTATGAACGCAGTTAATCGGCATTTTCTTGCAATTGCTCTGGGCGCGTCGATCATTGCCCTTGCATTCCCTGTCTCTTTTCTGTGGGTCAAACCGTTTATCCCTTTTTTGCTTGGAGTGATCATGTTCGGCATGGGCACTACAATACGGTTTCACGATTTCAGGGATGTCTGGATAAAAAGGAAGGTGGTTCTGCTTGCTGCCGTCGTTCAGTTTACCGTTATGCCGGGTCTCGGGCTGCTGGTGAGCAGCATATTGTCATTGCCTGAAGAGATCATGATCGGTATGGTGCTTGTGGGGAGTTGTCCGGGAGGGACAGCGTCCAATGTGATTGTCTATCTTTCGCGGGGGGATGTCGCGCTTTCGGTGACCATGACCATGTTTTCAACCATGCTTGCGCCTCTGCTTACTCCGGGTATTATCTACCTGATACTCAGTAGATCGATAGATTTGTCTTACGTTTCGCTGTTTCTCTCTGTATTCCAGGTCGTTGCCGTGCCGCTCATTGCAGGACTGCTTGTGCGGCATTTTTTCAGCAGTCAGGCGGACCGCTACAGCGATTTTCTTCCTGCAGTATCGGTTGTATCTATTTCGCTGATCATCGCCTGCGTTATGGCTCTTAACGCTGACCGGGTGCTTGCTTTTCCGGTTGCGGTGATTGCAGCCGTCATGCTGCACAATCTCCTTGGACTTACTACTGGATATGGGATCGCAAAGCTGGCAGGATACAGCTGTGTTGACTGCCGCACCGTTGCAGTTGAGATCGGCATGCAGAATTCCGGCCTCGGGGTGACGCTTGCGAATCAGTTCTTTCAGCCGCTGAGTGCTTTGCCGGGGGCGCTCTTCAGTCTCTGGCACAATCTTTCGGGGATTTTGCTTGCAAGGTACTGGGCAGTCAGAGAGAGTAAATAAATAGAGGAGCCTTAAAAAAGGCGGGCAGTCTTGCAAACATACCCGCCGTGACTTGAGGTGCCTTTGAGGATACCGGCAAAAAAATCAGAGCACCTGTTTTACCATATAGGCGACGGCATCGCCAACCTGCTTGTCGGTAAGGTCAGGGTTGCCACCCCTTGCAGGCATGTTTCCTTCGGCGGTATAGCCATCGATGGATTTCTTGACAAGAGTGTCCATACCCTGTGCAAAACGTGCCGTCCAGTCTGCCTGGACGCCGGTTTTAGGCGCTTTCAAAATGCCGTTATCGTGACAGGCTGCGCAGCTCGTGTTATAGACGGACTGGCCGTTTGCGAGATCGTACTTGGCAACATCTGCAGCTGTAACTCCGGCGCGTGCATCTAAACCGAGAGAGAGTACAAAAACTGCAGAAAGGGTAAGAGCTGAAATAATTCGTCCCATGTTTTTCTCCTTAAACGTTGGGCGGTTACTAAAAACAAACGCCAAAAAAAGCGGGCACCTTTTCAGCGCCCGCTTTTTTTGATATATCGCTAACTGATTACTTGGCAACGCTTTCGTTTACCATGTAGGCAACAGCATCGGCTACGTCCTCATCGGTAAGAGCATCATTGCCGCCTTTAGCAGGCATGTTGCCCACATCGTTGTAACCGTCGATTGATTTCTGGATCAGGGTTTCCATACCCTGGTCGATACGTGCGGTCCAACCTGCAACGTCGCCGGTTTTCGGTGAATTGAGTACCCCTTCGTCGTGACAGCTTGCACAGTCTGCCATATAAATTTCTTTGCCCTTTGCGAGATCATAACCGCTTACAAGTTCGCTTGCAGCTCCGCCTTCAGCAGGAGCTTCTGCTGCTGGTTCCTGTGCGCCGCCGCATCCGATAAAGAAAATGCCGCAGAGAGCAGCTACCGGTAGGATTTTTTTCATGGTGTTCTCCTTCGTTCGTAATGATGTGAGTAGTGTTGATATGTGTTGACAAACAACGAAACGAAAAATACAAAAGTTAATGATAAAATCATTCATGATTTTTTTAAACCGTTTCCCGTTATTTGCTTCATCAGATCATTGCGCGAGAGAGCATACAGATGCGTATAGAACAGGTTGAAAAGGAGTACGGCTGATTTAGCGCTTGGTGCGGCAAGACCGCGCCGCAGTGAGTTGCTTATGGTAAAGATTTCGGAGGTCAGCTCTGAATAACTCTTTATAAAGTCCGGCAGATCGATATTTTTCGGCTGGTAAAGCATTTCCTGCCCGAATGTATAACGATAGGCACCAAGATCATCAGGGTCAAACAGCAGCCGCCCTTCTTCCCTGAGGCGATCAAAAACCTTGGTTCCCGGATTAGGCCGCAGGATGTTGATGCCGGGGACATCCAGCTTTGTCATGCGGATGAAATCAAGAATTGCCGCGGGAGTTTCCAGCGTATCACCGTCGAGTCCATAGATGAAGCTTCCGTAAAGGCTGATACCCGCCGCACGGATGTTGATTATGGCTTCGGCAAGCTCGGTTGAGCGGTTCTGTGTTTTTTTGTGAGTGTCTCGGCTTGCAGGTTCGAGGCTTTCAATCCCTACGAGCAGTGCTCTGCATCCCGATCGAGCAAACGTTTCAAGCAGGAGAGGCTGTTTGCCGAGCATGGTTGTTGCTTGCCCGAACCAGGTGATATTAAGCGGTATGAGGCGGCTGAAGAGTTCATGGGCGTACTCTTCACTTGCGTTGATGGAGTCATCGACGAAAAAAAATATCCTTTTGTCGTGCTCACGGAAACGCCGGACTTCATCGACAACATTATCGATAGCTCTCCTTCGGTGCCGGTTTCCGTTGAGAATATAGACATTGCAGAAATCACAGCTGTAAGGGCATCCCCGGCCGGTCTGAATGATGTTTGTCGTGAAGTACCGCTGTTTGTCAAGCAGTTGGTGTTTAACAGGACGAGGCAGTGAGAGGTCGGGGAAATCACCGGGAAAATATTGCTCTTTCAGTGTTTCCTTTTTAAGATCTTCAAGAACTTCCGCCCATATATCATCGGCTTCACCGTGAACCAGGATATCGGCATGCTGCCTGCAAGAATCAGGGAAGAGTGTGACATGAGCGCCGCCGAGCGCTACTTTGTACCCTTTTGCCCTGAGGCTGTCGGCAAGGTTGAATGCCTTCAGCGTCATGCCGGTTTGGACGCTGATGCCGATAAGATCCCATGGCTTATCAAGCGGTAGCTCTTCAAAACGAAGGTCGCAGATCTTCTGCTCGACGCCCTCGACTTCAACGGAGGCGAGAATCATGAGAGCAAGCGGAGGAATGGCAAACTGTGTTTGTTTTATCAGATTACGTATCGATGTGTTCAGCCACTTTTTCACTCCCTTTTTCGACTGTTCCTCAAAAAGCGATCTGGCCCCGTCGACCCCGCTGTCCGACGCAAGAAATACCAGCAGTACCTGTTTTCTCTTGTCCATACTACCAGTCCCTGTTTGAAGGTACTTTCTTTTTTGGCGATGTAGTGCTGTAGTTGTTCTGCAGCACGTTCGGTTCCTCTTTCATTGTCTGTTCGAGGATGTTTGACGCAACATCGTTGCTGACCCTGGGAGGTCCTGTGTCTGAGGAGCGACTCTCACTTGCGGGCGGGGGATAAAGATTTTTCAAAAGACGCAGGACGATTTCATAGTTGATTTTACTGTCCTGATCCCGGGGGTTCAGCAGAAGGGTAGAGCGGTACTCATTCAGAGATGCTTTCAGCAGCGTTATTTTCTGCTTTTTGTCACTCTTGAGGAGCGCGAGCCGGGCAAATGTGTTGCCGGCATTGAACCGTGCATCCGATCTGAATGTTTCTGGCAGTTCCGGCTGATGTGCGACCTCGCGGAATTGTGCGGCGGCTTCAGCAAAATGTCTGGAGCGGAAAAGCGTATTACCGAGGTTGTATGCAGCGATGCTGCCGTTACGGCTTTGCGGTTCATCTCTGACAACATTTCTGTACAGTTCAGCAGCCTCCACGAACCGGCCGGCCTCAAAAAGTTTGTTGGCGGTTATCAGTGTCCTGTAATCCGCTTGAGCGTCTAAAAAAGAAAAAAGCGTAAAGACCGAAATCAGGGCTGCCGATAAAATGCTTTGCATGGCTGATGCTCAATAAGGGTAAAACCAAATTTACAAGACCCAGGCAAAATGTGAAATTGTCCGGCAAAATGACCCTCCATCCCAACCGGTCAGGATAAGGGCGCCTCTATTAATTTGTTGCGCACCCTGATTACTTCGTTGGTCCCGACTTGTCGGGACTCCGGTTTTGAAGTTTACCCCGACATTGTCGGGGCTCCGTCCGCCTTGTATCCCGATAGCATCGGGACTCATGACAATTTATAGAGGTACCTATAAGACTTTTACATTACCTGTCCATCATTTCGGTAAACAGGCTGAACAGGTAGTGCGAATCATGTGGACCAGGTGCGGCTTCAGGGTGATACTGCACGGAAAAACAAGGCAGCTCACGGTGCCGGACGCCTTCAACGGTATTATCGTAAAGATTGAGGTGGGTGAGCTCGAGCTCTTCCGGGAGGGAGTCTATCTCGACAGAAAAGCCATGGTTCTGGGAAGTGATCTCGATTGATTGAGTCGAGAGGTGCTTGACTGGGTGATTGCTTCCGTGATGGCCGAATTTCAGTTTGTATGTGCTGGCACCGAAAGCCAATGAAAGAAGCTGATGCCCTAAGCATATACCGAATATCGGCAGGGGGCCTGACGAGTTGTTATGACGTGTCAGGTTTCTGATCGTGTCGATCGCATACGTTACCGCAAACGGGTCGCCGGGTCCATTTGAAAGGAACACTCCGTCAGGGTTCAGTTTCAGGGCTTCCTCGGCTGTCGTACTTGCATTGAGTACCGTAACGCGGCACTCTGCATCCTGCAGCATTCTCAGGATATTTCGTTTGATGCCGTAATCATAGGCAACAACGTGGTATTTTGCATCCGGGCAATCCACTGTGTAACTATCAGACGTGCTGACCTTTTTGACAAGGTCGAGTCCGGTCATTTCAGGTGTTTTCAGAGCCTTTTCCCGCAAGCTTTTTTCATCATGGTCAAACGTTGAGATGAAGCCTCTCATGGCACCTTTTTCCCGGATTTCACGAACCAGCTTTCTTGTATCAATTCCAGCCAGGCCCATAACTTTTGATGCCTTGAGGTAGTCGCCCAGGCTCCCGGTTGCTGCGTAGTTGCTGTGCAGATTGGACGCTTCACGAACGATGAGCGCTGACGCCCAGATTTTTTCAGACTCTTCATCTGCCTTGTTGACACCGTAATTGCCGATAAGAGGGTAGGTCATTACCACCATTTGTCCTGCATAAGAGGGGTCGGTAAGGATTTCCTGGTATCCTGTGTGTGAGGTGTTGAAAACCACTTCTCCGGCTGCTTCGCCAACATGTCCGAACGCTTTGCCTTTATAGACCGAACCGTTTTCCAAAACCAATGTTGCGGGTGTGGACTGCATATATTTTTTCTAATCCTTGCTCGTAAGTTTCTCGCCTGTTTCCTGTTTTTCAGTGGTTGCGATTGCGCTGCGGTCAAACTTTATTTTCAAGTTGTCTGCAACCTGCACTAAAACGGTTTTTTTCTCTGAATCGATCCCTGCAACGGTTCCGTGCATGCCTCCGATGGTAACAACTTTGTCTCCCCGCTTCAGGCTTTCAAGCACCTTCTCGCGTTCTTTTTGTTTTTTCTGCTGCGGGCGGATGAGAAATAAGTAGAAAACAACAGCAATAAGAATGAAGGGGATGAACTGAATCATCGGGTTTGGAGCTTCTCCGCCGGCAGGCGGAGCGAAAAGAAGAAGTGAAAATATGAAATTGTACATGGCATCGTTGTAATTGTTGACAAGCACCGGCTCTCAAAAGCCAAAAGATAACGTATTCATACAACTAATTCAATGAGAAGTTTAGGGGCGGTCCGATTACCGCTTCGCTGAGTACGAGTACGATAACATCGGGATTTCCCCAGAAAACCGGGCAACTCAACACTTCAACACTTCAACAACTCAACGACTCAACAAGAGTCAAAGCTTGCAAAGGGTGCAACATCGTAGTTGTTCGTGGTTGTCAGGCCGTGGGACAGCTTGAGTCCGGCCAGTGTGGCGATCATGGCAGCATTGTCGGTCGAATATACTGCTTTGGGGATATACACACGTATACCGTGTGCCGTACAGACAGCCTCCATTTTTTTTCTCAGTCCCGAATTTGCGCTGACGCCCCCTGCTATCGATA